>JALHOC010000012.1:0-33928 GCA_022843225.1 Hyphomonadaceae bacterium
GCGATCTGAGCCAAGCGCTCGACCTCGCGCACGTTCAGCCCTTCGCTGATCGCACGCGCCGCGAGGCCGCGTGGATCGGGCGCGGTCAGGATCGCGCGCGCATGGCCGGACGACAGCCGTCCGTCGCGCACCATCTCTTGCAGATCATCCGGCAGCGCCAACAGGCGCAACATGTTGGCGATGTGTGGGCGCGACTTGCCCACCGCGTCAGCGATTTCCTGCTGCGTGCGGCCAAAGCGATCGATCAGTGCCTGGAAGCCTTGCGCTTCTTCGATGGCGTTGAGGTCGGTCCGTTGCACGTTCTCGACGATGGCGATCTCGAGCACTTCGACTTCATTGAGCTCGCGGATGACGGCGGGGATGTTGTGCAAGCCCGCGCGCTGCGCCGCGCGCCAGCGGCGTTCGCCAGCGACGATCTCGTATTTGCCGCCTGGGACCGGGCGAACGAGGATCGGCTGCAACACGCCATGCGCGCGGATCGAGTTCGAAAGATCGGTCAGCTCGGCTTCGTCGAAGTGGCGGCGCGGCTGACCGGGATTGCGTTGTACAAGATCGATCGGCAGCGAGCGCGGGCCCACGTCGGCGCCGGCGCTCGTCGGCGCTGCCGCAGCGGGAACGGGCGCGGGTTGCGGCGCTGCCGCCGGCTGAGCGATCGGAAGCTCGAACACATTGCGCGGCGGCTCAATCGGCGCTGCGGCCGGGCGCGGCGCTTCCGCCTGCTGCTGCGGCGCCGGCCAAGCGGGCGCATTCGCCGGCGGTTCGGTTTTCACCGGCTCGCCCAAAAGAGCCGAGAGCCCGCGCCCCAAGCCACGCTTCGCAAACTCGCTCATGCCCGTCTCCCGTCCGACCCTGATTCGGCTGATGCTTAAGTATTCGCTAGGCAGGTCTTACCCACGGGTAAAAATTGCCGGCCAATCGTCAGGCGGCGCTGCGAATTCGCTCCCGCTCGATCAGCTCCTTGGCAAGATTGATGTAGGCTTTGCTGCCGGACGCATTCTGATCGTAGATGATCGCGGGCAATCCGTGGCTCGGCGCTTCAGAGATGCGCACATTGCGCGGGATCACAGTCTCATAGACCTTATCCGGGAAGTGCGCCCTCACCTCTTGCGCCACCTGCTCCGACAGCGTGGTGCGCTTGTCATACATGGTCAGCACCACGCCCTGAATTTCGAGGGCCGGATTGAGGTTCTGTTTCACGGCGTTGATGGTGGCGACCAGCTGCGCCAGACCCTCAAGCGCGAAGTATTCCGTTTGCAGTGGAACAAGCACAGCGTCGGCCGCTGTAAGCGCATTCACGGTCAACACGTTCAGCGAGGGCGGGCAATCGATCAGCACATAATCGATATTGAGCGAGCTTTCGCTGCGAAATTGCGTGAGGGCGTCGCGCAGCCGGAATTGCGCCCGCCCGCCCGCCATCAGCTCGGTTTCGACGCCGGACAAGTTCGCGTCCGCCGGGACGATAAAGAGGTTGGGCACTTTCGTCGGCAGCACCGCCTTGGACATCGGCTCGGCGCCCACCAGCACATGGTAGCTGCTGACGGCCCGGTCCTGGGGGTGAATGTCGATACCTGTCGAGGCGTTGCCTTGCGGGTCGGTGTCGAAAATGAGCACGCCCTTGCCGGTCGCGGCCAGCGCGGTGCCAAGGTTGATGGCAGTGGTCGTCTTGCCCACCCCGCCCTTCTGGTTGGCGATCGCCAGTGCACGCATGTCACCAAACTCCTCTTCGAGCCGGGCGATTCAGGCGGCCTTCGTAATGCGAACGATTCGGCCGCGCGGGTCGCTGAGGCTCTCCAGCACGTCCGCCCTAAAGCCCCCACCCTGAAGAGCTTCCTTCGCGGCGCTCAGCTCGGCGTCGAGGTCTGCGCCTTTATGGAAGAGCCCTTGAGCGCCCGAAGCCAGAATCGGCTTCGCATAGGCCATGAGTCGCGGCAAGGGCGCCAACGCACGCGCGGTGACCACATCATATGGCCCCTCGCCTGCCCCGAAATCCTCAATCCGTTGATTGAACACCTGAACTGGAAGGGCGGCGGCCTCGGCTACCGCACGCAAAAAAGCGGCCTTCTTTCCGGTGGATTCGACCAGATGGACGCTCGCGCCAGGGACATCCGCCAGCATCGCCGCAACCACCAAGCCCGGGAAACCGGCCCCCGAGCCCAGATCCACCCACCGGCGCGCGCCTGGCGCGAGGCGCACCACCTGCGCTGAGTCCAGCGCATGGCGGGGCCAGAAGAGTTCTAACTCCTTGGGGCCTACCAAATTCATGCGCTCAGACCATTCCGCCAAGAGAAGGCGGTGGGTCTCAAGCCGATCGAGGGTTTCCTGTGAAACGTTAAGAGCTGCTTGAAAGGCGGTGGAGCCGGCGCTCACGGGTGCGGCCCCGCGCCGCCGCAGGCAGCGGCGAGGTAGCGGCCGATAGCGCGGGTATCGGTCAGGAAGGCCCTGCCCTCAGCCCGGCGGGCTTCAGCGGGCGCCTTGTTGGCGTTGGCCAGAACCAGAACCGGCATGCCCTGGTTCATCTCCCCGATCAGCGCGATGATCTCGTTGCGCGGGCGCGGGAACGGCAGGCGCCGCACATCGATGGCCCGCGCCCAATGCGGGTTCGCGAGCAGCGCGCCCTCCATCGCTGCGCAATCATGGCAATACCAGGCGCCTTCCAGCGCCACGTCTTCGAACGGCGCGCGTATGAGAAACAGCGTATCGCGGCTGATCATGCGCGCCTCCTCTGCTCGCGCTTCACATGCGCCAACAAAGCTGTGAGCGCGCCAGGCGTGACGCCTTCGATGCGTGACGCTTGGCCGAGCGTGACAGGCCGCGCCGCCATGAGCTTCTCGCGCACTTCATTGGAAAGCCCGCCGACTCCCGCGTAGTCAAGGTCGGGCGAAAGCCGCAAATCCTCGTCGCGCTTGAAGGCTTCCACATCGAGCGCCTGGCGTTCGAGATAGCCCGCATAGAGCGCGTCGATCTCAAGCTGTTCGCGGGCCTGGCTCGACAATGCGTCCAGCTCCGGCCACACGGCGCGCAAGCGCTCGAACGTCACGTTCGGATACGCCAGTAATTGCAGCGCATCGCGGCGAACGCCGTCTTGATTGACTTGCAGCCCGGCCTTCGCGGCCTGGGCCGGTGTCAGCGACAGCGATTGTGCCAACACGCGCGCGGCCTCGATTTCACGCATTTTAGCGGCGAACGCACGCGCCCTCTCCGCGCCGACGCAGCCAAGCGCAACACCCATTGGCGTGAGGCGCTGGTCGGCGTTGTCCGCGCGCAGCGAGAGCCGATACTCCGCGCGCGACGTGAACATGCGATAGGGCTCGGTGACGCCGCGCGTGACGAGGTCATCGATCATCACGCCGATGTATCCCTCAGCGCGAGTGATCTCGAACGGCGCCCCCCCGCCCACTGCGCGCGCGGCGTTGAGCCCGGCGATCAGCCCTTGCGCGGCCGCCTCCTCATAGCCCGTCGTGCCGTTGATCTGGCCAGCGAGATAAAGGCCCTTGATGCGCTTGGTCTCCAAAGTCGGCATCAGCTCGCGCGGATCGACGTAATCGTACTCGATCGCATAAGCGTGGCGCTTGATGACAACGTTCTCGAGCCCAGCGATCGTGCGGATAAAGCGCTCTTGCACGTCTTCCGGTAGCGATGTGCTGATGCCGTTTGGATAGACCGTGTCGTCGTCCAGACCTTCGGGTTCGAGGAAGATTTGATGCGCGGACTTGTCAGCGAAGCGCACGACCTTGTCTTCGATCGAAGGGCAATAGCGCGGCCCTCGCCCGCTGATCGCGCCGGAATAGACGGCCGACTTCGAGAGCGAGTCTTCGATGATCTTATGGGTTTCGGCGTTGGTGTAGGTGACGCCGCAGGCGATTTGGGGATTGGTAATCCGCGCGGTCAGAAACGAGAATGGCGAGGGCTCTTCGTCGCCGTGCTGCAGCTCCAGCGAGGCCCAATCGATCGAGCTGGATTGGAGGCGCGCCGGGGTGCCGGTCTTCAGACGCCCCATTGCGAAACCCGCGCCGTACAAGCGATCTGAGAGCCCGATCGCAGGGGCCTCGCCGTGACGACCTGCCGGGATGCGCTTGTCGCCGATATGGATGACGCCCTTCAGGAACGTGCCGGTAGTGAGGACAATACGCGGAGCGCGATATTCGCGGCCGTCGGCGTTGGTGACGCCGACCACGGCGCCTTCCGCCAGCACCAGGTCCTCGACTGCATCCGCTTCGATTGTCAGCCCCGACTGCGCCGCCAGCGCGGCTTGCATGGCTTCCCGATAGAGCTTGCGGTCCGACTGCGCGCGCGGTCCGCGGACGGCTGGGCCCTTGGAGCGATTGAGCAGTCTGAACTGGATGCCGCCGGCGTCGGCGACGCGGCCCATGACGCCGTCCAGCGCATCGATCTCACGGACGAGGTGGCCCTTGCCCAGGCCACCAATGGCCGGGTTGCAGCTCATCTCGCCGATGGTCTCGAGCTTGTGCGTGAGCAGCAGCGTGCGCGCGCCGAGACGCGCGGCCGCCGCCGCGGCCTCGCAGCCGGCGTGGCCGCCGCCGATGACGATCACGTCGAAGGAGCGCTCTGAACTCATGTGTTGGGACTTCATATAGGAGCGGGTTTGCCGCGTCACTCGCTCACGCTCATCACCCACCCCCGGATGCGCAACGCGTAGTCCGGGACCATAGACTCCGTCGGGGCGATCGCGCTCCAACGTCGAGCTGCTGTGTTTGTGGGTCCCGCGCTCGATGCTGCGCATCGCCCCGGGAATGGGTGAGTGTGTTGTACGAAGTACGACCGCGAGCGCACCGCTGCTTCACGCGAAACTCCCTAATTGCGCCTTCACCAGTTTCGCGTGAAACGCCATGTAAATCGCGACTTTTCGTGCGATCTCACTTGCCGATACAGAAGCTCGAAAAAATCTCATCGAGCAAGTCTTCGACATCGATGCGCCCCGTCAGACGCCCAATCGCATGCGCGGCGACGCGTACGTCCTCGGCAGCCAATTCGGGGCCAGCGTCGAGCGCTGGGATCGCGCGGAAAAGCGCCGCCCGCGCTTCTTCCACCAAGCGCCGATGCCGCGCCCGCGTCAGCGCGGGCGCCTCTTCGCGACCGAGCGCTTCGGCGACGCGCGACGCAATTAGGGCTTGGAGGTCTGGGATGCCCTGGCCAGTCTTGGCGGACACCGTCAGCGGCCCGGACTCACCTGTCAGGTCGGCCTTAGACTTAACGACCAGATCGCTCTCGCTCAGCGCGGCCAGCAGCGCCGGCACGGTAGCGTTGTCGGCTTCTACCAAGCCAATCCGCAAATCTGCTTCCTCAGCCCGCGCCAGCGCCCGGCGCACACCTTCCGCTTCGATGGCGTCGGCGGCTTCGCGCAAGCCCGCCGTGTCGGCGATCCAGACTGGGTAGCCGGCCAGGACGAGGCGAACCTCAACCACGTCGCGCGTGGTGCCCGGGATGTCGCTGACAATCGCCGCCTCGCGCTGTGCCAGGGCATTCAGCAGGCTCGACTTGCCGGCATTGGGCGGGCCGATGATGGCGATGCGAAAGCCGTCGCGAACCCGCTCGCCGCGATGATCAGCTAGATGCGCGCCCATGTCGTCGGCCAGCGCCCGCAGGATTGGCCCCGCCCGGCGCGACAGCGCGCCCGGCAGGTCCTCATCCGGGAAGTCGATCTCGGCCTCAATCAAGGCGGCCGCCTCGATCAGCTTGCCCCGCCAGCCTTCATAGAGCGCGCTGAGCGCGCCCTTGGCTTGCCGGAGCGCTTGGCGGCGCTGGCCCTCGGTTTCGGCGTCCACGAGGTCGGCAAGGCCCTCGGCTTCGGCGAGGTCGAGCTTGCCATTCTCAAAGGCGCGGCGCGTGAATTCGCCAGGCTCCGCTGGCCGAACGCCAGGCTGGCTTAGGCAGGCGTTGACCACCGCCTCGATCACCGCCGGCCCGCCATGGACGTGCAGTTCGGCGACATCTTCGCCAGTGAAGCTGGCGGGCGAGGCAAACCAAAGCACCAAGCCTTCATCGAGCAACTCGCCGCTCGCTGGATCGCGGAAAGCGCTCAGCGTCGCCAAACGCGGCGGCGGCAAATCCGTAGCTGTCAGCGCGCTAAGAGCCGCGCCAGCTTGCGGCCCAGACACCCGTATCATTGCAACGCCAGCCCGGCCCGCGCCGGACGCCAACGCCACGATGGTCTCGGGTTTCATGTGAAAATATCTAAGTGCGATTAGGGCTTTGCACGTGGAACGGAAGCGCCCGCAGCGCTCGTCATTAGCTTCACGAACGCGTCCTGCGCTTGCGTGCCCACGCTCATCCAAGACTGCATCATCGTATCCGGGCTCATCAGCGAGAGATTGGCCTCCATGCGCTTGCCCATCTCAGCCACAAGCTGCTCGTTGATTGGGGTGACGTCCGGCAGGCCCATGAAGCGGCGCGCTTCCTCTGGGCTGCATTCGACATTGACGGTGAACTTCATGGGTCACGAATCCTTCGCGCCAAGCGCGCGCGGGATGTCTATAACGCGGCCAATCGGATCAAGACAGACGGAGGCTAGGTCATGGGCGAGTGGGTTGAGGTGCAGGGGCCGGATGGCGCCTTCCGGGCGTACGTGGCGCGCCCCGTTGGCACGCCGAGAGCCGCCGTGGTGGAGATCCAGGAAATCTTCGGCGTCAATTCGGTGATGCGCAAAAAGGCCGACTGGCTGGCGGGCGAAGGCTTCCTCGCCATCGCGCCCGATCTCTTCTGGCGCATACAGCCCGGCATCGACATCACCGACCAGAGCGAAGCGGAGTGGGCGCAGGCGTTCGACTATTTCAAGCGCTTCGATGTGGATGCGGGCGTCCGCGATATCCAGGCGACGGTCGCGCATGCCCGCTCGATCGGCGCGGCGAACGTCGGCGCAGTCGGCTATTGCCTCGGCGGCCTGCTGGCCTACCTCACCGCGTGCCGCACCGATTGCGACGCCTGTGTCGGCTATTACGGCGTCAACATTCCCTCGTTCGTCGGCGAAGCCGCCAACATCACGAAGCCGCTGATGCTGCACATCGCCGGCAAGGACGGCTTTGTGGACGCCGCGGCGCAAGCGGCCATGCAGGCCGGCCTCGGCGGCAATTCCAAAATCACGCTGCACACCTATGCCGAGCAGGACCACGCGTTCACGCGCGAAGGCGGCAAGCATTATGATGCCGCCGCCGCACAGCTGGCGGATGGCCGCACGGTCGCGTTCCTGAAGGAGCACCTGGCATGAGGCGCGCGCTTCTGATCTGCGCCTGCGCGCTGGCGCTGGCGGCATGCGAGCAGCAAAGCGCCAACCAGCAACCAACCGAGTCCGCAGCAGCGTATACACTCGCGCCCGCCGATTTGGCGGGCTTCTTCGATTGCCTGCGCGAACAAGGTCAGACCGTCGTCGCAGCGCATCGCGGCGGGCCGGAGCCGGGCTTCGCCGAGAACGCGATCGAGACCTTCGAGAACACGCTGCGCCACACGCCAGCCATGCTGGAGATCGACATCCGCGAAACCGCAGATGGCGTGCTCGTTCTCAAGCACGACGAGGAGCTTGACCGCACAACGACCGCCACGGGGTTGTTGGAAGAGGCCACGCTGGCCGAGTTGCAGGCCTTGCGGCTGCGAGACGAGAACGGGCAGACGCTCGATGCGCGCATTCCCACACTGCGCGCGGCGCTCGACTGGGCGGCGGGCAAGGCGGTGCTTGAACTCGACGTCAAGCGCGGCGTCTCGTTCGAAAACGTTGTCGCCGAAGTGCGCGCGGCCAATGCGGCCGATCGCGTGATCTTCATCACGTACAGCGTGCCCGCCGCAATCCGCGTGCATCGGCTCGCGCCTGAGCTGATGATCTCGACCAGCATCGGAAGCGAGGCCGACCTCGAAGAATTGGAGCGCGCACGCGTCGACCTCACCCGCATCCTGGCTTGGACCGGCATCGACGAGCCCAACAGCGCGCTCAATGCGGCGCTTGCGCAGCGCGGTGTCGAAGTGCTGTTCGGCACGCTGGGCGGGCGCGAGTCCTGGGACAATCGCTTCGCCGCTTCCGGCGATGATCAATATGCGGAGTTTGCCGAGACGGGTATCCATTTGATCGCTACCGATCGGCCCGCAGCAGCCGCGCGCGATCTCGATGCGGCCGATGGCGTGGAGGGCTTTGGCGCCAAGCAATGCGAGGCGGCGCAGTGAAAGCCATCCGCATTACACAGCATGGCGGGCCAGAGGCGATGGCGCTCGCCGACATCGCCGAGCCTGCGCCGGGGCCGCTCGAGATCCGGGTGCGCCATCACGCGATCGGCGTGAACTTCATCGACACCTATCACCGCGCGGGCTCGTACAAGATCGCGTTGCCGAGCGGATTGGGGCTGGAAGCAGCGGGCGTCGTTGATGCGATTGGCGAAGGCGTGACGCGCTTCAAGCTCGGTGATCGCGCTGCATATTGCTCGGGTCCGATCGGCGCCTATGCGGAAACGAATGTGCTTCCCGAGGGCCGCGCCGTGCGCTTACCCGATGCAATCTCGTACGACATCGCGGCGGCCTCGATGCTCAAAGGCATGACCTCGCGTTATCTTCTGAGAAAGACGTTTCGCGTGGAACCAGGCCATTGGGTCCTGATCCATGCAGCGGCCGGAGGCGTCGGACAAATTCTTGTACAATGGGCCAAGCACCTTGGCGCGCATGTGATTGCGACGGCCGGCAGCGAGGAGAAGGCTGGGATCGCGAAGGCGCTTGGCGCCGACCATACGCTCGTCGTTCGCGGCGAGGACGACTTCGCGCCGCGCATGCGCGCGATCGTGAAAGAGGGCGCGCATGTCGTCTATGACGGCGTTGGCGCCGATACCTGGCGCGGCTCGCTCGATAGCCTGCGCCCCTTGGGCATGATGGTGAGCTACGGCAATGCCTCTGGCCCGCCGCCGGCGATTGCGCCCGGCGTACTCTCCGCGAAGGGGTCGCTGTTCCTGACTCGCCCCGGCCTAGCGCACTACACGGCGACCACCCAGCAGCTCGACGAAACCGCTGCGGATTTATTCGATGTGCTGGAGACGGGCGCTGTGAAGATCGCGCGGCCAAAGCCCTACGCGTTGGCCGACGCCGCGCAAGCGCACCGCGATCTCGAAGCGCGCAAGACAACTGGAAGCTTGGTGCTGACGCCGTGAGCGTGAGGCAAGCCATCGGCGCGGTTCTCAGCATTGGCGCGGTAATTGTCGCCGCGGCGCTTATCCTGGTGGTCGCAATTGTCGCCTATCTCTCAGTGGGCCCGCCTCAGGTCGACGTTGCGCGGCGAGCGTTTCCGTCGGGCGTGGAGCTTGGCGAAAGCCTTCACCAGGAAAACGTCAGCGGTTTTCGTGAGGGCTGCGTTCTCGTGATCTTTCGGTTGAGCGACGAGTCCGCGCGAAGTCTGCAGGCCGACGCCGCAAGCTATTTGCATGGGTGAGGAGACACAACGGGACGAGGGCAAACCTTGTCCTCGTGGAGCGAGACGCCGTTGAGGAGCCACGAAGGCATCAACGGTAGCGGCGCGTGGGCGTGCAGCAATAGATTGCATCCGCTTGTGCGTCGCCCGCACGAGGCGGCGGGCCGTCCCGGCGCATACTACGCAACGTTCGCACACGGCGAGGGTCTGCTTGTGCTAATCCCATCCGAGCGCGTCGCGGTGTTTTTATATTTCGGCTGAGCCTGCTGGACACCAGCAGAAAAAGCGCTGCCTCGCTTCGAGCGCCCTACGTATTCATGCTCTGGAAGAAGTCGTCATTGTTCTTCGAGCCCTTGAGCTTATCCAGCAGGAATTCGATCGCGTCCTGCGTGCCCATCGGCGAAAGAATGCGGCGCAGCACGTACATCTTCTGCAGGTGCTCTTTCGGGGTGATCAGCTCATCCTTCCGGGTGCCCGATTTGAGCACATCGATGGCTGGGAAGATGCGGCGGTCGGCAACCTTGCGGTCCAGCTGAAGCTCGCTGTTACCCGTGCCCTTGAATTCTTCGAAGATCACTTCGTCCATGCGCGAACCAGTGTCGATGAGCGCCGTGGCTATGATTGTAAGCGAGCCGCCTTCCTCGAGATTACGCGCCGCGCCGAAGAAACGCTTCGGGCGCTGCAGCGCGTTGGCGTCGACGCCGCCCGTCAGCACCTTGCCGGAAGAGGGCACGGTGGCATTGTAGGCGCGACCGAGGCGCGTGATGGAGTCGAGCAGAATGACGACATCCTTGCCGTGCTCAGCGAGGCGCTTGGCTTTCTCGATCACCATCTCCGCCACAGCCACGTGGCGCGTCGCCGGCTCGTCGAAGGTGGAGGAAACCACCTCGCCCTTTACCGTCCGGCGCATGTCGGTGACTTCTTCGGGGCGTTCGTCGATCAGCAGAACCATCAAGAACACTTCCGGGTGGTTGGCTTCAATCGCCTTGGCGATGTTCTGCAGAATGACGGTTTTACCCGTGCGCGGCTGCGCGACGATCAATGAGCGCTGGCCTTTGCCGATCGGGGCGACGATGTCGATGATGCGGCCCGTCTTGTCTTTGATGGTCGGGTCTTCGAGTTCCATCTTCAGCCGCTCGGTCGGATAGAGCGGGGTCAGGTTATCGAAGTGGACCTTGTGGCGGACCTTATCCGGATCTTCGAAATTGACCGAGTTGACCCTGGTCAGCGCGAAATAGCGTTCGCCATCTTTCGGCGCCTTGATCTGGCCTTCCACCGTATCGCCGGTGCGGAGGCCGAATTTCCGGATCTGCTGTGGCGAGATGTAGATGTCGTCCGGGCCCGGCAAATAGCTCGATTGCGGCGAGCGGAGAAAGCCGAAGCCGTCCGGTAGAATTTCGCATACGCCGGCGCCGCCGATCTCGACGCCGCGTTCGGCGACCGATTTCAGGATCGCGAACAACATGTCCTGGGTGCGCAGTGTGTTTGCGCCCTCAATCTCGAGCGATTCCGCGAGCGCGAGGATTTCGGTGGGGGGTTTGCGTTTGAGCTCTTGCAGCGTCAGCTGGGTGAGCCCTTCGAGTGCTTGTTCTTGTGTCATGGTTTGTCTCTGAGGAGAGGTCCGCGCGCGCAAGCTCGTTGGGCGGGACCGTCTGGAAATGTGAAAGCCGGCGGAAAGGAGGGGAGTTTCGGCGCCGCCGCCGCGATGCGCGCCGAGCCCGCGCTGGGACTCGTCGCACGCCGGAGGGACACCATAAGTGCTCGCAGCCGTCAAGCACCCCCGCGCACGAGGCGAGGCCGCAAGACCCTTCTAAGGCTCAACCGTTGCCAAGAGGACAACGGCGATGGCGATCAGGAAGGGGATCTCGCTGAACCGGCGCCAGAAGGTTTCGGAGCGGCGGCGCTCGCCCACAGCGAGCCGGCGGCCCTCAGCAATTAGGTAGCCGTGATAGCCAGACAAGCCCAACACCAGCAGGAGCTTGCCCCAGAACCAGTGCGGCACCCCAACGAGGATCTCGCCCAAGGGGCGGCCCCAATCGCCGGTGATGTAGGTTCCGAACAGGAAAATACCGAAGGCCCAGGCCAGGATCAGGCTCGGCGTCAAGATGATCAGCCGCAGGCTGCGCGCGGCCTTCAGCATCGCGGCATCGAGTTCGCCGCCAGGCTGGCCCGATGTCGCGTAGGCGTAAAAGCGCGGCAGCATCAACAGCCCCGCAACCCAGGCGATCACCGCGATGATATGTAGCCCGCGGGCCAGATCATAACCGATCACGTGATCCATCGAACTCAGCCCCCGAAGTTCAGTTCCGTGCGCCGCAAAGCTTCATCGAGGCTGGACAGATTCGCCCGCCCGAGTCCGGCTCAACCTTGCCTGGCGCGGTGAGCGCACGCTCCACAAAATCGGCCAGCGCGTCAATGAAGGCCGGCTCCGCGCCCAAAGCTGGTGCGCGCAAATAATATGGCAAGCCGAGCTCTTGAGCGCGTTGCGCGTACTCAATGTCGAGCTCGACAAGGGTCTCAATGTGCTCCGAGACAAACGCGATCGGAGATACGATGACGCCCTGGCGGTCCGTGCTGGCGCGGTGAAGTTCTTCCTCGGTTGAAGGGCCAATCCACTTCAACGGCCCAACGCGCGACTGATAGCAGGTCACCGCATCCCAGCCCGACGGCAAGAGCCGCCGCACCGCCGCGACGGTCTGCTCCACTTGCCATTGATACGGATCGCCGCGCTCGATCACACTCTGCGGGAGGCCATGCGCGGAGAACAACACGCGTGGCGTTGGCGGCGAGCCGCCTTGGCGCCATGCAGTGAGAATTGTATCGGCATGCGCTTGCGCGAATTTCTGGCCCGATGGGTAACAACAGATCGTGGAAGAGGGCAGGCGCGAGGCCTTGGCCCAAGCGGCTAAAGATGACGCCGATGTCGTGGATGAGAATTGGGGATAGAGCGGCAGGAGCACAGCATCGGTCGCACCCCAAGCTTCCGCGGCCTTGGCCGCGTCCTTCACGAACGGCTTCCAATAACTCATGGCTGGGAAGCACTTGAAGGTCACGTTGCTAACGCGCTGCGCGATGGCGGCTTCGAGCGCGTCGGCCTGCTTCTGCGTCTCCGGCAGAATGGGCGAGCTGCCACCCATGAAGGCGTAGTTCGCTTTCGCGGATTTCTCGCGCGTTCTAGAAATCAGCTGCGCGATCAGAAATCGAAAGGGCTGCGGCGCGCTAATGATTGCCTTGTCGTTGAACAGGTTGAACAGGAAGGGGCGCACTGCCTTCGGAGAATCTGGTCCGCCCAGATTGAACAAGATTATGGCCACGCGACGCGATGTCATGGCCCGTAAACTGCGGCGCGCATCGGACGTTGGTTCCTCAACAGGGAGAGCGCTCATGCCTTGCCCTTCACCAATTCAACGAGGCGCGCGACGTTTTCAGGCGTCGCTTGGGGCGTGATGCCATGGCCGAGATTAAAGATGTGCGGGCTATCCTTGAACCGCGCGATCGTTTCAAGCACGCCGTGCTCCAAAGCCGCGCCACCCACGACCAGCAATTGCGGGTCTAGATTGCCTTGCACCGCCATTGTCTGCGGTAGGTCGAGACGCGAGGAGACACTGGTGTCGAGCCCGATCGCGTCAATTCCCGTGACATTGGCGTAGGTCGAGATCGCCACGCCCGCGCCGCGCGGAAAGCCAATGATGGGCGCGGTCACGCCAAGCGCGCGTAGGCGTTTCACGAGTTTCTGAGTCGGCTTGATGATGAGGCGTTCGAACAGGGGAGGAGGCAGCCCCTCAGCCCAGCTCTCAAAGATTTGCACACAATCAGCGCCGGCCTTGACCTGCTCGGCCAAATGCCGCGCACTCATTTCGACAAGCACATCCAGGAGTGCATCCACATCGGCCGGGCGCTCATATACAGCGCGACGCGCGCGATCCTTTTCGCCGCCTTCGCCCTGCAGCATGTAGGTCGCAACCGTCCAGGGCGCACCGCAAAAGCCGATCAGCGCGATAGTCTTATCCAGCCCACCCTTGATCCGCTCCACCGCTTCATAGACCGGGGCAAGCCGTTGCAGCCCGCGCTCCGGATCGTCGAAAACCCATTTGTCCTCGCCAATCAGAGGATTGAGCCGCGGTCCTTCGCCTTCGACGAACCAGACCTTCCGCCCAAGAGCATCGGGCACGACCAAGATGTCAGAAAACAGAATGGCCGCATCCAAGGGAAAGCGCCGCAAGGGCTGCATGACAGCCTCGGTCGCGAGAGCGGGCGAATAACAAAACTCCATGAAACTCTTCGATCGGGTGCGCAGCTCCCGGTATTCCGGGAGATAGCGACCCGCTTGGCGCATGATCCATAGCGGAGGGCTCTCAAGCCGCTCGCCGTTCAAGACACGCATAAGAGCGGGAAGGTTTTCCCGACCGACCATGACTTCCTCTAAACCTAAGATTCTGAACCCTGATTAGGGAGGACTCGTTGTTGTGGCGATACGCAAACCGGGAGAAAAAGGATTTCCACAGCTTGTCCCCAGACTTGCTCTAGCCGACCCAGGCCAAAAACGCAGTCCACAAACCGATTTTCTGGGCGCGTGACGATGACGCGATTCCTTTTGAAGCAGCTGTGCGCTCTGTGAATAGCGCGGGGAGGAATCGCCCTGGGGGACCAATGACCCTGGCGTCTTTCCCTCAACGCGCGGGTAAACCGGCTTTGCGCCTATTGCCATCAACAGCTTGTCCACAAGGGCGGCTCAGCTGATATGAGGACCCATGCGCGGCAGCATAGGCGTTTATTTCAATGTCCACTTGGTGTCGGACTCGACAGGGGAGACCCTGGCCGGCGTCATGCGCGCCACCTGCGCCCAGTTTGATAACATCATCCCGATTGAGCATTCCTACTTTCTGGTGCGGTCCACACGTCAGCTTGAGCGGGTGCTGCGCGAGATCGAGGACGCCCCAGGCGTCGTGATGTTCACGCTCTCCAATCTGGAGCATCGCGGCCAGCTAGAAGCGCGGTGCAAGGCGCTCGGCATGCCCTGTGTGGCGGTTTTGGACCCAGTGCTTTCGGTAACCTCACGGTATCTGGGGCAGGAGTTGAACCACAGAGTAGGGGCTTCGCGGCGCCTCAACGCCGAATATTTCAAGCGCATCGATGCGCTCGACTTCGCGATGGATCACGACGACGGCCAGCAAGTGGTCGAATTGCTCGATGCTGATGTCATCCTAGTCGGCGTGAGTCGGACCTCGAAAACGCCGACCAGTGTCTATCTGGCGCATCGGGGGGTGAAAGCAGCGAACGTCCCCATGGTGCCTGGCGTCCCCTTGCCGGCGGAATTGTTCACCAAGGATAGGCCGGTTGTCGTCGGGCTGTTAATCTCGGCGGACCGTCTGATTCACATTAGGCGCAATCGTTTGATGGCGATGAAGGAGACGCGGGCGGGCGAGTATACCGATGAGGATGCCGTGCGCCGTGAGGTCATGGACGCCCAGCGTCTCTTTGAGCGTGAAGGTTGGCCAACCATCGATGTGTCGCGCCGGTCGATTGAGGAAACGGCTGCAGCCGTTCTCAATCTGTTGGCGGAGCATCGTGGCGGATGAGCCTGATCCTTGCCTCAGGCAGTGCGTCGCGCCGACGCATGCTCGAAGCCGCAGGCTTGGTGTTCGAGATCGATGTGCCGCGTGTTGACGAAGAGGCGGCGAAGGCCAGCTTGCGCGCCGCGGGGCTTGCCCCGCGTGAGCAGGCGGACGCGTTGGCGGAACTCAAAGCGCTCTCTGTTTCACGGACCCGGCAGGGGTTCGTCATCGGCGGCGACCAGATGCTGGCCATCGAGGGTGAAACGCTGGACAAGCCTAAGGACATCGCCGAAGCGCGGAAACATCTGATGCGTTTGCGCGGGAAATCGCACCATTTGCTTTGTGCGGCCGTGGTCGCCAGCGAAGGCGCGATCATTTGGCGTCACGTCGATACGCCGCGGTTGAAGATGCGCGCGTTCTCCGACGCGTTTCTCGATGACTATCTCGCACGCACTGGCGGCGACGTTCTCTCGTCCGTTGGCGCGTATCAGCTCGAAGGTCTCGGCGCGCAATTGTTCGAGCGCGTTGAGGGTGATTACTTCTCCGTGCTCGGCTTGCCGCTCTTGCCGCTCTTGGCATTTCTTCGCGAGCACGGGATCGTGCCGAGATGAACATCTCCTCGACCACCCAGGTCTATGGCGTCATCGGGAGCCCCGTGCGGCATTCGCTGTCGCCCATCCTGCACAACGCCTGGATCGCCGATCATGGGCTTAATGCTGTCTATGTGGCGCTCGAACTCAAGAACGAGAACCCGATCGCGGCCCTGCGCGCCCTCGGGTCCTTCGGTGTGCGCGGCGCCAATGTCACCGTGCCCTACAAAGAAGCCGCCGCGCGCGCGGCAGGCGCGACGGACCTTGCGGTGGCGAATGTCTTGCGCTGGGACGAAATGGGCGGGCAGTCTGCCTTCAACACGGACGGCTTGGGTTTTGTGCACGCGCTGTCCGAGAGCCAGCCGGATTGGCGCGCGCGTGTGAAACGCGTGCTTGTCATCGGCGCAGGCGGCGCGGGGCAGGGCATTGCGCGGGCCCTGAGCCCGCATGCCGATACCCTTCATATCGCCAATCGCACGCCGGCTCGCGCCGACGAAACCGCAGCCCTGATCCCCAATGGTCGCGCGCTGAGATGGGAAGATCTGGAGCGCGGCTTTGGCGGCGCTGATCTGATTGTACAAACCACAAGCCTCGGCATGACGGGGCAGCCCGACCAAGCATGGCCGGTGGAGATGTGCCGTGACGGCGCGATCATTGCCGACATTGTCTATCGCCCACTTGAAACGCCGTTGCTTGCCGCCGCGCGCTCACGCGGCCTCGCGACCATGGATGGCCTCGGCATGTTGATCCATCAGGCCGCGCTCTCGTTCGAGCTTTGGTTTGGGATTATGCCAGATGTCGCAAAGGCGCGCGCGCGGTTGATGGCGGCGCTCGCGGCATGAAAATCATCGGACTCACCGGGTCGATCGGCATGGGGAAGTCGACGGTGGCGCGGATGTTCGCGGAAGAGGGCGCGCCTTTTTTTGATTCCGACGCGGCCGTGCATGCCTTGTATGCGCCTGGTGGTGCGGGGGTGACGGCTGTCGAAGCAGCGTTTCCCGGTGTTGCGCGCGCTGGCGGCATTGACCGCGCCCTACTGTCGCCGCGCGTTGTCAGCGATGCTGAGGCGATGCGGCGACTTGAAAGCATCGTGCACCCCCTTGTGCGCCAAGCGCAGCTCGATTTCCTCGCCGCCCAGGCGGCGGAGGGCGCGGCTTTTGCCGTGCTCGATATTCCGCTCCTGCTTGAAGGCGGCAACGCGCAGGGCGTGGACGCGGTCGTTGTGGTTTCGGCTCCCGCCGATGTGCAGCGCGCGCGCGTTTTGGCCCGGCCGGGCATGAGCGCGGAGAAGTTCGAGGCAATTCTGGCGCGGCAAATGCCAGATGCCGAGAAGCGCGCGCGCGCGGACTTCGTCATCGACACGGGGTGTAGCCTGGAGGAAACGCGCGCCCAGGTTCGCGCGACGCTAGACGCCCTGCGCGAACAGGACTAGCGCGGTCACATGCGTGAAATCGTTTTCGATACGGAAACCACCGGCGTTTTTCCGGACCATCAAGAGCCAGAACTGCGTGACCGCATCGTCGAGATCGGCTGTGTCGAGATCGTGAATCTGGAGCGCACGGGCCGCGAATTTCACGTCTATCTCAACCCCGAACGCTCGGTGCCGGAGGAGGTGGTGCGCGTTCACGGGCTCACCCGCGACTTTCTGATCCGCCACAAACGGTTCGCCGAAATCGTGGACGACTTCTTAGAGTTTATCGGCGACGCGCCGATGGTGGCGCACAATGCCTCGTTCGACCAAGGCTTCCTCAATGCCGAGATGCGCCGCATCGGTCGGGGCGAGGCGCCGGGGGCGCGCTTCGTCGATACGCTGATGATCGCGCGCAAGCGCTTTCCCGGCGCGTCCTGCTCGCTGGATGCCTTGGCGAAAAGATTCCAGCTCGATCGCTACGGTTTTGATCTCGCCGCCCGCAAGGGCCCGGGCGGCCACGGCGCCTTGATCGATGCGCGGATACTGGCGGAAGTTTATCTGCAGCTTAAAGGCGGGCGCGAGCAGCGCTTGGCGTTCGAAGCCGATGCTGCCGACGCGCGCGGCGATGCGTCGGCGCCGCGCACCATCCAGTTCGCGCAACGCCAACCTAGGGCGAGCCCGCTTCCTTCGCGGATGACGCCGCAAGAAGAAGCGGATCACGCCGCGTTTGTAGCGGGACTTGGCCAGAACGCGCTGTGGCTGAAGGTCGGGTCTTGACCGCTCAACCCGTCGATTGCTGACCGAGCGGCACGTCCTGGCGTTGCTCGCGCGCGCGCAGCTCGTTCATGTAGAGCGGCGTAAAGTCGATCGGGTTAATCAGCAGTGGCGGGTACCCGCCCTCGCGCGTAATCTCGGCGAGGATTTGCCGGCTGAACGGAAAAAGCAGCCGCGGGCACTCAATCCAGATCAGCGGCTCGGTATCGTCTGAGCGCACATTCACGAACTGAAAAGCGCCTGAATAGACGAGGTTGACCGCGAAGAGCGGGGCCTCGCCGCGACGGGCCTGGACGTTGATGCAGAGATCGACCTCAAAGGCTTCGCCGTTTTCGCCCAGCGGGCGTGACTTCACCTCAACACCCATGTCGATCGTGGGCTGAATGTCGTAGGCCTGGGTGGCGACCGCGCCCATCGCGTTCTGGAATGAAAGTTCCTTAACGTACTGAGAGAGCACGCGCAGATGGGGAAATTCGGCCTGAGGGAGGGCGCCATCAGGCGCGGCTTGGGTTGTCATGGGGCCAACTCGCGACTTTGTGGGGGCCGTCGGGGCAGGGGCGCTACCATGCGATCACCAGCCTCGCAACGCAACCGCGCTGGCGAAGCGGGCTTATCCGCACTATCTTGCATCAAATACCTACGGCGCGACGGCTGAGGCGCTGATTTTCTCGGAGTTCCCAGACGTGGACCAGGGCTTGCTCGAAATACTGATATTGGCGTTTGTGGCGGGCTTTGTTCTGTTCCGCCTCTACACGACATTGGGCAAGCGGACCGGCTCGGAGCGCCCGGCGCAGCCGCAGCCGGTGCAAGGTGACTTGCCGCGTGAACAGCCCCTCGCCCAGAAGCCCGCGCCGACGCCGGGCGGAACCGCTGGCGAGGGTCTGATTTCTATTGTGCGCGCCGATCCGAGCTTTGACGTCGATCATTTCGTGGCTGGCGCGCGCGGCGCTTACGAATTGATCATCCAGGCTTTCGCCAAGGGCGATCGCGACGCATTGCGCGGGCTGCTGACCCCGAGGGTCTTCGAGTCCTATGCTGCGGCGATCGACAAGCGCGAAGAATCCGGCGGTCCGGCGCCTGAACTCGTGCGCTTGCGCCACGCTGAAATCACCGAAGCAGAGATGCGCGGCGACACCGCCCGCGTCACCGTGAAGTTCGAAGCCGAACTGGCTGAAGGCGCCCATGGCGTGCGCGACGCCCGTGAGCGTTGGACCTTCGAACGCGCCGTCACGTCGCCCGACCCCAATTGGTTGCTCGCGCGCGTCACCGCTGCGTGAGTGGGCGTAAACGCGAACTAACAGCCGACGAGAAGCAGCTTTGGCGGCGCGTCGCGTCAGGGCTGAAACGCCGCCGCCGTGCGCTCCCCGAGCCCGATGCAGCGCTGATCGCCGAACACAAGCCGCGAAGCCGCGCGCAGAATCCCTCGCCCAGCCCAGCGCCACGCACACCAGCAAAGCTCGCGCCGCCACCGGCCGAGCGTGGGGCCGAGAAGCGCGTGCGGCGCGGCAAGCTCGAGATCGGCGCGACCTTGGATTTGCACGGCCACACGCAGGTGACCGGACAGGCCGCGCTCGAACGGTTTCTGGCCGCAGCCAGCGCGCGCGGCGACAGCACGGTGATTGTGGTCACTGGGGTCGGCCGCGCCGGGGAGGGCGTGCTGAAGCGCCGCTTGCCTGAATGGCTGGCTTCCCCTTCCGTGCGCCCAATGATTTCGGGGTTCGCGCAAGCGCATCAGCGCCACGGCGGCGCCGGCGCTTATTATGTCTTCATTAAGCGGTCGCGGACGTAACAACGTGCAGCGGCGCGCCAAACACATGCAGCTTGTACAAAAAGCGGCGGCATTCAGGCCCTACTAACCAAATGCGGCAAGGGTCTTGTCCGCAATGCTGCATCGTTGGATCCAAGGACTTGCTTCACTGAAGCTGCGCCGGCCGCGCAGCTTGGCAAGCCGTGCCGCGCTGCTGACCACCACATTTGTCGTCGTCACGGCGGCCTTGTGCGCCACTACATTGCTTATTGGCGCGCACCGCGAGAGCGCCCGACATCAAATCGCGGTTCTCTCGGATCTAACCATCCACGCAGCAACGCAATGGGGCGGCTTGATAGAAGAGGGCCGGCGCGACGAACTGGATCGCGTCGTCGGTCGTGTCATTGCGCGCGCCACGGTTATGCAGGTTTCGCTGCACGACGCCCACGGCGGCGTTCTGACCGAACGCGTCGACGATCGGCGCGGGGCGGCGCTGCTTGAGGGGCTTGAGCAACGTGCGCGCGAAAGCGGCGAGATTGCCATAGCGCGAAGCGGCGAGGGCGTTGCGTTCGCCGCGCCGATGATGCGCGCGGGCCGCATGATCGGCGTCGGTTTGATTGTCTGGACGCCGGACGCCTACCGCTTAAATGCATTCGTCGCACTAGCGCCATTTCTGTTGATCGCGGCGGGCCTTGTTCTGATTTCGATTCCGCTCACGGCGATCTTGGTGCGTCGCGCAGCCGCGCCTCTGCATGCGCTGACCGCACAGGCGGAGCGCATCGCAAGCGGGGCGGAACTCGCGCCGATCGAGATTGTCAGCCACGATGAGTTTCAGACTCTGGCGACCGCCTTCAACAGGATGACCGCGCGGCTCGATGAATCGCTGCGTCGCATTCAAGACATAGCTTTCATCGACCCCATCACCCAATTGCCCAATCAGGATAGGTTCGCGCGCGAGATCGACTTTGCGCTCCTACAGGATGGCAGCGAGCTTGGCGCAGTGGCGGTATTTGAACTTCAACGGATCGCGAAGTTGCGACCGACGCTTGAATCTAATGCGGCGCGCGACCTCACGAGGGCGATCGCGACGCACTTCGCGGAAGCAACCCGCGCGGTGGATAAACTAGTGGCGCCGGCGCACCGAGGGGACCGCCGCGCCCTGGCCGCCCGGCTCGGCGCAGACGAGTTTGGCGTGTTCGCGCCACGCCTTGCTTCGGCGACGGATGCCGCGCGCTTTGCTCAACATGTGAACGCCGCTCTCAATCGTCCCTTCGAATGGCGTGGCCACAAGCTCGCTCTAGGCGCTTCCTGCGGGGTCGCGCTCACGCCCCGCGATGGGGGCGACGCCGGCGCGGTGATCCGGCGCGCGCGTTTGGCGCTTGGCGCCGCACACGCCTCGCCGGCGCGGGTCCGCTTGTTTACGCCGGCTTTGGATCGCGAGGTCAATGCGCGCCTCAATTTGGAGCGCGAGATGCGCGGCGCTTTGGAGCGCAACGAGTTTCGCGCGTTCTTTCAGCCCAAGCTGAATCTGGCCACCGGGCGGATCGAAGCGTGCGAGGCGCTCGCGCGGTGGGTGCGCCCTGACCGCACGATCATTGGGCCCGCGCGCTTCATTCCGGTCGCCGAAGAGAACGGTCTCATTGGGCCGCTCTCGGAAGCCATCATGCGCGAGGCGTGTTGGAAAGCGGCCGCATGGGCGCGCGCGGGGCAGCCGGTTAAGGTGGCCGTCAATGTCTCGGCGTTGCAATTCCGGGGCGAACGCTTCGCCGAGGGCGTGCTACGCATCATTGAACACGCCGGGCTCTCACCGGATCAGCTCGAACTGGAAATCACGGAAACGGTGGCGCTTGAAGATCCAGAGCGCGCCGCGCGTACGATTAGGCCTTTGCGAGACGCCGGCGTGCGGTTGGCGATCGATGATTTCGGCTGCGGGCACTCGAGCTTATCGGTGCTTTCGAAGCTTCCGTTTGATGTGATTAAGATCGACCAGCAATTCATTCGCGCGCTAAGCCGGGGCGATCGGCAGGCCGTGGCGATCATCGAAATGATTCTCGCGCTCGCTAGTGCGTTGGGTATGGAAGTTGTCGCCGAGGGCATTGAGCGCCGTGAAGAGAT
This sequence comes from Hyphomonadaceae bacterium, assembly GCA_022843225.1. Lineage (GTDB taxonomy): Bacteria > Pseudomonadota > Alphaproteobacteria > Caulobacterales > Aquidulcibacteraceae > Vitreimonas. The sequence continues at coordinate 21,584 of JALHOC010000012.1, forward strand.
GGATTTCATGCGCGCGCATGGCTGCCACTGGGCTCAGGGCTTCCTGAGCGGGGCGGCGGTCTCGGCGCACGAATTCACGGAATTGTTGCGTCGCCAAGCCAGCGAAGAGATTGCAGCCGAAGATGCCGCTTGATCGCGACGCGGCGAGCGGTCAACCTGACCCCCAGAAGAGATGCCGTGATGGGGGTTGATTGATGACGGATCGCGCCGCTCTGGACGCCGCCGCTGCCGCCGGCGTCATTACCAGCGAGCAGGCGCGGGCTCTGCAGGACTTCCTTTCTCAGCGATCGCTGGACGCACAGGCGGCGTCTGTTGATGGCGAAGAGAACCTCAGGTTCATCCGTAACTTTCACGACGTGTTTCTCGCCATTGGCATCGTGCTGTTCGCTGCAGGCTTGGCGGTAGGCATCGGCTCGGTCGTCGCGGGTCAGAAGAGCCCCGCCACCGCATCCGTTATGGTGGGCATATTGTCTTTCCTTGCCGCAGGCACGCTTTGGGGGCTCGGTGAAGTGTTTGCGCTTCGCCGCCGGTTGTTCTTGCCCGCTATCGCCATTGTGCTGTCCTTGACCGCTTTCGCGGTGGTTGGCGCCGCCACGCTCTATGCAGGTGTGTTGCTGGGGCAGGGGTTTGAGCTGAATGTCGATTTTGAGAGCATGCCCGCAGAGGTGCGCACGGGAATTCTGATCGCCCTGGCGGCTGGCGTGATCGCGCCAGCCTTGTTCTATGCGCGTTTTCGATTGCCGTTTTCGCTTGGCCTTGTGGGCATGACTGCGGCGATGTTTTTGCTCGTCTCCGCGCTCATGGTTGATTTCGAGGCGGCGACACGACTTCTGCCTGCACTGACGCTTCTGCTCGGCGCTTCGCTATTCGGCGCCGCTGTCGCGTTTGACGCACGCGACCCAGCGCGCGCGACCCACCTATCGGACAATGGGTTCTGGCTACATTTCGCGGCGGCGCCGCTCATTCTCAACGGTGCGTTTGGATTGGTGGGGCAGGCCTTTCGAAGCGGTGCTTCAACCGACGCGAGCGGGCTTATTCAGGCAAGCGCCAATGGGGCCGACGCCGTCGCGCCCGCCTTGGCGACCTTGGTTGTTGTGCTGTTGCTTGGGTTTGTGTCGCTTCTGATAAACCGCCGCGCGCTGATCGTTTCCGCGTTGCTTACGACCGGCGTGGCGATCGGCGTTCTGCTCAACGCGGTTGGCCTCGGCGCCGGCGCGCTGGCGGCGTCAACGCTGATTGTGCTCGGCGCATTCGTGCTTGTCTTGGGCGCGGGGTGGCGCGTGGCGCGCCGAGGTCTACTCGGTTGGGTGAAGCCCGACGGCCCGTGGGCGCGCATCTTCCCGCCGGAAGCGGCCTAGACCCGGAATCCGTTGCTCAATGCGAGCGCGCGCAGATTCGTTTCTGGCCGCGGGCCAACGTGAGAAATCACCTCCGCCGCGGCCAAAGAGGCAAGCGCGCCGCACTCGGCCAAGGGTCGCCCGCGCGCGTGCGCGAACAGAAAGCCTGCCGCGTACTGATCGCCCGCGCCGGTGGAATCCACGACTTGCGTTACCGGCATCGCCGGTACGGCAATAATCTCGTGGCGCGTGATGACAAGCGATCCCTCCGCCGAGCGCGTAACTGCGATGAGCGGGCACGCCTCGCGCGCGGCGGCGATCGCGGCCTCCAATGTTTCGCTTTGATAGAGCGAGATGATCTCGGCTTCGTTGGCGAACAGAACATCGATGTGGCCCGCGACCAAATGCTTGAAGCTGTCGCGGTGGCGATCGACACAGAATTTGTCCGAAAGCGTCAAAGAAACTTTCCGCCCCGCTGCCCGTGCGATCTCGGCGGCGTGGACGAAAGCGGCCTTGGCTTCGTCGCGATCGAACAGATAGCCCTCCAGGAACAAGGTCTCACCCGCGCGGATGAGGTCGGCGTCGATGTCGTCGGGCGCGAGAAACGTCGATGCGCCGAGATACGTGTTCATGGAGCGATGGCCATCGGGCGTCACCGCGATGATCGAACGGGCGGTGCCCGGTGGCGCATGGCGCGGCGCGGTTTCGAAATGCACGCCGGCGGCGCGGAATTCGGTGCGAAACCGCTCGCCCAGAGCGTCATCGGCAACCTTGCCGATATAGCCGGCCGAGCCGCCTAAGCTTGTCACGCCGGTCATCGTATTCGCGGCCGAGCCGCCCGCCGCCATGATCGCGCCGGAGAGCCGTGCGGTCAGGTGGTCGGCGCGCGCTTCATCGATCAGCGAGGTCGCGTCCTTGGGGATGCCTTCCTCGATCAAGAAGGACTCGGGGACGGACTGGATGAGATCGATGATGGCGTTGCCGACGGCGACGATATCGTAGTGTTCAACGGGCATGGGGGCAGGGGCTAGCTTGGGCTGGGCGCCGTTGCAAGCATTGCGAGCGCGGCATTTGGGCGGCATGGTCGGGGCATGCGATTCATAAGTCTTATTGCCGCTTTGGCAGCGTTGTCGGCGTGCGCGACAACTCCGCTCCCAGCATCACGTGCCGGCGCCTCAGCGCCCGCGAATGCGGGAGCGCCTTCGCGGGCGGCGCAATTGCTGGCCGCCGCCGGTTCGTCGACCGCGCCAACGCGGGCCGAGATCGAGCGTGCGCTTGGCGCGCCGGACATCGCCCGCCAAGATGGAGCAGGCGCGGCGCTGACGTATCGCTCGCAGAATTGCGCGCTCTTGTTGGTGTTTGTGTCGGATGCGCGCAATGCGATGCGCTTGGCGCAAGCTCATCCGAGTGCGCGCCGCGCGGGTGAGGCGTCGCCCAGTCTCGATCAGTGTGCAGCGGAAGCAGCGCAGCGGCGCAATTGATGGCGCGCATCGCCTATCTCAATGGCCGCACCTATCGCGGCGAAGCCATCGCGCGTGACGACGTTCCCCCGCTTGAGCGCCCAGACCGCCAGCTCATTTACGTTGCGAGCGCTCGGCTCGGGATCGAGTTTGAAACAGTTTTTTGGGACGAGCCGGACTTGCCCGCGCGTGGTTACGACGCCGCCATCATCCGCACCTGCTGGGATTACACCGCGCGCGCGGATGAGTTCCTGGCTACGCTCGAAGCGCATGAGCGCGCTGGCTTGCGCGTGTTCAACAGCCCGGAGGTGGTGCGCTGGAATGCACGCAAGACCTATCTGAAAGAGCTTGGCGCTTCCACCATCGAGACAATCTGGGTCGACAAGCCTGATGCGCGCAATGTGGCGCAAGCTTTTGACGCGCTCGATGCGGCGGAAGTCGTGATCAAGCCGCAAGTGGGCGCCGGCTCGATCGCGACGGTGCGGCTAAAGCGCAATGCCTGGAGCGAGGCGGATTTGATAGCGGGCCCGCAAGGGCCGGCGATGATCCAGCCCTTTCTGCGCGCGATCGAAACGGAAGGGGAGCGCTCGCTGTTCTGGTTCGGCGGTATGTTCTCTCATGCGATCCGCAAACAGCCCAATGCGGGCAGCTGGCTCGCGAACATCCCGTCGGAAACGCGCTTTTTCTCCGATACGCCGCCCGCGCAAGCCTTCGAGGCGGCGGAGGCCGCGCGCGCCCGCGCCCCCAAGGGCCTGCTCTATGTGCGCATCGATCTGGTGTTGGGCGATGACGGCAAGTGGCGCGTAATCGAGATCGAAGCGATCGAGCCCTATCTCTTTTTGGCCTTCGCGCCAGCGGGCGCTGACGCTTTCGTGGATGCGATTGCGCGCGTTTTGGGCTGATAGGTGCAGAGGTCGGCGATCACGCAACGCGGGCATTCGGGTTTGCGCGCGAGGCAAGTATAGCGCCCGTGCAGGATCAACCAATGATGCGCGCCGTGCAAATAGTGCGATGGCGTGATCCGTATCAATTGCGCCTCGACCTCGTTGGGTGTCTTGCCGTGTGCGAGGCCGGTGCGGTTGGCGATGCGAAATACATGCGTATCAACTGCGATCGTGCCTTCGCCGAACGCTTCCATGAGCACGACATTGGCGGTCTTGCGGCCCACGCCCGGTAGCGCTTCAAGCGCTTCCCGGTCGTGCGGAACCTCGCCGTGGTGCTCGTCGAGAAGCGCTTGACTCAGCGCGATGACATTCTTGGCTTTGTTACGCCACAGGCCGATCGTCTTGATGTGCTCGGCGACCCCCGCCTCGCCCAGCTTAAGCATTTTCGCCGGCGTATCGGCGTGCTTGAACAAATCCTTGGTCGCCTTGTTGACGCCCTTATCGGTGGCTTGCGCCGACAGCACCACGGCGACGAGCAGCGTGTAGGGATTGGTGTACTCAAGCTCCGTCCGCGGATCGGGGCGGATGTCGGCCAGGCGCGCATACAGCGCCTCGGCTTTAGCTTTCGTGAGGCGCTTGGCCACGTGTGAGTTTCCCTTGGCGCTACATTTCGTTGCGCTAGCATAGGGGTATGACGCCCGCTTGGGAACGAAGCCCTGCGCCGCCTACGCTGGACGGCCCGCTCTACATGGACGCTGTGCTGCGCCCGCACCGCAGTCTGAGTTTCGCTGCATTTCGGCTGATGCTGATCGTAGTGATCGCGGCCAATGTGGTGCTCGCGGTGGTCTTCATGGCGCAAGGTGCGTTTCCGGTCGCGGGCTTTCTTGGGCTAGACGTTCTGGCGCTCGCCTTGGCATTCCGTTGGAATTATCGCGCCGCGCGCGTTGAGGAGCATGTACGCATCGCCGCCAGCAAGGTTCATGTCGCCAGCGTCAGTGCCGATGGTGAAGCAAAGCACTGGACACTTAATCCGATCTGGTCGCGCGTGCTGCGAGAAGGGCGGGGCGTTCTCATTCGCGCCGGCGCCTCACAGATCAGGCTGGGCGCATTTCTGTCGCCGAAGGAGTGCGCGTCATTCGCAGCGGCGCTCGACGCGGCGCTGCACAAGGCGCGGCGGGGTTACAACCCCAGCACATCCGTCATCGAATAGAGCGCCGGCGGCTTGCCCTTCGCCCAGAGCGCCGCCGCCAATGCGCCGTCGGCGAACAAGCCGCGATCGAGTGCTGCATGGGAGAGCGTAAGCACCTCGCGATCGGACACGAAGCGCACATCGTGCTCGCCGATAATGCCGCCGGCGCGAATGACGGAAAAGCCGATGCTTCCCTCGCGGCGCGGCTCTGACGTGTTTGTCCGATTCAGCACGAACGCCCCAAAGGCCGACGCGCCCCGGCCCTGCGCCGCTGCCTCGCCCAGCATTAGCGCCGTGCCTGACGGGGCGTCCACTTTGCGCCGATGATGCGCCTCGGTGATTTCGATGTCCCAGTCCGGGCCAAGCTTCGCGGCCGCTTGTTTCACCAACGCCGCGAGCAGATTCACACCGAGGCTGAAATTGCCCGAGCGCACGATGGCGATGCGGTGCGCCGCGTCCGCGAGAGCGGCTTCATGCGCCGCGCCAAGGCCGGTCGTGCCGATGATGGCGGCGGGCGCCTGGCAGTGGGCGAGGGCCACGAGCGTCGCGTCAGGTGTGGTGAAGTCGATCCAGGCATCGGCAGCGGCGCTGGCGGCGCGCACGTCGTCGGTGACGCGAACGCCGCCAATGTCTGAACCGAGCGCTGGCGATCCCGCGCGCTCGGTGGCGCCGACCAGCCGAAAACGCGCGTCTTGCGCGAGGGACGCAATCAGGGCTTGGCCCATGCGGCCAGCGGCCCCGGCAATGGCGATTGAGAGGGGAGTGGCAGCACTCACCGCGCCGGCGGTTCCGCAGCGCTGTCGAAGAAGCGTTTCACGCTATCGAAGAAGCCTTGCGTCTGTGGATGGGCTTCCTCGCCGCAATCCTTGGCGAATTCTTCGAGCAGCTTGCGCTGCTTGGCGCTGAGGTTCACCGGCGTTTCCACCAGCAGCTCAACATGCAAATCGCCGCGCTCCTTGGAGCGCAGATGCGTCATGCCCTTGCCTTTGACACGGAAGCGCCGGCCCGTTTGCGCGCCGGCCGGGATCGTCACGCGCGTCGGCTGGCCATCGATGGTGGGGATATCGATCTCGCCACCGAGGGCGGCTTTGCACATCGGCGTCGGCGCGCGGCAATAGAGATCGGCGCCTTCGCGCTCGAACAAGGCGTGTGGTTTCACCGAGAGGAAGAGGTACAAATCGCCGGGCGGGCCGCCGCGCGCGCCCCCATCGCCTTCGCCGGCCAATCGTATCCGCGTGCCGTCCTCGACGCCCGCGGGTATCTTCACCGCGAGTGTACGCTCCTTCTGCGTCATCCCGCGTCCGCCACAGGAGCGGCATGGCGTCTTGATGCTTTGCCCACGCCCATGGCAGCTGGGACAAGTGCGTACGATGCGGAACATGCCTTGGCTGGCGCGCACTTGACCGGCGCCTTGGCAGGTGGCGCAGGTTTGCAACGGCGCCTTGCCCTCCGAGCCCGTGGCGCCGCAAGGCTCGCAGGCTTGCGCGCGCGGCACGATGATCTCGGTCTCCACGCCCCGAAACGCGTGTTCGAGCGTGATCTCCTTGTCGTAGCGAAGGTCCGATCCGCGCTCGGGCCCATTGCGCGGGCCGCGTCGCCCGCCCGCGAACATCTCTTCGAAGCCGCCACCGAAAATCTCGTTGAACAGATCGGAGAAGTCGTGAAAGCCGCCGGCGCCGCCCGGCCCACCGGCGCCGTTCTGGAACGCGGCGCGGCCAAAGCGATCATATTGCGCGCGCTTCTCGGGGTCGGAGAGCACGGAATAGGCCTCGCCCAATTCCTTGAACTTCTCTTCTGAAACCTTGCAGCCCGGATTTTGATCTGGGTGCAATTTCATGGCGAGCTTGCGGAACGACGATTTGATCGTCGCCGCATCGGCGTCACGTGCGACGCCGAGAATCTCGTAGAAATCGCGGTTGCTCATGCGCGAAGATCCAGACGCATGATCTGCTCCTGGCCTTAAGCGCGCTTCTTGCCGTCGACTTCTTCGAACTCAGCATCGACGACGCCTTCCTGGCCGCCGCCGCCCGCGTCACCACCGCCGCCCGCTTGTTGGCCGCCATAGAGCGCCTCGCCGATTTTCATCGACGCTTGCACCAGGGCCTGCGTGTTTGCGGCGATCTCGGCTGTGTTGTCGGTTGCAAGCGAGGTCTTGAGCGCGGCGATCGCGGATTCGATCGCCTGCTTGTCGCTGGCGGGGATTTTGTCGCCGTTCTCGGTCAATTGCTTTTCAGTGGCGTGCACCAAGGCTTCGCCCTGGTTCTTGGCTTCGGCCAGTGCGCGGCGCTCTTTGTCCTCGCCGGCATGCTCTTCGGCTTCTTTCACCATCTTTTGGATGTCGGCTTCGGAGAGCCCGCCCGAAGGCTGGATACGCATGCTTTGTTCTTTGTTGGTCGCTTTGTCCTTGGCGCCGACTGAAACGATGCCGTTCGCGTCGATATCGAACGTGACTTCGATCTGCGGCATGCCGCGCGGGGAGGGTGGGATGCCGACCAAGTCGAACTGGCCGAGGGGACGGTTGTCTGCCGCCATTTCGCGCTCGCCTTGGAACACGCGGATGGTGACCGCGTTTTGGTTGTCTTCCGCCGTTGAGAAGATCTGGCTCTTCTTGGTCGGGATCGTGGTGTTGCGCTCGATCAGTCGCGTGAACACGCCGCCGAGGGTTTCGATGCCGAGCGAGAGCGGCGTCACGTCAAGCAGCACGACATTCTTCACATCGCCCTGCAGCACGCCGGCTTGGATCGCCGCGCCCACGGCGACGACCTCATCCGGGTTGACGCCCTTGTGCGGTTCGCGGCCGAAAAATTCCTTCACCAATTGCTGGATTTTCGGCATGCGTGTCATGCCGCCGACGAGCACCACTTCCTTGATGTCGGAGGCGGAGAGGCCGGCGTCCTTGAGCGCTGACTTGCAGGGCCCGAGCGTTTTCTGAACCAGATCGTCCACCAGGCTCTCGAACTTGGCGCGCGTCAGCTTGGTGTTGAGGTGCAGCGGATTGCGGTTTGCATCCATCGATATGAACGGCACCGAGACGTCGAAGTCCGTGCGCGAAGACAATTCCTTCTTCGCTTGCTCGGCCACTTCCTTGAGCCGTTGCAGCGCCAGCTTGTCTTGGCGCAGATCGACGCCGTTCTGCTTCTTAAACTCGTCGGCGAGGTAATTCAGAATGCGGACGTCGAAATCCTCACCGCCAAGGAAGGTATCTCCATTGGTGGAGCGCACTTCGAACACGCCGTCGCCGATCTCGAGAATCGAAACGTCGAAGGTACCGCCGCCGAGATCGTACACGGCGATGGTTTTGTTCTGCGTCTTGTCGAGGCCGTAGGCGAGCGCGGCGGCGGTTGGTTCGTTGATGATGCGCAACACTTCAAGACCGGCGATGCGGCCGGCGTCCTTGGTGGCTTGGCGCTGGGCGTCGTTGAAATAAGCGGGAACCGTGATCACGGCCTGGGTCACGGGCTCGCCCAGATAATCTTCTGCCGTCTGCTTCATTTTTTGCAGCACGAACGCGGAGATCTCCGATGGCGCGTATTGCTTGTCGCGACCCTGGATCCAGGCGTCCCCATTGGGGCCCTTGACAATCTTGTACGGAACCAGATCGGCGTCTTTCTTGGCGATCGGGTCGTCGGCGGAGCGGCCGATCAGGCGCTTCACGGCGTAATACGTGTGGGTCGGGTTGGTGATGGCTTGGCGCGCGGCTTGGATGCCGATCAGGCGCTCGCCATTTTCGGTGAACGCAACCACCGACGGCGTCGTGTTCGCGCCCTCCGCGTTGACGATGACCTTCGGCTGGCCGCCTTCCATGACTGCCACGCACGAATTGGTCGTGCCCAGGTCGATGCCGATCACTTTGCCCATAATTGTCGTCCTCATTCCTTTCAGCGGCGCGGGTTTCGGCTCTTGGACCCAGATTGGCGTCCCCGAATAGCGCGTCCTGTTCCTTCACGTGTTTACGATGGAGCGCCCCGTCACCCCCTCAAAGCTTCGGGTCGCTACGTTTCCCGGCTCATGTGGTCGATGCGCGAGCGAGTTCAAGCCTCCTGCGGGCCTCTATCCGCATTCGGCGCGGGGGAATAGTGCCCGGTCTTGACCTGGCTCAAGCTTGTCGGGAACAAAAAAGAAACCGGATCGGAGCATCACGCCCCCTATGTCCCGGCCCATGAGTGATCTCGACGGCTTCCGGCTTTGGCCCGGCCTGCTTGGCCGCGCCGAGCAGGAGGCCCTGCGCGACGAGGTGTTCGCACGGCTTAAATCCGGGCCGCTTTATGTGCCGCGCATGCCGAAGTCTGGCGCGCCGATGCGGGTGCGGATGAGCAATTTTGGCGCGCTGGGTTGGGTTACCGATAAAGAGCAGGGCTATCGTTACCAGGCGACCCACCCGGATACCGGTAAGCCGTGGCCCGACATGCCCGAGAAGGTGTTGGCGCTGTGGGCCGAACTAACCAGCTATCCCGCGCCGCCGGAAGCGTGTCTCGTCAATCTTTACGAGGGCGACGCGCGCATGGGGTTGCATGTCGATAGTGACGAGGACGCCTGGGACGCGCCGGTTCTATCGATCTCGCTCGGCGACACCGCGCTGTTTCGCATTGGCGGCGTCGTGCGCTCCGATCCGACGCGCAGCGTGCGGCTCGCCTCGGGCGATGTGTGCATGCTCGGCGGCCCAAGCCGGCGCGCTTATCACGGCGTTGATCGCATACTGCCGGGTACGTCACGGCTGTTGCCAAAGGGCGGGCGGATCAATCTGACGCTGCGGCGGGTGACGGCTCCGGGCTAGTTGTCGAGGGAGCAGCGGGCTCGCCCTCTCGCATCACGACAAAATCCGGACGCCACCCCGCAGGCGGTCCGCCGGGGGAGGGCGCCAAACGCCCTGCTGCGATCTCGTTGGCCTTCCACACCATCGCGCGATGCACACGATTCCAGCCTGAGGGGTGGGTATAGAAAACCCATTCCTCGAGCCCGCTTGGCTCCATCTTGCGATACTCTGAAAGCAGCACAGCCGCTTCGGCGAATCCGTCAGGTTCGCGCGCGAGATTGAGCCCAAACGCATCGGCTTGGTTTTCGTGGAAGCGCGTGATGTTGTTCTGGATCGGCGTCATTAAGAGGCCGATGGCCGAGATCAGCGCCAAGACGACCGGCAAACCGGCAGGGTCGCTGATATCGCGGACGCCCCAGCGTTCCCCCTTGGTGATGGCGCGGAAGCCGAAATGCACAGCGGCGAAGGTAATGATGATCAGCGCGGTCATCATGATCATGAGCGAGTAGATGTGGCCAAGCACGTAGTGGCCGATTTCGTGACCCATCACCGCACGCACCGCTTCCGGGCTGCCGCGCTCGAGCAAGGTGTCGGCGAGCGCAATGCGCGTGGTGCCGAAGAGACCGGAGACGTTGGCGCTGATCGAGTTGGTCTGGCGGGAGCGGTCATATACCAGCACGTCGTTCGCGGGTACGCCGTTGGCTTGGGCCATCGCCAAGATGTCGTCTCGGAGGGCGCCCTCTTGCATCGGCGTGTAGGTGTTGAACAACGGTTCAATGAAGACTGGTTGCACCATGATAAGAAGGCCGGCGAACGCGACGCTCACCGCCGAGCCCCAGATCCACCACGTGTTCTTCGCGGCGCGAATGATGAGGTAGAGAATCGCAAGAAAGATCGAGCCGATCACAAGCCCGATGCCTGCCCCGATCGCTTGCTCGCCTAACCATTCGGGGAAAGTCTGCGTCGAAAGATCGAAGCGGTGCTCGCGCACGAACCCGACATAATAGCTGAATGGGAACGTCAGCACCGTCGAAACTAGGTTCACGAAGAACGCGACGCCAAGCGCGACAAGCGGGAACCATTTCACCGTGCGTTCAAGCCAACCGCGCACGCCTCGCGCCCACCCCAAAACCAGGATGAGGCCGGCGACCGCGATTGAGACAGCCGTTCCAGCGAACTCGATCCAATAGCCGCCTTCAAAGTAGCGGTTGGACCGCTCGGTTGCCTCAGGCCCCATGGTCGCGAGCCAAGCGCGCGTCGCGTCGGCTGGATCGAAGGGCAGGGCCGCCGCGAGGGCTTCGCCGCCAAGATTCACCGCGATCAACGCGGTGAGGGTCGCCCAGAAAAGCTTGTGCATGTCTCTCTGCCCCGAGATGATGGGCCAGCGTGGCGCGCCCTTGAGCGCCGCGCAAGCCGCCGCGCGTTCGACGCGAACCTCAAGGGCCCATCGGAGCACCCATGAGACTGCTGACCCCTGAAGGCAATTTCGACCCGACCCGGCGCAGCATCGCCGCGTCCTTGTTCTTTGCCGGCTATGCGCCTGCCGCGCTGAGCGCGTGCGCGAGTCCGGTGACCACAACCGCAGAAGGCTTGATCGAGGCAGATGTCGCGTTCGACGGCGCCGGCGGCTATCGCTTGCCGGGCTTTGTCGCGCGGCCGAGCGATCGCGCAGCCCATGGCGCGATCATCGTCGTGAATGAGATTTTTGGCATCCATGATTACATCAAGGATGTCTGCCGCCGCTTCGCACGAGAGGGTTATGTGGCGCTGGCGCCGGACTATTTCGATCGCGCCGGCGATCCCGCGCCGCTCACCGACTTTGCAGCGATCCGCACCATCGTCGCGACCGCCAACCACGAACAAGTCATGGGCGACACCCAAGGCGCGCTGCGCTGGCTCGCGGCGCAGCGTTTTGTAAAGGACGACGCAATCGGCATCACCGGCTTCTGCTGGGGTGGGACGGTCGTCTGGATGGCGGCCGCGCAGTTCCCGGAAGTGAAAGCTGGCGTCGCGTGGTACGGGCGCTTGGTGCGGCCACAACCGGGCAGTTGGGGCGCCCAGGAAGAGCGGCCTTGGCCGTACGATGTTGGCGCGCTCATCCGCGCGCCGGTGCTGGGCCTCTACGCCGAGAACGATCGCGGCATTCCACTCGACAGCGTCGAAGCTATGCGCGCTTCGCTTTCCGCAGCGGACAATCCAACAAACTCGCAAATCATCGTCTATCCCGGCGCGCAACACGGCTTTCATGCCGATTATCGCGACAGCTACAATGCCGAAGCCGCCGCCGATGGCTGGGCGCGTTGCTTGGCCTGGTTCCGCGAGCACGGCGTGCGCTGAAAACAGAAAACGGCGGCGCTCTTGTCCAGCGCCGCCGTTTTGAGCCCCGGCGTTGCCGCCGGAGTTCTTGTGCATCCCCCAGGGCTTACTGCTGGCGCACAATCGAGATCGAGTAATCGCCGGCGGCGCCGCCCAAGCCGCTGACTTGAAGCAGGAACGAGCCGCCTTCGGCGGAGCTGAAGCGCAGACGCGCGTCGCGCCCGTCTCCGGAATCGTCGTCGGCATCCACGCGCTCGCCATTGATGTCGATCATGGCGAGGAATGGATCGGCGAGCGGGGAATCGCCTTCGCCCTTCACGTCGATCACATAACGCACGCCGGCCTCCAGCTCGACGCGGTATGAGTCGAGATCGCCGGGAATGTCGATGCGGCTCTTGCGGTCGTC
>JALHOC010000012.1:34028-55472 GCA_022843225.1 Hyphomonadaceae bacterium
TGGCCAGCGGCAAGATCGAGCCGATACCAATCATGGTCGCCGCCTGGAGCCAAGACGCCTTCGCGGAAATCGCCGTCGGCGCTGAGGCCGACATCGGTGCTGGCATCGGCGGGAATGTCGCCGTCGCGTGCGGTCAGCACATAACCGCCTGTTGAGTCATCGCTGAAGCCGCGCGCTTCGACATAGTACGCGCCCGTGTTTGGAGCGGTGAATTCAAGATAGGCGTTGAGGCCTTCGCCGCCGTCATCATCCATCGCGAGCTCGCCGCCGCCAGCATCATATATCTTCAAGACGGGATCGCCGAGCGGCGCGTCGCCGTCGCCGTTCAGTATAAAGCGATATGATTGGCCTTCTTCAAGGCGGAGACGGTACCAATCGAGGTCGCCCGCGAAATCGAGGCTTCCATCAACGCTGGATCCGAGCGAGACGCGTCCGCGCGTGCGGGTGTTTCCCGAAATCGCGTCTGTTGGCGCGCGCGTACCTTCGACGTTGAGCGCATAGCGGCCGGTATTGGCGCCGCCAAAGCCGCTGACCTCGACGAAAACGTCTCCATTGGCGCGCGGCCCCCAGTCGAGGACGGGGTTCAGCGAGCCATCGGAATCGTCTGCGCTTGCGAGCTCGACGCCCTCGGCGTCGATCACGCGCACCACCGGATCGCGCAACTGGCCGCTCTCTTCACCGCCCGTGACCGCGATGCGATAGTGTTGCGTATCGCGTGCCGCCAATCTGTACCAATCGACATCGCCCTCAGATTCGATCGCGCCGGTTGCAGGGCGGCCGGCGGTGATGCGCGCGCGTGTTCCAGCATCGCCGCCCACGTCGTCGGCGGGCGCCGTTGAAGCGGCGACGTTCAGGCGATAACGCCCAACGGCCTCATCAAGGAAGCCGCGCGCTTCGACAAACACTTCGCCGGATTGCGAAGGCGTGTAAGTAAGCGCCGAGTTGAGCGAGCCGTCAGCGTCGTCGTTGAACGAAAGCTGATTGCCGTCGCGGTCATAGATGGCGAGCGTTGGATCGATGGTTGCGCCGTCCGCGTTCGGGACGCCTTCAAGCGTTATGGCGTAGCGTTGGCCTTCCTGCACGCTCAGCCGATACCAATCGCTATCGGCAGCGGGGGAGATCTCGCCCTCAATGCTTTGACCCACAGCAAGGCGCGCTTGTGTAGCCGCGTCGCCCGTGGGGTCGCTTTGGGCGAACGCCGTAGGCGCCAGCATCATGAGCGCGGCTGTTGCCGCGCCAAACTTCAATTTCGCCTGCATGGAGAGCTCCCTCAAATCGCGCGATATGGTTAACGCCCTGTCATGGGCGGCGCAAAGGCGAAATCGCGCGCTTTCGCCAAGATTGCGTTGCAACGCCGCAGGGCGACGTGATCGTTTCGGATAGCTCGCCGTTAGACGGTGATATCGACGCTTTGGGTCGCACCGCCCCCGCCGCCCGATACCACCACCATGGCCGCGCGCACGGTCCGATCGCCGAGCATATAGCCGGGCTGCATCACCTCGATGACACTGCCCGCTGGTTGATCTGAGGGCGCCTGGGCGACGGCCTGGTGAATCTTTGGGTCGAACGTCTCGCCCTTGGCGCCAACGCGTTTCAGGCCGTGGCGCGCGAAGGTGTCGACGAGCGAGCGCTCCGTCATTTCAAGCCCCGTGATCAAAGTGCGCACGCTGTCATCCGCGGAGTCGCGTGGCGCCGCTGCCAACGCTCTGCTCAAGGTATCGGCCACCGGCAGCAAGTCAGAAGCGAAGCGGTCGATGGCGTACACGCGCGCGTCCTGAACCTGACGCTCGGCGCGGCGACGCGTGTTTTCGGCTTCCGCGAGCGCGCGCAGCAGATCATCGCGTGCTTTTGCCAGCTCGGCTTCGAGGTCGAGCGCTTGCGGCGCATCGGCTTTCGCCTCTGGCGCTTCGGGATCGAGATGAGGTTCAGCGTCGTTCGTCATTCCTGTCCTCTTTGCATCAGCGGTCCGAGCCGCGTCCGTCGAGCACGCGGCCGACAACGCGCGCGGTATAGTCCACCACCGGGATCACGCGCGCGTAATTGAGCCGCGTCGGGCCAATCACACCCAGCGCGCCGACCACCCGGCGTTCGGCGTTCATATAGGGTGCGACGATCAAGCTCGACCCCGAAAGCGAGAAAAGCGGGTTTTCCGAGCCGATAAACACGCGCACGGCGTCGCCAGCTTTAGCCAGATCGAGCACTTGGATCAGTTCGCGGGTCTTCTCCAGGTCGTCGAACAGCTTACGCGCACGTTCCAGGTCGGCGACCGCTTGTTGGTCTTGCAGCAAATTGGCGCGCCCGCGCACGATTAGCGAGCGGCCCAAGGTCGGGTCCTCGCCCGACCATTCCACCAATCCGCTTTCGATCAGCTTCGCGGCGGCTTGATCGAGCGCGGCGCGGTCGCGGGCAAGCGCATCGGTGGCGGCGGCGCGCGCCTCGGCGAGCGTGCGGCCCTTGAAGCGCGCGTTCAAATAATTGGCGGCTTCCGTAAGCGTGCCCGAGGTCAAATCCGGCGGCGTGTTGATGATGCGATTCTCGACCTGATTGTCCTCGAACACCAATACGAGCAACGCTTGTCCTGGGCCGATGGCGACGATCTCGGCGTGGCGCACCGGCGCGTCGCGCTCCGGCGTCACCACAAGCCCCGCGCCGCCCGCCAATCCTGAAAGCAATTCGGAGGCGGCGCCCATCACGTCCTGCGGATTGGTTCCCGCCTGGCTGATCCGCGCGTCTATCTCTCGCTTTTCCTCCTCGGCGACGTCGCCGAGTTGCAAGAGACTGTCGACGAAAAAGCGCAGACCCAATTGCGTCGGCCGGCGCCCGGCCATGGCGTGCGTCGATTCCAAAAGTCCGAGGCCGACAAGATCGGCCATGGTGTTGCGGATCGAGGCCGGCGACAGCGTCACGCCACCCAATTTGGACAAGGTGCGCGATCCGACCGGCTCACCTGTCGTGAGATATGCTTCCACGATCTCGCGGAAAATCTCACGCGCCCGGGCGTCGAGCGTTGAGAGTGTGGCGGGGGAGGGCGGTTGCGCCATGGCCGGCCTTAGGTAGCGCCGCGAATTGTTCGCGCAAGCGCAGCCTCACAGGTCATTGCGGCTTGGGTGCTTTGCCCGGTTTCTTCGCCGGCATGGCGCGGCGTAGGAATTCGTCGAATTTCGGCACGGTGAAGCCGATCAGGCCGCGCTCGGGCGAATAGGCCATGCCCTTCTTGATCAATTCGTCGCGGATGGGTGCGGCTTGGCTCAGGCTTAAGCCCAGCTTCTCAGCCACGTCCGAGGAGTGGACCGGTTCTGCGCCGAACTCCGCGATGGCGCGCGCATAGGCTTTCTGGCGTTCCGTCAGCCGCGCGAGGCGCACTTTGAAGATGCCTTCATCGAGCGCGGCGAGGGCTGTGGCGCTCGCTTTCTTCGCATCCGCCAAACTGATCGGCGACTTCGCGGTGGCGTCCCAACAATGGGCGCCCCAGACCTGCAGAAAGAACGGATAGCCGCCAGTTTGCTCCACCAAATAGTCGAGCGCATCGGCTGTGTATGTCACGTCCTCACGCGCTGCGGGGCCGGTGAGCGCAAGCCGCGCCGCTGCAGCGTCGAGCGGGCCAATCGGGGGATAGTCGAACAAGCGCTCGGCGTAGGATTTCGCGTCGCCAGCAAGCTTAGCGAGTTGCGGCAAGCCGCCGCCAAACATTAAGAGCGGCAATTGGCGCTGCGAAATCTTGTGCAGCGCCATGATCAGCGCCGAGAGATCGCCCTTCTGAATGTACTGAATCTCATCTATCAGCAGAACAACGGCGGTGTCGCGCTTTTTGGCGGCTTCGCCGATGGCCACCAGCAGGTCGGTGAGATCGATGATCAGATCGCCGGTGGCAGACGGCGAAGCGAGGCTGAAGTCGACATCATTGACCGTCGCCTTGAACATTGCCGCAAAGGCTTGCAGCGAGCCGAACGCCTTCTGCAGATCGGCGCCGGCTTTCTTCAACCGGTCGAGGCGATGCAGCACGTGCTGCAGGTGCGGCGCGAGCTGTTGAGCCAATGGCTTGTCGGGATCGATTTCCAGCAGCGCCGTCTGGCAGCCATTGTCCTCGGCGATGGCCTCGAAGGTGTTGAGCAACACGGTTTTGCCAACGCCGCGCAGGCCCAGCATGATCGTGCTTTTGGCTGGGCGCCCCGCCTTGGCGCGCACGATGGCGACGCGGGCCTGTTCGATCAGGCCGTCGCGCCCGGCGAGTTCGCGGGGAGGGACCCCGGCGCCAGGATTGTAGGGATTGTGGGTCGCGCGCATAGGTTTATTTGGTTATGTTAGGTCTTTGTGGCCTAACTCTGCTATAAGAGTTTATAGAGACTACTTAGGGCGAGTCGCCCAAACTTGGACGAACTTTCGTATTCGGAATCGCCCCATCGACTTCCCCCGGCTTTTCCGCCAAGGGGCTCCCCTCAATAAGTCCTTATAGGAAAGTTAGGCGACTTTGGCCTAACTGCACCAAACAAAGCAATAGATCAGGAGCCTTCATGCGTCCCTCAGGCCGCGCCGCCGACCAAATGCGCGACATCAGCCTCGAAACAGCGGTGTCCCGCTATGCCGAGGGCTCGTGCCTGGCCAAATTCGGTCAGACCCACGTGCTCTGCACCGCGTCGGTGGAGCAAGGCGTACCCGGCTGGCTCAAGGGCCAAGGGCGGGGCTGGGTAACGGGGGAATACGGCATGCTGCCGCGTGCCACCCATACGCGCGGGCGCCGCGAAGCGGCACAGGGCAAGCAATCGGGCCGCACGCAGGAAATTCAACGCCTGATTGGGCGCAGCCTGCGCTCGGTGATCGATCTGAAAGCGCTGGGCGATCGCACCATCACGCTCGATTGCGACGTGATCCAAGCCGATGGCGGCACCCGCACCGCCGCCATCACCGGCGCGTGGGTCGCGCTGGCGCGCGCCTGCAAGTATCTTGTTGACGAGAAGGTGCTGAAGGCCAACCCGATAACCGGCCAAGTCGCGGCGATTTCGTGCGGCGTGTTCGAGAATGCGGCGATCCTCGACATCGATTACGCGGAAGATTCCAACGCCGAGGTCGATTGCAATTTCGTCATGGCCGGCGATGGCCGCCTTATCGAAATCCAAGCCACTGGCGAACAGCGGCCGTTCAGCGAGGATGAGTTCGCGGAGCTGATCCGCCTCGCCAAATTGGGGTGCCAGCGCCTATTTGAATTGCAGCGCGCGGCAGCCTTGTGATTGAGGCGCTCTTGAAGGCTGGGCCGGTCGCGCGCCTCGCGCGTGTTGGCCATGCGCCATTGGGCGGGGACGACGCCATCGAGATCACCTTTGCGGATGGCGCGATTTTCCACGTCGATATTGGCTTCGAGCACGCAACGGATATCCGCGTCGACGCCGGAACGCTGCTGGAGAGCGCGTACGGTCATTTGCGTGCGGAGGAGCCTCAGACCTTCGACGCGATTGCGCGCGATTGGACGAGCGAGGATATCGACTTGCCGTGGCTCATTGGCGCCAATCTTAGCAATCCGCGCCGTTTGGCGATGACCAATCCGTATCGGGTCGATGTCGGTTACGTTTTTGACGCGGGCGGCCGCTCGTTCGCGGTGTTCGGCGAGGCGGACTACATCTGGGCGGCGGATTTAGACGACGTGGAGCTCGCCAGCTTCGGCTTGGAAGTTGGCGCGCCGCTTTAAGCGTCGGCGTCCGCGCGTTCAAGTTCGGCGTCGGCTTCGCTCGGCTCAAAGGCGAGCAACTCACCCGGCTGGCATTCCAGAACGCGGCACAGTGCGTTGAGTGTGGAGAAGCGGATCGCCTTGGCCTTGCCGGTTTTGAGAATCGACAGATTGGCCAAGGTCACGCCGACGCGTTCGCTCAGATCGGTGAGCGACATGCGTCGGTCCAGCAGGATGCGGTCGAGAGTGACGCGGATCGCCATCAGATCGTCAGCTCCTGCTCTTCTTTCATGCGTGCGCCTTCGCGGAAGACCTCTGCGAGAACGATTAGGATGGCGATCGACAGCCAGGTGGACAGGTCGATATTGACTTCGAAATTCGCGCTTGCGCCTGGCGGCAAGCCGACGGCGGCGAAGAGCGCGGCGACGCTGGCCATGATTAGGTAACGCGCGATCTCCATGACCAGCATGGTAATCCAGATCACGCGCAGATGGGTGGCGTTCTCACGTCTGAAAGGTTCTCCGGACGTGAAGCTCTCAAAGAGGCGACGCAGGCGCCCTACGATGATGAGCGCGCCGACGATGAACACAGCGCCAATCACGAGCGCCGGAACGACAACCGGCCATGTTGCGCCGCCGGGATTGTCGTAGGTGAGGTCGTAGTCGCCGTTGCCGCCTCCGATCGTGACCTGGCCCTCGCCACCGGTCAGGATCGTTGGGTCCACCCAGCCCTGGGCGATGCCGAGTTGCACAAGCCCGTAGCCCGCCGCGCCGAGGATTACGCCGCCGAGCGCGACCCAGAGCACGACCCACGCAATGGCTAGCCCGATCTGGACAATCGAGGCGACAGAGCCTTTTCCGAGTGCTTTCACGAGCGCGGTCCCTTCGGCGGCGGACTATGACCCATCTTTATTGATAAACGATATAGACCATGAAGGCTAGTCCAAAGATGAGCGGTGTCCTTATGTCAGCGTTCTCGGGCCGATTGGTCGTTGCTTCCCATAATCTCGGAAAAGTGCGCGAGATCGGCGCGTTGCTAGCGCCTTTGGGCGTCGAGGCGGTGTCGGCGGGCGAGCTTGGCTTGCCCGAACCGGAGGAGACCGAGCCCACCTTCGTCGGCAACGCCATCCTCAAGGCGCGCGCGGCGGCGGAGGCTTCGGGGCTCCCGGCTCTGGCCGACGATAGCGGTCTCGAAGTCTTGGCTCTTGGCGGCGATCCGGGCGTCCTCTCCGCGCGCTGGGCGGGCGAGGGGCGCGACTTTGGCCTGGCGATGCGCAAGGTCTGGGACGCGTTGCAGGCCAGGCGGGCGACCGATTTCTCCGCGCGCTTCGTTTGCGTGCTCGCGCTGGCGCAGCCGGGCGGAGATGTACAAAGCTTCGAGGGTGAGGCGCGGGGCTCAATCGTGTGGCCGCCGCGCGGCGACAAGGGCTTCGGTTATGATCCGATTTTCCTCCCGACTGGTTTGGATCGCACCTTCGGCGAGATGAGCCATGATGAGAAGCTGCCGCTGACGCATCGCGCGCACGCCTTCGAGAAATTGCTTGCCGCGCTCACATGAGCGGCTTCGGCATCTACATCCACTGGCCTTATTGCGCGCGGATCTGCCCCTATTGTGACTTTAACGTCTATAGGGCGCGCGGCCAGGATCATGCGCCGCTGATCGATGCGATTTGCGCCGACATCACCGAACATGGGCGTAGGTTCGGCCGGCGCGCTGCCGAGAGCGTGTTCTTTGGCGGCGGCACGCCGAGCTTGCTTTCGGGCGCGGAGATCGCGCGCATCCTGGACGCGGCGCGGCGCGCATTTGAGCTTACGCCCGACTGCGAGATCACGCTCGAGTGCAATCCCGAGGATGCGACGCGTTTCGCCGAACACGCTGCGGCTGGGATCAACCGCTTCTCCATCGGCGCGCAAGCGTTTGACGACGATGCGCTCCAGCAGCTCGGCCGCGCCCACGACGCCGAGCGCGCGCGCGCCGCAGTGGATGCAGCGGCAGCGACCGGCCAGCGCGTCTCGCTCGACCTGATCTACGCCCGCGAGGGCCAGAGCCTTGAGCGCTGGCGCACCGAACTCAGCGAAGCGCTCACGCTGCCAATCGAGCACCTTTCGCTCTATCAGCTCACCATCGAGCCGGGGACGGCCTTTGCCCGGCGCGCTACACGCGGCACGCTGATCACGCCCGGCAATGACGAAGCCGCCGCATTCTACGAGGCGACGCAGGCGATCTGCGATGCCGCCGGCTTTCCCGCGTACGAGATTTCCAATCATGCGCGCGGACGCGAAGCGCGCGCGCGGCACAATCTCATCTATTGGCGCGGCGGCGACTGGATCGGCATCGGCCCCGGCGCGCACGGGCGCATCACGCATGAGGGCCAGGGCATCGCCACCGAAGGGCAAGCGCGCGCCGCCGATTATATCGACGCCGTCGCCGAGCATGGCGTAGGCTGGCTCGAAGAGGCTGCGCTCACCGGCGAGGAGCGCGCCGACGAAGCCTTGCTCATGGGCCTGCGCATCGACGAGGGCGTCGCGCGCGCCGACATCGAAGCCCTACGCGGCGCGCCCCTTAATGACCGCGCCATCGCCTGGCTCGCCGAGCAGGGGCTGCTCGAAGCGGATGGCGGGCGCCTCAAGCTGACGCGCGCCGGCCGCGTGCTCGCCAACAGCATCGTCGCCGAGCTGGTGCGCTGAAATCGTAGTCGAGACGTGGAAGACGCCTGGCCGCCTGACGCGCTCATGTTGCCTCTCCTATGATCCCGCACGCGCGGCTGAAGGGCTCGTTCATGTCCGCTACTTTGTTGTAAGCGTACTCAAGCATTCCCAACGCACCAATCAAGCAGCGCAAGCCAAGCTTCGCCGGATACATGTTCTTTCGTATGCCGCGCCCGAAATGCGTGATCAGCGTCTCGCGATCGGGTTGGCCGAACACACCGAGCGCACCTTGATAGTTGGGGTGACCCATCTCACTCATGAGTTCGTAGTTGCGCCAGACTCCGGGAACGTCTTTGTCGGCGAGCTTCAGCATGGTCACGGCGTTGATGGCTTGTGGAAGCTCCGCTTCGACGCGGGAACCTAATAGAAGCTGCTTGAGCTTGTCATAGGTTTCCTCCGCGACGCTCCCGCGTTCGATCTCCGCTTCCATGAGGCACTTCAGATACCAGATGACGGCGACGCTCTCGACGGCTCCACGAACATTTGAAACGCCGACGACAAGGTCGCCGCGCTCGAACATATCGCAAGCCGCGCGCGCGAATTCTTCAGCGCGCCACGTTTGAGCCTCGCGCACGATCAACGCCCAATAAGGCGCTTTCGACGTGGTCCAATCCATCATCTCAAGAGGATCAACGGCGACCGGAAGGTTGGCGGTGATGTGCTGAACATGCGCGCGCGCTTCGGCGAGCAGCATCGAATCCTCTTCGGTCTTGAGACCTTCCTTCTCCATGGCGGGACACTCGCTCATTTCGGGCCAGAGAACGACGCGCCCAATCGGTAAATGGGGTGTTAGTGGACTGCAACGCGCCGCCCATCGCCCTTCGCTAATCCCGACTAACGTCTGCTTGGCACTAGCCAAAGGGTCAATCTGGCCCATCACGGTCCCACGACCAGCAGTGCGCTCTATCAACGTCCGTTTGGAAGGTGCCGTCGCGAGCCGCCAACTTCTGAAAATGCCCCAAAGTAGAAGCCATGGTGCCCGCCAGGCTTAGGGCTTTCCATCGGGAAGGGGATGAAAGCGCTCAATCCTCTTCCATCTCGTCCAGCAAAATCTCGCGCTTGCCGGCGCCGTTGGCGGCGGAGATGACGCCTTCCTTCTCCATGCGCTCGACCAAGGTGGCCGCGCGATTATAGCCGATGGAGAGGCGCCGCTGCAGATAGCTCGTGCTCGCCTTGCGGTCGCGGCGCACGATCTCGACGGCGCGATCGAACAGATCGGCGTCGGAGCCGTCGCCATCGAACAATTCCGGCTCGTCGAGGGCGTTCGGGTCTTTCGGCTCCTCGGTAACATCGGTGCGATATTGCGGCGCGCCTTGCTCTTTCAGCATCGCGACCACGCGCTCGACTTCGCCGTCGGTGACGTACGGGCCGTGCAGGCGGCGAATGCGCCCGCCGCCGGCCATGAACAGGAGGTCGCCCTGGCCGAGGAGTTGCTCGGCGCCCTGCTCGCCCAGGATGGTGCGGCTGTCGATCTTCGAGGTGACGGCGTAGGAGATGCGCGTCGGGAAATTGGCTTTGATCGTGCCGGTGATGACGTCGACGCTGGGGCGTTGCGTCGCCATGATCACATGGATGCCGGCGGCGCGCGCCATTTGCGCGAGGCGCTGCACGGCGGCTTCGATCTCCTTGCCCGCCGTAATCATCAGATCGGCCATCTCGTCGATGACGACAACGATGTAAGGCATCGGCTCCAGCGGAAGCTCGCGGGTTTCGTAGATCGGCTCGCCTGAGGTTGGGTCGAAGCCCGCATGCACGGTGCGCTCCAGGCGCTCGCCGCGCTCAAGCGCTTCGCGCACGCGATCATTGTAGCCGGTGATGTTGCGCACGCCGAGCTTGGACATGCGGCGGTAGCGATCCTCCATCTCGCGCACGGTCCATTTCAGCGCGACGACGGCCTTCTTCGGATCGGTGACGACCGGGTGCAGCAGGTGCGGGATGCCCTCATAGACGCTGAGTTCCAGCATCTTGGGGTCGATCATGATGAAGCGGCACTCTTCCGGCGTGTGCTTGTACAACAGCGACAGGATCATCGCGTTGATGCCAACGGATTTGCCCGAGCCGGTGGTGCCGGCGATCAACAAGTGCGGCATCTTGGTGAGATCGGCGGCGAAGGGGTCGCCCTCGATGGTCTCGCCCAGCGCCAGCGGCAGATCGCCCTGCGTGCCGACAAAGCTCGCGGAATTGAGCAGCGAACGCAGATACACGGTTTCGCGCTTGCCGTTGGGCAGTTCGATGCCGATGGCGTTGCGGCCGGGAATGACGGCCACGCGCGCGGCGTTGGCGTTCATGGTGCGGGCGATGTCGTCGGAAAGGCCGATGACGCGCGAGGATTTCACGCCGGCGGCCGGCTCGAACTCGAACAAGGTGACCACCGGGCCCGGGCGCGCCGACAGCACTTCGCCTTGCACGCCGAAGTCGGCCAGCACGCCTTCGAGTTGACGGCTCATGGCGTGCAATGTTTGCGCGTCGGTTTGCGTCACGCGCTGTTTCGGCGGCGTGAGCAGATCGGAATCCGGCAGCTCGAACGCGCGCCCGAAGCGATAGGAATGCTGCGGCGCTTGGCGCTTTTCCGCGCGCGGCTTGCGGGGCGCGGCCTGGTATTGCTCTTCCTGACGCGGTGCGGGGCGCTCAGCACGCGGCGCGGGCGCTGGGCGGGGACGCTCCGCCGGCGCGGGCGCACGCTCGGTGCTGTCGGGCAGGCGGCGATAGGTTTCCGCCGGCTCTTCGCGGCGGGTTTTCTCGGCCACATAGCCGATGGCGCGTTGCGCGGTGGCGGCGCCGGTGGTCGCGGCACGCTTGGCGACAGAGGCCGCAGTCTTCACATCTTGCGCGCGCACTTGGAACGCCCAGCCCGCGCTGAGCAGGCCGCCGACGGCGCACACCAGGCCCGTCAACACGATCGGGAACGGCAGACCGGGCGCGGACGCAAGCCCCGCGATCAAGCCAGAGACCCCATCGCCGATCATGCCGCCAAAGCCGGTCGCGAGCGGCCAGCCTTCAGGCGTTGGGATCGTTGCGGCGGCGGCGGCAAGTAAACCGACGCCCGCAGCCGCCGCGCCAACGCGGCGCTTGTCGATGCGCGTCACCAATTGCCGGCGCGTGATACGCAATATGCCTGCTGCGAGCAGCGCGGCCATGGCCAGGGGGGCCGCCGCGCCCAAAATCTGGATCGCGAGATCGGCCATCATGGCGCCCGGCGCGCCGAACAGATTGTGCGTCGGCCCGTCGCTGGCGACGTTCAAGCTCGGATCTTCCGGCGAATAGGTGAGCACCGCGCCCAAGCCATAGGCGCCGATGAAGGCCGCGCCCACCGACAAGCTCGCGCGCTTCAGCGCCAAGCGACCGGCGGCGGAAGAATCGACGGCGGGTGTTCTGCCCGCGGAAGGATAGGCGTCGTCGGTCATGAGAAATGGGCCGCGCTGGTCGGTTGAAAGACGCCCGGACTGTTGGCCCTACCGGTAAACGAGCGATGAAGATTCGGGCGCGAACAGAGTTACTTGCGCGTTCATATTGGTTACCCGAAACGCTTGTGAATATTGGAAAAGCGGCGGCGGCTCACGGGTGCCGGCGGCCGCTTTCGGACAAGCGCGTCATTTGGGAGCCGGGGGCTTGGCGGACCAGGTCGCGCCTCCATCGCTGCACGGAACATTGTTGCTCCCTCTCTCTGTGACAACACTCCCACGCCACTACGGTGTCGCGGTGCGGCCTCATTCAATCCCCCATAAGCTCAGGTCACGAATCCAACCGTTGCGGCGCCCGCCGTCCCGTTCAACATAAACCCAATCGATCATGTCGATCGGGGCGAAGGGATCATCGCGCGGCGCATATTCAATTTCAGGGGTGCGGCGGCCGGAGAGAAACTCCACGACTCTGCCGTTGCGCCAAATCAGCGTGTCACAGGTCTCCTCATCGAAGCAGCGATCGGCGGAATAAACTTCGTCGCCAACGTGGAATTCACCGGCGGCGCGCCGCACCACGCCTCGCTGCGCTCTCAAATGCCTTTCGTAGCGGACTGCGTTCACCCACTCCTCGTCCGCGAGCTGATCGACGATGGGCGCATTGATGCGCGGCTCGGCGTAAACATCGATCTCACCACTCGCGCGCCAACGTCCAGGGAAGTTGGCACACTTGGGGCACCACATGTCTCGCATCGGCATGGTAATGTAGCCGCCTTCGACAAAAAGCGGCGGCGGAAGGGCGTCTTGAGTTTGTTGTGGCTCGCTTGCCTGCGCCTGACGAGACGCAACAGCGGCGATCTGCGCGCAGGCGCTGACCAGCAACAAAAGCGCCGCCCCAAACGCCGAACGAATTTGCATGCGTTCCTCCTATACGATCTTCATGCGGCCGTGCGTGCCTGCTAACGCTCCCGCGCCACGCGAAAGCCGGTATCCGGCCCGACGTCGTGATCAGAGCCAGCGCCGCGCCCACCGAGAGCGTCCAAACTCGAAGCCCATGACGAGCCAATGATGGGGTGGCGAAAGTCGCCAAACGCGTAGGGCTCTTGAAGCCACTCGCCCACATTGCCGATCGTATCGTAGAGGCCGTAAGCGTTCGGTTGGAAGGCGCCGACGGGCATCGTTCTGTGCGGCATACACGCATTGTACGCAGCGCCGTTGCGCGCGCCCGGCGTGCAGACCGGCGTCTCATTGCCCCAAGAATAGTTTTGGATTCGCCCGCCGGGAAACGCCGCCGCGGTCCACTCGTCGGTGGTCAACAAACGATAACGCTGCCCCGTGCGCCGGCTCAGCCATTGCACATACTCCTGCGCATCGGCCCATCTCACGTTCATCACTGGACGATTGCCACGGCCCCAACCTTGATCGTCTGGCGTGCTTCCGGTGCAACCGCCGCCGGCGACGCACGCATCCCATTCCTCAAACGTCACTTCGTATTGACCTGCGGCGAAGGCTTGTCCGGGAATCCAAACCATGGAGGGGCAATCGGCGCAGTCACGGAACGGGCGCGGCGTTGAGTAGGTCGCGGTGCTGGACTGGGCTTGGCTTCTCAGTTGCCGGCATGCCCAAGCAATGTCGTAATCTACGCAATCCGACGGCGGCACCATGATCCGCCCCGGATCACACAGATCGTCTCTCCCCCACCAACATGAGAACCTATGCTCCGGCGCCCATCCGCGCTCACCGTTTGCGCGCCGCACCTCGAACCACTCGCCTGCGCCCGCAGCATCGTCCGCGATGCGCTGCGCCAAACTTGGCGAATCCCACCGAGTGTCCCAACGAATGAAGTCAGCTTCACCCTCTTCGGGTTCGTAGACAAATGTCTCGCCGCGAAACCAGACTGTCGGAATTGTGTCTTCCGCGTAGTAGTCTGACCTGGTGTCGACGATGTAGACGACATCACCAGCGCCAAGACGAACGCCGCCCACTTCGCGTTCGCGTAGCACGACGCCGCGGATCGGCCGCATGCGATAATGGGCGCCAACCCAGTTGACCCATTCTCCATAGCTGGTCGAGCCAATCACCGCCGCGTCGGGAGAGGGGCTGTTGCGAAGTTCGACGGCCGAGTCGGCCCGGGTATCGCTGCAGTCCGAACAACGCTCCTCCACCTCATAGAAGCCGTTCACAACAGGCGGCCCGCCATCGGGCAGGAACTCCTGGGCTTGTTGCGCGCGGGCGCCCCCGACCCCGGCAGTTTGCGCACAGGCGCTGACTAGAACCAGAAGCGTCGCGGCCAACACCAATACAACCCGCATGACGCTTGCTCCCCGGCTCTGCCGCTAGGCGACGCCCGCAGATTCGACTTGTAGCGTCGCGGAGCGTGACAAGGCGTGTAACCTCTCCGACATCGCGTTAGCACATGCCTGACTAGGCGCAACCGTAACGAACGGCCGCTATGGGCCAGCAGCCGACCTCGCGCAGCAACGGCATGGCGGATTAGCGCCCCAAATCCGTCGCAACACCCAGAACAAAAGAGCGCGACGCTTTCGCGCCGCGCTCCAAGTGAGGGAGGAGAATGTCGTTTAGCTGTGGTAGGCGGCCTCGCCGTGCTCGGCGATGTCGAGGCCTTCTTGTTCGACTTCCTTCGACACACGCAGCAGGCCGAGCACGCGCAGCACGCCCCACACGATCAAGCTGCCGACGCCTGACCAGGCGATCGTCACCAGCACGCCTTTGGCTTGCGCGGTGAGTTGCGTGACCATGTCGTAGGCGGCCACCGGGCAGGTCGCGAGCACGGCGCCGGCTTCCGAGCAGCCCACATAATCGACCACGCCCGCGCCGCCCCAAGCGGGGTTGACGACGAGGGCTGTGCCGAGCGCGCCGACAATGCCGCCGACGCCGTGGATGCCGAAAACGTCGAGGCTGTCGTCATAGCCCAGCATGTTCTTGAGACCCGAGCAGGCGAACACGCAGATCGGGCTAACAACAAGCCCAAGCAGGATCGCGCCCATAGGCCCGGCGAAGCCGGCGGCGGGCGTGACCGCGACGAGGCCGGCCACGATGCCCGAGCACAAACCAAGCAAGCTGGCTTTGCCCTTGGTGAGCCATTCGGTCATCAGCCAGGAGAAGCCCGCCGCCGCTGGTGCGAGGAAGGTGTTGGCCATGGCGAGCACCGAATAATAGTTGGATTCGAGGTTCGAGCCGGCGTTGAAGCCGAACCAGCCAAACCACAGAAGCCCGGTGCCGATCAGCACCATCATCAAGGAATGTGGCGGAATCGGCTCCTTCTTGTACGAGTTACGCGGGCCGAGCACGAGCGCGCCCATCAAGGCGGCGATGCCGGAATTGATGTGAACGACGGTGCCGCCGGCGAAATCAAGTGCGCCAAAACTCCAGATGAGACCCGATGCAATCGGCGTTTCCGGATTGGCGGCGACCGCGTCCGGGCCGGGCCACCACCAGACCATGTGCGCCATCGGGTAATATACCAAGAGCGGCCACAGGATTGCGAAGAGAACAACGCCGATGAATTTCACGCGCTCGGCCAAGCCGCCTAGAACCAGGGCCGCCGTGATGCATGCGAACGTCATCTGGAACACGACAAACACCAGTTCCGGCAGATAAATGCCGGTGGAGAAGGTGGCGACGACATTGTCCGAGAGGTCCGTGCCGGCGTCGGCGAGGAAGAAACGCGCCGTACCGCCGATGAATTGATCGAGGAACGCGGTTGGTCCCGTGGTGAACGCCAGCGAATAGCCGACCAGCGCCCACATGATCATGCCGATCACGGTCACGGTCGAGACCTGCATCAGCACCGAGAGCGCGTTCTTGGTGCGCACCAGGCCTGAATAGAAGAGCGCAAGGCCGGGGATGATCATAATCAGCACGAGCACGGTCGACACCATCATCCAGGCGGTGTCGGCTTTATCGACGGTTTGTTCCGGCGCCGTGATCGCGACGGGCGCGGCTTCGGTGACCTCTTCGATCACGACCGTTGATTCCGGCGTAGCGGTCTCTTGCGCGAAAGCCATGTCCGGCGCGAACGCCGAAAGCGTGAAGGCCGCCGCCAGCGCGAACGCGCCGAGGCGCAACGACCGCCATAGCCCGTCCGGCCTGTTTGTTCTTGAAGTCATATCACCCCGCTCCCTCTGAACTGGTCGGGCGATTTGGCTGGGGCCACGCGCGTCGGAGCAAGGGCAGGGCGGCCAATCATGTTGCATTGCAGCGCGAGCGCCTAAAAAAGCGGCGCCCAGCCTAAAGCTTGCGCGCTGAAGCCGCATCGACGTGCGCCGCGCGCGGGCTACATTGTTTGTTATGAGCAACAAAGCCTTCGACGCGGACGTGCTGATTGGTGGCGGCGGGCTTGTGGGACCCACCTTGGCTTTGGCGCTGGACCAAGCCGGGCTATCGGTGGCGATCATCGACGCCTCGAAACCGGCCGAGACTTTGGCCGCAAGCTTCGATGGCCGCGCGTTCGCTATTGCCTTCGCTTCGTATCGGATGTGGCGGGCGCTGGGCTTGGGCGAGGCGCTCGATGCCGTGGCGCAGCCGATTGAGCGCATTATGGTGACGGACGGGGAGGTCGGCGGTGCGCGCGCTGGGCCATCCTTGTTGCATCTGCACTTCGATCGCGCCGAACTCACCGACCATGACGAACCGCTCGGCCTGATGCTGGAGGCGCGGCATGTGCGCCAGGCGCTCGACGCCGCGATCCGCGCCACGCCCTCGATCAAGATGATCCAGCCTATGTCTGTGACCGCGATCGCGCGCGATCCGGCGGGCGTGACCGCGACTTTGGCCGATGGGCAAAGCTTGCGCGCGCCGCTGCTGGTAGGCGCGGATGGGCGGCGCTCGTTCGTGCGCGGCGCTGTCGGCATCCGCACAATCGGCTGGGATTATCCAGTGACGGCGATTGTCGCGACCATCGCGCATGAGAAGCCGCACGATGCAGTGGCGCACGAATACTTCCTGCCCAATGGGCCGTTCGCGATTTTGCCGTTGAAGGGTGAGCGCTCGAACATTGTGTGGGCCGAGCCGCGCGCGGCGGCGGAGGCGTTGCTCAACATGCCGGAGGCGGATTTCTTGGTCGAACTGCGCAAGCGCTTCGGCGATTTCCTGGGCGAGCTTTCACTCGAAGGCCCGCGCTTTGGCTATCCGTTGTCGCTGCAATTGGCGGAGCGGATGATTGATGCGCGCGTCGCGCTCGCGGGCGATAGCGCGCACGGCATTCATCCGCTCGCCGGGCAGGGCTTAAACCTCGGCCTCAAAGATTGCGCGGCACTGGCGGAATGCATCGCCGATGGCGTGAGCGTGGGGCTCGACCCAGGCGAGGTGTCAATCCTGGAGCGCTATCAACGCTGGCGGCGCTTCGACAATGTGTCGATGGCGCTCGGCATGGAAGCGTTCGACAAGCTGTTCTCCAATTCTTTCGCGCCAGTGCGCACGGCGCGGCGGCTGGGCTTAGCGGCGGTGAACGCCGTCGGCCCCGCGCGGCGCTTCTTCATGAAATACGCCGGCGGCGGCGCGGGCGATTTGCCGAAATTGTTGCGGGGCGAGAGCTTGGCGGCTTGAGGGGGCGCGAAGTGGGCATACTTGACTGGTTCGGCGGCCAGCAGCTTGCTGACCAAATTTCGATGATTGGCGTCCTTATTGCAGCATTTGGGCTGCTGGGAATCATCTGGCAGCTTTCACAACAGTCAGCACAAGCCCGCACGACCTTTGAAGACAGCTTTGACGAGCGCTATCGGCAAGTCATTGCCCGCATTCCCACCAAAGCTTTACTCGGTGAGACTCTGTCAGAGGAGGAGTATCGGGAGACCTTCGACGAATTCTATCACTACATCGACCTGTGCAATGAGCAGGCATTTCTTTGGAAGCGGCGGCGCATTCGTCGAAGGACATGGCTGCAATGGGTCGATGGGATAAGAGGGAACTTTTCTCGGCCAGCATTCCAAAGGGCTTGGCTAGAGATTTCCTCAAAGGCTGAGGCTGACTTCTCAGAGTTGCGACAAGTCCTCAGTCCCTAAGCCTCATCCCGTAGCGCGCGCTGCGCCAGCGTTTCGCGATAGAGCGCCAAGCGTTCGTCGCGGTCGCGACCGAGGTCGTACAACAAATCCCAGGAATAGAGCCCGGTGTCGTGGCCATCGTCAAAGACGATGCGCACGGCGTAGCGCCCCACGGGTTCGGCGCGCGTGATTCCGACATTGGCCTTGCCCGTGACGGGCGGTGGTTTGGTCGCGCCTCCATGGCCTTTGTTTTCGGCGGACGGGCTTTCCACGCGGAGCAGTTCAAACGGAATCTCGAACGCGGCGCCATCGTCGAAGGAGGCGCGCAGCAGCTTCGCTTTGCTGTCGAACACAAGATCGGTGGGCCAGGGGGAGTTCATTCGTCCGCGCCCAATTCGCGCGCTTCATCGATCAGCATGATCGGCACGCCGTCGCGAACGGGATAGGCTAGGCGCGCGCGTTCGCTGATCAGCTCCTGGCGCTCGCGATCGTAGCGCAAAGGCGTGCGTGTCTGTGGGCAGACCAACACCTCAAGCAATTTCGGGTCGGGCTCGCTCATTGCAAGGATCGCGGCTCGTTGCCGGAAGGCGCGCCCCATTCCACCAAAGCGATGAGCGCCTGGCAGCGCGCCTCCAAGGTCACGGCTTCGAGCAACGCCTGCTTGGCGGGCGCGTCGAACGGGCAAATCTGCGCCGCGACATTGATGATGGTTTCGCTCGGCGCCTGCTCGACCGCCTCCCAATCGACCTGGAAGCCATTGGCGAGCGCATAGGCTTTCAAGGACTTCAATAGTGCCGCGCGATCAATGTTTGGCGCCAGCGGCTGAGAGAAATCGGACGCGAACGGTTCGAACGCGACGATCGCCTGACGATAGGGCGTGCCTGCCGCGATCTCGCGCTCAAGTTTGAAGCGGCAAATGCCGGTGAGCGTGATGAGATAGCGGCCATCGTCGGTCTCGTTGAACGCGGTGATGCGCCCGACGGTGCCGACTTGCGTCAGCTCGGGCGTCTCAGAGTCTTCCTGGCCGCTTGCCGGCTGTATCATGCCGATAAGGCGATCAGCCGCCAAAGCATCGTCGATCATGTTGAGATAACGGGGCTCGAATATATTGAGGCCCAGCACGCCGCGCGGAAACAGGATGGCGTCCGCGAGCGGAAACACCGCGATGGTGCGCGGTAGGTCGTCGGGTTTGCGATAGCCGAACGCGCTCATGAGAACAGGATCGCCGAGAGCTTGCGTCGCCCTTGCTTGGCGACGTCCGAGGTCGGCCCGGCCGCGTCGAAGATTTTCAGGAGCTGTATGCGCGCGGCATCCTCGTTCCACTCGCGATTGCGCTCAATGATGACGAGCAAATGATCGCTCGCAGCTTCGAGGTCGCCGCGCGCGGCCAACGCCTCGGCAAGATCAAATCGCGCCTGCAAATCGTCCGGATGGTTCGCTACTTTGAGTGCAAGCGCGCCTGTGTCGCCAGCTTGCGGCGCGTTTGCCGCGAGGTCGAGCGCGGCGCGCACGCCTGCGATGGCCGGATCGTTGGCCTTCTCCGCCGGCGCCATGTCGAGGACGGTACGCGCCTGTTCGGCATCGCCGGTCGCAAGGTAGACGCGCGCCATGCCCGCGATGGCTTTCGGGTGCGTTGGGTCAACCTGCAGCGCCGACGCGTAAGATTGCGCCGCGCCACCGAAATCATTGAGCGCGAGGCTTTCCTCGGCTTGATCGATCAAGGCTTCGACGTCCTCTTCGACGCTGGCGCCAGCAAGCCGACCGACGAACAACTTGATCTGGCTCTCGGGCAGGGCGCCCATGAAGCCATCGATTGGTCGGCCCTTGTCGAAGGCGTACACCGCCGGGATCGATTTTACGCCCAATTGGCCGGCGACGCCTGGATGCTCATCGATATTGATCTTCACCAGCCGCACCTTGCCGCCGGCGCCGCGCACGGCCTTCTCCAACGGAGGACCCAATTGCCGGCAAGGCCCGCACCACGGCGCCCAAAAATCAACGATCACGGGCGCGGTGCGCGAAGCCTCGATCACATCGGCCATGAAGCCTTGGTCGGAGCCGTCCTTGACGATGTCGGCATCGGGCGGGGCTGCGCCGTCGAGAAAAGTCATCTGCATCCTCTGGAGAATTTTCAGCCCCCTATGTGGGCGGAACCCGGGGTTTGTTCAATCAACCTCGGCCGCCCCTCGACATCAAAAACGAGCCTGATTGGCGCACGCCCTAGGCTCGCGATGAAGCGCAGAAGGTCGGCGGGGCTGATGGCGGTGGTGGCGTCATTGCGCAGCGGGTGGAAGCAGACCGGGTCGTGCGCCAATAAGGCGTCGTCTAATAGGAGCGTGACCGCGCGGTCGGGGTCATTGATCAGGGCGAAAAGAGTCACCGAGCCTGGCGTGACACCCAGATGACGCGACAACAGCTCCGCCGAACCAAAGCTGAAGCGCCCCACGCCAATCAGCTTGGACACAGCATTGAGATCGATCTTGGTCTCGCCCAATGCGCAGAGCAGGAACAACGCGCCCTTCTTGTCCCTCAGAAAGAGGTTCTTGGAATGGCCGCCGGGCATGCTCGCCTTCAGGTCTACGCCTTCCTCGACGGTGAAGACCGGGCGATGCTGGATCGTGCGATGCGCGATGCCGAGTGCGTCGAAGCGGGCGAACAAGTCCTCGGGCGCTGCGGGTCCGGCCATGCCTCCCCTTGGCGCAGGCGCATGGAAACGTCTAGGGAGGGGGCATGAAACTCACCTGTTATCAAGTCGATCCTGAGCCCGCGCCGCTCGTGCCTGGCCGGCCAGATCGCGACTGGATGGACAAATTCTCCGATCGCCATCCCTATCGCTGCTTGCCCTTGGTGGTGGCCAATACGACGGGCTGGGAGCTGCTCTCGCCAGTGTCGTTCACCGCAACGTGGAATGGCGGCCCGCGCTGCGAGGACATTCGCATCGATCCCGATGGCGATACGACGCGCGCGCTGCTCAATCGCTGGGCGGTGTCGCACTTCTCCGGCGGGGTGTTGACTTTTCACACGGGCTGGCTGTTTCGCACCGATCCGGGCTGGGACATTTGGGTTGGCGGCCCGCCGAACTGGATCAAGGACGGGCTGCAGGCGCTGACAGGCGTGGTTGAAACCTATTGGCTGCCGTTTCCGTTCACGATGAACTACCGCTTCACGCGGCCAGGATTCGCGCAGTTCAAGAAGGGTGAGCCGTTCGCGTTCATCACGCCGATCCCGCACGAAGCGATCGACGAGGTTCAGCCGATCATCAAATCCATCCACGACGACCCAGAGATCAAACGTCAGTACGATGCGTGGGGCGAAAGTCGCACAAACTTCCTCCAGAAGCTCGCCGACAAAGAATCGGATGCAGTAAAGCACGGCTGGCAACGCGACTATTTCCGCGGTCGCACGCCGGAAGGCCATGTCGCGCCCGATAGCCACATCAATCGCCGGCGCCTGAAGCCGCCGAGGAAGGCGGGGGAGGGAGAATAGCGTCCCTCCAGTGGCCATTCGCGCTCGCGGCCTTGGCCCCTTGCGCCCAGGCTCCGCCTCTGCGATAGGAGCGCCCTTCTCAGGCGCGGGGAGCTAAGCTCGCGCCACCCCAGGATGCGGGCGTAGCTCAGGGGTAGAGCACAACCTTGCCAAGGTTGGGGTCGTGAGTTCGAATCTCATCGCCCGCTCCA
>JALHOC010000013.1 GCA_022843225.1 Hyphomonadaceae bacterium
GCGTTGGTCGGAGACGATCAGCGCACCTTAGAGACTACTCAAGCGCGGACCCACGCGCCCCGTCTCCCGGTTTGGGGAGGGAACACAAAAGCAAACCCGGATCGCCGGATAAGGGCGCGCGCCCTAAAGCCGGTGGCGAGCCTGTCGCCGGTGTGAGAGAAGCGTCCATGCTCTCTGTCCTCGATCTTTTTCGCATCGGCATTGGACCGTCGAGTTCGCACACGGTCGGACCCATCCGGATCGCCAAGCGGTTTACCGACGGCCTCGCGCGCGCGGGAACACTTGGCGGCGCGGAGCGTATTGTCGTCGAATTGCAGGGGTCTCTGGCGCTGACAGGTGCAGGCCACGCGACGCCAAAGGCCGTCATCCTCGGTCTCGCCGGCTTCGACCCCGAAACCCTCGACCCAGCCGAAGCGGATGCGCATGTCGGGCGCGTTGAAAGCGAACACAAGCTCGTCCTACGCGATGGGCGTACGATCGGCTTCAATCCAAAGGCCGACATCGCGTTCGCCTACGATGTTATGCCGGCGCTGCATCCGAACGGCATGATCTTGCGCGCCTTCAATGGGGCCGGCGTCGAGATCGCGAGCGAGGAATATTATTCCACCGGCGGCGGTTTCATCGCCTCGCGCAAACAGCTTGAGACTCCGCTCAAGGACGATCTCGTTCCGACGCGCGCGCGAGTCCCCCACCCGTTCGGATCGGCTGCCGACCTATTGGCGGCCTGCGCGGGCCATAACCTCAGCGTCGAAGACGTGATCGCCGCCAACGAAGATTCCATGCGCCCGCGCGCCGAATGGCAAGCTAAGCTGGATCGCATCGCGGGCGTGATGCTGGCGTGCATCGAGCGCGGCCTGAACCGCGACGGCATCCTACCTGGCGGCCTCAAAGTACAGCGACGCGCGCCCGATCTCTGGCGCAAGATGCGCGCAACGCCGTCGGCCAACGAACCCGAGCGTTTGTTCGATTGGCTCAATGTCTACGCCATGGCTGTGAACGAGGAGAACGCCGCTGGCGGCCAGGTGGTGACCGCGCCCACCAATGGCGCCGCGGGCATCATCCCCTCGGTTATGCGCCATTATTGCGCCGGCGAGGACGTCGCCCCAGCCAAGATGCGCACCTTCTTGCTTACCGCCGGCGGCGTAGGCCTCTTGTACAAGCAACGCGCTTCCATTTCAGGCGCCGAGATGGGCTGCCAGGGCGAGGTTGGCGTCGCCTGCTCGATGGCCGCGGCCGGGCTTGCAGCGGTGTGGGGCGCGAGCCCGCAACAAGTGGCCAACGCCGCCGAGATCGGCATGGAGCACAATCTCGGCCTCACCTGCGATCCCGTCGGCGGGCTGGTGCAAATCCCCTGCATCGAGCGCAACGCCATCGGCGCGGTGAAGGCGGTCAACGCCGCGCGGCTGGCGCTCGGCACGACCGGCGCGACGAAGGTCTCACTCGATCAAGTGATCGAGACCATGCGTCAAACCGGCCTCGACATGTCGTCGAAGTACAAGGAAACGAGCCAAGGCGGCTTGGCGGTGAATGTGGTTGAGTGCTGACATCAAAATGTCACGGAGGTTTCGCCTATCGTTTTTCACGAATCCGCTTTTCGCTCCATTGGCGCGATGTTAACCACTGCATCGTGACGGTTGCGGGGGCTCACCGTGGAGCAAACAGCTCAGGGGCTGGTTGACATTATTTCGGAGCAGGGCGTCTTCCTCGGGGCTGGCGCTTCACTGCTCTTTTTCTTCTTGCAAGTATATCTCGACGTAGGTCGCGTCGAGGCGAGAGGCTGGGCAGACAATCTCAAGTCCGCCGCACTGCTTCTCGGCGCATTAGTCACTATGATCTTCGCCTTTTATTCGCTGCACTCCGAGTACGAACGCAACACTTATGCTGGAGCGGCTGAGAGCGTTATCGTTCCCTATTACAGAAATTGCGTTGAGCGCGTGTCCGAGTTCGCGCCTGAAGTGAAGAACGAAATCGTGCGAGCGAGGCTGGCGCGCGCCAATCCGCTGGCCGCCGACGAGAACACGTCCTCTCTTCTGCAGCTCGAATGCCTTGCTCTCGCGGTTCAGCGCGCGCCACCCGGAGAGGACCAAACCACCCAGGTCGGTTGGCTTATGCAAGACGTCGGCCTGGGCGATCGTCTGCTTCGCACTGACCCGAATGACCCGACATCGATCTCGGCGACGTTGTACGAGATGTTTGGGATCAATACCGACAAATACTTAGGCATCGGCAGATCGCTGGAGATATCGGGCGACACACCGGACCCGCGATACCACGAGGCAACGCTTAGTGAGTACTGGGTCGCCAACGATTGCGCGATCGGGATCGAGGGCGGCGCTTGTGCTGAGCGGGCCTACAATGTCTGGGGTTGGCGGTTCTCTAGTTTCGAGGCGCTTGAGAACCAGACTGTTCGTCAATTGTTGACCGCCGTCCCACCAGAACAGGGAGAGAATACGCCCGAGTTTCAGCAACTTCGGACGCGACTTCAGAAGGGAGAGAATCTCAACTCGACGACGCCCGCCCTCGTGCGCTTCCATTTGTTCCCGCAGAACTATTATGTAGGCACGGTCGGGCGTCCGGAGGCGCTTGAGGTTTTCTTCCTAAGTTTACAAGACACAGCTGACCTTTCCGTGCGGGAGGCGTTTCTTCGGTCCGGCGCTGATGACCCGCTCCAACTGCGCCGCCGTGACACGCCTGACAACCGCGCATTCATTTGGGTCTACGTCCCCACGACGCCGAGCGAATATCGGCTAGCGACTTGGCGAAACTTGTTCGCCTATTTGCGCGGCATGCGGGTTGACGAACGCGTTCGGGAGGTTGCGGACCGCCCCACCTGGGAGCGGTTTTTCCAACGCCGGAGTTGAGGCTTGCAAAGATGTGCTTCGATGTTCACTGAAGGCCAATGACACTTTCCGTGGAAGCAGCTCTGCTGATCTTGCTGTTTTTGTTGCTGCTTACAACTTCAGTGGTGGCGATAAGTTGGCGCGACGCCCTTAAGCGACGCGGCGTGTATATCGCACTCGCCGCGTCGGGCGTGGTCATCGCCGTATCCTCGCTGGTGTTCGAAAGCCAATCGTCTCGCAGCACGGCGACCGCCCCCTGGGCGCCGTGGACGGCACGCATGACAGATCGTGTGGAGAGTTGCACCGAGCAGCGCGATCCGACAGCTTGCTTGGCCGCCGCGTTGCGCGCCGAGCCCCCGCCTCACGCCGTGGACGGAGAAACAGGGTTGGCATCGTCGCAACTCCTCCATGAGTTTCAAATGGGACAAGCGCTTCTGCAAAGCCCACGCATCAGCGACCTACTTTGGGAAGAGTTCGGCATAGACCGCGAGGATTTTCTCGGCATTGGCTTGTCCATCAACAATCGGAGCGAGGATTCTCACACCAGGGAGCGTGAGTACTTCGTGTCCAACCTTTGCGCGGACAAAATCAATCTGGATCGCTGCCCAACCGAGGAGCCAAACATCTGGACGTGGCGCCTCCCCAGCGCGGCAGCGCGCGTACAGCTTGGGCGCCCGCTGCTTGAATTAATCGATGGCCAACCTCCACTCGACAATGTTGAGCAATGGCGGACCCTGCGGACAAATGAGCTCGCGCCGACGGGACTTTACATCAGAATCGCCCACTTTCCGGGCCAATTCTACGCAGGCACAGTTGGTCGGCCCGAGGCCAAACTGGTCTTTTTTACGGAGTTTCCCGAAAGATCGACAACTTTGCGCGACTTTATGGCTCAGACTGGCAGCGAGTCTTTGGCGGAAACAATCAACGAGAACGAAACGCTTTTCATCTGGGTTTATGCGCCAACAGAGACGCAAGAGCCGATGCTCGCAACATGGGGCTCATTGTTCGACTATCTGCACGCTAGCAGCGGCATCGACCGGTAGACCCTTTCCGCTCCATCAAGTGATCGAGATCATGCGTCAAACCGGCCTCGACAGGTCGTCGAAGTACAAGGAAACGAGCCAAGGCGGCTTGGCGGTGAATGTGGTTGAGTGCTGACCTCTACCGCCCTCTGCCCCCGCGGCCGCGCTTGCTCGGGCCCGGATCGACATCGAACATCGGGTTCGGATCGAACTGGCCCGCGAACGGCGCGTCCACAAGATAATCCGGCAGGCGCGCGCTTTGCGCCTTCTCATTCGACACCGCGATGATCTGCTTGTCCTTGGTCATGGCGCGCAACACGTCGGCGTTGATATCACCGATCAATTCCGAGCTTTCCTTCGCCATCAGATGATTAGCGACGCCGAACAGCTGGAACACGCCGGCATTATTGAAGATCGTACGCCAGTCCTTGGGGTAAAGACGTTGCAGCTGGCTCAAATCCTGGAAGAACGGCCACACTTGCAAACCATAGCCCCGCAACAACGTCATCGATTGGCGCAGCGGGCCAAATTCACCGAGCTGCGCGCATTCGTCGAGCAGGAACAAAGTCGAGCGCCTGGGGCGGCGCTTGCGCCCCATCACTGTCAGCATCAGCGCGCCGACCCACAGCCGCAGCAACGCGCCGTGGCTCTCGAGCTTGTCCGGCGGGATCACGATATAGATTGTCATCGGATCGCCGCGCCGCACGGCGTCGAGGCTAATCGTGGATTTCGACAGCGAGCGCAGCGCGGAATCCGAGTTCACAACTTTCAGATAGCTCTGCGCCGTCGAGAGAATGCCCGAGCGCGTCTGCTCCGTGATCGGCAAGAAGGACGAAATGTTCTGCTTCGAGAGCCGGTTAAGCTGCTCATGGTTTTCCACGAGCGCGGCAAGATTATACACCGCGTCATCGCTCATCAGGATTTCACGCACGCGGCCGAAATGGCGTTCGCCGCGCGGCGCTGTTTCCGCGACAGCCGCGATCACGCCCGACATCAGCGAGCGGCCCCAATTGTCCCAGAACGGCTCCTTGTGGAAGCCGACATCGCCCGCCAGCAGCGAAGCCAGCATTTCCGCATCCGCATCCAGAAGCGCGCCCGGGCGATCGAACAGGTCGAACGGGTTCAGGCTATCGGTCTTCTTCGACACCGCGCCGAACGGATCGAGCAGGCGCACCTCCTGGCCCATCTCCTTCCGGCGACGCGCGGTGACGTGCCAGGTCTCGCCCTTGGGATCGATGACGATCACCGAGCCTTCGAAATGCAGCAGGTTCGGAATGATGACGCCCCGGCCCTTGCCGGCGCCCGTGGGCGCGATGGTCACCAGATGGCGATCCTCGCTATACAGAATGGGAACTTCGCCCTCGATTGCGGCGTCAGCCAAACGGGGCGCGCCGAACCCGATCGGGTCCTTGTCGCCGTCATTGGTTTTCCAGCCGAGCAGGAGGTCTGTCATTTCCGGCCGCCCTGCTCCCGGGGCCTCGGCGGCCTTCTTGCGGGATCGGGTGGGTCTTGGCCGGGACATTCAGCGCCTCCTTCGCGGGCAACCACCAGAGCTGCCCGTGAATCACATGTAACCTTCGATCGGGGCCGGACCCGCGCCTGAATACGTCCCCAACGAGGCGAATTTAGGCAGCCCGGCGACAGGCGCGTGCCCGCCCGGCCGGCCCCTACAACAGCCGGAAAATGGACGATGCGCAACGGCTGATGGCTGTGTGGGCGACAAGTTCGCCAAAATAAATCGCCGGCCCTTGCGAGGCCGGCGATCTATTTGTTTTTATTTATATTCTTAACGGACGTCGCCCATCCATTTCTTCAGGAACGGCGAGATCAGCAGCAGCAGCACGCCCGCCGCGATGCCCCAGATGCCCACCTGTTGGAAGGTGGTCACATAGGTATCGAGCTGCGCGCCAGGATCGACCACCTGCCCCGCGACGGTCTCCGAAGACGTCCAACGCGCGACGATAGCCGCCATGATGTGGGCCAGCGACGAGGACAAGAACCACACGCCCATCATCAGGCCAACGACACGTGCAGCAGATAGTTTTGTAATCATCGACAGACCAACCGGCGAAAGGAAGAGTTCGCCTGTCGTGTGCAGCAGATAGAGCACAGCCAAAAAGATCAACGGCACCTTGAAGTCGTCGCCCGCGAATTGCGCGCCGAACACCAGCACAAAGAAGCCCAAGCCAACCTGAATCAGGCCGAGCGCGAACTTCACCGGCGTTGACGGCTCCATCTTGCGCTTCGCCAGCCAGATCCACATCGCGCTGAACGGCAGCGCCAGCAGCACAATGAAGCCGGCATTGAAGCTCTGGGTTTGCGCGGCGGTCATGGTGACGCCCGGAACGACCGTAAGATCGGTGTTGCGCTCCGCGAACAGCGAGAGCGAAGAGCCCGCTTGCTCAAACAACGTCCAGAACACGACACTGAACACGATCATTACTAGCGCGGCGAACATCTTTGATCGTTCGGTTCCGGTGAAGGCAAACCATACGTACGCAAACATGCTCAAGAACAAGGCAAGGACCACGACCTGGAAGAGTGAGAACATGTTCGCGGCTTCCTGGAGCGCCGCTGGCAAACCACTTAGGCCAAACAAGCTCGAGAGCGGGTCCACCATAAACTGCGACTGTTGGACCAAGAACCAAGCCGGGATCACCGCCAACAGGCCCAATATCCAGAACAAACCCTCAAACGTCGCCGAGATTGGCTTCGGCGGCTCGGCTTTACCCATCAGGTGCTTCTGACCCATCAGGTACTGAATAAGCCCGAACAACATGCCAACGCCGGCAAGGCCAAAGCCGTATTTCCAGCCATAGGTCTGACCGAGATAGCCGCACGCCAGGGTCGCGAGGAACGCGCCCAGATTGATGCCCATGTAGAAAATCGTGAAGCCGCCGTCGCGACGCGGATCGCCCTGGGGATACAGCGCGCCCACGGTGGTCGAGATGTTGGCCTTAAGGAATCCGACGCCGATGATGATGAAGGCGAGCGAGAGGTAGAGAATCTGTTCGTACGGCACGCTGATGCCGCCGACTTCGAGCACGTCAGGGCGCACGCTCAACTCATAATCCGCTGTCGGGATAAAGGCCGGCAAACGGTCTCCAGCCCCAGTGACGCTCATACCTTCGGCGCTGAACGTAACGGGAAATTCTGCATCGCCGGTGATGAGGTTGAGTTGGCGATCATCGCCGCGCCCATCAGCGACGACATCGTAGACGCCGCCATTATAGGTGAGTTCTTGAACCGAGCCGCGCCCCTCGAACGCCATGCCGAAGTGCCCAAGCACGAGCAGCACCGCGCCTATGGTGACGGCCTTGCGCGAACCCAGGAAGCGGTCGGCGATGACGCCGCCAATCACCGGGATCAAGTAAACCAGCGCGGCATAAGCGCCGTATAGGCCCTGCGCTTTGTCGTCGGAGAACAAGAAATGCTGCGTGAGGTAGATCACAAGCAGCGCACGCATGCCGTAGAACGAAAAGCGCTCCCACATTTCGGTGAAGAACAACGTCACCAGGCCGCGCGGATGGCCCATGAACGTGTCTTCGGCGGCGGGCGTTGCCGCACCGGCGGTCGTATCGGTCATAGTGTTCCCTTTGGCGCGCTTGCGCGCGCTCCCTCCCTTAGGTCCTGCCCTTCAAGCATGCCGGGGCGGTAATGTTCAAGCGCGGGTCGACAGATGCGCGCTCTCTGTCAGTACCCACCAGAAGGTCCGTTCAGGGGTCGAATCGAGCTGAAAGCCGAGCCGCATCAGGGTCCGCACCGATGCTGCATTGCGGGAATCGCACCCCGCCCAGATCGCTTCAGCCTCCGCCTCGGCGAACAACCAGGCGATCACGGCGCGCGCAGCCTCTACCGCGTAGCCTTGGCGACGCCGGCTTCGAGCGACCCCATAGCCAATCTCGAACTCGCGCGCGGCGCGAATGCGCCCATAGGGCAGAAGCTCGAAGCGCACATCGCCCACGATCTCCCCATCCTCACGATGGATCGCCACCGCGCGCACAGGATCGGGGCTCGGCGTCGAGCGCGCCACTAGGGCAAGGCTCGCCGCGCACCAATCCGCAGGAGCGGCCGCTCCGATCACATGCGCGAACGCTGAAGGCCCCGCTCGCGCCGCATGCGCGAGTTCAGGCGTCACCGGTTCGAGACGCAAGCGCGGCGTGAGCAGTGGCGTCCTCACGCACCGCTCGCCGCTTGCTGCGTCTGCGGCGCATAAGCGCGCACGCGCGCGTCCATCTCGGCGATAAACGCGCTGCGCACGCGCTTGTAGCGTATCCGCTCGGAAATCTGGTCCCACATGGTGCAGATCCACCAAAACACCGGATAGGTCAGAAACGCGAACATGAGCGCAAACATCGTCGCCCACACCGGGCCGGTATGGAACCCAAAGCGGCTCGCCAACCAGAACGCCAAGGCCACCAGGAAAGCACA
The DNA here is from genome assembly GCA_022843225.1 of Hyphomonadaceae bacterium. Lineage (GTDB taxonomy): Bacteria > Pseudomonadota > Alphaproteobacteria > Caulobacterales > Aquidulcibacteraceae > Vitreimonas. The sequence goes on from JALHOC010000013.1 coordinate 8,294, forward strand.
GCCCACCGCCTTCCAGCGCGGGCCGAAGAACGGCGTGTAGCCTAGATAGGCGCTCAAGCCAGGCTCGAACGCATCACGCTCCCCGCTCGACAAATTGAACAGGATCAGATGCAGGGGCTCGGCGACCTTCTTCACACGCCCGCGAACAACCGCCACGCGCTGGGTTTCGCGCACGCCCAGTTTGCAGTCTTCGAAGTCGTATGTTTTCTCCAGGCCATCCAGCTGGCGCACGAACAAACGCATCCGATTGGTGATGTGCCCGCGCTCCTCAACCCGCCGGCCATGCGGGCTATCGATGACCACCGTCTCGGAGGTCAATTGCACATCGATCACATCGCCCGCCGAAATCAGAAGCGTATCGCCCGCCATAACGGCCCTCCCACGGGCGCGACTGAGCGCTAGGGGGCCGCTTTGGTCAAGAGGCGCGGCTTGCGCTTAGCGCAAGCCCTTGGCAGCAAAGGGCAATGGCACATATTCCCCGCCTCTCGATCGACGCCCCCCTCGCGGCGGACGCAGAGATCGCCCTGACCGAGGAACAAGCAAGGCATGTCGGAACCGTGCTGCGCCTCGATGTCGGCGATGGCGTGCGCGTCTTCAACGCGGCCGACGGCGAGTGGCGTGCGCGCATCAGCGCCAAGAGCAAACGCGGGATGAGTGTGCGTGTCGAGGCGTTGCTGCTCGGGGCGCGCGAGGTTCCCGATGTCGAGCTTCTGTTTGCGCCAGTGAAACGCCACGCCACCGACCTGATCGTTGAGAAAGCGACCGAACTCGGAGTGCGCCGCCTGCGTCCTGTCATTACCCAGCGCACCATCGCCGACACCGTGCGCCTTGATCGTCTCAACACTATCGCGCGCGAAGCCGCCGAGCAGACCGAGCGCTTCGATGCGCCGAAAATTAGCGAGCCGGTATCGTTGCCGCGTGTGCTCGATGGCTGGGATACGGCGCGACTTTTGATGTTTTGCGATGAGGAAGGCGACGCGGCCGGTTTGCTCGAAACCGCGCAAGCCGCCCAAGCCTCGCCGAAACTCGCTCTGCTCATCGGACCCGAAGGCGGCTTCTCGCCGGAGGAGCGGCGCATGGTGCGCGCGTGCACGTTCGTCACGCCGGTTTCATTGGGGCCACGTATTTTGCGGGCCGAGACCGCCGCGATCGCCGCGTTAAGCATAATGCAGGCCGCCTGGGGGGATTGGCGAGGGGCGTAACGACTTGCGGCCCGTAACGTAAGTCGCCACATCAGCGCCAGACGCGGGGAGACGCACATGGCCAAGACGAAAGAAAAAGCGCCCGCGCTGACGGATTTCCGCGACCTTGTCGCCCATTTGGAGAAAGGCCCTAAGCCTGATCGCTCCAAATGGCGTATCGGCACCGAGCACGAGAAGTTCGCCTTCTACCGCGATACGCTTGAACCGGTTCCTTTCGAGGGCGAGCGCGGCATTGGCGCGCTGCTGAAGGGGCTTGCGAACTCTTACGGCTGGACGCCTGTTTTCGAAGGTGACAACATCATCGCGCTCAAGCAAGGCATGGCCTCGATCACGCTTGAGCCCGGCGGCCAATTCGAACTCTCAGGCGCGCCGCTCGAACACCTGCACCAAACTTGCTCGGAAACGGGAACCCACCTCGCCCAATTGCGCGATGTGGCGGGCAAGCTGGGCATCGCGTTTCTGGGCCTCGGCTTTTCGCCGAAATGGGCGCTCGAAGAAACGCCGATCATGCCCAAGGGCCGCTACAAGATTATGCGCGATTATATGGGCAAGGTCGGCAGGCTCGGGCGGCAAATGATGTTCCGCTCCTGCACGGTGCAGACCAATCTCGATTTCGCCTCCGAAGCCGACATGGTGAAGAAGTTCCGCGTCGCGCTGGCGCTGCAACCGATCGCGACGGCATTGTTCGCCAATTCGCCGTTCGCCGAAGGGCGCTTGAACGGATTTCTTTCGTATCGCGCCCATGTGTGGACCGACACCGACCCCGATCGGACCGGCATGCTGCCCTTCGTGTTCGAGGAGGGCATGGGCTTCGAGCGCTACGCCGCTTACGCGCTCGACGTGCCGATGTACTTCGCCTATCGCGATGGCAAGTACGTCGATTGCTCGGGTTTGAGCTTCCGCGACTTCATGGCGGGCAAGCTCTCGGCGCTGCCGGGCGAGCGACCCACCGAGAAAGACTGGGAAGATCACCTCACCACGATTTTCCCTGAGGTGCGGCTGAAGACCTTTCTTGAAATGCGCGGCGCCGATGCGGGGCCGTGGTCGCGCCTGTGCGCGCTGCCCGCGTTCTGGGCCGGCATCCTCTATTGCGACGCGGCGCTCGAAGCAGCGTGGAGCCTGGTGAAAAGCTGGACGGCGGAAGAACGCGAGAGCTTGCGCCGCGCTGTGCCGGTTCTGGGCTTGAAGGCGCCGATCAAGGGCGTCACCGTCCGCGACATCGCGCAAGCGACGCTCGCGATTTCGCGTCAAGGCTTGAAGTCACGCGCCATGCTCGATTCCTCTGGCATGGACGAAACCCATTTCTTGGGCGAACTCGACGACATCGCCGCCACAGGCGTCACGCCGGCTGAACGCCTGATCGAGCGCTTCAACACCGAATGGCGCCGCGACGTGCGCCCGGCGTTCGAGGCGTGCGCATACTGAATGTTCAGCGCCCGCTAAGCCGCTTCATCCGCCAATCTGTCCCCACGCGCCAGCGCATTGAGCCGCGCATAGAACCCGCGCGCGTCGATCAGCTCCGCGTGGCGGCCCTGCTCGACGATGCGCCCGGCATCGAACACCAGGATGCGATCGGCCTCGCGCACGGTTGAAAGCCGGTGCGCGATGAGGATCGTCGTGCGCCCCTGCTTGAGCTCCGCCATCGCAGCTTGCACTTCGCGTTCGGTTTCCACGTCAAGCGAGGACGTCGCTTCATCGAGGATCAGGATCGGCGCATCCGCGAGGAAGGCGCGCGCCAACGCTACGCGCTGACGCTCTCCCCCCGAAAGCTTCACACCGCGCTCGCCAACCTGGGTCTCGTAGCCCGAGGGCAGCCGCTCGATGAATTCATGGGCCCGCGCGCGTTTCGCACACGCGATCACGTGTTCGAGCGGCGCATCGGGTTTGGCGTACGCGATGTTTTCTCTCAACGAGCGGTGAAATAGCGCCGGGTCCTGGGGCACCAACGCTATGGATTGGCGCAAGCTGGCTTGCGTCACCGCACGCACATCCTGGCCGTCAATGCGGATCGCGCCCGCATCGACATCGTACAGCCGTTGCACAAGCTTCACGAACGTCGATTTACCCGACCCCGTGGGGCCGACGAGCGCCACCGTCTCGCCCGGTGCAATCTCAAGCGAGAAATCATTGTAGAGCGGCTCGCGCGCATTCTTGTAGCCGAAGGACACGCGCTCAAACGCGATGGCGCCCACGCCCGGCGTGAACGCGGGCGCATTGGCGCGATCGGCCACACCCGCGCCGTCGTTGGAATAGGCCACCACATCCTCGATCTCGGCGATGCCCTTCTGCAGATTCTGAATGTTTTCCCCAAGCGTGCGCAGATAGCCCGACACCAACAGGAACGACGTGATCGCGAACACCGCGTCGCCCGCACTGGCGCGGCCTCTACTCCACTCCCACAGGACGAGGCCAAGCAAGCCTGCTTGCAAAAGGAACAAGAGCAGGTTCTGCACAACCCACGCATTAGTGTAGCGGTTCCAAGTGATCTGCGATTTCGCGCTCCAGTCGGCCGCAACGGCGTCGAACCGCGCCTGCTCGCGCGCTTCCGCGCCGAAGGCCTTCACCGTGGGGTTCGAGCCGATGGCGTCCGCGAGTGCTGCGCCGATGCGCGTATCGGCGGCGTTTGACGTGCGCGTCGCCTCCGCGACGTAATAGCGCGCGGCGAAGTAGGACGTCGCCAGAAACGCAAGGATGGTCGCGCCCGTGAACAAGCCGATCAGCGGCCATTGGACAGCGGTCAGCACGGTGACGCCAATGAGCACGAAGATCGCTGGGAACACGAACCAGACCAACGTGTCGGAAATGGCGTCGTACGCCCACATCGCGCGGGACACCCGCCGCACCGTGGCGCCGGCGAAATTGTCCGCGTGCCAATCGGATGAGAAGCGCTGCACGTCGCGAAAGCCGCTGGCGACGATGGTTTTCATGTTCGTCGCAGCGAACGGAATCCAGAAGCGCGCGCCCGTATTGCGCGCGACATAGAACACAAACGTCACCAGGGCGACGAGCCCATAACTCCATGCTGCTTCGCGCATGCCGATCTCGGTCGGGCCCGCAGCCAACGCTTCCACTAGGCGCGCGGACGCGAACGGAAACGCCAGGTCGCAGGCCACCGCCAACGTGAAGAAAGCCGCGAACCAAGCCAGCCGCTTGGGCTGGCTCTTCCAGAGCCGCCAGATATAGGCGGCGATCTGCCCAAGCGTCGCCTTGCGCTGGCCAGGCTCGGACTCGTCGTCGAAATCGAATGTACCGCTCATGAGAGCACCAAGGACGGAACGTGGCCACGCGGAGAGCGTGAACGCACGAGATCGGAAGGGAATGCTGAACGCGAAAAATGAGGCTTCACATCAGCGCGTTGGCGAACAGGATCGCGGTTCCGAGGAACCTCGTTTCGGGCCCGCGCGGCATGCGCCGCTTCAAGGCCTGCCGGCGTCCGTTCACGGCGCCGAGGGATTTAGGCTCTGAACCTGCCACTCATGTTTCGCATCTCCTTCGCCAAGAAGAGACACGGTTGATACCCCCGTGCGCCGCTTGCGTAAAGCCGAGCGCGCGCGCAAGAGGCGCTCCGTGGCTGATTTGAAACCCGCCGATGCGCTGAAGCAACATTGGACCGACGCCTTGCCGTCGACCTGGAAGCCCTATGCGCAGCTCTCGCGCCTTGATCGGCCCATCGGCTGGCAATTGCTTGTGCTCCCCTGCTGGATGGGACTTGCGATCACGCGCACGGGCCATGGCTTCTTCTGGGGCGATGCGTGGCTTGCCGTTTTGTTTCTGATCGGCGCGATTGCGATGCGCGGCGCGGGCTGCACTTACAACGACATCCTCGACCGCGACATCGACGCACAAGTCGAACGCACGCGCCTGAGGCCCCTGCCCTCAGGCGCCGTGACACTGCGCGGCGCCTGGATATGGCTGTTCGCACAATGCCTCGTCGGCCTGGGCGTCTTGCTGGCGCTGCCGCGCCTCGCACAGATCGTGGCGCTAATCGCTGTGCCACTAGTGGCTCTTTATCCTTTGATGAAGCGCATCACCTGGTGGCCACAGGCGTGGCTTGGCATCGTGTTTTCCTGGGGCGCGCTGGTGGGCGGGGCGGCGGTTTCGCCGGAAGGCGGCGTGCCGCTCGAAGCGATCGCGCTCTATGCCGGCTGCATCGCCTGGACCATCGGTTACGACACCATCTACGCGCTGCAGGACCGCGAGGACGATGCGCTCGTGGGCGTGCGCTCGACGGCGCGTCTGTTCGCTGACAAGTGGCGTTCATGGACGAGCATATTCTACGTCATCGCGCTGGCGCTGTGGACGACCAGCGCCGCCATCGCCGGTTCCGGACTCATCGCCGCGCTCGCGTTGAGCGTGATCGGCGCGGCCCTGATCTGGCCGATGCTGCAAAGCGTGGACGACGCGCGTCCGGAAACGGCGCTTGCCGCGTTCAAACGCAATGCGCTCATCGGCCTCGTGGTTCTCATCGCCTTTGCGCTCGAGCCCGCCTGGCGTAGCGTGCGACCCTTTATTGAGGGCTGAGATGGGCGAAGCTGAAGAACACCTGGCGAGGGTCTGCAAACGCTTCGCCAAAGTCGTGCCTAGCCACGAGCCGTTCCCGACCAAGTTCGAAAAATCGAAGGACCCATTCCGCGCGCTCGTGCGTTCGGTGGTGTATCAGCAGCTTTCCGGCAAAGCTGCCGCGACCATCCATGGCCGCGTGCTCGCGCTCTTTCCCGACCAGGATCACCCCGAGCCGGAAGATCTGCTGAAAGCGAAGGACGAGAGCCTGCGCACGGCAGGCCTTTCGCGCCAGAAGATCGCCGCACTCAAGGATGTGTCGCAGAAGCGCATCGACGGAATCATTCCGCCCGCCCGTGCACTCACGCGCCTGTCCGATGAAGAGATCATCGAGCGCTTGACGCAAGCGCGCGGGGTCGGCCGCTGGACGGTGGAGATGTATCTCATCTTCACGCTCGGCCGGCCTGACGTTTTGCCGATCGACGATCTCGGCGTACGCAAAGGCGCGGAGAAACTCTACAAGCGCGACTTCACGCCGAAGGAACTCGGCAAATACGGAGAGCGTTGGGGGCCGTGGCGCTCAGCGGCGGCGTGGCATCTCTGGCGCGTCATGGACACCCAAACGCCCGAACAGTCGAAAATCTAAGCCTTGCGTACGCCGCAGGTGTTGATGCCGAACATGGCGTAGAGTGGGCAGAAGCCGACGAGCCCGGTCAACAGCGGGACCAGCCCGAAATACGCCCACGACGTCTGAGGGCCTATGAACGCCAGCGACAGAATGCCCGCACCGACAAGCACGCGCAGCACTCGATCAATCGTGCCTTCATTGGTTTTCATGTTAAGGACCTCCCAGCCCAGTCTCGTCGGGATCAGCATCGGCCGCCTTGATCTCGATCAGCGTGGCGAGAATCTTCCATCTGCCCGCATGGTAAGCGTCTCTGAATGATCACCGACATCCCCGCCTTCATCCGCGACAACACGCGCGTGCTGGCGCTTGCTCATGTGCCGGAAGTGCGGCTGCACCTCGCCGATGACGCCGTGAGCCTATGGCAACTCACCGAAGAGCAGCTTGGCGAGCTTGGCCTGCCGCCGCCGTTCTGGGCGTTCGCGTGGGCGGGTGGGCAAGCCTTGGCACGCTACGTGCTCGACAATCCGGAGATCGTGCGGGGTAAGCATGTGCTCGATGTGGCGTCGGGTTCCGGCCTTGTCGCCATCGCGGCGATGAAAGCCGGCGCGGCTTCGGCGCTTGCGGTGGACATCGACGTCTTCGCGACGCACGCCGCGCAGCTCAACGCCGAACTCAATGACGTGCGCATCGAAACAAGCGACGCCGATCCGCTTGGGCAGCCCACATCAGCCGATGTGATCCTGGTCGGCGATCTCTTCTACGATCGCGATCTGGCGCCGCGCGTGCTGGCGTGGCTGATCGAGTGCCAAGCTCACGGCAAAACCGTGCTGATCGGCGATCCGGGCCGCACCTATCTGCCGCGCGACAAGCTCGAACAGATCGCCGCCTACGACATCCAAGTCAGCCGCGCGCTCGAAGACGCCGAAGTGAAACGCGCAGCCGTGTGGCGATTGAAGCTCTAAGGACCGCCGGCTTCCAGCCGGCGCCTTTTGGGGGCGCCTCCTTACTCGATCGCGCACACCAGCCTGCGTTCTTCCTCATCCGTCACGCGCGAGCGCGCATCCTCGCAGACCGCGCCAGACAAGCGCGCCACTTCTTCGCCAACCGACGTCGCGCGTAATTCGATATCGGCAAGCGTTGGTTCAGCCGTCGCTGGCTCGGAAATCCACACCGGCTCATAGGCGGGCCCGCACGCGACCTCTGTGAACAGCCCCTTCGCGCACAGGCGCGAGCGTTCGAGATTGTATTGCCAGACCGTCTCGCGCAGCGCCCGCGCAAGCTCTCGCGGCGCGGTGGGATCGAGTTCAGCGGCGCCGGGACGCTCGACCGTCAAATCGCGCACCTGATCGAGCATCACGCCCTGGCGGCCGATGTCGATCTGCAGATTGAACGCATTGGGGCCTTCAAGCGCGTCAGGCGCTTCGGCGCCCTTGTCCGCATTCTGGCCGCACGCCGCCAATGCCAAGGCCAGAAAAAGCGCACGTGTTTTCATCGAACCCTCCGCCGAAGTGGCGAGGCCGATCATGCCGTGCGTCCAGAACTTTTGTAAGGAGGATTAATGAACGGTTGTCGCGAGGGCGTTGTAGCCGCCGTCGAACTCAAGCGCGTCCAGGAAATTGGCGCGCTGCGCGAGCGTTGTCGCGGCAATCGCGAGGCCTATGCCTGCAATCGCCGCGATCATCGCCGCTATGACGCTGAGCGTTCCCGCGTCCATCGATCACCAACCCCATTGCCTTCGAGGCATCTTGTTGATGATGATATTGCACGAGAGCAATGAACGCGCGGTTTCTGAAACGAAAACAAATGATTGAAATGCGGTTTTCCGCCGCTAGAGCTTGAGCCGCGAGGGAGTTCTCGGATGCTGCGTTTGGAAATTGTCGCGCTCTATGCGGGCGTGAACATCCTCATTCTGCTGGCCTTGGCCTATATTGTGGTCGCCGGTCGGCGTAGGCACAAAATCACGTTGGGCGATGGCGGCAATGACGCCTTCAATCGCGCTGTCCGCGCCCACGCCAATGCCGCCGAATATATCCCTGCGGGCCTTGTTGGGCTCCTGATCCTGGGCCTGTTGGACCCCGCCGCCCCCTTGTGGCTGGTTCACGCCGCCGGAATTTCTTTGACGGCGGGCCGCCTGCTTCATGGCTTCGGGTTGAATACGGGCACCCTCAATATCGGCCGCACGCTCGGAACCCTGCTGACTTGGACCGCCTTCCTGCTGATTGGCGGCGGCTTGATCTATGCCGGCCTGGCGCAACAGCTTTAGGGTATCTTGATACCGTCTAAGCCAATTGCCGGACTCAGTCGTTAGGCCCATGTAAGGGGCCATGGCTTTCGACGCTGATCCCCATACCGCCCTTTCGGCGCTCATCGGCTATGCCCGCAAGGCTGGGGCCGACGCGTCCGAAGCAAGCCTCGCCGCGCGGGAGAGCATCTCCGCCGAAGTGCGCATGGGCGAGCTCGAAGGCATGGAGCGCGAGGAGGCCCGCTCGGTGGCTTTGCGCGCCTTCATCGGCAAGCGCCAGGCGGCGGCTTCCTCCACAGACCTGTCGGCCAGCGGCCTGAAGGCGCTGGCCGAACGCACCGTCGCGATGGCGCGCGCGGCCCCCGAAGACCCTTATTGCGGCCTACTGGACACTGGTTATCGTGCGCGCGGTGCGGTGCCTGACCTCGACCAATCCGACACAGCCCGTCCAAGCCCGAAAACATTGCTTGAGATGGCCAAGGCCTGCGAAGCGGCTTCGCTTGCCATACCGGGCATCTCCAATTCAGGCGGCGGCGGCGCCTCCAGCGAAGTGTCCACTTTTGTGTACGCCACCTCCGATGGCTTTGAAGGCGCGGAGTCCTCAACCTCCTATAGCCTCGGCACGCAGCCGATCGCGGCGAACGACGACGAGGACATGGAGCGCGATTATGAATGGCGCACCAAACGCTTCTTCGCCGATCTGCCCGCGCCCGAGGAGATTGGCCGCATCGCGGGTGAGCGCACCGCGCGTCGGCTTGGCGCGCGCAAGGTCGATAGCCAGAAGGCGGCGGTGATTTTCGAGAACCGCTTGGCGGGCCGCATTCTATCACCGTTTCTGGGCGGCATCTCCGGCGCCGCCGTGGCGCGCGGGGTGTCATTTGTGAAGGACAAACTCGGTCAGCGCGTATTCGCGCCGGGTTTCGAAATCCGCGAGGATCCGTTCGTGAAGCGGGGCCTTGGCTCGCGCCCGTTCGATGGCGAGGGCGGCGCAGTCGCGCCAGCTACGCTGGTCGAGGATGGCGTGGCGACCATGTGGCTGTTGAACGCGGCCACCGCGCGTCAGCTAGGCATGGCGCCCAACGGCCATGCCACATCCGGCCATGGCGGCCCACCCGGCATCGGCTCGTCCAATTTGTTCGTGAAGCCCGGCGTGCGCGACCTCGCAGGGCTGATGCGCGATGCCGGCAAGGGCCTGTTCATCACCGACATGTTCTCGCCCTCGCTCAATATGAACACGGGCGATTGGTCGGTGGGGGTGGCCGGCTATTGGTTCGAGAACGGCGAGGTGTTTCATCCCGTAAGCGAAGTCACGGTCGCCGGCAATTTGCTCGACATTTATGCGCGCCTCCGCTGCGGGTCCGATTTGGACAATCGCGGCTCCCTAGAAATCCCAAGCCTCATCGTGGACGATCTTGCAATCGGCGGCGTCTGATCTTCCCCTCCTTGAGGCCGCCGCGCGCGAGGCAGGTCAATTGGCCCGCGAGCTTCTGAGGAAGCCGCTCGAAATTCACTCCAAGGGCGATGCAGGCCCGGTGACCAACGTCGACTTCGCAGTCAATGCCTTGCTCGACGAGCGTCTACGCGGCGCGCGGCCCGATTATGGCTGGCTCTCGGAAGAGACACCCGACGATCACAGCCAACGCATCGGCAAGACACGCGTGTTTATGCTCGACCCGATCGACGGTACAGCCGCGATGATCGACCGCTCGCCGCAATGGACCATCAGCATCGGCGTCACCGAACATGGCCGCCCAATCGCCGGCGTTGTGTACAATCCGATGACCGACGAGATGTTTCTGGGCGCTGTTAGCCATGGCGTGACGCTCAATAACCGCCCCGTCATCGCCAGCACGCGCGGCGTGCTGGAGGGCGCGCGGCTGATCGGCCAACCCAGCCGCTACGCCGAGAAAAAGTGGCCCAAGCCGTGGCCATCGATGGAGATCACCCCGCGCCAGTCGATCGCTTATCGCCTGGCCATCGTCGCGGCGGGCCAAGCTGACGCGACCATCCTGTTCGGCCTCAAGAACGAATGGGACATCGCCGGCGGCATGGCCCTGATCGAAGCCGCCGGCGGGCGCTATTCCGATTTCTCGGGCGCGCCAGTCACGCTCAACCAGCCCGATCCGCGCGCCGTGGCCGGCGTGGCGGCTGGCGCGAACCTGCATGCTTTGATAATCGAGCGCACATCCACTCTTCCCGATCCGCGCAAGGCCAAACCCACATGAGCGAGCAGCGCCAACTTCTCCATCTCGTCATCGGCGGCGAACTCAAGGACCTCGACCGCCCGGAGTTCGAACGCCTCGAAGCTCTCGACTTCGTCGGCGCTTATCCGAACTATCGCACCGCCTACGACGCCTGGAAGGCCGCAGCCCAACGCACCGTCGATAATGCGCGCATGCGCTACTTCATTATTCATGCGCATCGCCTGCTCGACCCCGGGACCGATCCCGAGAGAGAGATGTGATCAACTGATGAAAGCTGGTGCGCTCATCGCCCGCTTGTGGCGCGACTATGTCGCGCGCCACAGCGCCGAGATCGCGCTGCTGATTCCGGCGCTGATCTTGGTCGCGCTGGCGGGCGTGTCCTACACATTCATCCTGAAATACACGACCGACGGCCTGAGCGCCGACAATCCCAACGTCTTCGTTCTGGCGCCTTTGGCGGTGATCGCAGCCACGGCCTTGCGGGCCTTCGCGATGTGGGCGCAAGCGGTGCTGAGCCAGGAACTCGCGCTAAAAGTGCTGCGCGACCTGCAGGGCGGGATGTTCGGCAAGCTGATGAACGTCGACTTCGCCCGCCATGCGCGCGAGGAGCCCGGCAAGCTGGTGTCGCGCTTCACCAATGACATTAATGTCGTCAGCGACGCGCTCGTGCGGGGCGCACAAGCGATCATCCGCGATACGCTGACGCTGATCGGCGCCATCGCTTCGATGTTCTGGCTCGATTGGATGCTGACGCTGGTGGTGCTGGGCGTGTTCGCAGTGGCGGGACCGGCTTTGGCATCCATAGCGAAACGCGCGCGCGCGCAGACTGACGCCGCGCAGACCCAGATGGGCGATCTCTCGGCGCTGCTCACCGAGAGTTTCGGCGCGGCGCGCTTCGTGAAGACGTACGGCCTCGAGGCGCATGAAAACGATCGCGCTCGCGCCGCGTTCGAGACCCGTCGCAAGCTGGCGCGCAAGCTCGCGTACAATCGCGCCGCTCCCGTTCCGCTCCTGGAGATGCTTGGCGGCGTCGCGTTGGCGGCTATCCTGGCGATCGCGGCGCTGCGGATCGGCGCCGAGCACATGACGTTGGGCGACCTCATCGGCATGATCGGCGCGGTGACGATGGCAGCGCCATCGGCGCGCGCGCTGGGGCAATTCAACACACTGCTCAACGAATGCGCCGCCGCGCTCAATCGCATTTTCGGCCTCCTGGATGAGCCGAACACGATCAAGGATAAGCCCGACGCCAAACCGCTTGCTGTCAGAGAGGGGCGCGTTGAGTTTGAGAACGTCGAGTTTTCCTATGGCGCCGATACCGCAATCTCGGGCGTATCCTTCACGGCGCAACGCGGGGAGACCATCGCGCTTGTCGGCCCATCCGGCGCGGGCAAGTCAACGATCTTCAATCTGCTGCCACGCTTGTACGACGTGACCGGCGGCGCGGTGCGCATCGACGGCCAGGACGTGCGCGCCGTGACGCTGGAGAGCTTGCGCGCCTCCATCGCGCTCGTTTCGCAGGAAGCCGCGCTCTTCAACGACAGCATCCGCGCCAATATCGCGCTGGGCCGCAAAGGCGCGACCCACGCCGAAATTGAGGAAGCCGCGCGCGCGGCGGCGGCGCATGATTTCATCAGCGCACTGCCGCAAGGCTACGGAACAATCGTAGGCGATCGCGGCGGAAAGCTTTCGGGCGGCGAACGTCAACGCATCGCGCTCGCGCGCGCGTTCCTGCGCGACGCGCCTATTCTGCTCTTAGACGAAGCCACCAGCGCGCTCGATTCCGAAAGCGAAGCTCAAGTGCAGGAGGCGCTGAAGCGCTTGTCGGCGGGGCGCACGGTGTTGGTGATCGCCCATCGCCTCGCCACCGTGCGTGACGCCGACCGCATATTGGCTTTGGAGAACGGACGCATTGTCGAAAGCGGCCGCCATGATGAGCTGGTCGCGCAGGGCGGTCTCTATGCGCGCTTGGCGGCGTTGCAGTTTGGGGATTGAGCGCAGCGGGCGAGCACTGCACGGCGGCAATTGTGGAACGCGTCCAAAGCCTAGGCCAAAGCTGCGAATTCGATCATGGAGTCCGGTCAGCGCCGACGTCTGGCATCGAGTGGTCGCCAGTGTGTGCCACTGACGGCCCGCAGATTCAAGGCTCCAAGGGCTGGCGGACCTCGCTTTCTCATCCCCCGGGTTCCGGGCTCAATGCTCAGCATTGCCCCGGAATGACGAAGGACAATTGTTGGCCCATTCCGGCCACTCGCGAGAGCGCGCCTTTAGCGTGCGCCGACCACGATGCTTCCGGCGGTAAGCACAATAGGGGGCGCGGCCCCTTGCGGAGCGCCCCAATCCCTCGCGAATGGATCGCGACTTAGCGGATGTCGTAAAGGCGTTGATACAAGCCGGTGCGCGTGTCGAACGGCGTGGCGTTGTCGCGCTCGCGGAGTGAGCCGCCAAAGTTCCAACGCGCTCCGATCGACCACGAATCCGCGCCCTCGCCAACGCCGTCATCAATGTCGAAGCCGTTGTAGCCGAATGTGAAGCTGACGGGCGTCGTCCAGGGTTGCCACTCGGCATTAAGGCGCAGGTTGCTGGTGTCAGCCTCGCCACCACCACCCTCTTCGAGTTTGCCGAAGCCGTACAAAGCGCCGACGCGGAAGTTCTCTGTGAAGTAGTAGTTGAGGCCGATGTCGAACGAGGACGTGTCAATGTCCCCGCTGAGTTCGGTTTCGCCGATCGTGTAGCTGGCGAGCACAACCGCTTGCGTTCCAAGGTCCCACGTGCCCTCGATGCCGTACGCGGTTTCAGAGGCGGAACCGCCGCCGGTATCGAAGTTGGTGTAGGCATAGACGCCGCCGATGCGCCAACCGCCGCCATTCCAGTATGCGTGACCGGCGATAGTCTGCGTATCGACCTCATCTTCGATGTTGCCGAAACCGCCGTCGATTTGGAAGCCGAACGAGCCGCTCGCGCTGCCGAAAGCGCCGTCCAGCTGGTAGCCATCGGCGTCATCTTCGATGTTGGTGTAGTTCAAACCAATCGAGCCGCCCGACTGCGCGAAGGCAGGCGTGGCGGCGAACAATGCGGCAGCCGCCGCGAGCAATGCAGTCTTCTTCATCTGTGGTTTCCCCCGCAGGCAATAAGTGAACAACCTAAGGCGCTGGGAAAAAGAGTGCCCTACTCAAATGGGTAGTGTGCGGCGGAGATTGGCGGAGCAAAAGGACGCTCCGAAAATGGAGCCGTTAATGCGCTTCGCCTTTTCTGCGCTGTGCGCGCTTGCTCTCGCCGCGTGCGGACAAACGACAACCCATCCGACGCCTGACATACCGCCGGCGGCGGCGACGCTCGAAGCGTCGGCGCTGGATGCGAGTGAAATCACGGCGGCGGAGGCGATCAATGCCTGCTACCTTACCGCCGCTCAGGTCTCAGAGGCACTCGGGGGCAGTTACTCAGACGGTGTCGCCAGCCAGATCATTCCGCAGATGCGCTCTTGCGCTTATGACGCGCAAGAGAACCAGTTGCGCGTCAACGTCACTTGGATCGATCCGACGCAAGTGAGTGCTTGGCGCGCACAATTGCGTACGCCGCTAGCGGGTCAAGTCTCTGACGTCACTGACGATGACGACGGCGGCATCTTCCAAATGCAGGCCGATATCGGCACCTGCGCGATCATTTTCGTGCGTGGCAACCTGCAATACGAGCTGCGCTCAATGACTTGCAGAGGCGCTCCCGAATCTGAGCGTGCGCGGCTGTTGCGTCTGCCGCGGCCGGCCTGAGCCAGTTTGGCCGGCACAAGCGAGGACGATCACTAGGAGTAGAGAAATGCACGTGAACTTCCGAGCCTTTTTGTCCGCCATTGCCATGTCGCTGCTGATGGCCGGCACTGCCGATGCTCAGTACCAGATCGCCCCGGGGGCATTGCGCAACGCCAGCCAGCCGATCATCGTGAATTGTCAGGGGAGCGAGCGCTCTCCCTTTAGCAACGCGCTGCTTTGTCTAGGTTTCGCTGAGATCACGCTGAACTCCGACGGGCCGGGCGCCATGGTGGGGCTGAACCTCACTGCGCCAAACACTCATTGCTCGGAAGTCCAATACTTCGTTCAGCGCGTTGCCACTGAAAGAGGTGTAACGTCGAATCGCCTGGGTCCGGGGGAGAGCGAAGTGCTCCCAATCGCTGACGATCTACCCCGCGGCGCCCACAGCTATCGCATCTGGGCGTGGGGCCACATCGGCGGATGCATGCGGGACCAATTTCTTTCGTTCGGGGTGTTCGCCGAACCAACGATCATTCCCTGAACCAAAGACGGCGCGCGCCTTAGCGGCGCACGCCGTCTTTACGCCCGCAAGTCCCTACCCGCCGGGTTGGTGCGCAACCGGCAACGCCCGCAAGGCGGCCACGACGCGCGCCTGGTCCGGGGCGCCGGTTTTCTGCAATACGCCCTTCAGCATATAGCGCACGGCGTTCTCGGAGACCCCTCTGCGCCGAGCGAAATTCTGCAATGTCTCGCCGTCCGCCAGTGCGGCAGCTAGGCGTGCTTCGGTTGGCGTGAAGCCGTACCAAGCCGCCAGGTGATCCATCGGGATCGTGGGCGCTTTCGCTTTGGCGCCGATGGTGAGCAGAATTGATGCGCCCTCAACGAATCCATCGAGCGCCATCACGCGCTGAGAGGCGATCCGGACTGCAAGCACCGCATGCTCCTCGCTATCCGCCGCAGTGACGTTGAAGGCCGCGCTTGCCGATCCATCGGCAGCGGCCAATCGCTGCAGCGCTGCCTGAGCATCGCTTTGCGTGAACCGCCAACGGTCGTTGATGATGCCAGCAACTCCAGCATCGACGTATTCGCGCGCGCGCGGATTGGCGTTGACAACGCTCATGTCCGAGCCCAGCGCCACAACGCCCGCCGTCGCCAAGGCCAAGGAGGCCTCAGCGCTATAGGCGCGCAAGTCAGCATCGGCAATGCGCCGGCTGATGCGTACCGCGCGTTGGAGGTGTGGCGCCACAAGCCGCACGCCGCGCCGTAACCCCTCAATGTCTTGGCCATCTGGCCCCGCGACAAGGAACGCCAAACGTCTCTTCTCATTACGATCGAGAACCACAGCCAAGGCCCGGACTATGGACCATGTGCTCAGAAAGTGCTTGTAGAGTTCACTTTCGAACAATTCTTCACGCGCACAGATTTCATCGGTATCGACAACACGTCCAACCGGTTGCAGCGCGATTTTGTGGCTCCAGGGATGTGTCCCTGCAAAGTGCGCGGAATAGAGCTCCCGCGCGGGCGGAGAAACGTTAGCGGCGGCGACGAACTGCGCGCCGACCTGCGGCGCTTGCTCCCAGACCAGAAAACACACGTCCCAATGTGGCGGGCTGTACGCCTCCACAAAGCTGACGATAGCGTCATCCCAAGTTGAGACATCGAGCGCGGCCTCGTAGATCCCGTCTACGACCCGGCTAAATTTCTGCAGTTCCTCGTGCATGCCCCGCGTCCAGCTCAGCGCGGATCATGCGATTGCAGGCGCCGATGTGCAATATGGATGTGAAACCGAGCCGTGCAACCAACGGTGAGTGAGAGGCAGTTTCCGGCGCGAATGGCCCGGTCGGACGGTCGGGGCTGAACCGGCAGCTCTTGAGTGAAGCGCGCGCTGATGTCGTATGGCCGTTCTCGGCGAGTCTCCGCCCCTACCGCTACTCTCGCCGCAGCACCCAGTCCGTCAACACAGTCCCCCACCAGCCGGCGCGGAACTCGCTCTTGAGGGCGACTTGTTCGTAATCCTCATCGACCCATTGCAGGAACGGCTTGCCGCTCTCTTTGGTCTCATCGAGATAGCGCTGGAAGAAATAATCGATCACGCCGGTCTTGCCCTGCTTCACGTGCAGGTACTTCAGCTCCAGTTGCTCGACCGCCTCCACAATCGGCGCGCCCATCTTCAAATGCTTGTACAGAACCGCCATGGCGCCGGCGCGGTCCGCGCCTGATTTGCAATGCATCAAGGCCGGGTATTGGATGGTCTCGAACAATTTTTTGGCGCGATAGATTTCTTCCCGTCCCGGCGGCTCGCGCGAAAACATGCGCGCGTCGATCATCGCCAGCCCATAGCGCGCGCACGCCTCGCGCTCGAGCGCGTAATAACCGGTGTCGGATGTCCCCCGGAGATTGAGGATGGTTTTTATCCCCATCTCGGCATAGACGGCGATCTGGCTGGGCGAGGGCTGGTTGGCGCGCGCCATCACCCCCTCCTCGATCCAGTGGAAATTGTGGAAAGCCTTGCGCAGAAAGCCGTGATCGCCCCAGATCAGGTCGGCCTCAGCCCGTTTGCGCCCGTCCGGGGTCGAAAGGTCAAAGCGGGAGGGGGGCGTCGCGTCGGTCATGATTCGTGTCACTCGGGTGCTGGCGCGAGGCAAGGGCTGCCCCCTATAAAGGCGCCCATCACATGCTCAAAGCCCTCTTCGGCCATCCTGTTTTCCAGTTCCTCGTTGGACGCGCCATCGGCCTTTACATGCTGCTGGTGGCCGTCACGACGCGCTGGGAGCGCGTGAACCAGGCCGCTGCCGAACCTTTTTGGCGCGGAGGCGCACGCGTCGTCATGTGCGCTTGGCACGGGCGCTTCATGCAACTCCATCGGCTCTGGTTCTTCGGCGCCAACGCCACGAAAATACGCATGCTGATTTCGCGCTCCCGCGAGGGCGGGATCGTGACGCACGCCGCGCGCATGGTGGGCGGCGACGTCGTGCGTGGCTCAGCGGCCAAGCGCGGGCAGCAGAAGGGCGGCCGCGAGGCGGTGCGCGAGATGGTGCGCTTGATCGACGAAGGCGTGGCCGTCTCCATAACCCCGGATGGACCCCGCGGCCCCCGCATGCGCGCTAGCATTGGCGCGGTGCAAATCGCCAAGATGGCCCAGGCCGCGCTGTTGCCAGTGGCCTGGTCAACGCACGGGCGCAAGCTGTTCGATTCTTGGGACCGCTTCATACTCCCGCTGCCGTTCGGGCGCGGCGCGTTGGTCTGGGGCGATCCGATCCCGCCGCCGCCGCCAAACGCACGCGGCGCGGAGATGGAGCAGGTGCGCCAACGCCTCGAGGACGAACTCAACCGCATCACGACTGAGGCGGATCGCTTGGTTGGCGCCGTGAGAGTCGAGCCCGCGCCGCGTGATGAGAGCGTCAGCGTCGAGCCAGCGACGACGTGAGCTTTTCTCCCGCACTTCTTGGATATCGAACCGCGACCGCGTTGCTGGCGCCACTCGCGGGTGTTTGGCTGGGCGCGCGCGCGCGGCGTGGCAAGGAGGACGCAGCGCGCCTGGGCGAGCGCTTCGGGCGCTACAGCCAGACGCGGCCAAGCGGCGCGCTGGTTTGGCTGCATGCCGCGAGCGTCGGCGAATCCGGCGTTGCGTTGCAGATCATCGAAGCGCTCGCCGCGCGTGATGCCGCGCTTTCATTCCTGCTGAGCACCGGCACACGCACCTCCGCCGATCTTGTGAGCCGCCGCGCCAAGGGACGAACGCACCATGTTTATGCACCGCTCGATGCCGACGGCTCAGTGAAGCGCTTTCTCGCGCATTGGCGGCCCGATCTTGGCGTGTTCGTTGAAAGCGAACTCTGGCCAAACCTCATCCTGGCGGCGGAGCGCGCGGGCGTCCCGCTGGCGCTCGTCAATGCGCGCATGAGCCCTTCGTCGCTGCGCCGTTGGACCAGTTGGCGCGCGGTGGGAACGCGACTGATGCGCGCATTCGCCTACGTCTCCACCGCAGACGCGCGAACCTCGGAGGCGCTCGCGTTGCTGCGCGGCGAGGCGGTCGCTGCGCCTGGAAATGTTAAGCTCGTCGCGCCCGCACCGCCGGTGGATGCGCAAGCACGCGCGGCGCTCGCGACCCAGATCGGTGCGCGGCCAGTGTGGCTCGCGGCGTCCACGCATGCGGGCGAGGATGAGATCGTGATCGCCGCTCACGACAAGCTGCGCGAGACCCATCCCAACGCGCTCCTCATCATCGCGCCTCGCCATCCCGAGCGTGGCGGCGATGTGGCCGCACTTGCAGGAGGCGCGCCGCGCCGCGCGCGCTTTGAGCCGATCGGCCAAGCGCCCATCTATGTCGCCGACACTTTGGGCGAGATGGGCTTACTATATGCGCTCGCGCCGGTGGCGTTCGTCGCGGGCAGCTTATTGCCGCATTTGAAGGGTCACAACCCGATCGAGCCGGCCAAGCTTGGCGCGGCGGTGTTGACCGGACCGTTTGTGGAGAGCTTTGAGGACATCTTCGCGGCGCTCGCCAAAGCCGACGGCGTGCAAACTCTCGCGAGCGCAGACGCCATTGCGGAGGCGGTACATGGATTGTGGTCGAACGAGCCCGGGCGCACACGCCAGTGCGACGCGGCGCGCGCGGTGGTGGACCAAGGTGCGCATGCGCTGGATGAAACCGTGGCGGCGCTCCTGGCGCTTGTGAAGCGAGACGCGCATGCGACCGCCTGAGTTCTGGCGCGCCGACGTACAGGGCCGCGACGCCGCGCATGCGTTGCGCGCGCTGCTGACGCCAGTCTCTTGGGTGTATGCGTGGGCGGCGGCGAACCGCATCCGCACCGCGCTTCCGCGCCATGCGCCGGTGCCGGTTGTGTGCATCGGCAATCTCACCGTCGGCGGCGCCGGCAAAACGCCCGTGACGCGGGCGTTGCGCGCGAAGCTCGGCGCCCACGCGCATACGCTGTCGCGCGGCTATGGCGGGCGGATCGCTGGCCCGTTGCGCGTCACACCCGACATGAGCGCCTCGGAAGTTGGCGATGAGCCGCTCTTACACGCCGCCGACGGCCCCGCCTGGATCGCGCGTGACCGCGTCGCCGGCGCGCTGGCAGCAGCGCAGGCTGGCGCACAAGCGATCCTCATGGATGACGGATTTCAAAATCCGTCCTTGGCAAAGGACGTATCGCTTGTGGTCGTCGATCCCGCGTTTGGAATCGGCAATGGCCAGGTGTTTCCCGCCGGGCCATTGCGTGAGCGCCTCAGCGACGGCTTGGGCCGCGCGGACGCGATCGTGCTCATGCACAATCCGCCGGAGCACGCCGACTTGGAGGCGCCTCAATGGCTGTTGGATTTTGAACGTCCCATACTCCACGCCGCGCTCGCACCCACCCAAAGCGCGCCGGCGGGCAAGCTGATCGCCTTCGCCGGCTTGGCGCGGCCGGAGAAGTTCTTCGATACGCTCGACGCCATCGGCGCCGATGTCGATGAGGCCGTGCCGTACGGCGATCACCACGCCTTCAGCGAAGATGATCTGTCGTTTCTCACGCAATTGGCCCAGGAGCGCGGCGCACGCCTCATCACGACCGAGAAGGACGCCGCGCGGCTTAGTCCCGAATGGCGCCAGCGTGTGGCGGTTTTGCCGGTAACGGCGCGTTTCGAGAACGATGCCGCCCTCGACGCCTTGCTTACGCCGATCCGTTCGCGGATGAGTGGCCTCCATGGCTAGATCGAAGCCGCTCAATTTCGCGTTTCGTTTGGAAGCGCTGGCGTGGAACGCCTATGTCGGCGCGCTGTCTGGCCTGGGGCTTGAACGCGCCTCCGGCTGGGGCGCGGCGATCGTGCCGCCGATTGGAGCGCTTACGAGCGCGCATAAAACCGCGATCCGCAATCTGCGCATGGCGTTTCCGAACGAAAGCGAAGCGTGGCGACGCGACGTGCGCCACGGCATGTGGGCCGAGATGGGCCGCCTCTCCGGCGAATTCCCGCACATGGGCAAATATCTGGAGAAATTTCGCAACGGCGAGATCGAGTATGAAGGCCGTGAGCGCATCGAAGCCACGTTCGGCAAGGGCGCGGTTTATATCGGCGGGCACTTCACCAATTGGGAAGTGACCTCGCTCTGCCTCGCGCAAACCGATCCGAATTGCCATTTCACCTACCGCCCCGCCAACAATCCGCTGATCGACAAATACATTGTCGAGACGCGCGCGGCGTTTGGCCTCGCCTTGCAGGCCGCCAAGGGCCAGGAAGGCGGCATGGGATTGCTGCGCTCACTGAAGCGCGGGCGCGGCGTCGCGCTGATGAACGACCAGAAGTACAATGCCGGCCTCGCCGTACCGCTGTTCGGCTATGAGTGCATGACCGCCGACGGGCCGACGCGGCTCGCGCTCAAGTTCAAAGTGCCGTTGATTCCGCTCTCGGGCCGGCGCATCGAAGGCACGCGGTTCCGCGTGCGCGTGCATGAACCGATTGAGCTGGATTACGACAAGCCCGATGAAGAGCAGACCGTTCGCGACGGCGTTATGCGGGTGAACGCCTTTATGGAAGCGCGCATCCGCGAAGCGCCGGAGCAATGGTTCTGGGCGCATCGGCGCTGGCCGAAGGAAGCATGGGCGAAAGCGGGAGTGTTGTGATGCGGACTCTGATTTACGTTTCGGTTGCGGCCCTTTTGGCTGGATGCGTCACCGTCAACGATCAACGGACGATCAACGCGGATTCCACGCTTGTCGCCATTGGCGAGGCCCGCGTGCGCGAGTGCCCCGCTGAGCGCCGCCAAGCCAACGCGCGCAGCGAGGGCTTTGGCGCCGCCAGTGGTGTTGCAAGCGAGGACATTGCGCTGACGCCCCTCGCCAGCGACCCGACGCGCGTGGTGCGCCTGCGCCGCATAACCGTCCAGCCGGGGGGCGTCATTCCCTGGCACGATCACACCGCGATCCAAGGCATGGCGCTGTTGGTGTCAGGCGAGATGGTGGAGCTACGTAATTCCTGCCTCGACCCAATCACCTATCGCGCCGGCGATGTCGCGATCGAGGATGCGGCCACCGCGCATTCCTGGCGCAATGAGAGCGACGAGGTCGCCGTGGTGCTCGTCAGCCACGTGGTGGCGCGTTAGTTCGCCAACAATTCCGCGCGCGCGCGCGCCAATCCATCCACAGCCACGCTCGGATCAAGTTGACGCCCGTGTAGGCGCATGCGCCAGCACAAATGCGGCCCTGTCGCGCGCCCGCGCGCGCCGACCGCGCCAATGACTTGGCCTTGGGAAACCGTATCGCCCACAGCCACATCCAAGCGGCTCATGTGCAGGTACATGGTGATGAGGCCCTGGCCGTGATCGATGAATACGAGCCCGCCTTCGAAATGCATGTCAGGATTGGCGAGCACCACCGTGCCTGAAGCCGGCGCGCGGATCGGCGTGCCTTCGGGGGCGGCGATATCGTAGCCATAATGGGGATCGCGCGGCTCGCCGTTCAAGACGCGCTGATTGCCCCAGCGGCCGGTCACCGTGCCTTCGAGCGGCATGATAAAGCCATCGAGCCAGCCGGCCAGCGGCGCTTCGCTCGCGAATGCTTCCCGCTTCAGCGCCGTGTCGCGCTGGATGCGAGCGAGCACGTCGGGGTCGGTGGGATTGACGGTTTGCGACGGCAATCCATTGACGCGCTGGATGTCAAACTCGCGATCGGCGATGTCGTATGTCTCCGATGCCACCGCGCCCTGCACGCTCGCTTCCACGCGCGCTTGGGCGGCGTGCTCGCGCAGGAAGCCAATCACCACCCAGCCGTTTTGATCGGCGCCGCCCATATCGACGCCATCGACCGTGACTTGCGCGCCCGGCAGCGTGCGGCAGAGCGCGACGCCGCCTTGCGTGAACGCACCGGCGCAATTCAGCGACAGCGTGGCCGGCGCTGACGGCGGTCCGGGCGGCGCTTGAACGACGGGCGCTGTCGGTGCAGGCGGCGCGTCTGGCTGCGCGGGGGCGTCGGCTGCGGCGCACGCCGCGAGCGCCAACGCCATGACGAGCGCCCTCATGACTTGCTCCTATTTAGCTCGCGCCAACGCGACTGCGCCTCTTCCGGGCCGCGATAGGCCTCTTGGAGGTCCACGTTCCAATAGCGCAGCTCATCGAGGGGGATACGCTCGCCCGATACCGCGCAGCGCACGAACAAACCCTGGCGCAGGATCGAGATCTCGTTGTCGCCGTAATGGAGCTTGGCCTCGGGGCCGCCAGGATCATGCTTATTCATGGGGGCACTCTACCCCGGTTTGGCCGCCTTGGGGAACCAAGGCTGGTGCGCTCGAGAGGACTCGAACCTCCACGATGTTACTCGCTGCCACCTCAAGGCAGTGCGTCTACCAATTCCGCCACGAGCGCATTTCCAGGGGCGGGCAGGTAGCAGACCCGCCCCCAACGAACAAGGGCCGGAGCAACGCCCCGGCCTTTGCGGCATTCCTGATCCTGGACGTTAGCGGGTGCCAACTTCCGAGATGTTGAGCTGAGCCGCCTGGAGGCTGGCATTGCCATAGGTGCCGATCCAGATGTCGTATTGGCCCGATTGCGGCGAGCCAAAGCGCAGCGACGGGTTCATGCCTTCCGCGCCGCCGTCATCGTCACAATACCAGCTCCCGTCCGGGCCGTTGATGACCAGCGTCGTGTCGGCGGCCGAGGCTGCCGATATGATCAAGGGCAGAGAGCCCGCCGTATAGTTGAGGCGCACGTCCGGCGCGTTGGCGATAAAGCCTGCGCAGGAGGAACTCACGCCAGAAGCCGCGATGCTGCCGCCCGATTGGACATTCACGACGTGCGGGTCAGGCGTGAAGCCGGAGCGCAGATTGACCGTCCCATAGGTCGGGTTGGCGTTGAAATCTTGCGCCATTGCTGGAACCGCGACGAACGCCGCCAGAGCAACGCCGGCGGCGAATAGCTTTTTCATCATGCACAATTTCCCCAGTTTCCCGCGCGTTAGGCTCAAAAGTGCGCGGCCAATCAGCGTGATCTCGCGGATTGCATACAACATAAACAGATGGGCAAGATTGGGGCCAAAGACCTCTGTTTCAGGCCGCCGCGTTGAACTCGTGAACGTCGGCGGCATCGGTCACCGTAATGCACAGCCGTTCACCCTGGATGGTGATCTCGCCCCGTGCGATGGGATGGCCGTTGGCCAGAATCCAGAGCTGGTCGGTTTCCTTGGTGTCCAGCGGGATCACCGCGCCGCGCCCCATCTTCAAGAGATTCTGCATCGGCATTTTGCAGCGCCCCAGCACGATGGCAAGTTCGACTTGGACATTATGGACTTGGGTCTTGGACAAGCTGGATTCCCCGGGCGTGCGCCCCATCTGATTCTGCTCTAGTCGAACCTGAAAGGGTTGCGAGCACGTGAACGACGCCACGGTCATCGAGTGGGCGGTCTCGCCCGGTCTCACCGACTACGAGCCGGCCGTGGCTTTCATGGAGGCGCGCGCGACCGCGATCGCGGAGGGCCAAGCGAGCGAACTCGTTTGGCTTCTAGAACACCCCCCGCTCTACACGGCCGGGGTTTCGGCCAAAGCGCAGGACTTGCTCGATGCATCGCGTTTCCCTGTGTTTTGCAGCGGACGCGGCGGGCAATACACCTATCATGGGCCCGGACAGCGCGTGGCCTATGTGATGCTCGATCTGCGCACGCGTGAGCGCGACGTGACCCGCTTCGTCGCCGATCTTGAGCGCTGGATCATCGGCGCGCTGGAGCGCTTCAACGTGAAAGGCGAAGTGCGCCAGGGCCGCGTCGGCGTGTGGGTGGAGAGGAAAGGCGCCGGGTGGGCGCGCGAAGACAAGATCGCCGCCATCGGCGTGCGCTTGCGCAAATGGGTGAGCTTTCACGGCATCGCCTTCAATGTGGAACCAGACCTTGAACATTTCTCCGGCATCACGCCGTGCGGCATTTCCGGACCCAATTTGGGCGTGACCAGCCTCGTCGATCTCGGCCTGCCAGTGACCATGGCGGACGCCGACGCGGCGCTGCGCGCGTCGTTCGAACGGGTCTTTGGGGCAACAAAAAACGCGCCCTCGCCGCTCTGATTGCGTCCAAACGGCGCCGACCCCGCATCCATCAAACAACGGGCGATACCCGCCAACCTGATGGAGAGACGAAATGGAAATCCTTATCCCGCTGGCGTTCTTCGGTCTTTTGGCCGCCGTGATCCTAGTGCCGGTGCTCGCCAGAGAGCGCACCAAGCGCTCGGCGCACGATCTGGTTTCGCAAGCCATGGCGCGCGGGCAGCAGCTCGATCCGACTCTGATCTCGCAACTCAGCGCCAGTATGGTCGAGGAGAGCAATAAAGCCCGCGCCAGCCTGGGCAAGGGCGTCATTCTTTTGGCGCTGGCTGGCGGTTTTGCTGGCGCAGGCTTCGTAGCCGGCGGCTTCGACGCGGATGCGCATCGGGGGATGCTGATCCCGGCAGTGGTTCTTGCCGCCGTTGGCGCGGCCTACTTACTGCTTGCGATCATCGATTTCGCAATGAAGCCGCGCAACGCCTGAAACGTCACAACCGCACCAAACCACTTGAGCCTTCTTCGCCGCGAAGAAGGCTCATTGCGTTGGCGAGTCAGCGATCGATGAACAAAGCTGCGGGGTGCTCCAACAAGCCCTTGACGCGTTGGATGAAGGCGGCGGCGTCATAGCCATCGACGACGCGATGATCGAACGATGAGCTGAGGTTCATCATTTTGCGTATAACGATTTGGCCGTTCTTCACGGCGGGCCGCTCGACTAGTTTGTTCACGCCGATGATCGCCACCTCAGGATGATTGATCACTGGTGTGGTGACGATGCCGCCCAGCGCGCCGAGCGATGTGATCGTGATGGTGGAGCCCGAAAGCTCTTCCTTGGTCGCCGTGTTGGAGCGCACGGCAGCGGCTAGGCGCGACACTTCGCTAGCGCACTCCCATACATCGCGCGCCTCGGCGTGACGCACCACGGGCACGATCAGGCCGCTATCGGTCTGCGTTGCAATACCGATGTCGACGTTCTCGTGGCGGTAAACCACGCCCTGCTCGTCATCGAAGCGCGCATTGATTTGCGGAAAGTCCGGCAGGCTCAATACCAAGGCGCGCATCAGAAACGGCAACACGGTGAGCTTCGGCTGATCGCTGCGCTTCGCCGCATTCAGATGCGCGCGCAAATCCTCCAGCTCGGTGAGGTCGCATTCCTCGACATAGGCGAAGTGGGGAATGCGGCGCTTAGCGTCCTGCATCTTCTCCGCGATCTTGCGGCGAAGCCCGATAACCTTCACCGGCTCGATGCCATTCTTCTGCGTTAGCGCGGTCGCGCCTTGGCGCGCGCCCGCCACAGGCACGAGCACGGCGTCGAGATCATCATGGCTGATGCGCCCGCCTTCGCCGGTACCGCGCACCTGGCGCAGATCGATGCCGAGCTTCTGCGCGCGCGCGCGCACGGCGGGAGAGGCCAAGCCTTGCCCCATTTCGCGCACGGTCGGTTCGCGGGGTTGCGCGCGTGCGACAGCTTGTGACGGCGGCGCGCTCTCGGGCTTCGGCGCAGTGCCGGCTGGCATCGCGCCGGCCGGCACTTTGATACGCGGCTTTGGCTCGGCGGGCGCGGCGGCGCTTTGCACCTGCGGCGGCGGAGGAGGAGGCGCCTTGATTTCAGGCTTGGGCGGCGACGCCGCGGCTTCGCCCGCATCGGTTTCAAAAACGGCGATGATCGAGCCGACGGCGGCCATGTCGCCCGGCTCGCCGGAGATCTGCACAACGCGCCCAGCGACAGGTGAGGTCATCTCCACCGTCGCCTTGTCGGTCATCACATCGACGAGCGGCGCATCCTCATCCACTACATCGCCGACGCGCACGTGCCATGCGACGATTTCAGCTTCCGCCGTGCCTTCGCCAACATCGGGGAGTTTGAACGAATACTGGCCCATGCTCAGGCCTCCATCGCGCGACGCATCGCTTTGATGATGCGCGGCGGGGTTGGAAAATAATCCCACTCAAGGGCGTGCGGATAGGGTGTATCGAAGCCGGTGACGCGCTCGATCGGCGCTTCCAGCTTGTAGAAGCAATGCTCTTGCACAAGAGCCGAAAGTTCGGCGCCATAACCGGAGGTGCGCGTCGCTTCGTGCACGATCACGCAGCGGCCGGTTTTGCATACGGACGCGACAATCGCGTCGATATCGACCGGCAGCAGGGTCCTTAGATCAAGAACTTCGGCGTCGATGCCGCTGTCTTCAACCGCAGCCACCGCGACATGCACCATCGTGCCGTACGCGAGGATGGTGAGGTCTGCGCCTTCACGCACGATGTTCGCCTTGCCGAGCGGAACTTTGTAATAGCCCTCGGGCACATCGCTCGCTGGGTGCTTCGACCACGGGATCACCGGGCGATCGCGGCGGCCATCAAATGGGCCATTGTAAACGCGCTTGGGCTCGAGAAAGACGACAGGGTCGTCATCCTCAATCGCGGAGATGAGCAAACCCTTGGCGTCATACGGCGTCGCGGGAATGACGGTCTTCAAGCCAGCCACGTGCGTGAACAATGCCTCGGGGCTTTGGCTGTGGGTTTGGCCACCATAGATGCCCCCGCCATAGGGCATACGCACTGTGAGCGGCACGGTGTAGTCGTTGGCGGATCGATAGCGGATGCGCGCGGCTTCCGAGACCAATTGGTCGTAAGCAGGATACATGTAGTCCGCAAACTGGATTTCGATCACGGGGCGCAAGCCATACACCGCCATGCCGATGGCGGCGCCGGCGATGCCGCACTCGTTGATCGGCGCATCAAAACAGCGCTTGGCGCCGTACTTCTTTTGGAGGTGCTCAGTCACCTTGAACACGCCGCCGAAATAACCGACGTCCTCGCCGAACGTGAGCACGTTGGGATCGCGCTCCATCATTACGTCGAGTGCGGAATTGAGCGCTTGAATCATGGTCATCGAGGCCATGCACTAAGCTCCCAAATCTTCGCGTTGGCGTCGCAGGTGCCAAGGCACATCCTTGTACACGTCATCGAACATGGAGGTCGCTTCGTGCGCGCCTTCAACACCAAGAACGCCCACCTTCTCGGCCTCACGCCCCGTCGCGCGGACGGTTTCCAGCGCTTCTTCTTGGGCGGCGCGGTGCTGATCCTCTCTCCACTCGCCCAACACCATCAAATGCTGCTTCAGGCGCTCGATGGGATCTCCAAGCGGCCACGCGCGCGCTTCGTCTGTCGGGCGGTAGCGCGCGGGGTCGTCGCTCGTGGAATGCGGACCGGCGCGATAGGTAAAATGCTCGATCAAAGTCGGCCCGAGATTGGCGCGCGCGCGTTCTGCGGCCCATTGTGTGACCGCATACACAGCCAGGAAATCGTTGCCATCGACGCGCAACGGCGGCACGCCATAGCCGACGCCACGCGCCGCGAACGTTGTGTTTTCGCCGCCCGCTATACCCTGAAACGACGAAATCGCCCATTGATTATTGACCACGTTGACAATCACCGGCGCGCGATAAACGCTGGCGAAGGTCATGGCGGCGTGAAAATCGCCCTCTGCCGTCGAGCCCTCGCCGAGCCATGTCGAGGCGATGCGCACATCGCCAGCATAGGCCGAGGCCATCGCCCAGCCCACGGCTTGCGGCACTTGCGTCGCTAAGTTCCCGGAAATGGAGAAGAACCCATCTTTCTTAGAGGAATACATCACCGGCAATTGCCGGCCTTTCATGGGGTCATGCTTGTTGGAGTAGATCTGGTTCATCATGTCGACGAGAGGATAGTCGCGCGCGATCAGGATGCCCTGCTGGCGATAGCTTGGGAAACACATGTCGCTCGGATCGAGCGCCATGGTCTGGGCGATCGAGATCGCCTCTTCGCCATGGCTTTGCATGTAAAAGCTGGTTTTGCCTTGGCGTTGCGCGCGGTGCATGCGCTCATCGAATGCGCGCAGCAACAGCATGTATTTGAGGCCGCGCCGCAAAGCCTCGGGCGCGAGGCGCGGCGCCCATGGGCCAATCGCGGCGCCATCCATGTCGAGCACCCGAATGAGGCCGTAGGCAAATTCGCGCAACTCCACGGCCGGCGCATCGATCTCGGGTCGTGGCGTTTCTCCGGGCTCGGGGAAAGACCAGCCGGAAAAATCGGGCGCGTCGCCCGGGCGGGCGCGCGGCGCGGGGATGTGCAAATCAAGCGCGTTGGATCTGCGGCTCATGAACGCCCCTTGGATGATGTTGCGGCGGCGATGCGGTTGCGCACGATGGCGTCGGCGGCCTGGTGCGGCAGGATGCCCTGCGCCTTCGCCGTCGCGATGACATGCAGCACGCGCGCCGGGATCGCGCGCACGCGCGCGTCCACCGCCGCTTCGCTTTCGCCCAGATATTCCGCCGAGACGTTAATGATGCCGCCCGCGTTGACCACATAGTCCGGCGCGTAGGTAATGCCCTGCGCCTGCAAGCGCGCGCCGTCGTCCTCGGTTTCGAGCTGGTTGTTGGCTGCCCCGCACACGATTGGCGCGCTGAGTTCGGGAATCGTGCGCGCATTCAACCCTGCGCCAAGAGCGTTGGGCGAAAACACGTCCGCAGCGCAGGCGTGAATGCGATCGACCGGCGCCTGTTCAGCGCCCAGCGCCATCGCGCGTGCAAGATTAGCGGCGTTCACGTCTGCGACGATGAGCTTTCCGCCCGCCTCCTTCAACAGCACGCACAGGCCGAAGCCAACAGCGCCGACGCCTTGCACAGCGATGGTGCGCCCCTGCACCGATCCGCCGAGCAAGGCCTCAATGGAGAGAAAAGCGCCGAGCGAGGTCCAAGGCGAGGGATCGCCGCCGGCCTGGCCGACCTCTTTCGGGATGCCGGCCACAAAGCCCGTGCGCCGCGCAATGGCGCGCATGTCCGCGACCGTCGCGCCGACATCTTCCGCAGTCACGTAACGACCGCCAAGCGCTTCAACCGTCTCGCCGAATTTTTCCATGCACGCCGCGCGGTCGGCGCCCATCTTGTAGATGACGCCCTTACCTCCGCCCATCGGCAGATCGGCCATCGCGTTCTTGTAGGTCATGCCGCGCGAGAGGCGCAGCGCATCGGTCAGCGCCTCTTCATCCCGCGCATAGCGCCAGATGCGGCAACCGCCCCCGGCGGGGCCGAGAGCGGTTGAATGCACAGCGATGATCCCCGCGAAGCCAATGGCTTCGTCCACAACGAAGACGACATCTTCGTGCCCATCGAACGAGGGATGAGAACGCCAGGTCATCATTGGATAGGCTCGTCCAGCAAGAGTTGTCGCGCGTAGCGCATGGGCGGCGATCCAAAGGACAAAATACCGTCATGATAGCGCTTGAAGTCGAACGCCGGTCCCCACGCCGCCTGCGCGGCGCGGCGGGTTTCAAGATGCTCCTGGAAGCCCACAAAATAGGTCGAGAGCTGGGTGAACGAGAGTTGCGCGCGCCGCCACTTGCCCGCCGCTTCGCGCTCTTCCTGGAACGCGGTCTCAGTAAGCAGATGCATCATCTCCTCGCGGCTCATGCCGTCAACATGGATGGCCTGGTCGATGATGGCGTTCGTCACCGTGCGCAACTGCACCTTGAGTTGAGAGAGCCGGTAAAGCGGATCATCGGCGCGGAAGCCCTGCTCGGTCATCAGCTCTTCAGCATACACCGCCCAACCCTCGACGAACGAGCCGGAACTCAGCACCGCGCGCAGCACCGACGGGTAGGCGTTGGCGTGCCAGAGCTGCACATAATGCCCTGGTGAGCTTTCGTGCACGGCGATATCGAGGATACCGCGCGTGTTGTACTCCCGCAGGAACGATGTCGCTTGCTCGTCTGTCCAATCGTCCGGGATCGGCGACACAGCATAGAACGAGCCCAGATCACGCTCCAGCGGCCCCGGCGCATCGAGATACGCCACCGCGAAGCCGCGCTGAAACTCTGGCATCAGGATCACGCGCACGGGCTCGGGCGGCATGGAAATGATCTGGCGCGCCTGGAGGAAAGCGTCGGCCTCGGCGACGCCGGCGGTCGCGACCGCCACCAGCTCATCGCGCGCTGGGCGCTCATTGGCGGCCAAATCCAAGGCCTGGCGTATCAAGTTCTGCTGCTGCTGAGGAGAGGTTGGCGTTTCAGGAGTGATGGCGCGCTGCATCGGCTGAAGGGCGGCGCGCGCCGCCTTGTACATTTCCGCGCGCACGCTGATCACCGCCGCTTCGGCGCGGCGGCGGATCTCCGCGCGCGACAGGGTCGATTGCAGCGTGAAAGCGAGCTGCGCGTCGAACACATCCGCGCCAACGCGAAAATCCGCTTGAGCGGCAGGCACGAGCGTGCCTTCGATCCAGGCCTGATGTTCGTCCACAGCCGCATTGAACGTTATGATCGCCGCATCAAGGCGCGCCCGCTTCCGTGCACTGAGTTCGCCCATGTGCGGCTCAATCATATCGGTGACGATGCTTTTCAGGCCGCGATTTTGCGCGGCGTAGGTCTCGGCGTGCGGCGCAGGCACGCGCGCTGGCTGCAATTCGGCGCGCGCTTGCGCCAATAGCGTGGGCAACTTCTCCATGCGCGCGGTCGCGGCTTCCAAACGACGCGGCAGCGGCGCGAATTCGCGCGCCATTAAGCCATAGAGCGCCCCGCCCGCGAGCGATTGATAGGTGAGCGGGTTCCACGCC
Organism: Hyphomonadaceae bacterium; assembly: GCA_022843225.1. Classification (GTDB taxonomy): domain Bacteria; phylum Pseudomonadota; class Alphaproteobacteria; order Caulobacterales; family Aquidulcibacteraceae; genus Vitreimonas. The sequence continues at coordinate 39,398 of JALHOC010000013.1, forward strand.
CAGCCCTGCAGCGTCTGAGTTTGCCAGACGCTCGCACGCAAAGAATTGGCGAGGATCGCGGCATCGACTTGATTGGCGCGCGACAGCCGCGTGTGATCGATCGCCTCCAGGGCCGCGAGCGTTGCTTGCGCGAAGCGCAGGCCGGACATACGCCCGGCCGCGCTTACATCGTCAATCTGGGTATCGAAGCGATGATCGCCGATCGTCGTCGCGGATATTGGCGAGAGCCGCATGGAGCGATCGAGCCAGCGCCTGGAGAGCGCCGCGAAGGCGCGGTCGGCGCTGCTGGCGGTCGCTGCCTGAGCGGACGGCCAAGGCGCGAGCATGGTTGAACCGAGCGTGAGAACGACCCGGCGGCGCGTGAGTTTCATGATGGACGCTTCGCTCCCAATAGCGAACCGGGGCTGCCCGGTCGGGCGGGCCCGTTGTTATTGCGCGGCAAAATACGCACCCGAAGCGTTCGCGCAATCCCAATGCTAAAAACGGGAACAAACTTGCGTAAAAGTCGCTTTTTTTGTTATTTTTAACCCGGGAGAACCCTACCCCTTCAGCGCCGGCCAAAGCTGGCCTGCCGCTTGCAAGCCAGCGGCCAGAACACGAAGCCGTTGGGGGCCAGAATGCCAAAACTTCCCGCCTACAGATCAAATCAGCTCACCGGCTGGGTCAGTATCCCAGAAAAGCAGGGCTTTGGCTGGGTCCTCCGCCTCACCCTTTCGAACCGGTTGAGCGTCTCCGTGCCGGTGCGGGTGAAGACCCAAGACCGCGGCTGGACGCAATTCTTCTATGCCGAACTGGACGGACTGACCCCTTGGCAGCTCGACCAGCTCGAGGCGCGCAGAATTCTGCAGCCTGCGCAACCCCACGCCGAGACCGTCGCGGCCTAAGCCCGCGCCATCGTCGCCTCTGTTGCTTGGGGGCTGTGCAAACGCCGTCGAAAGGTGCTAAACGCCCGCTCCCTTTTGAGGAGGCCCGATGGGCTGGCCTTGGCGCGTGCGCCGTTGGCTGGACCAAAACGCGGGAATCCCCGAAAAGGAACCAAGACGCGCCCGTAGCTCAGCTGGATAGAGCACCAGACTACGAATCTGGGGGTCAGGAGTTCGAATCTCTTCGGGCGCGCCATTTTTTGTGGACACTTCAACCCTACGCTTCCGCTCTCAATTGACGCTTTAGTGGCCGGGCCTCAGCGGGGGCTTTCGGCGAAGCGGTGCGGAAGCTAAGAACCCGCCTAGCCATGAGCCAAAGCGCCCAACCACGCCTCACCCACCTCGACCGGCTCGAGGCGGAAGCCATCCACATCATGCGTGAGGTCGCGGCCGAGGCCGAACGACCTGTCATGCTCTATTCCATCGGCAAGGACAGCGCCGTGATGCTGCACCTGGCCCAAAAGGCGTTCTTCCCCTCGCCGCTCCCGTTTCCGCTGTTGCACGTGGACACGACCTGGAAGTTCCAAGCCATGTACGCGATGCGCGACAAGATCGCTGCAACGCCCGGTATCGAGCTGATCGTCCACCAAAACCCGGACGCCGCAGCGCGCGGCATCAATCCGTTCGACCATGGGTCGGCCTTGCACACCGACCTCTGGAAAACCGAAGGCCTCAAGCAGGCGCTAGATAAGCACGGCTTCGACGCCGCCTTCGGGGGCGCGCGCCGCGACGAGGAAAAGAGCCGCGCCAAGGAGCGCATCTTCTCGTTTCGTTCAGCCAATCATCGCTGGGACCCGAAGAGCCAACGCCCCGAACTCTGGCGGCTCTACAACGCCAAAAAACATCGCGGCGAAAGCATCCGCGTGTTTCCGATCTCGAATTGGACCGAGCTTGACATCTGGCAATACATCCACATCGAGAACATCCCTATCGTGCCGCTCTATTTCGCGGCGGAGCGCCCAGTCGTGCGCCGCGACGGCGGTCTGATCATGGCCGACGATGCGCGCATGCGGTTCAATCCAGGCGAGACACCGGAGCTGCGCCGTGTGCGCTTCCGCACGTTGGGCTGCTATCCTTTGTCGGGCGGTTTTGAGAGCGAGGCCGATACGCTGCCTAAGATCATCCAGGAAATGCTGCTCGCAACCACCAGCGAACGCCAAGGCCGCTTGATCGATCACGATCAGGCCGCGTCGATGGAGAAGAAGAAGCAGGAGGGCTATTTCTAATGACCTCCGATCTGATCGCGACCGACATCGAAGCGTATCTGGCGCAGCACCAAGCCAAATCGCTACTGCGGTTCATCACCTGCGGCAGCGTCGATGACGGCAAGTCCACATTGATTGGGCGCTTGCTCTACGATTCAAAAATGATCTTCGAGGATCAACTCGCTGCCCTCGAATCCGATTCCAAGAAAGTTGGCACCCAGGGCGGCGACATCGACTTCGCGCTGCTGGTGGACGGCCTGGCCGCCGAACGCGAACAAGGCATCACCATCGACGTGGCCTATCGCTTCTTCGCCACCGACAAACGCAAGTTTATCGTCGCCGATACGCCAGGCCACGAGCAATACACCCGCAACATGGTCACCGGCGCCTCGACCGCCGATCTCGCCGTGATTTTGATTGACGCGCGCAAGGGCGTGCTGACGCAGACGCGGCGCCATTCCTATCTCGTGTCGCTCATGGGCATTCGTCATGTCGTGCTGGCCGTCACCAAGATGGATCTGGTGGATTGGGCGCAGGACGTCTTCGACGCGATCGTTGAGGAGTATGGCGACTTCGCAGCTCAGATCGGACTTAAGGACATCGTCGCCATCCCGATTTCGGGCCTGAAGGGCGATAACATCGCTGCCAAGAGCAACGCCGCGCGGTGGTACACGGGCCCGGCCCTCTTGGAGCATCTCGAAACCGTCGACATTGATGAGGCGCGCCGCGCGAAAGGGCCGTTGCGTTTGCCCGTGCAATGGGTCAACCGGCCCAATCTGGACTTCCGCGGTTTCTCGGGGCAGATCGCGGGCGGACGCGTCAGGCCTGGCGATCGCATTCGCGTCGCGCCGTCCGGCGCCATCAGCACGGTCGCGCGCATCGTCACCAAGGGGGGCGACCTTGCTGAGGCTGTCGCCGGCCAATCGGTGACGCTGACGCTGGCCGATGAGATCGATTGCTCACGCGGCGACGTGATCGCGGCCGCCGCCGATCCGCCAGAAGCCGCCGATCAGTTCGAAGTGACTTTGATCTGGATGGGCGAGGAAAAATTGCTGCCGGGGCGGCCGTATTGGCTAAAACTGGGCGCCAAGCTCGTCACCGCGCAAGTCACCGACATCAAGCATAAGGTCAATGTCAACACGCTCGCGCACACCGCCACGAAAGTATTGGAGCTCAACGAAATCGCGGTTTGCAATCTGAGTCTCGACCGCCCCGTGGCGTTCGATCCCTATGCCGCGAACCAAGACATGGGCGGCTTCATCCTGATCGATCGCTTGAGCAACGCGACAATCGCGGCTGGCCTCATGCATTTCGCGCTGCGTCGCTCGAGCAATGTGCATTGGCAGGCGATCGAGGTTTCGCGCGAGGCGCGCGCGACCATAAAGGGCCAGAAAGCCGCCGTGTTGTGGTTCACTGGATTGTCGGGCGCTGGCAAGTCCACCATCGCCAACTTGGTCGAGAAAAAGCTCCTCTCGCTCGGGCGCCACACCGTGATGCTCGATGGCGACAATGTACGCCATGGCCTGTCGCGCGACCTCGGCTTCACTGAAGCCGACCGCGTCGAAAACATCCGCCGTGTCGCGGAAGTGGCGAAACTGATGACCGACGCAGGACTGATCGTGCTGGTCTCGTTTATCTCGCCGTTCCGCGCCGAACGTCAATTGGCGCGCGAATTGATGGAACACGGAGAGTTCTTCGAGATTTTCATCGACACGCCGATCGAAGAGGCGGAGCGGCGCGATGTGAAGGGGCTCTACAAGAAGGCCCGCGCTGGGCAGTTGCGGAACTTCACTGGCATCGACAGCCCTTACGAGCCGCCCGAAAAGCCTGAGATTAGCATCAACACCACCGAGATGGACGCCGCCTCCGCGGCGGCGCTGATCGTGGCGCGTCTTGTCGGCGAGGATTTCGGCAGCGGGATTTAGCGCGCGTCGCGCCAGGCGGCGTGACCGCCGACCGAGACCGCCTCATAGACGCCGCGCGCTACCGCACGCGCCAGGCAATCGGCCGCAAGTGCGCCAAAGCGCGCCACGGCGAATGCGCGCGACTGTGACGCCGGCTTCGCCGCTGTCGCGAGCGCAAACACCACATCGCCATCGAAGGGCGCGAACACGGGCCTGATCGCGCGTGCGAGGCCCGCGCTCGCCATTTGCGCCACGCGCTTGCACTCTGCGGGCGTCAAATCCGCGTCAACGGCGACAACCGCGATGGTCGTGTTCGCGCGCGGTTGCGGATTGATCTTGGCCCCGCCCCAATCCTCGGAATCGAACGCGGCGTTTGTGTCCGGCCTGACGCCGCCGAACTCGCCGTCGATTTCGAACGCATGCGCCCAGAACACGCGCGCATTAGGCATCGTCGTCGCGCCCCAGCAATTCACGCAGGCGAGCGCGGCGATTGTGAACCCGTCGGCGGTGACGATGCTGGCGCTGCCCTGCCCGCCCTTTAGCGCGCCCGCCTTGGCGCCGAGGCCAGCGCCGGCATTGCCCAAAGGCACGTGGCGCGCGCGCTTGGCATAGGCCGCGCGCCCCAGCGCCGGGTAGGGCGGCGCATCACCCCAGGCTTTGTCGCCGCCATTGGCGAGATCGTAGAGGATCGCCGCCGGAACCACGGGCGAGCGCGGCACGCCGGGCATATCCACCAACCCGAAGCCCTTGCCCTCCGCGCCCATGGCCGCGACCACGCCATCGGCCGCCGCCAAGCCATACACCGATCCGCCAGCCAGCACGATTGCGTCCACGGCATCGACCAAATTCTCCGGCGCCAGCGCATCGGTTTCGCGCGTGCCGGGTCCGCCGCCGCGAATATCAACGCCGCAAACCGCGCGCGCCTCAGGCACAATCACGGTGACGCCCGTGAGCGCGGCGAGATCCTCGGCGCAGCCAATACGAAATCCCTCGATGTCGGCGAGGGAATTGGCAGGGCCTGGTCGCGCCATGGACGGTTCTTTCGCTTTCGACAATTCAGATTCGGCGTGTAGGAAATCGCTCTATGGGTCAATTGCAAGGACTTCCGAGGGGCTGGGTAGGCGCGGTTTTTGCGCTCATCCTCGCCGCGTGCGCCACCACGTCGACGCCAGAGGCGCCGCGCGCCCTGGGCGAAGCCATGGCGACCGCTGCGAACCCCCACGCCGTGGAGGCTGCTGTCGAAATCCTGCAGGCGGGCGGTTCTGCCGTCGATGCGGCAATCGCGGCGGAATTGGTGCTCGGCTTGGTTGAGCCGCAATCGTCAGGCTTGGGCGGCGGTGGCTTCATGCTGACCTATGACGCGGAGAGTGAGCGCATCAGCGCTTATGACGGACGCGAGCGCGCGCCTGCGGGCGCGACGCCGACCATGTTCCTCGATGCGCGCGGCGAGCCGATGAGCTTCATTGACGCCCAAGCCAGCGGGCGCTCGATCGGCACACCGCTGCTTGTGCCGATGCTGAAGCTCGCGCACGACGACCATGGGCGCTTGCCCTGGGAGCGTTTGTTCGAGCCCGCTATCCGCTTGGCGGAAAGCGGTTTCGCGATTTCGCCGCGTTTGGCGCGCTTCATAGCAATGGCGGGCGAGCGCGGGCGCTTGCGCGCTGACTTCCAAACGCGCGCCTATTTCTTCGACCGCGAAGGGCAACCTCTGCCGGAAGGCGCCATCCTACGTAATCCCGCTTACGCCGCGACCTTGCGCGCTATAGCCGCCCAAGGCCCAAGCGCCATGACACAGGGACCGATCGCGGAAGCTATAGTCGCCGCCGCGCAACGCAATCCACGCGCCGGCACGTTGACGCTTGCGGATCTGCAAAGCGCCCAGCCGCGACGGCTTGAGCCTGTGTGCGGCGCATTTCGTCTCTACAGAGTTTGCACAAGCCCCTCGCCGACATCGGGCAACGCCGCCATTTCGGTCCTCGGCCTCTATGAACGCGCGCGCCCGCGCGCGGAAGGCGCCGCGAACGCCGACGATTGGGCCGCATTCCTGTGGGCCAGCCGGCTGGCCTACGCTGACCGCGACCATTACATGGCCGACGATGAATTCGTACCCGTGCCAACGCGTGAGCTGATCGCACCAACCTATCTCGATGAGCGCGCGCGCTTGATCGATCTGGCGCAGGCGCCGCCCACGCGCGTTGAGCCTGGCGCGCCCGCCGGCAACGAGATGTATCAACGTTGGGGCCGTGAACTGGATGAAGAGAACGGCACGACGCATGTGTCGGTCGTCGACGCCTGGGGCAACGCTGTAGCACTCACCGCGACGGTCGAGAGCGTCTTCGGTTCGCAACGCATGGCTGCGGGCTTCCTGCTCAACAACCAGCTCACGGATTTCTCGTTCCGCCCGACTTTGAACGGACGCCCGCTGGCGAACGCCGTTGAACCGCGCAAGCGGCCGCGCTCCTCGATGTCGCCAACGATCGTGACCGATCGCAACGGCGAACTGGTGTTGGTGATCGGCTCGCCCGGCGGCTCGGCGATCATCGGCTATGTCGCGCGCGCCACGATCGGCATCCTGGATTGGAACATGCCCGTGCAAGACGCCATCGCATTGGGCAACGCCACGGCGAGGACATCCCCGGCACGCGTGGAGACGCAGCGTTGGCCAGCAGGCGTCGCTGATGCTCTCCGGGCGCGCGGCTGGGACATCGCCGAAAGCAGCGCCTTGGAAGCCAGCGGCATCCACGCCATTCGCGTTACGCCCAATGGGCTCGATGGCGGCGCCGATCCACGGCGCGAAGGCGTCGTTGTGCGCGTGCCGTCGCCGTCGCCTCAAGCACAATAAGCACCCCACTACGCAGCGGGCAGCGTGATCCGGAATGTGGCGCCTTCAGCGCCAGTGCGCACAAGAGCCAATTCCCCGCCCATGGCCCTCGTCAACTCACGCGCAATCGCGAGGCCGAGCCCCGTGCCGCCCGCTTCCGGCGCAGCGGAGACGAACGGCTCGAACAAGCGTGCGCGCAAGTTTTCCCGCACGCCAGGCCCGTGATCGATCACCTCGATCTGCGCGCGCCCTTCGTCGCGATAAGCGCGAATGGTGACGGACTCATCCACGCGCGCGTGGTCTTTCATCGCCTGGCCCGCATTGCGCACCAGATTCACGAGCACACGATGCAGCTGATCTGGATCGGCGACGCACGCCAAGCCCGCTTCGATGTCTGGCCGATAATGAATTCCGGCAAAGCCGATCAGCGCGTCGGCGGCAGCCTCCTCGGCAGCATCGACGACCGAGACGCGCTGCAATTGGGGCGGCGCCTCGTCGGCGCGGCCATATTTGAGCGTCGAAGCCGCGAGCCCCGCGGCGCGGTCGATGGTGCGCTCCAAACGCGGCGCCAATTGCCGCACGGCGGGGTCCTCCGACTTCGCCAATCGATCCGCGACCAATTGCGCGGTCGCGAGCATGTTACGCAAATCGTGACCGATGCGCGCAACTGCGGCGCCCAGCGCGGCGAGGCGATCTTTTTGACGCAAGGCGTTACGCACTTGCTCGGCCATGTCGGCGGCGGCGCGTTGGGCGCGGCCAATTTCATCCGGCCGCGCGCTGCGCGGAAACGCGATCGAAACGTCCTCGGGTTTGTCGCGAAAGCGTTCTATGGCGCGGGTCAGGTCGCGCATTGGGGTCACAAACGCCGCCGAGATGGCGACATACATCAGCGCGCCGACGGCGATCAGGATCATCATCGACACGCGCGCGAAACGTCCGGCGAAATCGCTCATGGCGCGCTTCAGCGGCGCTTCGTCGAGCACGATCTCAATATACTCGCCTGATTCAAATCGCGGACGCGCGCGCACCTGCAGGACACGTCCCGGCGGCGACCACAAGCTTTCGAACGCCCACACGACGCGGTCCAGCCCGCGCGCGCTTGTGTAATCGTAGGTGTACAAACGCTCCACCATAGGCGCGTCCGGCGCCTCCAACAGCAGCACGCGCTCCCCGCCGCGCTCGAGCGCCGCGCGCTGCACGCCGGCATTGTTCAAGAGTTCGTCCTCAAGCGTCGGCCCGATGTCGAGGTCCGGCGTGTCCTCCAGCGCTAGCGCCGCCACCTGGGAGAGATTCATGCGCTCGCGCAGCCAGTTTTCATGAAACCCGGCAAGCGCGGGTATAAAAATCACCACCTCGCCCACCAGCACAGCAGCGACCGTCATGCCCAAGAGCCGCCCCGCCAAACTGTCGGCGAAGGCGCGCAGGCGCTGCAGCGTCCCAGAACCTCCCTCTTGCGCACCGCCGGGCATCGTCATGGAGCTGGGGTAACCCAAAGCGAGGGGTATTGTCGCCGGTTGTGTCTCAATTTGAAAATCCGGAGCGATTGACCGCGCCTTGATCCCGCATCCGGCGCAGCCCATAAAAGAGGCCATGAATAAGCTTTCCGCAGGGGCGGTTTTCTTTATCTGCCTCTTCCTCGGGATCATCTTCGACAACGTCGCGCTCGGCATTATCGCGGGTTTGTTCCTCGGCGCTGGCGTGGGGAAAGTTACCGCACCGAAGGATCGCACCGACGCCTAACGCCCCAAGGAGAGAACGTCTCGCCCAGGGTCCTGTCTTCGTTTGCAGCACAAGACGGGCGAGGGCGTCGGGAACGGCAGCTCTTAAGCGCCCCCGCCGTTCGCAACATTGCGCCGAGCCGACGCAGATTGGCCCATTCGAGCCCGTCAGCACCGAAGTTGGCGGCGCACCTTGAGCGTGCTCACTCGGTACCTTAGCGCAGGCACCGTCGTTCGGTGGCCTGCGAGCGCCCGATAAGGCTGCGGCGCTCGCAGGGGCAGCCTTCATTTAGTCGCGCCTCGTCGGGGTAACGTAGTTCTGCGCTGGCGATCTGAACATCGTTGATGAAGGGGCGGCAAAAAGCTGCGATCGCTTGGCTCTGAGGCCCATCAAGCACACTCAGATCGAATAGTAAGTCTCCATCTGCAAGCCACCGGAAGCCAATTTGAACGGCGTCAAGTCGTTCTTCAACGAAACTGCGTGCTCCGGTATGGGTGCCTATCGGTGAGGAAAAGGGCTGTTCCGCGATGGAGGTCGCGATCTCTTCTCGCGTGCCAATGACGACTCTTCCGCCTGGCGCGAAGGTCATGAAACGGTTGCGCCCCAGGGAGAACCAGTTCGAAATGCGAACATCATTTGGGATGACGCATGGCTCGAACGACGTGGCCTCGTTCAAACGCACGCACGGCAACGTTTGCAGTGCGAGAAGTCGACGTGTTCGCGCGGCAAAAATCTCCCACTCCGAGGCGCCCAACGTGCTGAACTCATTGGCTCCAACACCAATGGCGTGCATCCCGGCCGACAATTCAGGTCCAAAGTATGTCTCGCTGCCATTTGCCAGCGCTGTCGAGAAGTCGAAAACTCTAGCCCCGCTAGGGAGCGGGATGTCTCGAGCGCTTCCGTCAACCAGACTGATAACTCGTGCCGCGATCGCTCCGCTTGGGCGAGCGTTGCCATTCTCTTGCAAAGTAAAGCACAAAAGCACGGGAGAGGATGCAATGGCGTGGCAGCGCACCATCAAAGGTCCGCTAAAGCGCTCGTCCGCATTCTGAGGGGCTCCCAACCACGCTCCGCGGAACACGGCTGATACAGAAACCGCCCGAGGCGAGCCTTGGGCCACCGTGAGCGCCCAAGTCGCCCGGTCATTGTACTCGAATAAATAGGTGCCAGTAGAGGGGTAATAGCGGCGTAGACGCCCGCACTCCCATGGCTGTGTTGGTGGTCGCGCCCGGCCCGCGTTCACGCCATCGGCAACAATCCAATCCGGTGGCGCCTGCAATCGAAGTTCACGAACGACGGTCCGTCCGTCTAACGCGTACTCGGTCAGTCGTCCTGAACATCCTTCGTCATCACGTGCGAAGACCGTGAAACCGTTGGCAGACGCAAATGCAAACTCACCTGGCAACCCTTCCGCCATGGTGCGAGCGTCAAACGGCAATCGATACAGACGCGCCGCGGTGCCGCCGCGATCAGCATCGCCGGCGATCAGGAAATCTCCATTCGGAGACACATACTCGATCAAGCTCATGGGATTGGTTGTGCGGACGCTGGCTGCAACCGACAACAAGAGGCGCACTGCGGGGTCGCTTAAAGCCGTGGCGAAAGACGTCGAATTTGCCAGCACGGCACTTGGTGGCGCGGAAGCCGACACGAGGCTTCGCGCCGCTGCGAAGTCAGAAGTGCGATAGAATTCCGCCAGAGCTTGCCGACGCCGCGTGAACTCAGAGGAGGCTCCGAGCAACATGGCGAAGGTAGCTGCGGCCGCTACGAAAACGCCAGCTAGCGCCAAACGCCTACGATTCTCTCGCACGCGCTCCCGCTGGCGCAGAGCATCGAAGGGCACCGCCAGCAACGCCGCTATAATTCGGAGAGCCGCCTCACTTCGATTGCCTTTAGTGGCATTGACCAGCAGCGGGGGAGCATCCGCGGATACACGCCAAGAGGCCGGGAGGTTTGCATCCTCCTGGTCGCGCGAGAACGGTGCGCCATCGACGTATACCCCGATGATATCAGCGCTGCCGCGCAACTCCTGAAAGTGCTCGACTTCACGATCGACCCAAGGCGATCTCGCAGCGTTGCGCGAACAGACGACGATCAGCTTGTTGCTCGCTTCGAGGGAGCGTTTGAGCGTGTCTGCGAGATCAGGCGACGCAGACAGTTCCGCGCGATCGAGGAATACTCGGCCGACGCGTTGGCCCGTTCGAGGTGCGCGATATGTTTCAAGTTTGTGATGCAACCATGATGCAAATGCTGCATCGCCACGCGCGTAGCTGATGAACGCTGCGTACTCTTGCTGATGCTCATTGGTCATGGTAGCTGCTCCGGTAGCGGGGTATCATGCGGTTATTGGTGTTTCTAGCGCCGATCATTTTCGTGCTGTGCGCTTGCGATCAATCGGCGACACACGACCAGCCCAACAGTTCGGCGGCGCCAGCAAGTAGCGCAGAGGTCTCGACCTTTGATCCATTCAATTGTGGCGCGAACTATCCTCGCGTGACCGTCAATGGAAGCGGTGCGCAAGAAATCACGCTGACCATCCCAGACTCTCTCCGTCAGCCCGACGACGAAGGCTTTGAGGCGGGCTATTTCGCTCGACGAGGGATTCTCTCCAACGGCACGCTTGCGTTCGCTGGGCTCCCTGTGATTGCGTTCGAAAGAGTTGTTGAGTTTGACGTCAGTGTGGATTGGGTTTTGATTGATGCTCCAGTACCGCGCGTGCTCAGCGAGGTAGCGAGCGCGGTCGGCGGTGACGTTGAGCGCTTCCGTTTGCAGGCCTATTACTGGCCGATGGCGACAGGCGAAGACGGCCCAAGCTCGTCGCACATATATTTTGTCGATTTGGCCAGCGGTGCTGACGTGCCAACTCTGCGACGTTATTTAGGGAACGAAGAAAGCGATACCGCATCACGCGGGCCACTCTTCTATGAGTTTCCAATCAACACATCCGTGTTGCCGGGAGACGCATCACCTTATCCGGGGCGCCTCATCGTTCTGTCTTACGGAGACGATCGTACGCTTCTGGGTTGCCACTACCAGCCGTCTTGAATCGGCGAAACTCTTCCGGTGCTCTCCGCGTCTGTGAACGTCGGCTCCGGGAGCTGTTTCCAGCCTTGGACGCTTGACCGGCATTTCAAGCTGAGACACGTCCCCACCCAGCCCTGCCTT
>JALHOC010000014.1 GCA_022843225.1 Hyphomonadaceae bacterium
TGTGACCATGGGCACAGTCTGGACATGCTGGGGATTACAATGGTTTAGCTCGGTGACTCGGGTTGAGCTGCGTCCCAGCCCCCTCCACCCGTCGGTGTCGGGCGAACAACAACAAGGAGCGCGGAGGTCGCCCTCCGCGCTCCTGCTGCTCACCTAGTTCAGCGCGTCACTGGCACGCCAAGCATTCCTCGTAATCGGTCTTTTCGCCGATCGACATGGCGTGGGATTCGATGTCGGCCTTGTTGTCTTCGCCGGCGAAGCCCGCGCGCTGCACGCTCTTGGAGCGGCAATAATACAAGCTCTTCACGCCGCGCTCCCACGCCATCCAATGCAGCATGTGCAGATCCCACTTATCGACATCGCCCGGCAGGAAGATGTTGAGCGATTGCGACTGGCAGATCAAAGGCGTGCGGTCGGCGGCCAATTCGATCACCCAGCGCTGATCAATCTCAAACGCGGTCTTGAAGATGGCCTTTTCGTCCTCGCTCAGACAATCGAGATGCTGCACGGAGCCTTCGTTCTTCAGGATCGAGGACCACACAGTCTCGGTATTCTTGCCCTTTTCTTCGAGCAATTGTTCGAGATAGGGGTTCTTCACCGCGAATGAGCCCGAGAGCGTCTTGTGGGTGTAGATATTGGCCGGGATCGGCTCGATCCCCGCCGACGTGCCGCCGCAAATGATCGAGATCGAGGCTGTCGGCGCGATCGCGAGCTTGTGCGAGAACCGCGCCATCACATTGTTCTCGGCCGCATCCGGGCAGGGGCCGCGCTCTTGCGCGAGCTTCACCGAGGCCGCATCGGCGCCGCGGCGGATGTGGCGGAACAATTTGTTGTTCCACACCTTCGCCATCGCCGATTCCATCGACACGCCTTGCTTCTGCAGGAACGAGTGGAAGCCCATCAACCCCAAGCCCACGCTGCGTTCGCGCATGGCGGCGTAAATGGCGCGCTCCATTTCCGGCGGCGCCCGCTGGATAAAATCTTCGAGCACGTTGTCGAGGAAGCGGAACACGTCTTCGAGGAAGCCTTCTTCCTTTTCCCATTCCAGGAAGGTTTCGGCGTTGAGCGAAGAGAGGCAGCATACGGCGGTGCGCTCGCGGCCATTATGATCCATGCCGGTGTGCAGCATGATTTCCGAGCACAGATTCGACTGACGGACCTTCAGGCCGAGCTTCTTCTGGTGGCTTGGCATCTGCTTGTTCACGGTGTCGGAGAAGATGATGTAGGGCTCGCCGGTTTGCAGGCGCAGCTCCAGCACCTTCTGCCAGAGCTTGCGCGCATTGACGTGCTTCAGCGCTTCGCCGTTCTTGGGGCTACGCAACGCGAACGGAAGATCGTCGCGCACCGCGATCATGAATTCGTCGGTGATGTTGAGGCCGTGATGGAGGTTCAAGCTCTTGCGGTTGAAATCGCCGGCGGCTTTGCGGATTTCGAGGAATTCCTCGATCTCGGGGTGGTGGATGTCGAGATACACGGCCGCTGAGCCGCGCCGCAGCGAGCCTTGGCTGATCGCGAGCGTGAGCGAATCCATCACCCGGATGAACGGAATGATGCCGCTCGTTTGTCCGTTCTGGCCGACCTTTTCGCCGATGGAACGAACGCCGCCCCAATAGGTGCCGATGCCGCCGCCATTAGACGCGAGCCACACGTTTTCGTTCCAGGTGTCCATGATGCCGTCGAGCGAATCTCCGACTGCGTTCAAGAAGCACGAGATCGGCAGTCCGCGCTCGGCGCCGCCATTCGACAGAACCGGCGTCGCCGGCATGAACCAGAGCTTGGAGATGTAATCATAGATGCGTTGCGCGTGACCGATGTCGTCGGCGAACGCGGTGGCGACACGCGCGAACATGTCCTGATAATCTTCGCCGGGCAGCAGATAGCGATCGGTGAGCGTGGTCTTGCCAAACTCGGTGAGCAGCGCGTCGCGGCTCGGATCCGTAACGACCTTCTCGACCACCTTGAGCGGACGCAGAGGCTTGGGCTTGCCGCGATGGACGTCACCCATGCGGTGGACCCCCGCTTTTTCCGCTCGTGCCTGCATATCAAACGCCCCCTGTTTCATTCGGTGTTAACTAGACTCGCTTCTGGCGGAAACCACGACCCCTTGTGGTGATCCGCCGAAGCATACCGCTATATGTAGTGATGCCACCCGTTAATGCAGGGTCAATGGGCAAAGCCTCCGGCAGCTCTTTTTTTCGTGAACAACTTGTGAAGTTGACGCGCGCGCCGGTGAATCCCCGGTAACCATAAATGCCCGCGGGTTTGTGGCTTGGGCGGGCGATAGGCCCTTGCCCGGCGTGCTTTTCCGGCGTCTTTCCAAGGTCATGAACCAGGCTGAGGGACGGACAGGCGCGGCCTTTGCCGCGCTGGGGGGGGCGGCACTTCTGGGGCTTTCGCCGATCGGGATCCGGCTTTCCGAGCTTGGGCCGCAGGCGACAAATCTGTGGCGGTTCGTCTTTGCACTGCCGATTCTCTTGGCGTGGGCGCTGCTCAGCCGCCGAATGCCGAGTGCGGGTCACACAGGATGGCTGGTGCTGGCGGGTTTGCTGTTCGGCTTTGAGATTTCGCTCTGGGCCGAGGCGCTCTCGCACACGACCGTCACCAACGCGACATTGTTCTCCAACATGACGCCGATCTTCGCGGCGGCGTTCGCGTGGTTCGTGTTCAAGGAACGCCCGAAGGCTGGCGTGTTCTGGGGCGGAGCGATTGCGCTCGCGGGCGCGCTGACGTTGGCCATCGCGCGCGCGCGCGCGGGCACGGGACCTGCGGCCACGCCGGAAGAGGGCTGGTACGGCGACGCCTTGGGCTTCTCCTCCGCGATTGGCTATGCGGGCTATCTGCTGATCGTGCGCCATTTGGGCGGGCGCGTGAGCACGGGCGCTGTGATGTTCATCGCAACGGCGGCCGCCGCGCTCTATGCGCTCGCATTGAGCTTAGCGCTCGGCGAAGCGCTGTTGCCGCAGACGCTCAATGGCTGGCTGGTGCTGCTTGGGCTTGGCGTGGTCGTACAAGCCGCCGCGCAAGGCTTGATCGCGTATGGCGTCGCGCGGCTACCGATCGCGGCGTCCACGATCATGCTGTGGATGCAGCCCGTGATGGCGGCGGTGTGGTCGTGGGTGTTGTTCAGTGAAAGCCTCGGCCCGCTCGCGCTTGGCGGCGCGGTGCTTGTGCTTGCTGGAATCTTCGTGGTGCAGCGCGCGCGCCAATGATCCCCGAGGATCAATGATGCAGCGGCTTTAGCCAACGCGGCATCGGGCAGGCGACCGTGTGGTCGGTGCAGGGATTGACGTAATAGACAAGCTCCGCGCGCCCGACCAGGTTCTCGATCGGCACCGGCCCCATGCCCTCCCAGCGGCTGTCGAGCGAGTTGTCGCGATTGTCGCCCATGGCGAAAAACATGTTCGCGGGCACGACGTAGGGGCCAAACTCGTCGAACGGGCCGCCATTGGTCAAATTGTGGATGGCGTGGGTGAGGCCGCCGGGCAGCGTCTCTTCGCGCCGCTCGGCCCATTCGCGTTGACGCTCCGGGCGCACCGCGCGCATCAGCAGCTCCGGCTCGCCCTGGACCGCCTCTTCGCCATTGATCCACAAAATGCCGTCGCGCACCGCGATCTCGTCGCCGGGCAGGCCGATGATGCGCTTGATCATGGTGTCGCCAGTGCGCGGATGGATGAACACCACAACATCGCCGCGCCGGGGCGTGTTTTGGAACAAGCGCTGGCCGCTCACAGGCAGCAGAGTCCCGAGATTGAACGGCAGCGAGTGGCGGCTATAGCCATAGGCGAACTTCGATACGGTGACCCGATCATCTACTTCGAGATGGGGCACCATGCTCTCGGACGGAATCCGGAACTGCGCGAACGCCACGGTGGTGAAGGCGAGATAGGCGAGGAACGCCCCGCCGATCACGCGCACCCATTCAATGATCTCTTCGCGTAGTTTTTCTATGGTCATGGGCGCGACCGTGCGGCGGCGCGCGGCATGGGTCAAGTTGGGGGCGATCAGCCTTTAAAATACGCGACGAACTTATTGCCGGTGGGGTCGCGCACATATGCGCCGTAATAGGGTGGGTCGTACTCGCCGCGCACGCCCGGCGCGCCTTCATCCGTGCCGCCATGGGCGAGCGCGGCTGCGTGGAATGCTTCGACCGCGGCGCGCGAGGGCGCCTTGAAGGCGAGCATCGAGCCATTGCCGAAGGTGGCGGGCTCGCCGTTGGCGGTCGCCTGCACGATGTAGATTTCGAGGCCTTCCTTCTTGCCGCCGGGGCCGTAGCCTGCCCAGCCGCCGTCCTTGAACGTGGGTGCATAATTCAACGGCGCGAGGGCGGCGTCGTAGAACGCGCAGCTGGCGTCGATGTCCTTCGACCCGATGGTGACGTATCCGATCATGTGTCTCTCCCTCGCGCGGGCACAGTAGCGGAGTGGAAGCAGGCGTCAAGAACAAAAAGGGAACTTTGACGTCGTAGTATTGGCGAGTGATTGGGTTGCGGCGAAGCGCGGCACATACAGAAAAGCGCTAAAGCGACTGCGCGCAGTGAAACGACAGGTCGCTGAGATGATCATAGCTGGCCGATGTTTCGGCCAGGTTATCGACGCAGGAGATGAAGATGCGCACCGTGGCAGGGTCGCGCGCGGCAGAGGGGCTAAGTGCGCCGACCGAAGCCATGGCGTAGGCGATGCGCGCTTCTGTGCTCGCCTTGTGCCAATCGCTGACGCTGCCCGAGATCAGTTGGGCTGCTTCCAGTCGGCCTGCCTCTAGAGCGACTTCTCTCTGTGAATCTGACGTCGCCGCCGGCGTGGGCATCGGCGGGCTGCATGCCACCGCCGCTACTGCCAACGCAATCGACCAGTGCCGCATCGATCCCCAAAACTGCCTGTGATGTCTCACGAGCTTAGATTTCCAGAGCGCGTCGGCGCGAGATATTTGAAGCATGGAATAGCGACCTCGTCGACCCGCAATGCGCGACAGATCTCCAAACACGTGTGCATCTGAGCCCTTCTCGGCCTGAGGCAGGCCTAACGCCGCTCCCTCTGCTTATACCCCAGCTTCGCGTTCAGCGCGTCGAGCAGGTGTTGCGCGATATCCGCGAGCGCGCCGCCGGGCGGATAGACCGCCGCCGCGCCCATGTCCTTCAAGGTTGGCACGTCTTCCGGCGGGATGACGCCGCCGATCACGATCATGATGTCGCCGCGCCCGCGCGCTTCCAACGCGGTGCGCAAAGCTGGCGTCAGCGTCAAATGCCCCGCCGCGAGCGAGGACACGCCAACGATGTGCACGCCCGATGCAATCGCTTGCTCCGCGACTTCGTCGGGCGTGGCGAACAGCGGCCCGATCTCGACCTCAAAGCCTAAGTCTGAAAACGCGCTCGCGACCACTTTCTGCCCTCGATCGTGGCCGTCCTGACCCATCTTGGCGACGAGGATTTTCGGTCTTTTGCCTTCGCTTTCCTCGAACGCCGACACGCTCTGGCGCGCGCGCTCAACGGCGACGTTCGATCCCGCTTCCTTGGCGAACACGCCGGTGACCAAACGGATCGGCGGTTGGTGGCGCTTGAACGCGCGCTCCAAAGCATCGGACATTTCGCCAACCGTGGCCTTCGCGCGCGCGGCGTTGACGGCGAGTTCCAAGAGGCTGCCATTCCCCCGTGCTCCGGTCTCCAGCGCTCGCAATGCCGCATCCACGTCCGCTTGGCTGCGCTCCGCTTTTAGCCGCGCGAGCTTCTCCAGCTGCATCGCGCGCACCTTGGCGTTGTCGACCTTCAGCACGGGGATGTCCTCGGCCTCGTCGAGCTTGAACTTGTTCACGCCAACGATGGTTTGCGCTCCGGTATCAATGCGCGCCTGCGTGCGTGCGGCGGCTTCCTCGATGCGCGCTTTGGGTAGGCCTTGATCGATGGCGGCAGCCATGCCGCCCAGCTTCTCCACTTCCTCGATGTGCGCCCAGGCCTTTGCGGCGAGATCGGCCGTGAGGCGTTCGACATAATAGGAGCCGCCCCAGGGGTCGGCGGGGCGGGTGACTCCCGCTTCGGTCTGCAACAGGATTTGCGTGTTGCGGGCGATGCGGGCGGAGAAATCGGTGGGGAGCGCCAAGGCTTCGTCCAGCGAATTGGTGTGCAGCGATTGCGTGCCGCCATAGGCCGCCGCCATCGCTTCGACGCACGTGCGCACGGCGTTGTTGTACACATCCTGCGCAGTCAGGGACCAGCCGCTGGTCTGGCAGTGCGTGCGCAGGGCGAGCGATTTATCGTCCTTCGGATTGAACGCGCGCATCAGTTTCGTCCACAACAGCCGCGCCGCGCGCATTTTCGCGATTTCCATGAACGGGTTCATGCCAATCGCCCAAAAGAAGGAGAGCCGCGGTGCGAACGCGTCGATGTCGAGCCCCGCCGCCACGCCCGCGCGTACATATTCAACGCCGTCGGCCAACGTGTAGCCAAGCTCAAGGGCCGCTGTCGCGCCGGCTTCTTGCATGTGATAGCCGCTGATCGAGATCGAATTGAACTTCGGCATTTCGCGCGCGGTATAGGAGAAGATGTCCGAAACGATCCGCATCGAGGGCTTGGGCGGATAGATGAACGTGTTCCGCACCATGAATTCTTTGAGGATGTCGTTCTGGATCGTGCCGGAGAGCTTGGAATGGGGCACGCCTTGTTCTTCGCCGGCGACGATGTAGAGCGCGAGGATCGGCAGTACCGCGCCGTTCATGGTCATCGACACGCTCATCTGATCAAGCGGAATGCCGGAAAACAGTGTGCGCATGTCGTAGATGCTATCGATGGCGACGCCCGCCATGCCGACATCGCCAACAACGCGCGGGTGATCGCTGTCGTAACCGCGATGGGTGGCGAGATCGAACGCGACCGAGAGGCCTTTCTGTCCCGCCGCCAGATTGCGGCGATAGAAGGCGTTGGAATCTTCCGCCGTGGAGAAGCCAGCGTACTGCCGGATTGTCCATGGCTGTTGTACATACATTGTCGGATAAGGCCCGCGGCCAAAGGGCGCCAGCCCCGGAAATCCATCGACAAAGTCGAGGCCTTCGCGATCTTTAGCCGTGTACGCGCGCTTCACCGCAATGCCTTCGGGCGTGAGCCAGGGATCGCCTTGCGGTGGCGCGCCTTTGGCGGCGTTGGCTTCGAGGGAGAGTTTGGAGAAATCGGGGAGGGTCATGACGTGTGCTCTTGAGCGAAGTCCGCAAGTTGGGTCGCATTACCTCGAAACGCATTCAGATCGATGGGGCCTTGTACGCCGCGTCGGCGCGCCTTGTTGTGGTGTTGCCAGATCACCCAGTCGTTCTGGCGGAAGCGTGGAGCGACGCCAAGCGATCTGATCCAGAAGCGTTCTCCGGTCACATCGCGCAGATGCGCATCGTGAAACTCGCGCGTGGTGTAAATCAAAGGCCGAGCGCCGTAATGCGCCTCCACCAGATCGAGCCAAACGCGCATCTCGCCGACGACATCGCTCATCGTCGGCCCTTCGCGACAAGGCCCCATGTGCTCCATGTCGAGCGCGTGCGGCAGTGCGCCGGCCACGCGCGGCACAGCCGCGATGAAATTCGCTGCCTGGCGCGCGCCAGGTTGGCAGAGCGTGAAGAAGTGATACGCGCCGCGATAAAGGCCAACCGCACCGGCTGCTTCCCAGTTATCGGAAAAGCGGGTGTCGACGTGCGTGGCGCCCTCGGTCGCCTTGATGTAGGCGAAGGCGATGTCTTGACTTGCCAGCGTGCGCCAATCGATCGCGCCCTGATGGTGCGAGACATCGACGCCTTGAGTGTAACGGCTGCTCGCCCACGGCGTCCACAGGCCTGCGAACATGGCGACAAGTGCGCTGAGAACAGCTGCGCCTGCGGCCGCTGCGATGAGGAAGCGCCGCGTCACGCGACCCCCAAAGCCGCGTGCAGCGTTTCAAGCTCCTTCGGCACATCGACGCCGACGAAGATGAACTGATCCACGCCAGCTTCGCTCAGCGCCGCCTCGCGCTCGCCCGGTTTGCCGGCGAGCACGATCCAGCTTACGCCTGCGCTTTTCAGCGCGCGCGCTGTGCTAACGGCGTGGTCGGCGTAGGCGGCGTCGGTTCCAGCGATGATGGCGACGGGCGATGCGCTTGCCTTGAAGGCAGCGATGATCGCGTCGAGAGAAGCGTAAGCTGCTTCAGGCTCAATTGAAGCAACACCCCCCACGGCCAACAAGTTCAGCGCGAATTGTGCGCGGGGCGTGAAGTCCGCGAGTGCGCCAAGGTTTGCGAAGAACACGCGGGGCGACTTCCTCTCGGCTTTGTCGCGCAGCGCTTCGAAGGGCGCCGCCCAGCGGATGGGGGTAAGCGCAAGAGGATCGCCGGCATCTTGTCGGCCAACATCGCTGCCGGCTGGAAGCCGGCGGTCCGTCAGAGTCTCTGGCGTCTTCTGTCCAAGCAACGGAAAATCGGTAACGCCGGTGATCGTCTCTTTGCGTCTGGCAAACGCGGCTTGCCGTTTGGCGCGCGCTTCAGCGACATGGCGCTGCGTTTCGCCGGCTTGTGTCACGGCGACGATACCGCCGGATGCCTCGATCTTTTGCATCTTATCCCATGCAAGCTCGGCGAGGTCGCGCGTGAGCTTCTCGACGAACCAGGCCCCGCCGGCGGGATCGGCCACGTGATTGAGATGGCTTTCTTCCATGAGCACTAATTGCGTGTTGCGCGCGACACGGCGCGCGAACGGCGTGGGCAAGCCCAGCGCGTCCGTGAAGGGGAGGGTGGTAATGGCGTCCGCCCCGCCGATGGTGGCCGCGAACGCGGCGGTTGTGACGCGGAGGATGTTGGTTTGCGCATCGTGGCGCGTCATCATGCGTTTCGAAGTCACGGCGTGGATGCGCGCAGCGCGGTTCTCTGGCTTGACGCCGCTGGCTTCCAGCACCCGCGCCCAGCACAAACGCAGTGCGCGCACCTTTGATGCTTCAATTAGAACGTCAGGACCGACGGAGAGTGTAAACCCGAGCGTGCGCGACGCGTTGTCGATGCTGACGTCGGCCGCGCCCAGCGCGCGCAGATAGGCGATGCCACTCGACAACGCGGCGGCGATTTCTTGCGCCTCCGTGCCGCCGGCTTCGTGCACAGCGCGCGCATCGACGCGCAGAGCGGTCGCGGCGGGTAGTGTGGCGTGAATACGCGCTGCGAACTGCGCCGCGTTGGCAATGTCGTCGGCCCCGAGCGTTCCGGTGCGCATCAACGCGCCAATCGGATCGATGTTGAACGCGGTCCCCGGCGCGGCGACGCCTTTGAGC
The DNA here is from genome assembly GCA_022843225.1 of Hyphomonadaceae bacterium. GTDB lineage: Bacteria > Pseudomonadota > Alphaproteobacteria > Caulobacterales > Aquidulcibacteraceae > Vitreimonas. The sequence goes on from JALHOC010000014.1 coordinate 9,257, forward strand.
TTGGCCTCCAGCAGCTCCGCCGCCCAAAGCCCGCGCGCGCCAGCGTCAAGAGAAACCGGCGCTGCTTCCAGGATCACGTCGGCGAGCGCGAGGTCGAGATCGGCGTTGCTCTGGATGGCGACGCCATCGGCGCCGCTCGGATCGATCTTCAGCTCGATCGCGGAAACCCCGCCACGCAAATCGGCGAGGATGTCGCGATTGGTTTGGTCGGGCGAGGGGTGTTCAAAGCATTGGCGGATCGCCCACGCGCCTTGGCGCGCGCCGCGCACGAACGGGGCAACGCCGGCAAAGCCGGCTTCATCGCGCGCGGTGGCGATATCGGCTTCGCGATACAGCGGCTTAAGCTCGATCCCATCGGCGGTTTTGCCGACGAGTTTTTCCATCGGCGCGCCCTTGAGGCCCTTCTCGACCAGCTTGCGCCAATCGGCTTCATCCGCTGTTTCCCCGAGCTGCAGGGGCGCCTCCGCCATTTTCGTGTCCCTTGACCTTAAGTGACTGTCGACGCCGTATTCGCCAGAAGCTAGGCAACCACGCAAGAGGAGTGACCATGGCCCTGCCGCCCCTGTTCGACAAGTTGCGCTTGCCCCTGGTGGGCGCGCCCCAATTCATCGTCGCGAATCCGGAATTGGTGACGGCGCAGTGTAAGGCGGGCATCGTCGGATCATTTCCCGCTTTGAACGCGCGGCCCCAGCCCTTGCTCGACGAATGGCTCACGCGAATCGAAGACGACCTCGCCGCTTGGGATGCCGCCCATCCCGATACGCCGGCCGCGCCTTATGCGGTGAACCAGATCGTGCACCGGACCAACGAACGTCTGGAGCAGGACGTTGCGTCATGCGTCAAACACAAAGTCCCGATTGTCATCACGTCTTTGGGCGCGCGCCAGGATGTGAATGACGCCATCCATTCTTACGGCGGCATCGTGCTGCACGACATCATCAATGTGGCTTTCGCCAAGAAGGCGCTGGAGAAGGGCGCTGACGGTTTGATCGCGGTGTGCGCGGGCGCTGGCGGCCACGCCGGAGGCTTGTCGCCGTTCGCGCTGGTGCAGGAAATTCGCGAATTTTTTGACGGGCCGCTGCTGCTTTCGGGCGCGATCGCGAACGGCGGTGCGATCTTGGCGGCGCAAGCCATGGGCGCCGACCTTGCGTATGTTGGCTCGGCGTTTATCGCGACCAAGGAAGCCAACGCCGCAGACGCCTACAAACAGATGATCGTCGATAGCGCCGCTGAAGATGTGATTTACACCAACCTCTTCACAGGCGTTCACGGCAACTACCTCAAGGGGTCCGTGGTCAATGCCGGCCTCGATCCCAATAATCTGCCTGAGAGCGATCCCTCCAAAATGAGCTTCGCCAGCGGCGAGGGCTCCAAGGCCAAAGCCTGGAAGGATATATGGGGCGCGGGCCAGGGCGTCGGCGGCGTGCATGAAATCGTCTCTGCCGGGGAACTCGTGGCGCGTTTCAAACGCGAGTACGACGCGGCCAAAGCGAGGATAGGCGTGCGCTAGTCCAACAGGTTTTTCGCGAAAAACCACGCCAAACCGCGATTTTGTAAAAATCAATCCGACCGAACCCGGGCGGGCATAAGCTCTTCGTCTGAAAACGAGGAGCTTACCCCATGACTATCGCGCCATTCGAAAAAGCAGCGATCCAGTCGCTGACATTACGCAGCGCCGCCGCGCTCGCTATCGCCGCCGCCGCGCAAAGGCTAGGCGTCGCGCTGCCGGAGGGATTCGCCCAGGACTTTGCCGGCGCGCTTATCGACATCGTCGTGATGCTGAGCCTGATCGGCGTCGCCGTGGGCCGCACGCGCGCACGCGGGCCGCTGGTTTGAGAGGCGCGCCATGAGACATTCACTTCGCGCCATTGTCCTGTGTTGCGCATTGGCGTTGACGCCAGCGTGCGCTTCCATCGGTCAGCCGCCCGTCGCCAACCCCGTGGCCGCTGCGAAAACATTGGATCAGCGCGCCTACGCGCTATTGCGCACTTATGCGGCGCTCGTCGAGGAAGCGACCGACATCGTCGGCGATCCCGCGACGCCGCGCGCGGTCTCTCGCGCATTGGGGCAGGCCGAGCGTATCGCGACGCCGGCAGCGGAGACCCTGACCGTCGCGGTGGGCGCCTATCTCCGCGCCCAGGCCGACTTCAACGCCTTGAGCGGCCAAAGTCAGCCCGCGCTCGAACGGGCGTCTTTGGCGCTCACCATCGCCGCCCAAGGGCTCAATCAAGCCATCGCCGCGGCGCAGGCGCCGATCGGCGAACTCGAACACCACGTCCGCGCTGGGCGCGGCTAAGGAGACGCGCTCATGCTCAATCTGATGCTTCAATTGCAAATGCTGCTCGCTGCGCTGTCGGCTTTCCTGCCGCTGGTGCCCAGCGATAGCCGCGTCCGTGTCGCCGAAATTCTTGACATGGCGGCCAAGGCGTTGGCGGCCGGCGGCGTTGTGGCGGTCAATCTTGACGATCTGGCGCGCAAGCTCGCCGATGTACGCAGCGAAGTGGAGGCGATGGCCGCTGCAGGGCGCGTGCTGACGTCAGAGGATCTCGATGCCGCCATGGCGCACGTGCGCACCGCGTCCGCCGCATTCCGCGCGGCGCTCGAAACCGCGGAGGCCCAGCCCAACTAAGCCTCCACGTCAGGGGAGGCGGCGTGCCCGAGGGTTGATCCTTCCCAGCCGCCGGCTCTTGGGAGACGTCAGCATTGACCTCGCCGCCTCCCCGCTCTTTTCTGCGCCGATGAGCACCCATATCCTGGCCATCGACCAAGGCACGACTTCAACACGCGCAATCGCCTTCGATCTTGAGTTCAGCCCGCGCGCGAGCTCGCAGGTCGAACTGACGCAGTATTTCCCCCAACCGGGCTGGGTCGAGCACGATGCCGAGGAGATTTGGGCCGCGACCTTAAAGGTTTGCCGCGATGTGATCGATGCCGTGGGCGGGGCCGGCGCCATCGCCGCTATAGGCATCACCAACCAAAGAGAAACCAGCGTCGTCTGGGATGCAAAAAGCGGCGCGCCGGTGCATCGCGCGATCGTCTGGCAAGATCGGCGCACGGCCGATGTCTGCGATCGCCTGCGCGCGGCGGGCCACGAAGCGCGGGTGCAAGCGGCCACCGGCTTGCTGCTCGACCCGTATTTCTCTGGGACGAAACTACGCTGGATCTTGGATCGATTGTCACCCTCGCCAGCGCAAACCGACGCCACAGGCCTTCGCTTTGGCACTATCGATTGTTTCTTGCTCCACCGCCTCACGAGCCGTCGCATCCATGCAACCGATGCGACGAATGCGTCGCGCACGCTTCTGTACAATCTGGACGCACGAGGCTGGGACGAGGATTTGTTGGCGTTGTTTGGCGCGCCGCGCGACATGCTGCCCGAGATCAAGCCGTGTGCGGGATTGTTCGGCGCGACCGATCCAGCTTTGTTTGGGCGCGCCATCCCGATCACCGGCATGGCGGGCGATCAACAGGCCGCGTTGGTAGGCCATGGCTGCTTCAAGCCAGGCGAAGCCAAGGCCACCTATGGCACTGGTTGTTTTCTGGTGATGAATACCGGTGCTGCGATCGCGCACTCGAAGAACCGTTTGCTCGCGACGGTCGGTTATCAAATCGGCGATCAAACGGCTTACGCCATCGAAGGCTCGATCTTCTCGGCGGGCGCGACGCTGCAATGGCTGCGCGATGGCTTGAAGCTGTTCGTCAATACGGCGGACTCGGAAGCGATGGCGGCTTCGCTCGCCGACAATGGCGGGGTGTATCTGGTGCCGGCGTTCGCCGGGCTCGGCGCGCCGCAATGGGAGGCGCAAGCCCGCGGCACTATCATGGGACTCACGCGCGATTCCACGCAAGCGCATATCGCGCGCGCGGGCCTTGAGGCGGTGGCGTATCAGACGCGTGATCTGTTGGACGCCTTGCGCGCCGATGGCGCGCCAGCGCCGTCCGCACTGCTGGTCGATGGCGGCATGACCGCCAATGCCTGGTTGATGCAATTCCTGGCTGACATTTGCGAGGTCCCGGTCGAGCGGCCGACCTTCCAGGAAGTCACCGCGCTGGGGGCGGCCAAGCTCGCGGCGCTCGGGGCGGGGCTCATCCGCTCGCTCGACCGCCGCGCCAGTGCGCCCGCCAAACGCTGGACGCCCCAGATGGCGGCGGATCAGCGCGCCAAGCAGGTTTCGGGCTGGCGTGCGGCCATGGGCGGCGCCTTGGCGGTTGCGCGCGGGGCCAAGCACGCGTAACAGCCTGCGTCCCCATAGTCCGAGCCCGTAGCTCAGCCGGTAGAGCATCTGACTTTTAATCAGGGGGTCTCGGGTTCGAATCCCGACGGGCTCACCATTTCACCAGGATCAGATCGCGCGGTCTCGCGCGTGCGGCGGTTGGGAGAGATCATATGCGTAGAGCCGCCATCGTTTCACCGCTGCGAACACCCGTCGGCAAATTCATGGGCAGTTTGAGTTCGATGCAAGCGGGCGATCTTGGCGCGGTCATTCTGCGCGGGCTCATTGAGCGCACCGGCATTGATCCCGAACGCATCGACGATGTTGTGTTCGCGCAAGGCTACGCCAATGGCGAGGCGCCGTGCGTGGCGCGCTGGTCGGCTCTGGCGGCGGACCTTCCGATTCGCGTGCCGGGTTATCAGCTAGACCGGCGCTGCGGCAGCGGGCTGCAATCGGTGATCGACGCGGCGATGATGGTGCAAACCGGCGCCGCTGATGTCGTCATCGCCGGCGGCGTCGAGAGCATGAGCAATGTCGAGTATTATTCGAACGATATGCGCGGCGGCGCGCGCGCTGGACAATCGATCATGCATGACCGCTTGACGCGTGGGCGGGTGATGTCGCAGCCAATCGCCCGCTTCGGCGTGATCACGGGCATGATCGAAACGGCGGAGAACCTCGCCAAGGATTATTCCATCACACGCGAAGCGGCCGACGATTATGCGGTCATAAGCCACAAGCGCGCAACGGCGGCTTGGGCCGAGAACAAATTTGCGGACGAACTCGTGCCGGTTCCGGTTCCGCAGAAACGCGGCGAGGCGATTCTGTTCCAGAAGGACGAGGGCTATCGTGCGGACGCGACGATGGAGACCTTGGGCGCGCTGAAAGCCATCGAGAAGGGTGGGATCGTCACCGCCGGCAACGCCAGCCAGCAGAATGACGCGGCCGCGGCGTGCCTTGTCGTCGCGGAGGACAAACTGACGGAGCTCAGGCTTGAGCCCATGGCGTGGTTCCATTCCTGGGCGGCGGCGGGCTGTGAGCCTTCGCGCATGGGCATTGGGCCAGTGCCCGCCGTGGAGCGTTTGTTTCAGCGCACGGGACTTGGTTGGAAGGACATCGACCTTGTCGAATTGAACGAAGCCTTCGCGCCGCAAGTGCTCGCCGTGCTTAAGGGCTGGGGGTGGGACGATCGCGACAAGCTCAATGTCAACGGCTCGGGCATTTCCTTGGGCCATCCAATCGGCGCCACTGGCGGACGCATTCTCGCCAACCTCGTGCGCGAGTTGCGCCGTCGCAACGGCCGGTTCGGGCTGGAGACGATGTGCATTGGCGGCGGCCAGGGCTTGGCGGCGATTTTCGAGCGCGCCTAACAAGGGGTGCCGGGCGGCGGCGATTCCTCGTAAGAGGAACCTATGGCTGAATTCATTCCGGTTCCGGCGTTCGATCTTGTGGTCTTCGGCGCGACCGGCGATCTGGCGCTGCGCAAATTGTTCCCAGCGCTGCTGCATCGATTTCTTGACGGGCAAATCCCGCCGCAATCGCGCATCATTGGCGTGGCGCGCTCGGAGCTGGATACCGGGCGTTTCCGTCAGCTGGTGCACGAAAGCCGCGGCAAGTTCGCGCCCAATGCCTGCGTGGACGAGGCCAAGTGCGCGGACTTCTTGAACCATGTCGAGTATGCGCGCGTCGACGCCAGCGCGCCGGCAAGCGAATGGCGCGGGCTCGCCGACACGCTGAACGACGGCGCCGGCAAGGCGCGCATCTTTTACCTGTCCACCGCGCCGGGCCTGTTCGTCACTATTGCCCAACGCCTGGGCGAAGCTGGCTTGGCCACGCCGACCTCGCGCATCGTCGTCGAGAAGCCGATCGGGCGTGACCTCGCCTCGGCGCGCGCCATCAACGACGGCATCGGCGCCGTGTTCGACGAAGGCCGCACCTTCCGGATCGATCACTATCTCGGCAAGGAGACAGTCCAGAACCTCTTGGTGCTGCGCTTCGCCAATATGTTGGTCGAGCCGCTTTGGTCGCGCGCGACCATCGATCACGTGCAAATCACCGTGGCCGAGGATCTCGGGGTCGAGGGACGCGCCGATTATTACGATAAGTCAGGCGCGTTGCGCGACATGGTGCAAAACCACTTGCTGCAATTGCTGTGCTTGGTGGCGCTCGAGCCGCCGAACTCTATGGATGCGGACGCCATCCGCACCGAAAAGCTCAAAGTGCTGTCGGCGCTACGTCGCATCGATGCAAAGGACGCTGCCGCCAAGACAGTGCGCGGGCAATATCGCGCGGGGCTGGTCGGCGGGCAGCCAGCACGCGGCTATGCCGATGAGGTCGGCAAGGCCACGCGAACCGAAACCTTCGTTGCGATTAAGACGGAGGTCGACAATTGGCGCTGGGCCGGCGTGCCGTTCTATCTGCGCACCGGCAAACGCATGGGCGAGCGTCGCTCCGAGATCGTAGTGCAATTCAAGGACACGCCGGTGCCGATTTTTGGCGCCGGCGCGGCGGCGCCAAACCGTTTGGTGTTGAGGCTTCAGCCGGACGAAGGCGTGCGGCTTTGGCTCAACATGAAAGAGCCGGGGCCGGGCGGATTACGCATTAAGGCCGCGCCTCTCGACCTAACTTTCGCGGAAGAGTTCAGCGTGCGCTATCCCGACGCCTATGAGCGCCTGTTGATGGATGTCGTGCGCGGCAATCTCTCGCTGTTCATGCGTCGTGACGAAGTCGATGCGGCGTGGAGCTGGGCCGATGCTTTGCTGGCCGCATGGGATGCGGTGGGCGGCGATCCACAGCCTTACGCGGCTGGCTCGAACGGACCGACGCAATCAGCGCTGCTGCTGGATCGAGATGGGCGCGCGTGGTGGGATCCGGAATGATGCTCAATCCTACAATCGACGCCGTCACGCGCCGCATTGCCGAACGCTCCGCCGAGCGTCGCCGGCGCTATCTCGATCTGATCGACGCGTACGATCCGACCACACCCGCGCGCGTGAAGCTCGCCGAGGCGAACCAGGCCCACACCTCCGCCGGGTGCGCGGTGCAGGACAAGACCATGTTGCTCGGCAGCAAATGGCCATCGATTGGCGTAGTAACGGCCTACAATGACATGCTCTCCGCGCACGCGCCTTATGAACGTTTCCCGGATCTCATCCGCAAAGCCGCGCGCGAGGCGGGCGCTGTCGCGCAAGTCGCGGGCGGCGTGCCGGCAATGTGCGATGGCGTCACGCAAGGCTTCGAGGGCATGGAGCTGTCGCTCTTTTCGCGCGATGTGATCGCGTTGAGCACAGCGGTGTCTCTCTCGCACGCGACTTTCGATTCAGCGCTTCTGCTTGGCATCTGCGACAAGATCGTGCCGGGGCTTTTGATTGGCGCGCTACGATTTCCGTGGTTGCCGGTGATCTTCGTGCCGGGCGGGCCGATGCCCTCGGGCTTGCCCAACAAGGAAAAGGCCGCGCGCCGGCAAGCGTTCGCAGAAGGCAAGATCGGGCGGGAGGCTTTGCTTCAGGCCGAAGCCGAGAGCTATCACGCGCCGGGAACGTGCACTTTCTACGGCACGGCGAACTCCAATCAGATGCTGATGGAGGTGATGGGCCTGCACCTGCCGGGCGCGGCGTTCGTCAATCCCAACACGCCCTTGCGCGATGCGCTGACGGCGGCGGCGACGCACCGCGCCGGGCGCATCACCGGGCTCGGCGACGATTATCGTCCGATTGGCCGCATCATCGATGAGAAGGCGATCGTCAATGCGATTGTCGGCCTCATGGCGACGGGCGGCTCGACCAACCATTTTATCCATCTGCCCGCGATCGCCGCCGCCGCAGGCATCAAGATCAATTGGGACGATTTTGCAGATATCTCACATGTAACGCCGCTGATGACGCGCATCTATCCTAATGGCGCGGCGGACGTGAACCATTTCCATGCTGCCGGTGGGATGGGGTTTCTGACCCGGGAACTGATCGACGCTGGCTTGCTGCACGCCGATATCGCAACCGTGACGCAAGGCGGGCTCGCGGCTTATGCGCAAGAGCCGTTCCTCGCGGGCGAGACCATCGCGTGGCGCGATGCGCCTGCTGCGAGCGGTGATGAAAGCATCTTGCGCGGCGCGCGCGCGCCATTTTCGACCGATGGCGGATTACGGCTCCTGACCGGACCGCTTGGCCGCGCGGTGACGAAAGTGTCTGCGGTCGCTGAAGACAAACGCGCGGTGGAGGCGCCGGCGCTCGTGTTCGAGTCCCAAGCTGCGGTGCAGGCCGCTTTCAAGCAGGGCGCGCTCGATCGCGATTGCATCGTGGTGGTGCGCGGGCAGGGGCCGCGCGCCAATGGCATGCCGGAATTGCACAAATTGATGCCGCTCTTGGGCGCGCTGCAGGATCGCGGCTTCAAGGTCGCGCTGGTGACGGACGGACGGATGTCAGGCGCGAGCGGCAAGGTGCTGGCCGCCATCCATGTCACGCCCGAGGCGGCTGAAGGCGGGGCGCTGGCGAAGCTGCGCGATGGCGATGTGGTGCGGGTGGATGGGGAGGCGGGGACGCTCTCGGTGATGGCCCCGGAGGATTGGACGGCCCGGTCGCCAGCCCCGATTGACCTTAACGGCAATGCACGGGGCGTCGGGCGCGAATTGTTTGCGTTATTCCGCCGCAACGCCGCCTCTGCTGAGGCGGGCGGCGGACCGTTGGGCGACCTCGACTAAATCAGCGCTCGATGCCGAGGTCGGCGATCAGCAGCGACTTGAAGTCGTCACTCTTGCTGCCAAAGAGGCCGTTGAACCAGTCCGCCAGGGCTTTGAAGGCCATGCTCATCGCGTTTCCCCTTCCGGGTCGTCTCGTCCTCCGCTTCTACGGAGGCCCAGCGCCCATCGTTTCATCAGTCCCTGAATCCAAGATGACGCAGATTCCGTGATTTGGATGCTCGTGGAGTAAACTTGCTCGAGCTGTGTTGTTGGCGACACGGTTTAGGGCTGAGTTGTGACATTCGCGTCCTTGCTGAAGCTTTAGGCGCCTGCCGTCACGTGGAAACGTGTCGTTAACCGTGGTGAGCGTCCTTGGGTGATGGGCCGGCAGAATTTGCCGGGTTCCTGAATCCGAGGAGCGGCCATGAGCGGCGCTGAAGTTCTGGACATTGGGCGCGATGCGATCTGGGTGACGGTGCTGGTGGCGGCCGGCCCAATGATCGTGGGCCTTGTCGTGGGCCTAGTGGTGTCGCTGCTACAGACGCTGACGCAGATTCAAGAACAGACCTTGGTGTTCGTGCCGAAGATATTGGCGATCTTCCTCTCGATCATTCTGTTTCTGCCGATCATGGGCGGGCTGTTGGGCGGCTTCACCCAGGGCATGTTTGAACGCATCGCGGCGTTCTGACATGGACCTCACGATCTACGGCATCGAGATCTGGGCGACAGCGCTGCTGTTCGCGCGTCTCGGCGCCATGATCATGTTGCTGCCGGGCTTCGGCGAAACCGTTGTTCCGGCGCGCGTGCGGCTCGCCTTCGCTTTGGTGTTCGCGATCATGCTGTCGCCGACCTTGGCGGATCGCATGCCGCCTCCGGGCGACACCGTATGGAGCATGGCGTTCCAGATTGGCTCCGAGACGCTGATTGGCGCGCTGCTGGGCGGCGCGGCGCGCATTCTGGTCTCCGCGACCGCGACAGCCGGGCAAATCATTGGCCTCGAAATCGGCTTGGCTTTCGCGCAGACGGCTGATCCGACCATGACGCAATCGGGTCAGCTTATGGCGGTGTTCCTGAGCTTGCTCGGCGTAACGTTGATTTTCGCGACTGGCTTGCATCACATGTTCATTGAAGGCGTCGCGGGCTCCTACGACATCATCGCGCCCGGCGCCGTAGCCCCCGTTGGCGACGCTGCGCAGCTTGCGCTGGAAGCCACCGCCACGTCGTTCCGTGTCGGGTTTCAGATCGCGATGCCTTTGATCGCGGCGGGCCTGATCTTTCGTCTCGGGCTTGGCGTGCTGTCGCGGCTTATTCCGCAGATCCAGGTGTTTTTCATCGCTTTGCCGTTGCAGGTGATGGGCGGGCTTGTGGTCTTCGCGCTGGGCCTTTCAACCGGCATGCTCATCTGGCTCGATAGCCTCGAGCGCTACGCCAACTGGCTGAGGTAAGGCCGTGGCCGAGCAAAACGAAGATGATAAAACCGAAGAGCCGACGCCGCGAAAGCTGGAGCAGGCGCGCGAGAAGGGCGACATCATCTATTCCACGGAGGTGGGCTCGGCGCTGTCTCTGTTGGCGGCGACGGGTGTGGTGGCGTTTCTCTCCGGGCCCATCGCGGGCGACACAGCGCAGAGCCTGATCGGCTTCATCTCGATGCCTGATCAGTACTCGACCGAGCCTGCGGCTTTGACTTCGATCTTCATCAGCCTGGGTCTAAAGTGCGCGATGATCCTTGGGCTCGCGATGCTGGCGTTCTCGGTCGCGGGTGTAGTCTCGCGCTACGTGCAGGACAAACCCACCTTCACGTCCGAAAAGCTCCAGCCGAAGGTCGAGAAGATCAATCCGATCGAAGGCTTCAAGCGCGTGTTCGGCAAGGCGGCGGCGGCCGCCTTCCTCAAGTCGGTGGCGAAGCTTCTGGTTGTCGGCGGTGCGTTGGCGTGGGCGCTCTGGCCGCACAACGCCGAACTCGAAAATCTCTCTCTGCTTGACCCCGCGGCGCTCTTACCGTTCGTGAAGGACCGCGCGGTGGCGCTCATGATCGCGCTGGCGAGTGCGGCAACGCTGCTCGCGGTGATTGATTATGTGATGACGCGCCAGTCTTTCATGGAGCGCATGAAGATGAGTCGGCGCGAAATTCGCGACGAGTACCGGCTCAGCGAAGGCGACCCGATGGTCAAGGCGAAGCTGCGCCAGGTGCGCACCCAGCGCTCGCGACTGCGCATGCTGCAATCGATGCCGCAAGCCAGCGTGGTCGTCACCAACCCGACTCACTACGCGGTTGCGCTGCGCTACGAGGAGGGCGAGACGCCCGCGCCGATCTGCCTGGCCAAGGGCGTCGATGCGGTGGCGCAACGGATTCGCGAAGCAGCGGAAGAGCACGGTATTCCGATCGTGGAAGACCCCCCTTTGGCGCGGGCGTTGTTCGCTACCGCGGAGGTGGACGAGCCGATTCCCAAAGAACATTACGAGGCGGTCGCCAAGGTGATCGGCTTCGTTCTGCGACTGGCGCGCCGCCGAGGCCGGGCCAGGGCAGCGAAAAGATAGCGGAGAGCCCTATGGCGGATGGATTCGGTGTCGCGCATGGCCGTGCTCTGGGGCCCGAATCGGGGTCAAGTGCGTCCGTAAGCGCGCTGATGACAGACCATGCACACCCCACACCCCCGCGAAGCGGCGGGCGGCTAGACCCGCTCCAGATCTTATTCTGGATCGCGGTGGCTGTTGGCTTGGCGGCGGCTGGCGTTGCCATCACGGCCGGGCCGTCGGTGGGCCAGTCGGGCGCGGTGTTGCTCGTGCTCGTGGCTGCGTCCGGCATGGTGTTGTTTTTTTGGATGTCGCGCGGCGCCGGTAGCAAGCACGGCGCCTTTCCCGAGCGCGGCGCTGTGGCGGCGTCGGCGCTGATGTCTGGGCGCAGCGAGTTCGCGCTGATCGAAGCGATGGATGAGCCGGCTTTGATCACCGACAAGAGCTTATCGCCGCTTGCGGCGAACGCGGCGTATCTGGACATCGCGGAATCCGCCGGCGTGTTGGGCGAGAGTGATCGCCCGCCGATGATGAGCCGGCTGTTTGGCGGCGATCCGGTGCTGTCGGCGCCGATGTTCAGATTGTCCAAGGCCGCGCAATCTGGCCAAGCCCGGCGCGAGGACTTACCCGCGACGAGCGCGCTGAACGGTAAGCTCGTGCGATATCAGGCCAGCGTCGGCCCCGCGTCCAATGGCTGCGTATTGTGGCGCTTGCGCGAAACCGGCGTAGCTGGTGAGCACGCTGCCCCTGCAGGGGAGGGTGCGCGCGATCTGTTCCTGGACGATTCACCCGTGGGCTTCTTCGCCGCACAAGCCGATGGCGCTATTGTCTATATGAACCGAGCCCTGCGCTCGGTTCTGGGCATTGGCGACGATCCGACCCCGCTGCGTGTCAAGGATGTCGTGCGCGAGGATGCGGCGCGCCTGATCCGGCGCGATCGCCGTGGCTTTGGCCCCGCGCGCGCGCGCATTACATTGAAGGCCCGCGATGGCGTCGACACGCAAGCCTCGGCGCTCTCCTTCTGGCCCATCGACGAGGGGGACGGCGCTTCGCGCACCTTCGTGTTTTTCACCGAAGCGGAATCGCCGGAAACCAGCGCACCTCAGCGGGTCGAAACCGATGGCGTTGACAGCGTGTTCGCGCATGCGCCGTTCGGGGTCGCGGTGCTTGATGGGATCGATCCGGCCTCCACGGCGCTGCTCGATTCCAACATGGCGCTGATGGACATGACGCAGGGCCGCGCCACGCCGGGCGCGCCGTTTGCGGACTTATTCGATGCCTCCGAAGGTCCCGCCGCTTTGGCGCAGCGTCTGCGCATGGCGATGAACGACCCGGTCGAGATCACGCTCGCCACCAATCCGCCAATCGCGGTGCACGTGCACTTCGCGCGCGGCGCCGATGGCAAAGGCCTCGCTTACGTGATGAATGTGAGCCAGCAGCGCGAACTCGAAACTCGCCTCGCGCAGTCCGAAAAGATGCGCGAGATCGGCGAGCTTGCCGCAGGTGTCGCGCATGACTTCAACAATCTGCTCACCGTCGTGATGCAGACGTGCTCGTTCCTGTTGCGCCGCCACCCGGTGGGCGACGCCGATTATCCAATGCTGCGCGAGATTTCCGATCACGCCACCACGGCGAAGGAGTTATCGGAAATGTTGCGCGCCTATGCACGCCAGCAGACCTTTGCGCGCGAAGTGTTCGACGTCGGCGATTTTGTCGGCTCGCGGCAGGAATTGATCCGGCGCATTCTCGGCGCCTCGATCCAATACGAAATCCGCCATGGGCGCGATCTGCCCTATGTGAAGGTGGACAAAACCCAGCTTGAGCGCGTGATCGTCAATCTCGCCACCAATGCGCGCGACGCGATGACGCCCAAGGGCGCGCAGCTGCCGAAGGATGGCAAGCTTACGATGCGCACCTCGCGCATCAGCGCGGAAGCCGCGCGGGGGCTGGGCCACAATCCGATCGAGGACGGCGAGTACGTAATGATCGAGGTCGAAGACACGGGCTCGGGCATCAAGCCCGAGCACGCGGCGAAAATCTTCCGCCCGTATCATTCGACCAAGGAGGCCGGCAAAGGCACGGGCCTCGGCCTCGCCACCTCCTATGGCATCATCAAGCAATCGGGCGGCTACATCTTCTTCACCTCGAAGCTCGGCCAAGGCACGACATTCCGCATCTTCCTTCCGGCCTATGAGCCGACGCAGGAAGAGATCCAAGACATCATGGAAAAGGAGCGCGCTTTGCTCGCGCCGCCTACCAAGGACGTCGCGGGCCGCGGCAAAATCCTATTCGTCGAGGATCAGACAGCCGTGCGCCGCTCGATTGTGCGTAATCTGAAAGAGTGCGGCTATGAGGTCGAAGAGGCCGAGAACGGCGAAGAGGCGCTCGAAATTCTAGGCCGCAAGCCCGGCGCCTTCGACATCATCATCTCCGACGTCTCGATGCCGATCATGACCGGCCCGGAGATGCTGCAGGAAGCGGGCACGGAGATGATCGGCGCGGCGAAAGTGCTGTTCCTGTCAGGCTATGCGCCCGAAAGCTTCAGCCACATGCTGGAGAATTATCCGGTGCATTATATGAGCAAGCCCGTGACTATGGAGCAGCTCGTGGGCCGGGTGAAGGAGATTTTGGCGGCGGCGTGAGGGGTCTTGGCCGGGAGTTCGCTTCCGCCCGCATATTTGTGGCGCGCTCGTCAACGTGCCCCCAGCAAACCCAGAAAACCGCCAGATGTGAGCAAAGCCGCGTTCGCCAAGGCGAGCGGCAGCGAGACGTGGCCGGGCGCCACGATAAACACTGGGCGCCATGTCGGCGCGAACTTGGATTTGTAGGAGCGCAACCCCTTGAACCCGTAAAAATCCTCGCCGCCTTCGTAGAGCGTGGCGCCGAGTTTGCTCAACAATGGCGCATAGCGTGAGGCCGAAAGCCCGGCGAGCGGCGTCATGCCGAGATCGATGGATTTAAATCCCGCAGCCTTGCTCCACTCGATGGCGCCGACGAACAGATAATCCATCACGCCATGGAGCGCGTCCTGTCCGTGGCGCATCAGATCGACAGAGATTTCCCCAAGATCATGCGCGCTGGCGCCAGAAGCAGCGCGATTACGCTCAATCCAGTCGCCTCTTCCCAGTCTAACGCTTTAAACAGCGAGAAAATCGCTCCCGCTACTAACAACGCCAACGCGATCCAGTAAGCGCCATCAAGACGCCGCCACAACCCGCCTGCAACGATCAGCAGCAGCATGCCGACGATGGAGGCAAGAAAGTGAGACAGCTCTGCCGCCGCGAGCGGCCACATACGCAGCAGGGCGTCAAGCCTATCTGGCAAGGCGGGTTGAGCCGCTGACGCCAACAGCGCCAGCCCGCCCAAAAATGTGAGCACCGAAAACACTGGCGGGGCGATCTCGCGGGCGGCCACGCGCCACCCAAAAGCGCCGTCACGACCTGTGTTCACCGCCAGGTCAGAGTTGAACTCTACCACCGCCGCGCGTGTCCGCTTTGTCATTCTGTTTCCAATGAAATCGAGAGTAACCTGATCTTAATCGCGCCCCTCATCGACATGCATGGCGTGCAAGACGCGGTGCAATACGGGTGCGAGCACCACGCCAGAGGTCAAGACAATGATCAGTCCGCAGAATAACGCGTAGAACCCGGCAAACAATTTCCCGGCGTCGCTATGGAGCGTGTCCACGGGCCCCATCCCGCCCAGCAACATCGCCGCATTGAGAAATGCGTCGAGCCAATCCATCCGTTCGGTGAGCCGATAGCCGAGCATGCCGAGGCTGAGCGCGAAAAGAATAAGCCCAATAGCCGCGGCCAAGCTCCGCCCAAGCCTGCCCAGGAAGACCGTATGGCTGGCCAGACGATCGCGTCGGCGCTCAAATCGGAACAAATTCATGCGCGTGCCGTCCTCTGCCGGCGATCCTACTGAGTTGCGGGCGCGCGCCCAAAAGTTCCCCTTGTGTTCCAGAACAAAAGTGGTACAAAGAGATTCTAACTGAACGGAGGTCCCGGTTATCGACTCCGGGGCATGGACTCAGGGCAAGCGGGAGGCGGAAAAGCGAT
This sequence comes from Hyphomonadaceae bacterium, assembly GCA_022843225.1. GTDB lineage: Bacteria > Pseudomonadota > Alphaproteobacteria > Caulobacterales > Aquidulcibacteraceae > Vitreimonas. The sequence goes on from JALHOC010000014.1 coordinate 24,721, forward strand.
GTCCAAGCTGAAACTGGTTGAGACGGATATGGAAACCGACAAGCAGAAGGCGCTGACCGCCGCCCTGAAGCAGATCGATCAGGCCTTTGGCAAGGGTTCGGTCATGCGCCTGGGCGAGAAGCCGGTGGTGGAGATCGAGTCGATTTCCACGGGCTCGCTGTCGCTCGATATCGCGCTGGGCATTGGCGGCCTGCCCAAGGGCCGGATCGTGGAAATCTACGGTCCCGAAAGCTCGGGCAAAACCACGCTCGCTCTGCATTGCATTGCCGAGGCGCAAAAGTCTGGCGGCGTGTGCGCCTTCGTGGACGCCGAGCACGCGCTCGATCCGATCTATGCCCGCAAGCTCGGGGTTGATCTCGACGATCTCCTGGTGTCGCAGCCCGACACGGGCGAGCAGGCGCTGGAAATCACCGACACTTTGGTGCGTTCGGGCGCGATCGACGTGCTGGTGGTGGATTCGGTGGCGGCATTGACGCCGCGCGCGGAAATCGAAGGCGAGATGGGCGATCAATTACCGGGTCTGCAAGCGCGGCTGATGAGCCAGGCTTTGCGCAAGCTCACGGGCTCGATCAACAAGTCGAAGACACTCGTCATCTTCATCAATCAGATCCGCATGAAGATCGGCGTGATGTACGGCAATCCGGAGACCACAACCGGCGGCAACGCGCTGAAATTCTACGCGTCGGTGCGCCTCGATATTCGCCGCACAGGCCAGATCAAGGAGCGCGATGAAGTCGTAGGTTCTGAAACGCGCGTCAAAGTGGTGAAAAACAAGGTCGCGCCGCCGTTCAAGCAGGTGCAGTTCGACATCATCTATGGCGAAGGCATCTCTAAGACGGGCGAGTTGATCGAGCTTGGCGTCAAAGCCGGCGTGATCGACAAATCCGGCGCCTGGTACGCCTATGGCAGCCAGAAGATCGGCCAAGGCAAGGAAGCCGCCCGCCGCTTCTTGAAAGAGAACAAGGCGGTCGCGCTCGATATCGAGGATAAGATTCGCGGCAAGTCTTCGGTCGTGGCCGATGCGATGTACTCGCCACCGACGGATGACGAGGCCAAGGACGCTGCGGAAGGCTAATAGAGTTCGAGTTTCGCTGGCCGGCTCGGGGGCGTTGCGCCGACCCGACCCCATGCCCTGGCCCCGTCTCTGGGCCGGCCTGCGATTTACTGATGGTTCAGGCGCGGTGACATTGCCGCACTGAGGCGCGCCTCTCTCGCCCCAGCTTGGCGCGCGCACGAGGGCTCCCTATACCAAGTCCATCTTTGATTTGACTTGGAACGGCAATGGCGAGCGTCAGCGAGATACGTGGGCAGTTTTTGGAGTTCTTCCGGTCGCGCGGGCACGAAACGCCGGCATCGGCGCCGCTCGTGCCGCAGGACGACCCGACGCTCCTGTTCACCAATGCCGGAATGGTGCCGTTCAAGAATTATTTCACCGGGGCCTCGAAGGCGCCGTATCCGCGGGCCGCCACTAGCCAGAAGTGCGTGCGCGCCGGCGGGAAGCACAACGATCTCGATAATGTCGGCTACACCGCGCGCCATCTCACATTCTTTGAGATGCTGGGCAATTTCTCGTTCGGCGATTACTTCAAGGAACAAGCGATCGATGCGGCGTGGACGCTGATCACCAAGGGCTATGGACTCAAAAAGGACAAGCTCCTCGTCACCATCTATCATGACGATGACGAAGCCGCCGCGCTCTGGAAAAAGATCGCGGGCTTCACTGACGACAAGATCATTCGGATCGCCACCAGCGACAATTTCTGGTCGATGGGCGATACCGGCCCTTGCGGTCCGTGCTCGGAAATCTTCATTGATCGCGGGGAGCACATCTGGGGCGGGCCGCCGGGCTCGCCTGAACAGGACGGCGACCGCTTCCTAGAATTCTGGAACCTCGTGTTCATGCAGTTCGAGCAATTCGCGGATGGTCGGCGCGAGAAGCTGCCAAAGCCGTCAATCGACACCGGCATGGGGCTGGAACGCATGGCCTGTGTCATGCAGGGCGTGGAGTCCGTGTTCGAGACGGATCTATTCCGCACTTTGATTGCGACGTCGGAGGAGCTGACCAAAACCAAGGCCGAAGGCGAGCGCGCGCCCAGCCACAATGTGATTGCCGACCATCTGCGCTCATCGTGCTTCCTGATCGCTGACGGGGTGTCGCCGTCGAACGAGGGGCGAGGCTATGTGCTGCGCCGGATCATGCGCCGCGCCATGCGCCATGCGCACATCCTGGGCGCCAAAGAGCCGCTCATGCATCGCCTGGCGCCGACCTTGATCGCGGAAATGGGCGAAGCCTATCCCGAACTCGAACGCGCGCGCCCGGTGATAGAAGCGCAATTGCACGAAGAGGAGGAGCGCTTCCGCCGTACGCTTGGCAATGGCTTGAAGCTTCTCGACGAAGAATTGGCTGGCCTTAAGAACGGAAAAAAGTTGGCGGGGGAAGCCGCGTTCAAATTGTACGATACGTTCGGTTTCCCGCTCGATCTGACGCAAGACATTTTGCGTGGACGCGGGCTTGAGGTTGACACGGACGGTTTCGACGCCGCCATGGAGCGCCAGCGAGAGAAGGGGCGCGAGAGCTGGGCGGGTTCAGGCGAAGCCGCCGGCGAGGATGTATGGCTTAAGCTTGCCGACCAAGGCGGCGCCACGGAATTTCTCGGGTACCAAAATGAAAGCGGCTCCGCGACGCTTGCCGCGATTGTGCAGAAGGGCGAGGTCGTGCGCTCGCTCGCTGGGCCCGCCGACGCCGCTTTGTTGTTCGACAAGACGCCGTTCTACGGCGAAAGCGGCGGCCAGGCCGGCGACCAAGGCGTGATCCATTTCGACAACGGCGCCGAGTTCATCGTCGACGATACGCAGAAACAGGCGGGTCTGCACGTTCACATCGGCCGCTTGAAGGGTGGCAAGATTGCGGCGGGCGACAAAGCCGCGTTGGAGATCGATCGCAAGCGCCGGGCGCATATCCGCGCCAACCACTCCGCGACGCACTTATTGCATGCCGCGTTGCGCAATGTGCTCGGGCCGCACGTAACGCAAAAGGGCTCTCTGGTGGAAGCCGACTATTTCCGCTTCGATTTCAGCCACGGCCAGGCGCTGACCGCCGATGAGATCAATCGCGTGGAAGACGAAGTGAACGCGGTCATTCGCCAAAACGCTGAAGGCATGATCAAGGAAATGGCGCCGGCGAAAGCCATTGAGGAAGGTGCGCTGGCGCTGTTCGGCGAGAAGTACGGCGATCAGGTGCGCGTGCTGCGCCTTGGCGATGCGCTCGATGGCGGCGCGAAAGCCTATTCGGTCGAATTGTGCGGCGGCACGCATGTGAAGCGCACTGGCGACATCGCACTGTTCGCGATCACATCCGAGGGCGGCGTTGCGGCTGGCGTGCGACGGGTCGAAGCGACAACGGGAGCGGTCGCGCTCGCACACCTGAAGGCGCAGGCGGCGCTCGCCAAAGCTATCGCCGCCAACATCAAGGCGCCGCTTTCCGAAGTCGCTGAGCGCGTCACCGCCATCGCGGACGAACGCCGCAAGCTCGAACGCGAGTTGAGCGAGACCAAGAAGAGGCTCGCGCTTGCGGGTGGGGACGGGCAGACCGCGCCCTCGGGCCCGGAGCAGATCGCGGGCGTGGCCGTTCTCGCGCGCGTGCTTGACGGCGTGCCTGCGAAAGAACTGCGCAGTTTGGTCGATGAAGGCAAGACGCAGATTGGCTCAGGCGTGGTTGCGTATGTTGGCGTCGACGACGGCAAGGCCGCGATCGCTGTGGGCGTAACGGACGATCTCAAAGCCAAGCTCAACGCCGTCGATCTGGTGAAAGCCGGCGTCGCCGCGCTCGGCGGTCAAGGCGGCGGCGGTCGCCCTGACATGGCGCAGGGCGGCGGGCCGGATAGCGCGCAGGCGGCCGCTGCGTTGGACGCTGTTCGCGATGCGGTTAAAGAGAAGTTCTCGGCGTGAGCGACATCGTCTATCGTAAAGCGACAAGAGCCGACGCAGAAGCGCTCGCCGCCTTCGCAGCGCGCACGTTCACCGAGACCTTCGGCCATCTTTACCCGCCCGAAGATCTCGCGGCGTTTCTAGCGGCGAAATATGGCGCCGACATCCAAGCGCGCGAGATCGCCGATCCGGAAACGATGTACACGCTGGCGCTGCGTGACGGCGTTACCGTTGGATATTGCCAACTCGGCGCTTATGAATTGCCTATCGCCTGCGATGGCGCACCGCTGGAGATTCACAGGCTCTATGTCGATTCAAGCGTGAAGGGCGCCGGCGTGGCGCGAGCACTTATGGATGATGCACTGGCGCAAGCGCGTTCGCGCGGCGCGACGTCGCTGTGGCTCAGTGTTTGGGAAAACAACGCGCGGGCCCAAGCATTTTACAACCGCTACGGTTTCGAGCACATGGGCGAGCACAAATTCATGGTCGGCAAGACCGCCGATCGCGATTTCATTTGGCGCCTGCGACTAGGATGAGTGGCGGCGATCCGGCCTGACCGCGAGCTTGTCGGCTAGAGATCGCCGCGGCAGTTTAGCAGAGGGGTCCGCCATCCAGTCGTCAAGCGCGCTGCGACCGTAGCTGTCGCCGTCGGTTAGATGGCCCGTGAAGCTCGACACCTTGACCCAGCGCTCGCCGCGCTGGAGCACGAGTTGCAAACCGTGCTCCACCTCCCAGTCGCACTCGCCTTCGACGCTTACATAGAGCAAGCCGTCGTTGCGTTCTTCGACGCCGACAAAGCGAGGTTGAACATGGCGCCATATGTCAGCGCCATCCGGAATCTCGATGATGTCGGGAGCACCAACGCTATCCCATAACTCACGATAGTACTGCCATAGGTGCGGCACGATCTCTTCGGCGTGCGAGCGTGGAAGCGAAAAAAATCGCCTCAACACTTCGGCTTCCTGCTCTGTGAGGAGCGTGACATCGGCGTCCGAGCCGAAGACCTGGATATGGAGCGGCGCGTCACCAAAGACGGGCGTGGCGATGGGCTCGGATACCCACGCGCCTCCGTCCCATGTGAACTGCCCAAGCTCTGTGCGCACGGAGCGTCTCTCCCCCAGGGTAGTTCGCCCCGAGATGATCGCACACCAGTAACGTCTCCGAAACCAAATCAGATTCTTTTGGGCGAATCGCTTCTGGTTTGGGGGACCCGATGACGCAGAATGATGCTCTGGCCGCGTTTTTGGGGCCAGAGCTTTTTGAGCGACTCGATTGGGGCCGCCTCACGCTCGCACAACGTGATGCGATTCTCTCTGTCTTCCGAGTCGGATTGGGGGCCGGGGCGCAATCGGGCGTGGTTTCGACCATCGATTGTGTATTGGGGCGGGGCAAGGTGCTGATCACCGAGGACGGCGCGCGCTTTGCCGCCCGCGAGCGTGACGACGCCGAGTTGATTGAGGATTGGGGTGCGGGCGCGATGGTCGCCATCCACCGCCAGCTGATCTACCGGCTCGACCCCTACCAAGCGGCGGAGGTGGAACTCCTGCAGCTTTAGGGCGGCGGGAGCTTAGGGCAGTAGGGAGATATTGCCTTATTGCCCTAATCCCGTACTGGCTTGGCCATGGCCTACGAAACCATCCAGCTCGCCGTCGTCGACGGCATCGCGACCCTCACCCTGAACCGGCCCGACCGCATGAATGCGTTCACGCCGCTGATGGGGAGCGAGATGATCGACGCATTCGATCAAACCGACGCCAACGACGAAGTCCGCGTGGTGATCGTCACGGGCGCGGGTCGTGCGTTCTGCGCCGGCGCCGATCTGGGCTCCGGCGGATCGACCTTCGACTACCAAAAGCGCGCCGCCGCGCGTGGCGAGGTGTTAGACCCCGCGAGCGAGCGCGATGGCGGCGGCACTGTCGGCATACGCATCTATGAAAGCCTGAAGCCCGTGATCGCGGCGATGAATGGCCCTGCGGTCGGCGTTGGCGCCACCATGCAATTGCCCATGGACATCCGCTTGGCCGTCGAGGGGGCGAAGATGGGGTTTGTGTTCGCGCGCCGGGGCATCATCCCAGAGACGCTCTCGTCGTATTTTTTGCCGCGCCTCGTCGGCATGCAAACGGCGCTGGAGTGGACCATGACCGGGCGTGTGTTCACGACGGAGGAAGGCAAGGCGCGGGGTCTCATTCGCTCGTTGCATAAGCCGGAAGATTTGTTACCGGCAGCGCATGCACTCGCACGCGAAATCGCCGACAATACCGCGCCGGTGTCCGTAACGCTCGCGCGGCGCATGATGCTCGACATGCTGGACGCCAAACATCCAATGGAGGCCCATCGCCTGGAGAGCCGCTGGATGGTCGCACGCGGCCAATCCGGCGACGCGAAGGAGGGCGTGGCGTCGTTCTTGGAGAAGCGCACGCCGAATTATCCGGACAAGGTCTCACGCGACCTGCCCGACACCTGGCCCTGGCGGAAAACGCCGCCGTTCAAGGAATAGGGTCGCCTAATCCCGTTCAGGCGCGCCAGGCGGGAAGAGATGTCGAAATGGCCGCGCTTCGTCCACGGTGCGCTTGACGGAAGGGCGCGTAAGCAGGCGCTGGCGATAATCTCGGAGGGTTGCCGCCGCCGCCGGTATCTGATGCACCCAGTCGGCGTAGAGTAGCGCCGGCGCCGCAGAGCAATCGGAAAGGCTGAAGTCTTGGCCGCACGCCCATTCTTCTCGCGGTAGTTCGCCGTCGAGCCAAGCATAGGCGCGGTCGAGCAGGTCGCGCGCCTTGGCGACGCCGTAGGGGTCGCGGGCGCCTTCTGGGCGAATGAAGTCAAACACGATGCGCTGCCTCGGCGTCATGACGTAATTGTCGAACACGCGATCGAGGAAGCGCGTGCGGAGCGCCGCGCGCGGATCCGCGGGGACGAGCGGTGGCGCGCCGGCATGGAACAAGTCCAGGTGCTCGATGATGATCGTCGCCTCACGCACGGGCGTTCCATCATCGACGAGGACAGGCATGTGTTGGATCGGCCAGAGTGACGCGAACGCCGCGCCGTTTGCGGGAGTATCTTGAGAGAGAAATTTCAGTTCGAATGGCGCGCCGATTTCGTAAAGCGCGATGATCACCTTTTGGCAGTAGGAGGAGAAGGGGTGGGCGTAGAGCGTGAGCATAGAGGTCAGTCTCGCCGGTATTGTATAAAGCCACGATTTTTCGCGACCTGATCGTAGAGCTTGCGCGCTGTACTGTTGCTCTCGTGCGTGAGCCAATAGACGCGTGCGCAGCCGAGTGCATCGGCGCGCCCATAAACTGCTTCAATCAGCGCGCGCCCGATTCCTAGCCCACGTGCGTCTGGCGATACGAACAGGTCTTCCAGATAGCAGAAATCGCCGATCGCCCAGGTGCCGCGATGCAGCACGCAATGGACGATGCCGAGCAGCGCGCCGTCGTCGCCCTCCGCAACCAAGCAGAACATCGGCTCAGAGGGATCGAGCAAGCGCGCCCAGGTTGTGTCCGTGACTTCTGGCGCAAGTGTGCTTTCGTAGAAGGCGAGATAACCGGCCCAGAGAGACTGCCACTGAGCCCGGTCTTCTACGCTTAGGTCGCGGACGATCACGCCTTCGCCATCGCGGCGTCGAGATTGTCGCCAACGGCGTCGAGGAAGCCTTCGGTGGTCAGCCAGGATTGCGCGTCGCCCACGAGGAGTGCGAGGTCTTTGGTCATCTGGCCGGCTTCCACTGTGTCGACGGTGATCTTCTCCAACAGCAGCGCGTACTCGATGAGCTTCTGGTTGTTATCGAGCTTGCCGCGATGGGCGAGGCCGCGCGTCCAGGCGAAGATCGACGCGACTGAATTGGTGCTGGTTGGTTCACCCTTCTGATGCTGGCGATAATGGCGCGTCACCGTGCCGTGCGCGGCTTCGCTTTCGAGCGTCTTGCCATCCGGCGTTAGCAATACAGACGTCATCAGGCCGAGTGAGCCAAAGCCTTGCGCCACGGTATCCGACTGCACATCGCCATCATAATTCTTGCACGCCCACACAAAGCCGCCAGACCATTTCAGCGCCGAGGCGACCATATCGTCGATCAGGCGGTGTTCGTATGTCAGCTTGCGCTTATCGAACTCGGCTTTGAACTCGGCGTCGAAGATGTCCTGGAAGATGTCCTTGAAGCGCCCGTCATAGGCTTTGAGGATCGTGTTCTTGGTCGAAAGATAAACCGGCCAGCCCTTCATCAGGCCGTACATGAAGGACGAGCGCGCGAATTCCTTGATGCTTTCATCCAAATTGTACATCGCCATGGCGACGCCGGCGCCGGGCGCGTCGAACACTTCGTGCTCGATCACGGCGCCATCTTCGCCGACGAACTTGATGGTGAGTTTGCCCTTGCCTGGGAATTTGAAATCTGTGGCGCGGTATTGATCGCCGAAAGCATGGCGGCCGACCACGATTGGTTTGGTCCAGCCCGGCACGAGACGGGGCACGTTCTTACAAATGATCGGTTCGCGGAAGATAACGCCGCCCAGGATATTGCGGATAGTGCCGTTGGGGCTCTTCCACATTTTCTTGAGCTTGAATTCCTCGACGCGTGCTTCGTCGGGTGTGATCGTCGCGCACTTTACGCCGACGCCGTATTGCTTGATCGCGTTGGCGGCCTCGACCGTGACCTTGTCCTCGGTGACGTCGCGATGCTCGACGCCGAGGTCGTAGTATTTGAGATCGATGTCGAGATAGGGGTGGATCAGCCGGTCCTTGATCAGTTTCCAGATGATCCGGGTCATCTCGTCGCCGTCGAGGTCCACAACCGGATTGTCCACTTTGATCTTGGCCATACACAGCATCCCTTGGAGATTTCGCGCCGGGTGGTAGCACCTCCGCCCGCGCGCGCAAGCTTGCGTGGGCACCCATGATGGGAAATGACGGAGGCGGAATGACGCGCGCCCCCAATATGCCCCCGCCCATCGAGGAGCCGTGGCCGGCTGTGTGCCTCGTACGCCCACAGATGGGCGAAAACATCGGCGCGGTGGCGCGCGTGATGCTGAATTTCGGGCTCACGGGTCTGCGGCTGATGGCGCCGCGCGACCGCTGGCCCAACCCGAAGGCGCAGGCGGTGGCAGTGGGCGCCGATCGGGTACTCGATGCCGCGCGCGTGGATTGGAAATTGGAAGATGCACTTGCGGACGCTACTTTGGTCGTGGCTGCTACGGCGCGGCCGCGCGGCATGGAGAAGCCGGTGTGGGGCCCGCGTGAGGCGGCGGAGAAGCTCCGCGCGGCGATCGCCGTGGGCGAGCGACCGGTCGTCATGTTCGGCCCGGAAGCTGCTGGACTGGAAACAGAGGAAGTCGCCCGCGCCGAGGCGATCCTGACGCTGCCGGTGAACCCTGGCTTTGCCTCGCTCAATCTGGCGCAGACGGTGGCGGTGTTTGCGTTTGCCTATGCTGAAGCGCGTCAGGGCGCGGACGCGCCGGCCTGGTTTCATGGTGGCGACAGCCCGCCTGCGACTTACGAAGAATTGGAGAACATGTTTCTCCATTTGGAAAGCGAACTCGAGCGCGGACGCTTCTTTCATCCACTCGACAAGGCGCCGCTGATGAAGCGCAACCTACGGACAATCTTCCTACGCGCGCGGCTCACGCAACAAGAGGCGCAAACAATGCGTGGTGTGATCAAGGCGCTGACGATTGGACGGGGGGGGAGGAAGCGGGAAGATTGAGCTAAATCACCGCCGTCGCTTCCTCCAGCCAAGCCTTTGCCTCGCCATCCAGCTGCGGGCCGATCTCGACCCAGACGCGTGCGTGATAGGCGTTGAGCCAATCCCGCTCTTCCTTGGTCAAGAGTTGTTTGACCACCAGCGCGCGATCGATTGGCGCAAGCGTTAGCGTCTCAAAGCCAAGCATTGGCCGTTCGCCGCCGTCGATGTCGGCAGCGGGCGTCACCACCTGCAAATTCTCGACGCGAATGCCGTAGCCGCCGGTTTTGTAATAGCCGGGCTCGTTCGAGACGATCATGCCGGGTTCGAGGGGCTGCGTGTTCACGAACTTGGCGATGCGATGCGGGCCTTCGTGCACGCCGAGATAGGAGCCCACGCCATGGCCGGTGCCATGATCGTAGTCGAGGCCAGCCTCCCATAAGCTCATGCGCGCCAGCGCATCGAGCTGATGCCCGGTGGTGCCTTTCGGGAACCGCACGCGCGAGAGCGCGATATGGCCCTTGAGCACGCGCGTGAAGCGCTCGCGCATTTCCTTGGTGGGCCGGCCAATCGCGACGGTGCGGGTGATGTCGGTGGTGCCGTCGAGATATTGGCCGCCGGAATCGATCAGGAAGAGCGAGCCGCGTGCGAGGCGGCGGTTGGTCTTCTTGCTCACGCGATAGTGAACGATGGCGCCGTTCGGGCCCGCGCCAGAGATCGAGTCGAAGGAGAGGTCCTTCAACGCCCCGGTCGCGCGGCGAAACTCTTCGAGCTTGGCGCAAGCTGTGATCTCATCGACCTTGCCGCTCTGCGCTTCGATCGCTACCCAATGCAGATAGCGCGAAACCGCCGCGCCATCGCGGCGGTGCGCCTGCCGAGAGCCTTCGACTTCCGCATCGTTTTTGCACGCGCGCGGCAAGACGACAGGGTCGGTTCCGCGCTTGATCGCAGCGCCAGCGGCCTTGAGCTGTTCGAAGTACCACGCTGACGCCGAGCTCGGATCGAGTCGCACGCTCTTGCCGGCGAGCGCTTGCAGCGCCGCAGGCAAATCCGCGCTTGGCCGCACCGACACTTCATTGCCTAGCCATTGTTTGAGTTCGCTGGAGACTTTTTCTTCCGCCAAGAACAAGTCAGCGGAGCCGTCGGCATTGAGGATCGCTTCGCCGAGCGGCAGTGGCGTGCGCGCGACATCGCCGCCGCGTACATTGAACAACCACGCGAGCGAAGCCGGCGAGGTGATCACGGCGGCGTCCGCTTTGTCCCTCAGAAGGCCTTCGCCAAGACGCCGGCGTTTCGAGGCGGAACTCTCGCCCGCGAATTTCTCCGGATGTGGTTCGACGCGTGCACTCGGGATCGGCGGGCGGTCGTCCCAGATGACGTCGATCGGGTTTCGCTCGACGGCGACAAGCGTGGCGCTTGCAGCATCGGCGGCGGCGCGCAGACGATCTAGGCTGTCGGGCGAGTGCAGTTTCGGATCGTAGCCGATCTTGCCATCCTTCGGCGCGTGCTCACGCAGATACGCCGGCACGCCGCCATCGATAAGATCGCGGTAGGCGAACAATTCTGAGTCCACTTGGGCGCGTACCTGCAGCGTGTAGCGGCCGTCCACGAAGATCGCGGCATCGCTCGCCAATACGACAGCGGCCCCGGCCGAGCCTGTGAAGCCTGTCACCCACGCCAAGCGATCATAGGCGGGCGGCACATACTCATTCTGCCACTCGTCCTCGTGCGGTACGATAAAGCCATCGAGGCCGGCGGCTTTCAGCGCTTTGCGCAGCTTTGGCAGATGCTTGCGGCCAAGAGCCGGGCCGCCCGGTTCGTCATAGGTTTGGAACACGGGGTTTGGTCTTTCCGTTACTTGTCAGCAGAATAGGCGTTTTGTGGCCGGAGTTTAAGTGGGGACGCTGCCCAAATCGCGCTCTGGCTTACGCCAAACCAAAGTCATCCAGGCTTCCTTCGGGATTTGGCGCTCCAGCACCATGCCGCGATTGGCGTATGCCTCGCGCACCAGCGGGGCCTGTGAGCGCAGCAGGCCCGACAGTATGAGCGTGCCGCCGGGCGCCGTGGCGCGCACCAGCTTGGGCGCGAGCCGGATCAGCGGGCGCATCAGAATATTGGCGAACACCAGATCGAAGCTCTTGCCGGCGATGAAGCGCGCGCCGTCGCCAGCGATCACGCGTAGGCGATGAGCGACATTGTTCTGCTTGGTATTAATCGTTGCAATCGCTGCTGCACGCTCATCGATTTCGATCGCAAGCGCTTCGGCGCCGTGTTTGGCGGCAGCGATCGCGAGCACGCCGGAGCCCGCGCCAACATCCAAAACATTGCGCACGCGTCTTTGACGCAGCACACCCTCCAACGCCATCAGGCAGCCCCATGTGGTGCCGTGATGGCCGGTGCCGAAAGCTTCGCTCGCTTCGATCCAGATGCCAGTGCGCCCGCCGCTCTCGCGCGCAAGCGCATGCGCGCCCGCCACGATGAAGCGACCCGCGCGTACTGCGGGCAGGCCTTCGAGCGACAACGCCACCCAATCGGCAGCGGCCAATTCACTCTGTACGAGATGCAGCTCGGGCGAAGCGGCGCCGACAATGGCGCGGATGCTGTGGGCGTCTTGCTCGGTCGGCGCATAGGCTTCGAGCCGAAACTTGCCGGGGCCTTCCTCGAACCAGCTCACCGCATCGGCGGGCGAGGGATCGTGGCGGTCGAGTTCATCGGCGGCGGCGCGGACTTGCGCCAGTGTTCCAAGGGCGGAGAGGAGGAGCATGGGGTAGCGAACTAGAGAGCAGTGGATGGGCTGTCGATGATATTCTTTGTATCCGAAACTTAGGGCGGCTCGCCCCATCTCACTGGTCCCCAGGGTTGTTCGTCTGCCCATGCCTTTGCAGCGTCCATGGTTTGGAACAAACCAGATTGGCTGGGCTCGATGCGGTAAAGGAGACCATCCTGGCCTAGCGGCGTTGGTTCTTCATTCGGCTCAAGGTAGCCGTCCTCCTGCGCCATCGCATAGTACAAGTCGTAGTTATGACCTACGATGGTTATCTTCGTGGGGATGACGCCAGCATAGAGGAACTCGCCCTCAGTTATCACGATGCCCCTGGAGTCGTTTGTGGCCATGGCTCACGCCGCGCTCGCCGGGATCACAAAGCTATCGATCACGCGCTTTTCCCCGGCCTTGTCGAAATCGACGGTGAGCTTGTTGCCCTCGACAGCGCGGATGTAGCCGTAGCCGAACTTCTGATGAAAGATGCGGTCGCCGCGCTGGTAGTGTGAATCCTCGTCGCCGCTCTTGGCGATGAGGCGCGCTTCGCCCTCCAACATCGGCGGTTTGCCGCGTTTGCCGGCGTTTTCCTGCGCGCGCCGCCAACCGGGCGATTGATAGGCGCTGTTGAAGCCGGCGCCTGGCGCGTAGGCGTCGAACCGCACGGCAGCCTCGCGCACGCCGCCCGCCTGCATCGTGTAGCCGGTTTCGCTGATTGCATCGACGTTGGCCGGCGGCAATTCGTCGATGAAGCGTGACGGCAGCACCGTCTGCCAGCGACCATAGATCTGGCGATTGGCGGCGAAGGAAATGCGTGCGCTTTCACGGGCGCGGGTGATGCCGACATAAGCGAGCCGGCGCTCTTCCTCCAGGCCCTTCTCGCCACTTTCATCGATGGAGCGCTGCGAGGGAAAAACGGTCTCCTCCCAACCGGGCAGGAACACGAGCGGCCATTCCAGGCCCTTGGCCGCGTGCAGCGTCGAGAGCTGCACGTTCTCAACGTCGCTTTCGGCTTCGATGTCGAGCACCAAAGCTACGTGTTCGAGATAGGCTTCGAGCGTATCGTACTGGCCCATCGATTGGACCAATTCTTTCAAGTTCTCGAGCCGGGTCTGCGCTTGCGGGGATTTGTCGTTTCGCAGCATTTCTGTGTAGCCGCTTTCGTCGAGAATGGTCTCGGCCAGTTCGACATGACTGACCGAGCGAGAAAGCTCACGCCACCGATCCAGGTCGCTCAGGAAAGCGCGCAGCGCCGTGCGTGCTTTCAGCGGCAAATCGTCGGTGAGAACCATCTCGCGGGCGGCGGCGATCAGCGAGCGGAACCGTGTCGCCCCGCCGGGCGCTTGCTCTTGCGCCGTCACCACTTCGCCGGTTTCAGAATCGAAGAGCGGCCCATGATCGGTAACGAACCGCACGGGCGGTTTGCCGGCGTGGGCGTGCAGTTTCTGCACCGTGCTTTCGCCAACGCCGCGCTTGGGCTGGTTCACCACGCGCTCGAAGGCGAGGTCGTCATCTTCGGAGCGGATCAAACGCAAATACGCGTGGGCGTCGCGCACTTCGGCGCGTTCGAAAAAGCGCGGGCCGCCGATCACCTTGTAGGGAATGCGCAGCATCAAGAAGCGCTCTTCGAAGGCGCGCATTTGCCAAGCGGCGCGCACGAGCACGGCGCAATCGGCGTAGCTGTGCCGCCGCCCGGACTGCGGTTCGGGAGAGGAGACCTTCCCCAGCAGAGGGAGCGAGGCCTGTTGCGTCACCCATGCCTCGATGTCGTCGCCGATCAGCCGCGCTTCGGCTTCGCCGTCCCAGACGCCGCGCACCTTCACGCGGTTGCCGAGATCGTCGTCGGTGAACAGCGTTTTACCGAGCCGCCCGCGATTGTGCGCGATCAGATGCGAAGCGGCGGCGAGGATGTGGCCGGTGGAGCGGTAGTTGCGTTCCAAACGCACGACGTGCGCGCCAGGGAAATCGTGCTCGAAGCGCAGGATGTTGTCGACCTCGGCGCCGCGCCAGCCATAGATCGACTGATCGTCATCCCCAACCACGCAGAGATTCTTGCGCGCCTGCGCCAGTAACCGTAGCCAGAGATACTGCGCGACGTTTGTATCCTGATATTCGTCCACCATCAGGTGGCTGAGCTTTTTGTGGTATGTTTCCAGCACGTCGGGGTGACGTTGGAACACGTCGATCATGTGCAGCAGCAAATCACCGAAGTCGCAGGCGTTGAGAATTTTCAGCCGCGCCTGGTAGATCCCGTAGAGGCGCACGCCTGCGCCGTCGGCGAAGGAGAACGCTTCGCCCTTCGGCACTTTATCGGGGGTCAGCGCGCGATTCTTCCAGCTATCGATCACGCTTGCGAGTTGGCGCCCGGGCCAGCGTTTTTCGTCTATGCCTTCGGCGTCGATGATCTGCTTGAGCAGGCGAATCTGATCGTCGGTGTCGAGGATAGTGAAGGTGTTCTTCAGCCCAACGAGTTCGGCGTGTGTGCGCAGCATACGCGCGCTGATCGAGTGAAACGTGCCCAGCCATGGCAAACCGCCAGCGCCCGGCCCGAGCAAAGCTTCGACACGCTCGCGCATTTCGCGCGCGGCCTTGTTGGTGAAGGTCACCGAAAGCACGCTCCATGGCTTGGCGCGCCCGGTCGTGAGCAAATGGGCCAGCCGCGTCGTCAGCACGCGCGTTTTGCCGGTGCCCGCGCCAGCAAGCACCAATACGGGGCCATCCATCGCCTCGACGGCGGCACGTTGCTCAGGATTGAGCGCCGCGAGATAGGGTGGCGTCGCCATGGCGCGCTGGGAGATGGGGAGCGTGTCTTCTGACATCCGAATCCAGTGTAATGCGTCGCCCCTAGCACGAAATAGGAACATGCTAAGGGGTGTGTTGACAGAGGGGTAAGCGCAAGCTAACGGTAAGTAATGGCTTACTCATTGGCGCTGGCCGCCCTAGGCGACCCCACGCGCCGCGCGGTGTTTGAGCGCCTGCGCTACGGTCCTGCAAGCGTCGGTGAGATTGCGCGCGGATTGCCGGTCAGTCGACCCGCTGTGTCGCAGCATCTGAAAGCGCTGAAGGACGCGGGCCTCGTGCGCGACGAGCCGCGCGGGACCGCGCGCATCTATCGCATCCACGCCGACGGCCTCGTTGAATTGCGCGAATGGCTCGACAGCTTCTGGGACGACGCGCTGACGCGTTTCAAGCATCATGCGGAGAAGGACCAATGAACGTTCTTGAGATCGCGCCGGTCGTCAAAACCATAGACGTGCGCCGCTCAGCGGCGGATGCGTTTCGCATATTTACTGCGGAGATGGGCGCGTGGTGGCCTCTCGGCACGCATGCGCTCTCCCCGGAGAACGGAACCAAGGCGGTTGCAGTCATTGTTGAGCCGCGCGTTGGCGGACGTGTCATCGAGCGCGGCGAAGATGGTCGAGAATTCCACTGGGGCGATGTCCTGGCTTACGAACCGGGCCGCCGTTTCGTGATGACTTGGCGGTTAGGGAGGGCGCGGGAAAAGTCAGGTGAGGTCGAGGTTGTGTTCTCTTCGCTCGATAATGTGTCGTGTCGCGTGACCCTCACGCACAGCGGCTGGGATCGCATGGAAGACGGCGGGCGTCTGCGCGAGGGTTACAATATGGGTTGGATTGGCGTGTTCGAGCATGCCTACGCGCAGCACTGTTCTCGGATGTGAACAGCCTGCAATCCGAGATGTTGTGGACGCGTCGCGAAGTTGCGCTAGCCTCCGTTTCGGGGAATCGTAAGCGGGAGCGCCCATGGCCGATGTGTTTATCTCCTATGCTCGCGAAGATCGCGTGAAGGCCGACCAGGTCGCGCGCGGATTGCAGGCGCTCGGGCTAGAGTGCTTCTGGGACACTGAAATCCCGCCAGGTCAGACCTGGGCCGATTACATCGAAGGGAAGCTCTCGCAGTGCAAGGCCGTGATCGTGCTGTGGAGCGCGCACTCCACCGGCTCGCAATGGGTGCGCGAGGAAGCGCGCATGGGCCGCGACAAGGGCAAGCTCATTCCAGCGATGCTCGATTCTTCACCCGCGCCGTTCGGCTTTGGCGAAGTACAGGCGGCGAATTTGGCGTCTTGGACCGGCGCGGCCAATCATCCTGATTGGGTGCGATTTTCGAACGCGGTGCATGCCGCGGTACGCGGCGCTGATGCGCCGGCGCCTGTTCGCAGCGCCTCGTCGCCCATGTTTGCCGCAGCGCCTGTAGCAAGTTCGCCATCGGCAATCGCGCCCAGCCAATCTCCGATCAGTCACATCGCACAATGCCTACGCCTTTATCTGAACGGCGCTGGCCGTGCGCGGCGCGCGGAGTACGGCTGGTTTGTGGCGTTCACCTTGGTGGTTTTGCTCATTGCGGCGATGGTGGACGTATCGCTGTTCGGCGTGAATTCTTATACTGGAGCGGCAAACTCCATTGTGATCACGGGTCTCGTGTCGCTTGCGCTCTTGTGCCCAATGGTCGCGGCGGCCAGTCGGCGTGCACATGATTTCGGACAATCGGGATGGTTGGCGGCGCTGACGGCGATCCCGTATCTCGGCTTCCTCGCGACTTTGGTGTTTATCTTCATCCCGGGCCAACCGGGCGAAAACAAATACGGCCCCGATCCCAAAGGGGTTTGAAGATGGCGCATGCGCCCTGCTAGGACAGAACTCCAGGAGGGGACATGGCCGAAGTATTTCTATCCTACGCACGCGAGGACCGGGCCCGCGCCGAACAGGTTGCGCAGGGACTGGCGGCGGCTGGGATCGATGTCTTCTGGGACAGTGAAATCCCGCCCGGTCAAACCTGGGCCGACTATATCGAGAACAAGCTCGCCCAGTGCAAGGCGCTGATCGTGCTGTGGAGCGAGCATTCCACGAAGTCGCAATGGGTGCGCGAAGAAGCGCGCTTGGGTCGCGACAAGGGCGTGCTCATCCCGGCGATGATTGACGCAAGCCAAGCGCCCTTCGGTTTCGGCGAAGTGCAGGGCGCGAATCTAGCTGATTGGAACGGTGACGCGGAGCACCCAAATTGGCGCCGCTTCGTGGAAGCCGTTCGCAGCGCCGCCGCGCGCGAAGCGCCGCCACGCGTGCAGCCGGCCATGAGCGCGCCGCCACGCGCCGCGTCGTCCGCACCAAGCACCCCGGCGCCGGAGAAGAGGAGCGGAATTCCAACCTGGGTTTGGGTCGTCGGCGCCGTGGTCGGCACTTTGGTGCTCCTTGGCGTTTGGGGATCGACGCTGCCGGATACGACAACCGACAAGCCGCCAGAGACCGCGGCGATTCAGCCTGCGGCGCAGCAGCCAAATGTCGTCCCGCCGACAACGGATGGTTCGCCCCAAGCCATCATCCTCGCGCAATTGCAGCAGGCGCAGGCAGCTTTGGCGCAACAGGGTTTTCAGGTGATCGGCCAGCCGGCGACAGGCGGGCTCAACCAGGCGCAAACCTGGAACATCCCGGCTGAACTGCACATGGGCTTCGAGTATCGCATTCTCGGCGTTTGCGACCGCGACTGCACCGATCTCGACCTCGTCTTGTACGATGGGAACGGCGCCGCCATTCTGCAGGACACGGCGGTCTCCAGCCAACCGCTGATGGGGCTGCAACCCAATTATACCGGGCCGTACACAATTCAGGTGCAGATGTACCAGTGCACTATAGAGCCCTGCTATTGGGCGGTGGCGTTGTACGGGCGGGCGCTGCAGTAAAGCCTAGACGCGGTTCTCAAGCACAAACACGCGGACAGCCGAAGCGAGCGAGGCTTCGGGCGCGTCCTTGCCACGTCGTTCGTCGATTGACGCGATCAGCAGAGGCATGCTGGCGCCGCGCTCGCGCGCAATGCGCTCAAGCGCCGACCAGAATTGCGGCTCAAGCGCAAGCGATGTCCGATGGCCGGCGATTCGCATCGAGCGCTTCTGCAATGCGCCCTTCAAGCTCATCTCCCGATTAGCGCGGGGGCGCTCATTCATCAGACTTGCGGTCATCAACCTTGTGTCCGTCGAGCTTGCGCGCGACGGCCTCCTGCTCAGCCTTGGTCAGGCGCTTCTGGGATTTGGTTCGCCCGAATGCGGCGCGGTTCGAAGCGGCGTCCCTATCGGCCTCGGTTCGGGCTTTCGCCTTCCGCGCCTGCCGGAGATTGATCACTTCGCCCATGCTCATCATCTAGGCCCAAGCCGACGCACGGCCAAGGGCTACCGCGTCTATATACGCATTCGTACGGATCATGTTGATCATGCGCAAAATCGCTTGTCGCGATTGACAATAGGCGACCACCCCTAGCCCGGCCCGATCATCTTTTCCGGGCGTACGATGGCGTCGAAATCGGCTTCGGGGATGCCGTCCTTGATTGCTTCTTCGCGAAGAGTGGTCCCGTTCTTGTGCGCGGTCTTGGCGATCTTGGCGGCGCGGTCATAGCCAAATTTGGGCGCCAGCGCCGTCACCAGCATGAGCGAGCGGTCGAGATTGGCTTTGATGTTGTCTTCGCGCGCTTCCATGCCGACCACGCAATTATCCGCAAATGAAACGCTGGCGTCCGCCAACAAGCGCGTCGATTGCCAGAAATTGTATGCCATCACGGGGTTGAACACATTCAACTCGAAATGCCCGCTGGCGCCTGCGAACGTGATGGCGGCGTGATTGCCGAACACCTGACAGCACACCATGGTCAGCGCTTCGCACTGCGTGGGGTTGACCTTCCCCGGCATGATCGAGGACCCCGGCTCGTTCTCCGGCAGCATCAATTCGCCTAAGCCTGAGCGCGGGCCTGAACCCAAAAACCGGATGTCGTTGGCGATCTTGAACAGCGACGCCGCCACGGTGTTGAGCGCGCCGTGCGCGAATACCATCGCGTCATGGGCAGCCAAAGCCTCGAACTTGTTGGGTGCGGACGTGAATCTCATCCCCGTGATTGCGGCGATCCGTTCGGCGACCTTCTCGGCGAAGCCCACGGGCGCATTGAGCCCAGTGCCGACCGCCGTTCCGCCCTGCGCTAATTGCATCAGCAACGGCATGCTCTGCTCGATGCGGTGCAGGCCGTTGTCGATCTGTTGCACATAAGCTGAGAACTCCTGGCCGAGCGTCAACGGCGTCGCGTCTTGCGTGTGGGTGCGGCCGATCTTGATGATGTGGTCCCAGGCTTTCGCCTTGTCGTTCACCGCATTGCGTAACTTTTGCAAAGCCGGCTTCAGGCGATGTTCGATCTCTTCCGCCGCCGCGATGTGCATGGCGGTCGGGAAGGTATCGTTCGAGCTTTGGCTCATGTTCACGTGATCGTTAGGGTGGACGGGCTTCTTCGAGCCCATCTCGCCGCCCAGCATCTCGATCGCGCGGTTCGAGATCACTTCGTTGGCGTTCATGTTCGATTGCGTGCCCGAGCCCGTCTGCCACACGCTCAAGGGAAAGTGTGCGTCCAGCTTGCCTTCGATTACCTCCTGCGCCGCTTTCACAATAGTTTCGCCCAAGGCCGGTTCGAGCCGCCCCAGCGCCATATTGGTCTCCGCCGCCGCGCGCTTGACGATGCCGAGCGCCCGAACCACAGGGCGCGGCATTTTTTCCTCGCCAATCTTGAAGTTTCCAAGCGATCTTTGCGCTTGAGCCCCCCAGTATTTATCAGTTTCCACCTGGATCGGTCCGAACGTATCGGTTTCAGTGCGGGTGTTCATAACGTTCTACCTTGCGAGAATCTGACGCGTTGTCGCTCGGGAGGGATATGGTGATGAGTGGGCGCGATCAAGCCGATACCTCGCGGCGTGATGGGGGCGATTGGCGTATGCAGCTGAGGGACATGCGAACCGTCGCCGCTTTGCGCGCGCAGATGCCGTCGCAGGATGCGGTGGCGCGCCTCTCTGACCGCGCCTTGCGCGCCGCCGCGCATAATCCTGATCACAGCGATTTCGCCCGGGCCGCCGCCGTAGGCGAGCTGCGCGCGCGCAATCTTTCGCTCGATCCTTGGCGCATCGTCGTGCCGGGCTTCATCAAGCCAGCGGACATCGCCCGGCATGGCGAGCGGCTCTTCTTTGGCTGGGGCAGGGCAGTGCGGGTGTGGAGCGGGCGAGCGCTGTTCGTGATCCTGGCTGGTATGTTCATCGCGGTTGCGCTGTCGCCGAACCGCGAGCCGCTGACCACGGAGACGCGCTTCTGGATCGACTTTGCCGGGATGCGCTTTGACTCCGACGATGTCTTCGCGGCGCTCGGTCTGAGCATTCTGTCGCTGATCGGCATTTGGTTCTTCGCCTCGGCCTTGCGGCGTAAGCCCGCGCGCGTGTTGCTGTTGCGCAAATTCAACCAGCGCGCCTTGAGCGTGCCGCTCGAACGCATGATCGCCAGGGAACTACGGCCTTATGGCCATGTCGCTTCGCTC
>JALHOC010000015.1:0-4353 GCA_022843225.1 Hyphomonadaceae bacterium
GAAGACGCCACGGGAATGCGGCGCTGGAGCCCGAGATGCAGATTTTCATCGATAGCGCCGACAAAACCGAGCTGCGGAGCCTCGCTCAGACAGGCCTGGTCGATGGCGTGACCACGAACCCCTCTCTAGTAGCGAAAGTCGGCGGCGACTTCTTCGAGACCCTGAGGGATATCTGCGCGGCGGTATCTGGGCCGGTCAGCGCCGAGGTCGTCGCCCAGGACACAGAGGCCATGTTGAGGGAGGGCCGCAAATTGCGCGGCGTCGCTGCGAACATCGTGGTCAAGCTGCCTCTGACGCCCGATGGTCTGAAGGCCTGCGCGGCGCTCACCGCCGAGGGCCATCCCACCAACGTGACTTTGTGCTTCTCAGCGGTGCAGGCGCTGCTCGCGGCCAAGGCCGGTGCAACCTACATCTCGCCATTCCTGGGGAGGTTGGACGATGGCGGCCAGGACGGCATGGAACTGATCCACGAAATCCGCGCCATTTATGACAATTACGGTTTCGCGACGAAAATCCTCGCCGCTTCAATCCGCTCGGCGGCGCATGTGCGCGACGCCGCGCTGGCGGGCGCCGATTGCGCCACCATCCCGCCAACGGTGTTCAAGGCGCTCTACAAGCACAATCTCACGGATGCCGGCCTCGAGGCGTTCCTCAAGGATTGGCGCTCAACTGGTCAGTCGATCTTGTAAGAGGCTTACCGACCCGCGAGGCGGTCTAGGCGCGCCATCGCCACTTCCGTGGCCTGACGCGAGCCTTCCATGGAGCGCTCAGCGTCCGCCAATTGGGCGTTGATCGCGGCCACATCGAGTGGCTCAATGATGGGGGCTTCCTGAGTCACGGTTGCCGCCCAGGCCTCTCGGATTGACAAGCCGCCCTGCATCGCAACCGGCGCCACAAGTCCAGCGAACAGCATGGCGCCTGCGCCGGCGATGAAGCTGGCGGTGACAATGCGGATCGTCGACTTTGAGGTGGCGGGGGACATTGTGGAGAACTCCAGAAGGCGGGGTGCTTAACAAAAGGTTGCGCGTGTTGCAATTGCGAACTTACGCCAGCGAGGAGAATTCTTCCGTGACCCCTGTCACGCACCTGCATCTTGAACAGCCATCATCGCGGACTATGAGTATCTAAGCAGAAAAAGCTGAATTTCAGCCGAATCTGACGTTAACTCGCATTCACCATCACCTGCGCGCAGCTAATGGGCGGGTCTTGGACATCACCGCAAACGCCGTGCTGCGGCGCCACAAAGTGGGCCTACTATGAATAGTGCACCCCCCTCTCGCCGACCGCTACGGAAAGCGGTGCTCCCAGTCGCCGGCTTCGGCACGCGTGTGCTGCCGGCCACCAAATCCATCCCCAAGGAAATGCTGCCGGTGTTTGATCGGCCGGCCATTCAATACGTTGTCGATGAGGCGCTTGCGGCTGGGATCGAGCACATCGTCTTTGTCACGGGCCGAAATAAGTCCGCGATCGAGGATTATTTCGACCGGGCGTACGAGTTGGAAGACAGCCTGCGCCTCAAAGGCAAGACCAGCCTCGTGGCCGAACTGGAGGCCGGTCTCCGCCCGGCGGGTTCGATGAGCTTCGTGCGCCAGCAAGGCGCCTTGGGGCTCGGCCATGCCGTGTGGTGCGCACGCGATGTTATCGGCGATGAGCCTTTCGCGGTCATGCTGCCCGACATGTTGATGATGGCTCAGCCATCCTGCCTCACCCAGATGGTCGAGGCTTACAACGAGGTGGGCGGCAATCTGATCGCGGTTGAACCGACTGACACGCCCGAGCTCTACGGCGTGATCACCCCCGAGAGCCGCGACGGCCGCCTTATCAAAATGAAAGGCATGGTCGAAAAGCCCAAACGCGACGAGGCCCCTTCGAACCTCTTCATCAGCGGGCGCTACATCTTGCAGCCAGAAATTTTCGATCTGCTCGCTTCGCAACAAGCTGGCGCTGGCGGCGAAATCCAGCTGACCGATTCCATGGCGCGCTTGATGCAGACGCAAGCGTTCCACGCGCTTGAGTACGTTGGCCGCACCTATGATTGCGGCGACAAGATCGGCTATCTGCGCGCAACGGTCGCCTTCGCGCTCACCAATGATGAGTTCGGCGAGAAAGCGGCCGCAACACTGCGCGCCGCGCTCGCCGACAAGGGCTGATGCCCGCGATCACATCGTTCGCCGACCGCGCGGCCTTGATGCAGGCTGCCGCTGAGCGCATCGCTGAGGCCTTGCGCAACGGGATCGCGGCGCGCGGCCATGCCTGCGCGGCGCTCTCGGGAGGCTCTACGCCCGAGCCGGCTTACGCGCGGCTCGCGGTGATGAGCTTGGATTGGGAGAAAATCACTTTCGCATTGGTGGATGAGCGGTTTGTGCCAGTGGAGCATCCCGCTTCCAACGAGGGCATGCTGCGGCGCGCGCTGGCGCCAGCACTGCAACATGGCGCCAAGCTCGCGCCGATGTTCACCCCAAGCCTAAGCGCGGAGGCAGCGGCCGACACCGCCAACGCTACCTATGCAAACCTCGATGTCGACATTGCGGTGATGGGCATGGGCGCGGACGGGCACACAGCATCGTGGTTTCCTGAAACGGACGAGCTAGCAGCGGCGCTCGATAGTGCGAGCCCGCGCGACGTCATCGCCCTCTCCGCACCCGATGCCGCCGGAAGCGCCCAGCGATTGACGCTCACGCGCTCCGCAGTCGCACGGGCGCGCGACGTGCTGCTGCTGATCACCAGAGAAGACAAGCGCGCAGCGCTGGACCACGCGCTTGCCGACCATGCTGCGCCGGTTGCGGCGTTGTTTAGCGACCCCGCCAAACAGCCCGCGATCTTCTGGGCGCCTTAACGGCCCTGCGACCGCGCCGCCCCTGAAGGCGTCGCGGCGGTAACCGCGCTGACATTGTCCTCGGAGTTGCGGTCGATGCGCTTGTTGTAGGGATCGATGCCGGCAAAGCTTGGCTCCCTATCCACGACCAAGGTCAGCGTCTGCCGCCCTGAGCGTATCGGCCGGCGCTCGAACGCAATGACATCGCTCGACGAGAACGCGCCCCTCCCCGGCTCGGCGCTGAACACGCCAATCTCGAAGGCTTCGTCCAGCGGCGCTTCGGTTTCGGCACCTTCGCCATCGGCATAGAGCTTGCGCGCCTCGACAACCAGGGACACGTCCCAGCGATTGTCGGCGCGGCGTGTCGTCGTCGCTTCCACGACGCGCGCGTCGTACAGCGTGATCCTTTCGAACAGATCGGTGATCAGCGCTTGATGGGCGGGATTGTCGCCGACTTCTTCACGCAACAGCGTGACGAAATCGAGTGAGCGCGGATAAGGCGCGCCGCGAAACGCATATTGCTCCAGCAAACGCTGCATAGCGCGGTTTACTGCATCCTCGCCGACTTCGTTGCGCAAGAAATACATCGCCACCGCGCCCTTGCGATAGTGAATGTATGGCTGGTTCTCGACGCGCATCAGCGGCAATTCCTCAATCACTTCGCCGCCGCGCGAGCGCAGGTAATTGTCAAGCTCAACTCGCAGGAAACGGCGAACCTGATCCGGCCCGTAAAGCTCCTCCATAACAAGCAGCGCGGAATAAGACGCGAAGGTCTCAGACAGCATGGTCGAGCCTTGCATGTCGGCGCCGATCAATTGGTGCGCCCACCATTGGTGCGCGACCTCGTGCGCTGTCACGTAGGTGACGAAGTCCACGCGGTCGCTTTCGCGCGCGGCCAAGGCTTCGTCGAACTTGGCGATAAAGCCAATGCTCTCCGAGTACGGCACTGTGTTGGCGAACGATTGCGCGAATTGTTGGTACGCTGGGAATTCCAGAATACGCATCTGCCGGAACTGGAAGGGTGAAAATTCGCGCGTGAACACATCGAACGAGGTTTGCATCGCCTGGATCATGCGATCGACGTTGTACTCGTGTCTTCGATCATAGTAGACTGCGAGTTCAACATCGTTCCAGCGGCCCCGCCGAACTTCATAATCGGCCGATTGGATCGAGAAGAATTGCATGATCGGCGCATCGGTGCGGAAGCGCGTCGTGCGCCGGCCATTCGCGGTTTCATCCGACACAACGTAGCCAGGCGCGATCGGAATCTGATCAGCGACGGTCGACACTGTGATGTCGGCGGTCACCCAATCGGCATCGTGACGGAGATAATGGTAACCGCGCGCGCTATCGTCCTCCAAGGTCGCCATGCGCTGTTCGGGCTCAAGCCCGTAACGGCGCCGACGATTGCGATCCTGAAGCAGGCTGTCGCGGGAAAATCCCAGGACCGGCGCTAGCTCGCGATCATTGATGAACGTGCCGTTGTTGTTGATCTCCGTCAGCACGTTGTTGACGCGAAAGCCGCGATAATCATGGAC
>JALHOC010000015.1:4453-45059 GCA_022843225.1 Hyphomonadaceae bacterium
CGATGAGGTACAAGAGCATCAGACCCCAACCGACAAACTTATGTGGCGAGATGGCTTGGAAGAACACAGACAAAGCCGCGATCCCGAAGCAGCCAATCAAAGTCGGCAGCGCATACCATGTGAAGTACTGGCCCCAATCGATCGCGGTGAAGCCCTTCAACAGCTGCACGAGCGCACCTGCGGCGACGCTGACGAGAATGAGCGCCGCCAGCGCCACGGTGAGCGCCAGCACTTTCGGCGTCACAAAAGTCCAATCCGGCGCGGGCGTGGAATCGACAATTTCGTGCATCCGCTTCTCGCGGTCGCGCCACACCAGCTCGCCCGCATAATAGGTGGCGACGATGATCGGGATCAACGTGAACGCGCCGGCTAACGCCTGCGACATCAGCATCGTCACGGGATAGACTTGAACATTGCCTGCGATTTCGTCGGCGTACCAGAGCGCGCCGCCCGCATTGAACAGGCCGAGAGCCAGAAGCACGATGAAAGCCGGGCTCGACAGCACGTAGCCCAACTCGAAACGCGCGCGCGACAACACCTGGGTCCATGACGCACCGCCGCCAAAGCTGCGCGCGGTGCTGACAGGCGCCGTCGCCAAGGCTGGCATGGCGCGCGAGGGCTTTTCTTTCTTCGCTTTCTTGGCGCCGCGGGTCGAGAAGCTGAAGAGAAAGTACGCGGCCGCCAATGCCGCAAGCGCCACGCCGCCCCAAATCGCTCTGTTGGCGAGGTACACGCCCGTAATCGGCAGCACCATCGTGTTGCGGTCGGATGCGGTCCAGTATCGCGTTTCCTGGAACAAAGCCCCGAGCCCGTACGGCTCCAGAAGCGCGACAATGTCCTCATTCTCGGGCCGGTTGAAGATGCCACTTAGCACCACATAGAGCACGAGGAACGCAATCAGCCCGACATAGCTCGCCATCATTGAACGCGTTGCGGTCGCCAACGTAAAGAATAGCGCGCTGCACAGGAACATGGTCGGCAAGCCCGCCACCGCGTAGGAATAGGCGTAATGCCATGGCACAAACGGGCCCAGGCGTTCAGGGTCGAGCCATGGCATCAAAGACCCGATCATCATCGCCAGCGGCACGGACGCCAGCACGATGGCGCTGGTCAGAAACGCGCCGACAAATCGCCCGAACAAATAGTCGAACTTTCGGATACGCGTTGCGTGGATGATCGGGCCAAAGCCTGTTTCGCTATCGCGCAAAATCACGTTCGCGACGAAAGACACAACAGCGAATTGCGCGAAGATCGCCATGATGGCGATGGTCTGCGTGATCGCGCTAGGGCTGTTGATATTGGTGTTGCCGCCCGAACCGATCTGAACGGTATCAACCGTGACAGACAGAAAGGTCAGCAGAAAAAAGATGATGAACGTGATCCAGAGCACGGGGCTCTTAAGCTGATAGCCCAGCTCAAACGACGCGACTTTGCCGAACATGGTTTTCACTCCGCTCAGGCTGCGCGCGCGGCGGCGAGGGTCGAAAAGTACAGGTCTTCAAGCCCGCCTTCGACCGCGGAGAAATCCGGTCCAGGTTGTAAGTCCGCGAAGACGTGAATCATGGTGCGGCCCGCGAACAGGCGCTCTGAAATCACGGTGTAACGCTGCTTGGCGTCATCCAGCGCCTCGCGTGCGATGGCTGCGCGCCAAACCTTGCCTTGCAGCGATTGCCGCAGCGCTTCTGGCGCGCCCTGGCGCACCACCTTGCCGCCAGCGAGGATCGCCATGGTGCGGCAGAGCTGAGCGACGTCCTCGACGATGTGCGTCGAGAGAATCACGACGACATCCTCGCCGATGGCCGCGAGCAGATTGAGGAAGCGATTGCGTTCCTCGGGATCGAGGCCCGCTGTCGGCTCGTCGACGATGATCAATTTTGGTTGGCCTAACAGCGCCTGAGCGATGCCAAAGCGCTGACGCATCCCGCCCGAGAACCCGGCGATCGCCTTCTTGCGCACGTTCCAAAGATTGACTTGATTGAGCAAGCCATGAACGGCCTCGCGGCGCTCTTTGGTATTCACGATGCCCTTCAGCACCGCCAGATGGTCGAGCATCGCCTCGGCGGTTACGCGGGGATACACGCCGAAATCCTGAGGCAGATAGCCGAGTGTCCGACGCAGCAATTCAGGCTGCTTAATCACGTCGATATCGCCGAATTGCACGCTGCCGGACGTCGGCGTTTGGAGCGTCGAAACCACCCGCATCAACGTCGACTTGCCCGCGCCGTTGGGACCGAGGAGCCCGAACATGCCAGTGCCGATGTCCAGCGAAACATTGTCGAGCGCGACCACGCCGTTGGCGTAGCGGTGGGTCAGGTTTTCGATCCGAAGCATCGGTTATGGGCTCCAAGCGCAATAATTCTTATCGAAATGCGATAAATGCATACGCTCTGTCAACCACCTTTATCGTGTATCGATATCCATCCGTCGCATTTCTTGCCCGCCCATATGATTGCGGAAAGCGATTTTCGCGTCCCGTTTATTCGATTTGACAATTGTGGAATTCCGACCCGCACCCAAATAAGCGCCCATGCCCAACCAAAAGCCCCGCCTGGTCAATCTGGACTTGGACCTCCTGCGCGCCTTCTTGGCCGTTGCGGAACTCAAGAATTTCACGCGCGCTGGGGCTCGCCTGGGCCGCACCCAATCGGCCATCAGCCTGCAGATCAAGCGGCTGGAAGAGCAGGTCGGCGCGGAATTGTTCGTGCGCGATCCCCGGCGCGTCGTGCTGACCGCTCAGGGCGAAGGACTGCTGGTGCAGGCACGCAAGCTTCTACGCATGAATGACGAGATCATCGGCTCCATCTTCGAGCATGCGTTGGAAGGCGAAGTTCGCTTTGGCGCGCCGGAAGACTTCGCCACCACGCATTTGCCGAGCATTCTAGGCAGCTTCGCGCGCGCTTATCCCCATGTGAGCATGTCGGTAACCTGCGATCTTACGCTGAAGCTGATGGAGAAAATGCAGCAAGGCGAGCTGGATTTGGCGTTGATCAAGCGCGAACCACTTGGCGCCAATCTGGGCGTCAGCGTGTGGCGGGAGCATTTGGTCTGGGTCGGCGCAGGCGAGGATGTGTTGCACGATGACGTGCCGGTGCCGCTCGTGGTGGCGCCTGCGCCGTGC
The DNA here is from genome assembly GCA_022843225.1 of Hyphomonadaceae bacterium. GTDB lineage: Bacteria > Pseudomonadota > Alphaproteobacteria > Caulobacterales > Aquidulcibacteraceae > Vitreimonas. The sequence goes on from JALHOC010000015.1 coordinate 7,572, forward strand.
GTGTATCGCAAACGCACGACGGAAGCGCTCGATTCCGTTGGGCGTGCCTGGCGCATTGCCTACACCAGTCCATCGCTCGCGGGGCAAAATGCCGCCTTGCGGGCCGGCCTGGGGGTCACTGCGCTGCCTGATGAAATGGTGCCGGACGATCTGACAAAGTTTGGCGCGCAACACGGTTTCCCGCCGCTCTCCGATGTTGAGATCGCGCTGATCCGAGCCGGCAACACGCTTCCCGTCGCCGCCGAGCGTCTGGCCAACTTCATCCTCGCCTCTCTGAACCGAACCCCTCACGCGCAAGGTGCATAGGGTGGGCAAATGCAAACGATTGCGAAATTCAATTGTCGCACCTCTGGAAACCTCGCAGCGCGCACCCATCTCTTGTGAACCAGGCCGGGCCCCTCTGACGGTACCCAACCGTGATGTCGGACTGGAGGATTGTGGGCCGGAGAGCTGCGCTCTCTCCCCCCTTGCCCGCCCGGCCCAGCCGGGGCCTCCGGCCCGCAATCCACCCTATTTTTGACGCCCGACTTGGAGGCGAGACACGGGCTTCTGCCCAAATTCTCTTCTCGTCGATACAGAGCCTTTTCCAGCGCCGCAGCCACGGGCTTCGGTGCTGAAATACTTGTTTGAGAAAGCAGAGCGCCGATGGATTTCTGGATGGTCGAATACGCGGGTCAGCCGGTTTGGTTGTGGGCGGCTTTCCTCAGTTTCATCGGCTTTCTGCTCTGGCTTGATCTTGGCGTGGTCAACAACAAGGACGGCGTGGTTTCGCCGAAGAAGAGCGCCTTGATGTGGGCGAGCTTCGCCTCGCTTGCGGTGTTGTTCAGCCTTTATGTTGGCTTCGTTTACGAACCAGACCCGCGCTATTATTCGAACCCGGAAAATCTCAATCAGCAGGCGGTGCTCCAGTACTTCACGGGCTATCTGCTGGAGACCGCGCTCGCATTCGACAACATCTTCGTCATTTCGATGATCTTCACGTACTTCGCGGTGCCGCGCGAGTACCAGCATCGCGTGCTGTTTTGGGGCATCATCGGCGCTATCGTGTTCCGCGCGATCTTCATTTCGCTCGGCTCCGTGGTCGTCAATCAATGGACCTGGGTGCTTTATTTCTTCGCGGCTTTCCTGATCTTCACCGGCTGGAAAATGCTATTTGGCGGCGAGCACGAGGTGAAACTCGAGGACAATGCGGTCCTGAAATTCGTCAAGAAGCGCATGCGCGTCACGGACAAAATCGAGAACCACAATTTCTTCGTGAAGAAGCCTGACCCGCTGACGGGCAAGCTCGTTCTGTTCGCCACGCCGCTGTTCCTCGCGCTCATCATGGTCGAAGTTGTGGACATCATTTTCGCGGTCGATTCCGTGCCGGCGATCTTCGCGGTCACCCGCGATCCGTTTATCGTCTACACGTCGAACATCTTCGCCATTCTCGGCTTGCGCTCGATGTACTTCATGCTCGCCGCAGCGGTGGAGCGTTTCAAGTACCTCAAGTACGGCCTGTCGCTCGTCCTTGTTCTGATCGGCGTGAAGATCATTTGGAACTTCGGGCTGTCGAAGGCCCTAGGCTGGGCGCCTTATCTGGAGCCGCAATGGTCTCTCTTCGCCACCATCGCACTGATTGGCGGCGCCATTGGGTACTCTTGGTACAAGACCCGCGATCGAGCAGGCGGGCCGACATAGCTGTCATGATGACAAATGATGGCGCCCGCGTTGAAATCGGTGCGCGGGCGCCACACTTTGAAATTTCCGGTCGGGCCCCTCTGGCGGCACATGTCGCGATGTCGGCCGGTTTCGCTCAAGCGGTAAACGCTTGATCCTGAAGGAGGAGCACTCGATGACCCAAAAGATTGGCGCAGTCCACGCGGCCATTCGAACCGCCGCTATGTTCTCGAAAAGCGCGAGCGCCTCGCAGCAAAAGCGCTTGGCGAATGCGGGGCAAAACCCGTCGAAGGGCGAGCGCGCGAAGGTGCGGATATGATTGAGCGCCATGTTGTCAGCCTTGAGCACAAGCACTCTGCGCTCGAAGCTCTGCTCGCGTCCGAGGCTAAGCGCCCTGCACCCGATGACGCTCTGGTGCGTGTATTGAAGCGCCAGAAGCTGCGTCTCAAGGACGAGATCGCCGCGAAACAACGGGCGCGTTCTAGGTAACTGAAGCAAAAAGATCCCGCGCGCGCCGCAGGATCACTTTGAGGCAAGGAAATACAATGGCTCTTCTCATGTGCCCGAACTGCAATTCAAGCATGCAGGCGCTCAATCGCTCCGGCGTCGAGTTCGATATGTGCCCCTCGTGCCGGGGCGTCTGGCTCGACCGAGGCGAACTTGAAAAGATCATTGAAAACGTGCGCGCCGAGGTTTCCCCCGCCGCGCCAGTTGCAGCCCCCGCGCCGCAATTCCAGCAAGCGCCGCAACCTCAACAACACCGCCCCGCGCCCCAGCCTCAGCAATACTACGGCGAACGCGGTGAGCATGGCGAGCGCGGCGAGTATGGCTACGGCCATAAGCGTAAGAAGCGCTTCGACATGTTCGACATCTTCGACTGATCCGCGTCAGAAGCGTTCGGCCCGCATCACAGCGACATCGCTTACAGCGACGATGCCCGGATAGGATTTGAAGTAGTCGCTGAGCCACGCAAGCGCGGCTTCGGAGGCTTCGTCGGAGCCGATAGCGACAACCAGGTACAAGCCACGCTCATCAACCCCAGTGTGGCGCCAGGCGCCGTGCGCGCCAGCGCCTTCAGCGCCGGCCAACACGCTCCAGCCCTTGAACCCGGCTTGCGCTAGCATTCCCTCAACTGGCGAGACCGCATGGGCTTCAACGAAGATCTCGAGCTTCTTGCGTGGAACGAGCATGGGATCACCCTACCAGAACGCGCGCCAGCGCGTGATAGATTGGAATGCCAATAAGCAGATTGAACGGAAACGTGATCCCAAGCGCAAGCGACAGGTACACGCCCGCATCCGCCTTCGGCAACGCCACGCGCATGGCAGCTGGCGCGGCGATGTAGGACGCCGACGCAGCGAGCACCGCCATCAACGTGGCGTCTCCTTCCGACAGACCAAGAGCCGAGGCGCCGAGCAGCGCCACGATACCGCTCAAGAGCGGCCACCCCATCGCGAATCCGACGAGCCCTGCGCTTAAACGCGACGCTTCCGCGAGACGACGAGACGCCACCAGCCCCATGTCCAGTAAGAACAAGCACAAGGCGCCCTGAAACAAAGGTCCGACGAACACGTCGAGGCGCGCCATGCCGCGCTCGCCGGTGATGACGCCAATAACAAAACTGCCAATCAGCACGACGGCGGCGCCGTTGAGCATCACTTCGCGAAACAATTCCGGCTTGAAGCGCGTACCCGCCTCGCGCGCTCGCGCGCCTGCGATAATGAGCGCCGCCAGAATTGCAGGCGTTTCCATCATGGCCAGAACCGCAGCCATGTAACCGCCGAATTCCACGCCCATGGAGCGCAGATATTCTGAGCCGGCCGCGAACGTCACCACCGAGACGCTGCCATAATGGGCGGCCGTCGCGGCCGCCGTAAGTCGGTCGAGTTTGGACAGCGCCCTAAGCGCGGCATACGCGGCGAACGGCGCCAGGAAACTGAGCGCAAGCCCCAACCCGCCAGCCGAAATCAGTTCCGCACTCAACCCGCTCGCGCGCGCCTCGACCCCGCCCTTGAAGCCGATGCAGAGCATGAGATAGAGCGCCAAAGTCTTGGCGACTTGATCGGGAATGTTCAGGTCGGACTTCGCCCATCCCGCAAACGCGCCCAACCCAAAGAACAGCACGGCCGGGGCGAGCAAATTCGCCATCGCTGCGGCGCCGGCGCTCGCAAGAATCTCAGTCATGGCTCGTCTTGCCCAGATTTAGGAGCGCTCGCAATGACGCCGGCGACGTCTTGCTTCACCGCGCGAAGCGCGATCGGCAAGCCGAGAGCCACTAAGGTCGCCGCCGCCATGAACGCGGCGCCCGCGAACGCCAGGGGTGCGCTTGCCCCGATCGCGTACGCGAACACGCCAGTAAAGAGGCTGGGCCCGATCATGCCCGCGACGCCCGTCAAGGATGAGAGCGCACCTTGCAATTGGCCCTGCTCACTCGCGCTCACCCGCTGAGACATAAGCGCTTGTCCGGCCGGTCCGGCGAGTCCCCAAAACGCCGCCACCGGAATGCCGGTGAAAAGCATCCAAGGCTCGGATGCGAAGGCGTAGATCGAAAATCCCAACGCGCCGCACACCAGCCCGATGAGCAAGGCGCGGCGTTCGCCAACAGCCGCAACAATGCGCCCGACCAGACCCGCTTGCACAATGATCCCCGCCACGCCTACTGCGGCCAGCGTGAAGCCGACTTCGCGCGGCCCCCAATCGTAGCGATGCATCGCATAGAGCGCGAAGGTCGCGGGATAGACGACATGCGCGAGGTCGTTGAGGAATTTCACCGCTGCGAGGTTAGATATCTGTGGATGCGCGCGCAGCATGACGACCGAACCGATCGGATTGGCCCTGCGCCAGGAAAAACGCGCGCGTCGATCGGCGGCCAAGGATTCCGGCAACACAAACAAACCGTACAACCCATTGAGCAAGCACAGCCCCGCCGCCACCCAGAACGGCAGGCGCGGATCCACATCGCCGAGCACGCCGCCTAGCGCCGGCCCAATCACAAAGCCAAGTCCAAACGCGGCGCCCAGCGCGCCAAACGCGCCGGCGCGTTTCTCTGGCGCGGTGACATCCGCGACATAGGCGTACGCGGTCGACACCGACGCCGAGGTCACCCCTGAAATCAGCCGGCCCAGCAACAACCACCAGAGCGTCGGCGCCAGCGCCATGAAGATGTAATCGATTCCTTGGCCGAAATTCGAAAGCAGCACGATGGGGCGGCGCCCAACGCGATCGGACAGCGCCCCCACGATCGGCATCGCCACGAACTGCATCAACGCCCAGAGCGTGCCCGCAAACCCCACCCAATGCGCGGCCTCCGCTTCACTGCCGCCGTTCATTTCGACAACGAGTTGCGGAAACACCGGGATGATCACGCCCAGCGCCAACATATCGAGCGCGACGGTGATGAAAATGAAGGCGAACGCCGCGCGCCCTGGCGCAGCGGCATTTGACTCCGAATTTGGCGTGATCTGATCGGTCATGAGGTGCACGCACCCGACCACGCGATGCCGCCAAGAGCCAGCGCGATCTTTCGCTCAGACCAAAGCAAAATCCGGCGCCGGCGCCAAAGCGAGGGCGCGCTCGTCGTCAACCGCCAACTCGAACGACGAGCAACACCGCGCGCAATACGCGACATCACCCGCAATGGTTCGGAAGGTGGATTTCCGCCGCTGCAAGGGCGTTCGGCAGGCGGGACAAGGCTCGCCGATATGCTTTTCGTGCATGACCGCGCTCCGTCCATCACATTAACGCAACAACGCTGAACAATTCCTTTCACGACGTCTTCTGCTTCCGGGCGCGCTTTGGTTTCGGCGCCGCCAGCCCGTGCGCCGCCTTCAACGCCGACAGCAGCGTGGCTTCGTCCACTTTTTTGAGATCACAGCGCGTCGCGCCCATTCGCCCCCACCCGCCAGCCACAGGCGCGAACGCCTCCGGCGCGTGCTCGCAATAGAAGTCCTGTAACGCCGCGTCAAACATCAGATTGATGTCGGCGTCGGAATTGGCGAGCGTCGCGAATGTCTTGCGCGGCGTGCGAAACGCGGCGCGATCGAAATGCGGCGCTTCGCTCGCGGCCTCCAGCGAGAGCGCCAGTGTCCGAGCGCGCGCTGGCGTCACGGCCATGACTTCATGTCCTCTCCCCGCGCGCTAGGATCGACGTCGTCGCGACATGACCCGTCACATTGCCCAAGGTGCGGAAAATGTCGGGGATCACTTCCACCGCAATCAAGATACCCAGGATTTCGATCGGCACCCCGAGCGCTAAGGCGATGGGGCCAACCGAGGCAATGAATGAAATTTGTCCCGGCAATCCCACCGATCCGACGCTGACGCCAAACGCGACGAAGATCGCGCCAATGATCTGCAGCATGGTGGGCTCGATGCCGTACAAATGCGCCACGAAGAAACACACGGCCAGATTGGCCACCGGGCTGGTGAAGCGAAACAGAGCCACCGCGAGCGGCAAGGTTACGTCGGCGACGTGCGGCGGAATACGCAAACCACGTAGCGCCGCGTCCAGCATGGCGGGCAGAGATGCGAGCGAGGATTGCGTCGAGGCGGCGATGGCCCAGACCGGCGCCATCGCGCCGGTGAAGCGCCCGATCGGCTGGCGTCCCCAGGTGACGCCGATGATCCACGCGACGATCGTGACGCTCAACGTCACCAGCGACACCACCGCCACGTAGTGCAACAGGGTTTGCGCCGCGCCGTAGCCCGCGCGTAGTCCAACGCCGAGCGCCAAGGCGAACACACCGACGGGCCCCGCAATCAAAATCCAACGCACAATCACGATCATCGCTTCCGACACGGCGCGGAAGAACGTGACAATGCTGTCGCGCAAAATCGGCTCGAGGCGCGTGGTCGCGAAACCGAAGAACACCGAGAAAAACACCAAAGGCAGAATGGCGCTTTCCGCAGCCGCCTTCACCGGATTAGCGGGCGCGAGGCCCTGCAACCATTCGATGAAGCTTGGGGGTGCGGCCACCTCAGGGCCTGCCGCGCCGGCGCCATGCAAGAAGAGGTCGGCGGCTTGCGCGTCAATTGGCCAGAGCTGAAGCACGCCTTCGGTAACCGCGACGCCGTAACACGCGGCGAACACGAGCAGCAGCGAAAACAGGATGATCGCGCGTAGCACCAGGCCGCCGGTTTTCGCGGCGTCCGCGACCGACGCAATGCCGACGATCAGCAACGACACCACCAAGGGCACGACGGTCATGCGCAAGGCATTGAGCCACAAGCCGCCAAACGCCTCGATGATTTCCGCCGCGCCGGACAGATGCGGCGCATCGCTACGCACCCAGGCGCCCGCCGCGATCCCCGCGATGAGAGCTACCAGAACGATGACGCTCAGAATTTTCACGGCCGCCCCCAGACCCCCCAAAAGGAGGATCGAGGCGTGGTAGCCGAACGCTTATGGACGCGCCAGCGGCCAGCCAGAGTCGTTCACGCAGCCGCTCGCCTTCACTCCCGGGCCAAAATCCGGAACGGCTTGTTCTCTTCCCCTCCAGACAACGGAGGGCGGGGACGCGATGACACCGCGTCGTGAAGCGTTCCTTTCGGAACGCGGAACGTGAACGCGACATCCTCGCGTCCCCGTGATCGTTTTTAGCGCCGGCATGGCAGGGCGGTCTTTCACACCCGTGGACAAGTCGCAGGCGGCGTGCAGGCCGCGCGCTGCCTCACGCGACCTCGTGTTTCCTCCCCCGGTTATCGTGCTCCGCACGCCTCCCGCAGGCTACTGGCGGTTCGACCTCCACGCTCACCCAAAACACTTCCCCCGCGTGCGGGGGAAGTGGCCCTTAGGGCCGATGGGGACGCAAACGCCCCCCTCCGTCCGACTACGCCGAAGGCTTCGGCGGACACCTCCCCCGTGAACGGGGGAGGTGTTTGGGTCTTGCGTTTGGTCGCTCCGCCTCACGCTCAATCACACCGCTTCTGGCTTGGCTGAACAACGGACCAACTGCCCTCCTGCCGAAGCGGTGCATGCAACGTACAACAGGGCTGAACCCAGCCAGATTGATTTTCGCCCGCACCTTTGTTTTCAAGGCGAAGCGGCGTGTCTTCGCGGGATTGGGGTGGCATCTATCCCCATAAACGCGCACCACTTCCCGCGCAATTGCGCCTGTCATTCGCGGCCGAGCGCTTCATCAACTGCAGCACGCCATCCTCGATAGCGCCGAAGCGCAGATTGAGCATGTCATGACCGTAGGATTGGAACAATTTCCACGGCGCTTTGTTGGTCTGTTTGGGCATGAGATGCTGAACGCGCTGGAAATAGCCGGATGAGAAATCAGCAAACGGGCGATCTTCGTAAACGCCCGTAAGACGCGGAATGGCTTGCGCCAAGCCATACTCGTCCATGTAATTGATCAATCGGCAGACATATTCGCTAACCAGATCAGCCTTCAGCGTCCAAGAGGCGTTGGTGTAGCCAAACACGAAGGCGAGGTTCGGCACGTCCGAAAGCATGGCGCCACGATAGACATAATGCTTACCCGGATCGATCTTGGCGCCGTCAACCACGATCTCGGCGCCGCCAAACATTTGCAACGAAAGGCCAGTCGCGGTGATGATGATATCAGCGTCGAGCTGTTTGCCTGACGTGAGCTTTATACCCGTTTCAGTAAACGTATCGATCGTGTCGGTAACGACGGAAGCCTTGCCCGCCTTGATCGCCAGAAACATGTCGTTATCCGGCACTAGGCAAAGGCGCTGCTCCCACGGATTGTAGCGCGGCGTGAAATGCTCTTGCACGGTTTTGTCATCGAGCTGCTCGCGAATGAGGCCCAGCAAGCGTTCGCGGACTTTTCCTGGTCGCGCACGCGCCAAGCGGAAGACAATTTGCTGGAAGAGCGTCTTGCGAAAGCGCGTGATGTCGTAGGCGAGCTGCGCGGGCAGCCAGCGGCGCATCTTGTTCGCCAGCGCATCCTCGGCCGGCAGCGACACCATATAGGTGGGCGAGCGCTGCAGCATCGTCACATGCGCGGCTTTTTCGGTCATGGATGGCACAAGCGTGACCGCCGTCGCGCCCGAACCGATCACAATTACGCGCTTGCCGGCATAATCCAAGTCCGCCGGCCAATGCTGCGGATGAATGATCTGGCCCTGGAAGCGATCCCGGCCTTTGAAATCAGGCGTGTAGCCTTCGTCGTAATTGTAATAGCCCGACGCTGCAAACACGAAGCTAGCGCTGTAGCGCTTGATCGCGCCGTCGTGCTCAGCCTCGATGGTCCAGCGCGCGTCCGCTGTAGACCACGAAGCGCGGATGACTTTGTGATTGAAACGGATGTGGCGGTCCACGCCATAGTCGCGCGCGGTGTCGTTGACATATTTGCGGATCGAGGGGCCATCAGCGATGGCTTTCTGCTCAGTCCATGGTTTGAAGGCGTAGCCTAACGTGTACATGTCGCTGTCGGAGCGGATGCCGGGGTACCGGAACAAATCCCAGGTGCCGCCGATGGCGGCGCGCCGTTCGAGGATGGCGTAGCTCTTGCCCGGGCAATGCTTGCCCAGATGCACGGCAGCGCCGATGCCCGACAGCCCCGCGCCGACGATCAGCACATCGACATGCTCAGGCGAGGGTGATTGCGCGCTATCCATGCCGGGAATTTGGAACCTTCACGCAGGCAACACAAGCCGCGCACGGATCACGCAACGGCAAGGCGCATTGCCGGCGCGCGCGCCTCTGCTAAACCCCGCGTCATGATTATCGCCGTCGATGGACCCACAGCTTCGGGCAAAGGCACGGTCGCCGCTGGACTCGCGCGCCGCTACGGCTTGAAGCGCTTGGACACTGGCGCCCTCTACCGCGCCGTGGGGCTAGCAGTGCTCGACGCCGGCGGCGAACCGAGCGATGAGGGCGCCGCGATCGCCGCCGCGCGCACACTTGACCTCGCCGCCATCGATGAAAACCGGATTCGCTCCTCAGCAGCGGGGTTGGCGGCGTCGAAAGTGGCGGTGATCTCGGCGGTGCGCACGGTGTTGCGCGACGCTCAGCGCGCCTTCGCCGCCGACCCTAAAGGCGCGGTGCTCGACGGGCGCGACATCGGCACGGTCATTTGCCCCGACGCGGATGTGAAGCTCTTCGTCACCGCCGCCCTGCCCGTGCGCACCGAGCGCCGCTTGCGCGAATTGCGGGCGCGGGGCGAGACCATTAGCTTCGAGGACCTGGAAGCGCAAATCGCCGAACGCGATGAACGCGACATGCGCCGCGCGGACTCTCCGCTCCGCCAAGCGCCTGGGGCGCACCTGCTCGACACGACCGATCTTGGCGTCGACGACGCCATTGATGCCGCCTGCCGCATTGTGGACGCCGCTGGCGGCTAGGGGACCCTTGCCGCACAAGGCCGCCGCCCGTATAGAAGCGCCCGGCGACCGAGGGCCCTGAGGCCCTGGGTCGTTTGGCGTTCCCAAGCCAGACATTTCAGGAAGGCCCCATGGTGGGGCCGAGACCGCCGGAACCAACCGGTCGGCCTTATCTTTTTATTGGAGTTCGTATTCGTATGGCGGCACAAGCCCAGACCCCCTCCCTCAACCCCACGCGCGACGATTTCGCGGCGTTGCTGGACCAGAGCTTTGAAACCCGCGGCATGGTCGAGGGTCGCGTGATCCCGGCAACTGTGGTGGCGTTGGAAAACGACTTCGTCGTGGTCGATATCGGTCTGAAGACCGAAGGCCGCATTCCGCTTCGCGAATTCATCACCGACGACGGCACGGGCGCCCCAAAGGCGGGCGACATCGTCGAAGTCTATCTTGATCGCATCGAAAATGCGCTCGGCGACGCTGTTGTGTCGCGCGAGAAGGCCCGCCGCGAGGAAGCCTGGACGCGCCTTGAGAAGAATTTCGCCGCCGCTGAAACCGTCATGGGCGCGCTCGTCGGGCGGGTGAAGGGCGGCTTCACGGTCGATCTCGGCGGCGCGAACGCGTTCCTGCCGGGCAGCCAAGTCGATATCCGCCCGGTGCGCGATGTCGGCCCGCTGATGAACATCACCCAACCGTTCGCGATCCTGAAAATGGACCGCCAGCGCGGCAATATCGTCGTTTCGCGCCGCGCCGTGCTCGAAGAGAGCCGCGCCAGCGAACGCGCTGAAATCGTCGGCAATCTGAAGGAAGGCGAAGTTCGCGACGGCATCGTCAAGAACATCACCGATTACGGCGCGTTCGTAGATCTGGGCGGCATCGACGGCCTGTTGCACGTCACCGACATGAGCTGGAAGCGCATCACCCATCCAAGCCAAGTGCTGAATGTGGGCGACACGGTGAAAGTGCAGATCGTCAAGATCAACCCGGACACCCAACGCATCTCGCTCGGCATGAAACAGCTGCTCACCGATCCGTGGGATGGCGTCGACACGAAGTATCCGGCCGGCGGCAAGTTCAAGGGCCAAGTCACCAATATCACGGACTATGGCGCCTTCGTTGAGCTTGAACCCGGCGTTGAAGGTTTGGTCCACGTCTCTGAAATGAGCTGGACCAAGAAGAACATGCATCCGTCCAAAATCCTGAGCACGTCTCAGGAAGTGGATGTGATGGTGATCGATGTTGACGGCGAAAAGCGCCGCATTTCTCTCGGCATCAAGCAAGTGCAGTCCAATCCGTGGGACGCATTCGTATCGTCGAGCCCTGTTGGTTCGATCATCGAAGGCGAGATCAAGAACATCACCGAGTTCGGTTTGTTCGTGGGCCTCAACGCCGACCTCGACGGCATGGTGCACCTGTCCGACATCGCTTGGGACGCACAAGGCGAGGAAGCCCTCGCCCGCTACAACAAGGGCGATGTGGTCAAGGCCAAGGTGCTCGACGTCGATGTCGAGAAGGAACGTATCTCGCTGGGCATCAAACAGGTCGCGTCCGATCCGATGGCCGACGCCGACTTCCGCAAGGGCCAGATCATCACGGTTGAAGTGGTGGATGTGGCGACGGGCGGCATCGAAGTGGCGTTCGGCGACGGCAACGCGCTGCGCTCCTTCATTCGCAAGTCCGATCTCTCGCGCGACCGTCAAGAACAGCGCGCTGACCGTTTCTCCACCGGCGACCGCGTGGACGCGATGGTGACCGGCTTCGACAAGTCGAGCCGCAAGGTCTCGCTGTCGATCAAGGCTATGGAGCTGAAGGACGAGAAGGAAGCGATCGCCCAGTTCGGGTCGTCGGATTCCGGCGCGTCGCTCGGCGACATCCTGGGCGCCGCCCTTCGCGACAAGAAGTAAGCGGCCCGCAAATCCGACCAAGGAAAGCCCGGCGCGATCAGCGCCGGGCTTTTTCTTTCTCAATTTCAAGCCACTGGCCTGTTGACGGAGCGGCGCCTTCGGGCTCTCTATCCGGTGAAGAATGTAAGCGGGGAGCCCATGCTGCGGTCCGAACTCGTCCAAAAGCTTCAGGAAGAGATGGCGCCCATGAAGGCGTCGGAAGTCGAAGAGGCGGTGGACATCGTGTTGGACGAAGTCGCCAAGGCGCTGGCTGAGGGCGGTCGCGTCGAATTGCGCGGCTTCGGCGCGTTCTCGGTGCGCAAGCGCGAGGCGCGCACGGGCCGCAATCCGCGCACCGGCGCGACCGTGAAGGTCTCCGCCAAGAAAGTGCCTTTCTTCAAGCCGGGCAAGGAGCTGCGGCTCAAGGTCAATGGCGGCGAGGAGCCGTAAAGCGCGGCTCGCCTTCTTGACTGCGGTAACGAATTAAGGTCTGCGACGGCTCAGGCGGGTTTCGGGAGGAACAGGCTCATGTCCATGCTCAAGGAATTCCGCGATTTCGCGATGAAGGGAAATGTCGTCGATCTCGCTGTCGGCGTGATCATCGGCGCGGCGTTCGGCACGATCGTGTCTTCGCTGGTCGATGACATGATTATGCCGCCCATCGGGCTTCTGCTCGCGGGCATCGACTTCTCGACGCTCAAGCTGGTGATTCAGCAAGGGGCAGCGGCAATTGGAACCGAGGGCGCGGATGGCTATGTCGCCGCCGTGCCGGAAGTCGCCATCAATTATGGCAAGTTCATCAATGCGGCGATCAAGTTCATCATCGTCGCCTGGGTGCTGTTCATGATCATCAAAGCCATGAACACGATGAAGGCCAAGGAGGCCGCCGCTCCGGCTGCGCCTCCGCCCACACCAGAAGACATCGTGCTGCTGCGCGAAATTAGGGATGCGCTGAAGAAATAAGGGCTTAGAGGGTTAGGGCCGTAGGGTAGAATAGCATATTGCCCTAATCACTTATTGCCTTACTGCCCTCGCCGATGGCCCAAGCCAAAATCTGTGGAATCAAAGACGCCGCCGCTCTCGATGCAGCCATCCGGGGCGGCGCGCGTTTTATCGGGCTGGTGCTTTTCCCAAAGAGCCCGCGTCATATCAGCCTCGACACCGCTGCGGCTTTGGCCGCACGCGCGCGTGGGCGCATCGACATCGTCGCGCTCACCGTCGATGCGCCAGACGCTGAGTTGGAGGCCATCGCGAGCGCCGTCCGGCCTGACTGGATCCAGGCCCACGGCGCGGAGAGCACCGCCCGAACAGCAGCGCTGCGTCGTTTCGCAACCAAGGGTGTCATCAAGGCGTTGGGCGTAGCCCGCTCGGCCGACCTCGCGGCGGCAGCCGGCTATGAGCCCGTGGCCGATATGCTGCTGTTCGACGCCAAGCCGCCGCCCGGCGGCCTCCCGGGCGGAAATGCTACAGCCTTCGACTGGCAAATTCTCGCCGGACGCCGGTTTTCCCGGCCCTGGATGCTGTCGGGAGGGCTCACCCCCTCGAACGTAGCCGAGGCGACCCGGATTTCGGGCGCCGCCCTTGTGGATGTGTCCTCTGGCGTCGAAAGCGCCCCGGGCCTAAAGGACCCCACTCGGATCGCCCAATTCCTGGCCGCCGCCAGACACTAACCCCAAGAGCTTCCAGCCCCCCAATGGACGCCCGCAAAAACTGGCAAGACTTGCCCGACGCCCAAGGCCGTTTCGGCCAATACGGGGGTCGCTTCGTCGCCGAGACCTTGATGCCGCTCGTGCTCGATCTCGAGCGCGCCTATCGCGACGCACAGGCCGATCCCGCGTTCGCAGCGACGATGGCGGACTTCTGGACCCATTATGTTGGCCGCCCCTCGCCTTTGTATTTCGCGGAGCGGATGACCGAGCACTTTGGCGCGGCCAAAATCTATTTCAAACGCGACGAGCTCAATCACACCGGCGCGCACAAGATCAACAATTGCCTGGGGCAGATCCTGCTCGCGATACGCATGGGCAAGACGCGGATCATCGCTGAAACCGGCGCCGGACAGCATGGCGTCGCCACCGCGACCGTCTGCGCGCGTTTCGGCCTGCCCTGCGTGGTGTTCATGGGCGCCACCGACATTGAGCGCCAGAAGCCGAACGTGTTCCGCATGAAATTGCTGGGCGCCGAAGTGCGGCCCGTCACCAGCGGCGCCGCGACTTTGAAGGACGCGATGAACGAGGCGTTGCGCGATTGGGTCACCAACGTGCACGACACCTTCTATTGCATTGGCACGGCTGCCGGCCCGCACCCCTATCCGGAAATGGTGCGCGACTTCCAGAGCATCATCGGGCGTGAAGCGCGCGCGCAGATTTTGGAACGCGAAGGGCGCTTGCCAGACGCGGTGATGGCGTGCATCGGCGGCGGCTCGAACGCGATTGGGCTTTTCCACCCTTTTATTGATGACGAGAGCGTGCGTTTGATCGGCGTTGAAGCGGCCGGCCGCGGCATCGACGAGCGTTTTGAGCATAGCGCTGCTATCAATGGCGGGCGCCCCGGCGTGCTGCACGGTAACCGGACTTATCTGCTACAGAACGACGACGGTCAGATTCTCGAAGGCCATTCGATCAGCGCGGGTTTGGATTATCCCGGCGTCGGCCCAGAGCACTCGTACCTGCACGACATCGGCCGCGCGCAATATCTGAGCGCTACCGACAATGAAGCGCTCGCCGCGTTTCAGCTCTGCGCGAGCCTAGAAGGCATCCTACCTGCGCTGGAGCCGAGCCACGCGCTGGCGCGCGTTGGCGATGTGGCGAAGGAGCTGGGGAAAGACGGCCTGCTCATCATGAATCTCTGCGGCCGCGGCGATAAAGACGTGTTCACGGTGGCGGATGCGTTGGGGGTGACGCTGTGAAGCGCGTCTTGTTTGCTCTCTCGTTCTTCGCAACGCCGGCTTTCGCCGAACCACCGCAAGTTTTGGTTCTGGATCGCCCAAACGATTCCCTGGCTGCCGTGACGCTGCCCCTCCCCACGAATGCAACGCTCGCCGAATGCGGTCAGTTCGACATTATGGCCTATTACTGCTTGCGTGTCGCGACCGAGCACGAAGAACCTGTTCTGTCCGAGCTGTCGAGCGGCGTTCTAGCCCACGGCTGGGCTGCTGTGGGCGACGGCCACCGGGCAACCAGGCCCTACTCAAATATCTTTCGAGCCACGCCCGCACCCGGCGAGTGCCCTCCCGTAATCATGATTTTAAGCGGCGATCACACGGCAAGCACCGCCGAGCCGCTGCCCGCTGGCGTAATTGAAGTCAAAATCACCCAAAGCGTCGATGTTTTTTGCATGTTCGATGGCTTGGACAGTCAGCGACAATGATGTCACGCCTCTCCACTCGCTTTGCTTCCCTCAAGCGCGCCAATCGCGCGGCGCTCGTCACGTACATCATGGCGAGCGATCCCGATCACGAGACGTGTTTTGAAATCCTGCGCGGCCTCCCCGCTGCCGGCGCCGACATCATCGAGCTTGGCTTTCCCTTCACGGACCCTATGGCCGATGGCCCGAGTATTCAGAAAGCGGCTTTGCGTGCTTTGAAGGCCGGCGGCTCGCTGCAACAAACACTCGAGCTCGCGCGGCGTTTCCGCGAAACCAACAAAGAAACCCCGCTCATCCTGATGGGTTATGCCAATCCAATCGAAATCATGGGCTACGACGCGTTCGCCCGCGCGATGCACGCCTCCGGCGCCGATGGCGCCATCGTTGTCGATCTGCCGCCAGAGGAAGATGCGCCACTCCGCGCCGCGTTCACGCCGCACGACCTCTCCATCATCCGCCTCGCGACGCCAACAACCGACGACACGCGCTTAACCAAAGTGCTCGATGGCGCCTCCGGTTTCCTCTATTATGTCTCGGTCGCCGGCGTGACCGGCGCCAATGCCGCAACTTCGGAAGCCGTGACCGCAGCCATTGCCCGCCTGAAGCGCGCCACCGACCTGCCCATCGCGGTGGGTTTCGGCGTGCGCGAGCCCGAAGCCGCACGCGCCATCGCCCAGGTCGCGGATGCCGTCGTGGTAGGCTCGGCTTTCGTGGAGGAAATCGCTGCTGGCGGGAAAAAAGAAGCCGTCGAACGCGTCTTGCATAAAGTGAAGCTCCTGAGCGAAGCTGTGCGCACGGCGCGGTCACAAGAGGGGAAAATCCCATGAACTGGCTGTCGAACTTCACGCGGCCTGGGCTTCGTGGCAAGAAGCCGGAAGACGCGCGCGAGACGCCCGACAATCTCTGGATCAAAGACCCGATCTCTGGCGAATTGGTTTATCGCGCCGAACTCGAGGCCGCGCATTGGGTGACGCCGTCCGGCTTCCACATGCGCATCGGCCCAGAGCCGCGCTTCAAGCAAATCTTCGACGACGAGACCTGGCAAACCGTGCCGATGCCGAAGGTCATGGCCGACCCGCTCAAATTCAAGGACGATAAGAAATACGTCGATCGCTTGAAGAGCGCGCGCGCGAAAGTGGGTCGCGAGGATTGCATGGCGGCTGGCTATGGCCGCGTCGGCGGCGCGCACGCGGTGGTTCTCGTACAAGATTTCGAGTTCATGGGCGGCTCGCTCGGTATGGCGGCTGGCGAAGGCTTCATCGCCGCCGCCGAAGCCGCGATCCGCCGCAACGCCGCGCTGATTGTCGTGACCGCTTCTGGTGGAGCGCGCATGCAGGAAGGCATCCTCTCGCTGATGCAGATGCCGCGCACGACGCTGCTCATTCAGTCTCTGCACGACGCGGGCCTGCCCTACATCGTGGTGTTAGCCGATCCAACCACTGGCGGCGTGACTGCGAGTTACGCCATGCTGGGCGACGTGCACATCGCCGAACCCGGCGCGCTGATCGGCTTCGCTGGCCCACGCGTGATCGAGCAGACTATTCGACAGAAACTGCCGGAAGGATTCCAACGCTCGGAGTATCTGCTGGACAAAGGCATGGTCGATCTCGTCGTTGATCGCCGCCAATTGAAAGCCACGCTCGCGACTTTGCTCTCGGTGCTGATGCACAAGCAGGCGTCCGCGCGCGACGATGGCGGCGAGATGTTCGATCTCACCGAGCTTGCGAGCGATGCCGAGGAAGCCGCGCCGACGAAAAGCAAGCGCAAGGCTGGCGCGTCAAAGGCGCCGCGCGCGAAAGCGGCGGAGTAGTTCCGCGCGTGACAGACGCGGCGCTCGCGACATTCGAGAGACTGTTCGGCCCTGAATTCGGGCACGGAAAGCCCTTTGACCTCGGCAAGCTCCGCGCTGTCTTGAACGTGCTTGGCGACCCGCACTCGAAGCTGCCGCCGCTCATACATGTCGCCGGCACTAACGGCAAAGGCTCGACCATCGCCTTCATGCGCGCCATTGCTGAAGCCGGGGGCTTGCGGGTGCATGCCTTCACCAAGCCGCATCTGTTTCGCTTGAACGAACGTTTCGTGGTCGCGAATGAAATCGTTGCCGATGAACGCCTCCTAGCGGCGGGCGATCGTATCGCCGCCATCAGTACTGACATCACACACTTCGACGCGCTGGTCGCGGCAGCGTTTCTGCTGTTCAGCGAGACGCCCGCCGATGTCGTTTTGCTCGAAACCGGCATGGGCGGGCGCGATGACTCAACCAATTTGATCGAGCGTCCCGCCCTCACCATCATCACGCCGATCGGCCTGGATCACCAGGATGCGCTCGGGTTCACGCTTGACGAAATCGCCGCGCACAAAGCCGGCATTCTGAAGCGCAACGCGTCCGCCTTCATTGCCCGCCAAACTACAGAGGCCATGGCGGTCATCGAGGCGCACGCCGCCCACGTCGGCGCTCGGCTCTGTCGATGCGGTGTTGAGTGGGACGCTTACATGAGCCACGGCAAGCTTGTGGTGCAAACGGAAACCCGCGCGCTCGATCTTCCGCTTCCAGCTCTCGCGGGCGCGCATCAGATCGAGAATGCGGGACTCGCCTGTTCTGCGCTGATGAGCATGCATGCGTTCGGCGATGACGCATTCGCCAGGGGCATCGCCAACGCAAACTTGCCCGGGCGCTTGCAAGCGCCTACGCGCGGGCCATTGAAGCAGCGCGCGCGCGACGCGGAGCTTTGGGTCGATGGCGGGCACAATGCGCACGCCGCTGCTGCGCTTCGGCATGCGCTAGCGGACATGCAGAAGAAGCGCCCCGCGCGAACGGCGCTTATCGTAGGTATGCGCGCGCGCAAGGATTGGCGCGCATTTGTTGAAGCCTTGGCGCCGAGCGCCGACCTTGTGTTTGCGGTGCCTCTTC
This sequence comes from Hyphomonadaceae bacterium, assembly GCA_022843225.1. GTDB lineage: Bacteria > Pseudomonadota > Alphaproteobacteria > Caulobacterales > Aquidulcibacteraceae > Vitreimonas. The sequence goes on from JALHOC010000015.1 coordinate 25,683, forward strand.
CCGACGGCGCCGACCCTGGCGCCCTTGCCCGCGCCGCCGGCGCGCACGCACGCACCGCCTCGGATATTCCAAACGCAATCGACGCCGCCATCACTGGCGGCGCCGGACGGGTTCTGATCTGTGGGTCGCTCTCGCTTGCGGCAATGGCGCTCGCCGAACGCTAAACGCTCTCGTTCAACCACTCGACGATCTTGGACTTCGGCTTCGCGCCGACCATCGTGGCCGCGACCTTGCCATCCTTGAACACCATCAAGGTCGGGATGCCGCGCACGCCATAGCGGCCCGGCGTCATGGGGTTGTCGTCGATATTGAGCTTGGCGATGGTCACGCGATCGCCCATTTCTGCGGCGATCTCTTCCAATGCCGGCCCGATCTGCTTGCACGGCCCGCACCACTCGGCCCAGAAATCCACCAACACCGGGCGGCCGGACTTCAGCACATCGGCGTCGAAACTATCGTCGGAAATCTTGGCGGTGGACATCGGGCACGGGCTCCTGAATCAGAGGGCATCGGGGCGCATGTAGGCCTCAAATGTTAAGCTTTCAACCGCGCGCGAAGCCCGCAAAAATATCACTTAAGCGTGTATCCGGCACTTCCATCATGTGCGGCGCTTCTGTCCACAACAACGCGCAGGCCACGGGTTTGCCGGGGAAAATCTGGCGCAGCACCTCCCGGTAGAGCGCGAGCTGTAATACATAGGCGTCGGGCGCGAGCGTCGGATCGCGCGGCGCGGGGCGATCGGTCTTGAAGTCGAGCACGACGATGCGCGCGCTTTCAACCACGAGCCGATCGACGATGCCGCGCACCGGACGCCCCGCCGCTTCGCCAACGATCGGCGCCTCGGCGCGGCTTAGGGGCCCAAACACTGCCGCGAAGCGCGCATCATTCAAGACGCCGAGCGCCTCGCGCGCATAAGCTTGCCCCTCCTCTTGGCCCACACCTTGGCGCTTTAACCAGGCCTGCGCCGCAGCCTCGCGCCGCTCGGGCGCAACGTCAGGCAAGCGCTCGAGCAATTGGTGGATCATGCTGCCACGTCGAAATCGCTTCTGACCGTCGCCACGCGGAGAGAATAGCGCGGGATCGATGCGCGCAACGCGTGACGGCGTCGCGGCGCGCGGACGCGCGCTCGCTTGTTTCAAGTCGTGCGCCCATGCTGGCAAGTTGATGACGGCGGGCGGCGGTGTTGTCTGAACATCCGCGATCAGAGGCGCGCCAAGCCTCAGGCCCTTGCCGAAGGGCGTGTCGATCTCGTCGGCGCCGAGCCGGCTCAGCGCATCGTGCGTAGCGAGACGCCAGCTTTCCTTGTCCTCGCCCGCGCGAAACTGCGCGCCGCATACAATTAAGCGATCGCGCGCGCGTGTCATCGCCACATAAGCCAAGCGCCAATGCTCGCTTAGCATGCGCGCCTTGTGCTTGACACGCGCGTCGGCGACTTTGGGATCATCATCCTTGCCGCGAAAGGAGACGAACGGCCCTTCGCTGTCATCGAAGATGAGGCCATCATCGGGCGCATCGCCGACATCACCCGTTGCATCCGGCAAGATCACGACCGGCGCCTCCAAGCCCTTGGCGCCGTGTACGGTCATGACCCGCACAGCGCCGGCCTCGGCCTCCAATTCCCGCTTCACCTGCCCCGCGTCGATCTCAATGTCATAGAGGAAGCGTTGCAAAGTCGGCGCGACATGATGCGCGGGCTTGAGCGCGCGCTGCAACAATTCCTCCAACGGATCGCGCGTCTCGGGGCCAAGGCGCACGAACACGCGCGCCCAGCCGGAACTCTCTCCACCATGGGGCGTCTCCAGCGCCCAACTCAGAAACGTGAATGCATCGTCGCCCTTGCGCGCGACGAGTTCACTCACGAACGATTGCGCAAAGGCGTACTTGTCGTCCGTGCTCGCCATAAGGCGCGCCATCAGCGGCTCGCCTTTCACGCGCCCATAGGCCAGCGGAAACAAGTCCGCATCGTCGTTGGTGAGATTGCACCAAGGACCCTTCAGGACGCAGGCGAGCGACAGATCATCCGACGGATCGAGCGCGACGCGCATCAACGCCAAGCAATCCTCGACCGCGAGTTCATCGCGCAGCACCATGCGGTCAGCGCCAGCGACCGGAAGCCCCGCGCGTTTGAACGCCCGGATCAACTCGCGAAACATCGCGCCGCGCTTGCGCACGAGCGCCAACACATCGCCCGCGCGCATCGGGCGAAGCGTCGCGATCTTCGTTGCCTTGTCTTCTTCCCAAACCGCTTCACGCGCGTCGATCATGGCCTTGACGCGCTCGGCTAACGCCTTGGCTAAGCGCGCGTGGGCGCTGGCGCCGGTCTCGACATCGACCGGCGCATCCCATGGCTGCGGCTCTGGCACGACGGGACGCGGCGTCCACGGCCAAACTTCCACCACGCCGCTTTGGCCCGCGCGCGACGCGAGATGCACGATCTCATCATGCGCGCCGGGGCCAGCAATCAACGGCTTGGTTTTCATCGCCTCGTCGACGACACGCAGAATTTCCGGCGTAGAACGAAACGAGGTGCGTAACTCGGGCGCGGCGAATTTCATGCCCGCGGCGGCGGCGCGCGCGCTCAAGCTTTGCGATTCGCTCAGAAAGCGCGCCGGGTCCGCGCCTTGGAAGGCATAGATGCTCTGCTTGGGATCGCCGACGGAGAATACGGTGCGCGGATATTGGCGCGCGCCGCTGCCGGCGAAGAATTCATCCTGCAACGGCGCGATCAGCTCCCATTGATTGGGGCTGGTGTCCTGGCCTTCATCGATCAAGATGTGATCGAGCCCGCCATCGAGCTTGTAGAGCACCCAAGGGGCGACTGCCGAGCGCCGCAGCAGCGTGAACGCGTGCTCGATCAGATCGTCGAAATCGAGCACACCCGCGCTCAGCTTCGCATCGGCATAGGCTTGGTCAAGCTTCAGCGCGAGAGCCAAGGCCGCGGCGGCATCCTCAGCGCGCTCAATGGCGTTGAGCGCCGCACGCGCCTCCGCGCACGCTTGCACGAACGCACTGAGCAACGGCTCAAGCCAGGGATGTGCTTTCTTCAGCGCGGCGGTGACAAGCTTCGCGCGGGCTTCGCCCTCCGCGTTCAGCGCGAAGGCGAAGCTTGCCTGAAGCGCAAGCGCCACCGGGTCAGCGGCGGCCTCCACGGCTTTCGCTAGGCGCTTGGAATTGTCCTGATCCTGCTTGCTACCCTCGGCAAGCTTCGCTGCCGCTTCGCGCAAGCCATCCCAATCCACGCGCGCAACGAAAGCGCGCGCGAATGCATCGGCGCTTTGTGTCGCGCCATGGCGATCCCGCAGAGCTTGCTCGGCAAAGAGAGGGCCTTCGCGCAAAGCAAAACGCCGAAACTCAGCGCGCCGCAGCGCCAAGCGATCAAGGAACGCCTCCAGCCCCTCCACGTGCAGCTTCGCCGCGAAACGCCGGAACGCGGCGCGCGGCGCATCCAACGCCAATGCCGCGTCCGCGCGCGCACGCGCCAACAGCGCCGCCGCGCGCGCCTCATCGGCGATGTCAAACCCCGGCGGCACGCCCGCCTCAAGCGGAAACCGCGCGAGCAGACGCTCGCAGAAAGCGTGGATGGTTTGAATCTTCAAGCCGCCGGGCGTTTCCAGCGCCTTGGCGAACAGCGCGCGGGCGCGTCCCAAATTCGGGTTCGTAACACCCAGTTTCTTCAGATCCGCCAAGAGTGTTGCGTCATTGGCGATGCACCAACCACCCAAGCGTTCGAACAAGCGGCGTTGCATCTCAGCGGCGGCGGCTTTGGTGTAGGTGATACACAAAAACGCCGATGGCCGTGCGTCATCGACCAGCAATAAGCGCGCGATGCGATCGACCAGCACTTTGGTTTTGCCCGAACCGGCATTGGCAACGACAAACACTGAAGTCGTAGGGTCAGCCGCCAAAAGCTGATTGCGCGCGGCCTCGACGACTGGATCGACCAGGGCGCTCATACATCGTCCCCCGTCTCGTCGGCCCATTCCTTGCGCCGCGCGAGATGGTCGTAATCATCGTAGAGCCGCACTTTCAGCACACGCGGCTTTGATAGAAACGGCTGTTGGGGATCGGCGTAGCGCGTCAGCAGCGCCTTGAGCGCCGCTAGCGCCTTCATGCCGGCGGCGTGCGGCCCATCAACAAGATCAACGGCGCGCGGCGCAGGGTCGGCATTGCCGAAGCGCCAATAGATGAGCTCCGTCGCTTCCGCTCTCAAATTGGGAAACGCGCCCTCCGCAAGCATCGCCGCTTCAAGCAACAATTGCGGCGAGAGCCCGCTCTCGACCTGCGCATCCGTCGGCGGCGCGCCGGTTTTGAAATCGAGAATGACGGCGTGCCCCTTGGCGATCTCGATGCGATCGGCGATTCCGGTAAGCAGAACGTCGCCAATCGGCAACTCGCCGCGAATCTCGCGATGGATCGCGGCTTTGCGCGCACGGCGTTGATCGAACCAAGCGATGAGCGCGTGAACCGACGCCGCGAGACGCTCGCGCTCAGCCGCGCGGCGTTCTGCCGACATGCCATGCTGGCGCAAGTGTTCGTCGAGAAGCCGGGTGAGGTCCGCCGCATCGCGACCATCACCGAACGCCTCGATCGCGGCATGCACAGCGGTTCCCCGCTCAGCGGGGCCCGCCGGCTCACCAATGGGCTTGAGCGCTTCCAGCCCAAGCAACATGCGCGCGTAGACTACGTAAGGGTCCCGGATCAGCGTTTCGACGCGCGTGACGCTCAAACGCTTGAGGCGCTGATGCGCTGGCGGCGCGGGACGCGGCGGCAGCGTTGGCCGCAACTCAACCGGTCGGTCGAGCGCGTGCGCCCAGACGACGTATCGGTCGGCGCGCTGAAGCGACGCGTGCGCGCCTTTCGCCAAGGTCTGCAAACGCCAGAGCCACCGCGACGCCAAGGTTGGCGCGCCATCGCGGCGCAGCGCGCGCGTCAGCACAACGTTCGGCGCGCTCGCGAGTTGCGCGAAGTCGTGCGCCGCTAGGCCGATGCGTTGATCGGGCGACGGCAGCCCAAGCGCCACGCGCATCGACCGCGACAGGAACGCTTCTTCTGGCGGCGGCGCGGGCCACACGCCTTCATTTAGCCCACCCAGGATCATGAGATCGCGGCGCTGCAAACGCGCCTCCAGCGGCCCCCAGATCGCGACGCGCGCATCGCCGGCTGGCGACGGCGGAACTTCCAATCCTTGCATCAGGCGCAACAGAACGCGTGGCGCCGCATGCGCCGCGACAGCGCCGAGTTCGCCGCCATGCGCGATGGCCTCGCGCAAGAGGTTCGCCGCGGCTTCGCCGTCCCGATCTTGCCAGATGTCCGGCGCAGCGCGCTCGGCAGTATCCGTCAGCGCTTCCGCGAAGCGGGCCAAACTGATCTCGCTCGCGCCCATGAGCGCGGCGATAGGCGCCAAGGCCTCGCGCACACGCTCTACAATCGCGCGCGCTTGCGGAAGCTCTTGTAGCGAGTGGAGAGTCTCAAGCTCCGCCAAGCTCTCAAATCGGCGCGCGCCCCGTAACGCCGTGCGCTCCAACGCCGCGAGCGCGGCGGCGTCCTCTGCGATCAAGACGCGCGGATGTTTCAACAGTCCAGCAAGTGCGACTGGTTCGCTTAGATCGAGCGCCAACTCGCACAAGAGCTCGATCAACCGCCCGGCTTCCGTTTCGCGCAGTGGCCGCCCGTGCGAGACCGCCGCTTCCAGACCCCAGCGCGCAAGCTTTGACTCAACACGGCGCGCGAGGCCGGCATCCGGCGTCACCAGCGCCGCTGTCTGGTTCGGCGTTTCCAGCACTTCGCGCAGCATCAGCGCGATGGCGGCGGCTTCTTCATCCTCGGTTGCCGCCTCCAGGATCGATAGCCCTGTCGCGCCAGCGGCGACGAACCCCGCGCCGACGGCTTCATCGATACGCTTAAGCCAATCCGCCGTTTTCTCCGCCGGCGCCAGCGCCTCACGCATCAGCACACGGCGCGCGCGTCCGTCGGTCATCTCAGCCGCCAACAGCGGAATGGTGCCGCGCGCCACGCCCAACGCCGCGAGCGTTTCTTTCAAGGCAAATTGCGGATGCTGCTCGGCGACGAACGACCACGCCTCATCATCGAGATCGGTGTCGAGGCCAGGAAAAATCACCGCCCCTTGCGGCAAACCCGCCACCACGGCCATCAATTCGCGCGTCGCGGCGATCGACCCGGTCGATCCCGCGATGATCACGGGGCGCGCCGGCGGGTTCGCGCGCCAATCGCGCGCCAGCGCCCGCAACAGCGCCGCGCGTCGCGCACCCGGATCGAGCAAACCGTCAAGCGCCAAGCGCTGCGGCCAATAGCGCGCCACGATTTGCAGAAACTCGGCGGATGCCTCCCAGTGCCGCGCGAATTCGACACTGCGCACCAAAGTCGGCAGCCGCTCCCAATGTACATGCTCGGCGGCGGCGGCGCCCTCAAGCAGCGCGCGCAATTCGTCCGCCAATGCTAGCGCACGCGCGGGATCCTCGACGCCGCCTTGCGCCTTGTCGCGTGCGCGAATGAGCGCGGCGAGTTCCATCCGTTGCCGCGTCGGCTCGATCGCGGGCGCGACATCTAGGCCGATGGGATCAGCGCCCCAGACTTGTGGGTCTTCGTCGAGGTCGCCGAGCGGGCGGATCGCGGGCAAGAGCGCCGCACCGCCAAGACGCTTGGCGAACGCGTCGATAAGCCCGCGCGCGGCGCGCCGGTTAGGTAGAAGGATCAACGCATCCGAGAGCGCGAAAGCATCGCCCTCGCGCGCAAGCGTCTGCACGAGCGAATCCGCGAGGAGATCGAGAAACGGCGCCGAGGCCGGCGCAGCGAACAGGCGCGGCGGCGATCCCGCGAACAAGGTCGCGCCGCTCATGCAGCGTGCGCGAGCCGCGCCTCCGCCGCCGCACGTGCTTCGGGATCGCCGACATGCATCCAAAAGCCGCCGAGCGGCGCGCCAAACAAACGCCCCTCCTTCGCGAGCCGGCGCCAGATGCGCGTGAACGAGAAGGGCTCAAGCGGTTCCCCATCGACGGTGCAGGGATCGATGATCTGCGCGCCCATATAAGCCCACGGGCTGTGCGGCAGCGCGTCACGAAACGAAAGCGCGCCGCGTTCATCCATGAAAAAGTCGCCAGCGCCGTCAAAGCCTAGGGACTGATCCATCGCCGCCAACATCAGCCGCGCGCTCATACGTGAGGGATCGAAGCCTTGTGCAAGACGCGCGATGGCGGATCCGTTCGGCTCCTCCCACACCGAGTCGATGTTGCAAACGAGGATTGGCGCATCACCCAAGAGCGCTCGCGCCTGACGCACGCCGCCGCCCGTCTCCATCAATTGCGCGCGCTCGTCGGAGATCGCAACCTCGATATCGTCGCGACGCTTCACATGCGTTTCCAGCATGTCGGCGAAGGCGTGCACGTTCACCACTGCACGCTGCACGCCGGCCTCCACCAGTCGATCCAACACATGATCGATCAGCCCACGCCCATTGACCGTCACGAGCGCCTTCGGGCGATCATTGGTCAAAGGCCGCATCCGCGTGCCAAGGCCTGCAGCTAGGACCATAGCTGTGTGAGGCACGCTCATGCGGCGCGCTCGAGATAAGGTTTGGCCACGCTCTCGACGAACGCGCGCGCGTCTTCCAACGCCGGGTGCTGTAGCGTCCGCGCCAGATGCCCCCACTCGCGCGGCATAAAGGAGAGATAACGCTGCTTGCCGTCCCGCCCGGCCAGACGCGCAAAAATGCCGAGAATACGCATGGCGTTGATCGCACCCAACACCGCGAGCTCACGGCGGAACTCGGCTTCGTTCGCGCCCGTAGCATCGAGATAGGCGCGGATAGCCGCGTTCGCCGCCGCCGGGCTGACATCGCGGCGCGCATCGTGGAGCAGCATGGCGAAGTCCCAGGCGCGCCAGCCGCGTACCGCGTCCTGGAAATCCAAAAGCCCAACGCGTTGCAGGCCTTCCCGATCCGGCAGCCAGATCAAATTTTCCGCGTGATAATCGCGAATAGTCAGCGCGCGCGGAAAGCCAAGCGCCTTGACGATCAGATTATCGCGCACTTGCTCCCAGCGCGCGCGCGCCGCCTCATCAATGCGCACCTCCGCCGCGCGCGGCAGCCATTCGACGAACAGGTCCGCGTTCACCTCCAAGGCCAACGCATCGTAGTCGAGCAGCGGCCATTGCGCGCCGCCCGGACCGTTCAACCGAGTCGGCATCGGCGCGGCATGCACATGCGCGAGCACGCGCGCAGCTTGCTCGTACAAGGCGATCTCGTCAGCGCCTTCCGGGATCACTTGCGCGAACAGGCCCTCGCCGAGATCTTCCAGCACCGCATAACCGGAGTCGATGTCGACGCCGTAGATCTCCGGCGCGGCCAGCCCCAGCGCGCGCAGATGCGCCGCCACCGCCACGAACGCCTCGACGCGCGAGGCCGCGAGCCGCGATGTGGCGTTCCAGCCCAAAGCGCGACGTTGCTCGGGCGTTGCGCTCGGCGGGCACGGCGCGCTTTCGCTCGATGGTGCCGCGTCCATCAGGATCGCGCGCCGGTTCGGCAAGATCAGACGCTCATAGCGGCGCGTCGAGGCGTCGCCCGCCAGCGGCGCGCGTTCGGCGTCGGCGAAGCCGGTCTCCGAAAGCAACCGCGCAAGCGCTTCAGATCGCATCGAGACGGCCCTTCCATGCGCCATAAGCCGTGAACGTCGCGCGGCGGCCATCGCCTTGCGGCGCGAGCGCGATGTCGAGCCGATCGCGGGGAGCTTGGCCTTCCAAGCGCTCAGGCCACTCGATCAGGCAGGCCGCGCGCACGAACGCCTCATCGAGCCCCAGCTCCCAGGCTTCATCCGGCCGCTTCAGCCGGTAGAGGTCAACGTGCCAGAGTTCGCCCTTTGGGCCGTCATAGGTCTGCACCAGGGTATAGGTGGGGCTGGGCGCATCCTCGTCCCTGCCAGTCCAGGCTGAGATCGCGCCCCGCGCCAAAGTGGTTTTGCCCGCACCCAGGCCACCCGATAGGCACACGACATCGCCCGGGCCCAACCGCGCCCCCAGACGCTGACCAAGCGCCATTGTCGCGGCGGCGTCGGGCAGCGTGACATCACGCGAATCAGTAAGGGTTTGTGCGCTCACGGGGCGAGAAGCTGGCCCAATGCCCTGGCCGCTTCAAGGCCGGCTTGCGCCAACCCGCCATTCCATCCAAACACTGCGTCCGCATGGGTGCGAACGAGATCAGACGGGTCATCATTATCGGCGCTGGCCAGGCCGGCGGCGAGGTCGCGCAACGGCTGCGTCAAGGTGGTTTCGAGGGCGACATTACGCTCATCGGCGAAGAGCCGGCGCCGCCCTATCAGCGCCCGCCCCTTTCCAAGAAATACCTGTCCGGCGACCTGGACATGGATCGGCTGCTTCTGCGACCCGCCACCGTCTATAGCGATGAGCGGATTGCCTTGCTTACAGGCACGCGCGCGGTCTGGATCGACCGCGCCAACATGCGCGTGCGGCTCGAAGGCGGGCGCGAACTCGGCTTCGACGCCCTGGTGCTCGCCACCGGCGCGCGACCCCGCCCGCTGCCGATTGTGGGCGCCGATCTTGATGGCGTGCACGTGCTGCGCACCGCCGCCGACGTTGACGCGATCCGTCCGCGCTTCGTCAGCGGCGCCAAACTACTTGTGATCGGCGCGGGCTATATTGGCCTCGAAGTGGCGGCCGTGGCCCGACAATCGGGGCTGGACGTGACGGTGGTGGAAGCGGCTGTGCGCCCGCTCGCGCGCGTCACCAGCCCCGAGGTCGCCGGATTTTTTCTCGATGAACATACACGCCAAGGCGTGCGCTTCGTGCTGGGTGGTCAAGCCACCGTGATCAAGGGGCGCACGCACGCGACAGGAATCGTGCTCGCCGACGGCACTGAAGTTCCAGCCGACCTCGTGATCGCCGGCATCGGTGTGGTTCCTGAAGTCACTCTGGCGCGGCAATGCGGACTTACAGTCGAGAACGGCATCGTCACCGACGCCCGCTGCCGGACAGACGACCCCGCTATCTTCGCTATCGGCGACTGCGCCGGGCGACCAATGGCGCAGTACGGCAACCGCGTGCAGCGGCTCGAAAGCGTGCACAACGCCATTGAAGGCGCAAAGCTCTGCGCGGCCACAATTCTGGGTCAAGACCAAGCCATCGAGACGCCCTGGTTTTGGTCCGATCAATACGACCTCAAACTGCAAATCGCCGGCCTGTTTCAGGACTATGATCACGTAGCGATACGCGGCGATATGGCCGAGCGCGCCTTCGCGGCTTTCTACTACAAGGAGCGTCGTTTGATCGCGGTCGACGCGGTCAACCGGCCAGGAGAATTCTTGGGCGCCAAAACCTTGATTCAGCGCGGGCATACTATCGCGCCGGAGACAATTATTGACATGTCGCGGCCGATGAAGGACCTCGTCGCCGCCGCCGGCCAGTAAAGGGACGTCATGCCGAAGATCACGTATATCGAGCACACGGGCAAGGAACATGTCGTCGACGCGCCGGTGGGCCAGACGGTCATGGAAGCGGCCGTGAAGCACGCGCTGCCGGGCATCGACGCCGATTGCGGCGGCGCCTGCGCTTGCGCGACCTGTCATGTCTATGTCGATCCCGACTGGGCCTCCAAGACTGGCGAGGCCTCGTCGATGGAGCAATCCATGCTCGACTTCGCAAATGACGTTGAAGACACCTCGCGTCTTTCTTGCCAGATCAAGATCAGCGCCGATCTCGATGGCCTCGTCGTGCGGTTGCCGAAGAGCCAGCATTGATGCTGAAAGCGCCGCCTCCGCTCTGGGCGATGGCGCTGCTGACCGCATTCTACTTTCTGAGCGACCTACCCTTCTTCGCGACGCTGCCAAGCCTGCAAAACACCATCGCCGGTCTGGCGCTGACAGCGATCGGCGTCGCCTTGCCAGTGATCGCCATCGCCCAGTTCCGCGCCGCGAACACGCAAGTGATGCCGACCTCGGAAACCAACAATCAGTTGATCATCACAGGGCTTTACCACCTCACCCGCAACCCGATGTATGTGGGCGTCATCTTGGCGTCTTGCGGCGTCGCGCTCTGGGTGGGGCGGCCATTGATGGTTCTCGCGCCCTTGTGCGTGTTCATCATCACCAATTGGGTGCTGATCCCTTACGAAGAAGCCAAGATGCGCCGTCAGTTCGGCGCCCCGTACGACGCCTACACGCAGCGCGTTCGCCGTTGGATTTGAGGAACTTTGCCATGCGGACGATGCTCGCAAAAATGTGTTAGATCGCTCTCTGAAGGCCGCGAGTTCCTCGAAGCCGTGGTGCGCGAATACGCCCGCCCCTAGCTAAGCCAGCGCGATCATATCCTCGCCAACCACGCTCACCGCGACACGCTCCAGCGGTGCGCCATCGCACGGGCCGCCCGCGCACGCGCCCGTTTCGAGATCAAAGCTCGCGCCATGCGCGCCGCACACGAGATAGCGCTGCTCTTGCACGAGAATGCGCCCATCCGCGCGTTGCAGCGGGTAGCCGGCATGCGGGCAGCGATTGCGGAACGCGAACACGCGTTCGCCGCGCCGCGTCAGAATTAACGCACCGCCTTCAGAGGCGACCACCAGCGCGCCGCCATCTGGCACGTCCTCGACGCGCGCGAGAAGAGTGCTCACGCGCCTTCCGCGCGGAAAGGCCGAGAGAGCAGCGCGGTGATCGCCTCGTCAACGCCAATGCGCCCGGCGACGATCGCATCGACGGCCGCGCAGATCGGCATTTCAACGCCGTGTTTGGCGGCCAGGGCGACCACGGCGGGCGCGCTTTCCGCACCCTCCGCAACCGAACGGCGCTCAGCCAGGATGTCCTTCAACGCGCGCCCCTCCCCCAAGGCCGCGCCCAGCGAAGTGTTGCGCGAGTTCATCGACGCGCAGGTGAGCACCAGATCACCCAAGCCGCACAGGCCAGACAACGTTTCCGCCTTCGCGCCCATGGCGAGGCCAAGCCGGGTCAGTTCGGCGAAGCCGCGCGTGATCAAAGCCGCGCGGGCGCCATCGCCCAGCTTGCGGCCCTCAGCGACGCCGCACGCGATCGCGATGACGTTCTTCACCGCGCCGCCGATCTCCGCGCCGATCAGGTCGTCCGTGATGTATGGGCGAAAGGTTGGCAAACCGATCGTGGCGACCAGGCGTTCCGCGAGCCAAGTGTCGCGCGTAGCGATTGTGATCGCCGTCGGCAAGCCGCGCGCGACATCCTTGGCGAAGCCCGGGCCCGAGAGGACGGCCGGGCTGACGTTAGGGCCAACATCGGCCAGCACTTCCGTCATCAGCGCCAGGGAGCCACGCTCGACCCCCTTGGCGCAGAGCACCACCGGCGGATCGGAATCGACTAGGCTCAGGAATGCCCCCAAGACCGATCGCATGTGCTGCGCCGGTGGGGCCATCAGATAGAGGTCGGCTGCGGCGGCTTCCCGCAGATCGCCGGTGGCCTGAATACCAGGGTTCAGCGGAATTCCAGGCAGAAACAATGTATTCTCGTGCGACTCGTTGATCGAGCGGACCACCTCGGGCTCGCGCGCCCAGATCAGGACTCGCCGGCCGGCCGCCGCCGCCACTTGCGCCAGGGCCGTCCCCCAAGCGCCCGCGCCAAGAACCGCGACGCTTTCGAATGCGTTGTCTGAATCCTTCATTGAACGTTCAGCCAATACACGCTACCTTCTAGGTCATGATGGATGAAAAAAGCGCCACCCGCGACCGTATCCTCGAAGCCGCGATGGCCCGTATCAAGCATTACGGCTACGGCAAAACAACCATGGCCGAGATCGCTGCCGATTGCGGCATGTCGCCCGGCAACATCTACCGCTTCTTCGAAGCCAAGATCGACATCGCAGAGGCTATGGCGCGCAAACACTACGCGGCGGTGCAAGGCGAATTGGCGGCGTTGGCGCGCAAGCGCGAATGGCCTGCTGACCGTCGCCTGCGCGAACTCTTCCGCAAGCGGCTGCATGATTCTTATTTCTTGCTCGAGGAAAGTGCGAAAATCATGGAAGTCGCGGAGGTTCTGCATCGCGAACGACCGTTGTTCGCTAACGAGCAATTGGCGTTGGAACGCGTGTTCCTAACGGCGCTGTTGGAAGAAGGCGCGCAGGCCGGTTTGTTCGCGGAAGCCGATCACACCTTCATCGCTGAGATGCTGCAAGCCGCGACCATGAAATTCTCGGTCCCGCAATTGTTCTCGCACCTGACCCTGCCGAAGCTGGAGCGGGAATTGGACGGCGTTTTGGATCTCGTTTTGAACGGGCTTTACGCCCGCCAAGGCGCATCGTCCGCCACGAAGACGCGCAAGCCAGAAGTCGCGCCCGCTTAAATCGGGTTAACTTGTGAACGGTAACGATTTTATTCATTGACTAGCGACCAGTGCTCCGCTATATTCCTTTCATCGGATCAAAGCACGGAGCACTTCAATGACCGCCAACCGCCCTTCCTTCTTGACCATGTCAGCCTTCGTGGCGTTCGCCGCCTTTCTGGTCGCCGCAGCGGCCTCCCCGGTCTTGCACATCGCGGCGCAAGTCGTCGCCTGAGGCTGCGGGAAGGTGCCCCGCCCCGGGGTTTGTGCAGGCGCGAAGTGAGAGCTTTACGCCCGCACCTTTCCTTGCGTTAATGGGGTTAATTTTAACTTCACCATCCAATTGCGCATAGCTGCGCTGGGCATTCTCGCCTTCTCTTGGGTGCATCCGAGGCGCATCTAACCGGCATCGATGTTTCGCACGTGCAGCATCGAGATAGAGAATTGGAGAACAACATGTCTGCGCAAGACCTGCCGACGACCGCCCGGGCCCTGTCCGTGATCGTCGCTATTGCCCTGGTGGCAACCGCGCTGGCGCCAGTGATTTTCACGGCCGCGCAGGTTGTGACCTAAGCTTTTGCTCCCTTGCGCCCGGGCTTATGGCTCGGGCGCAAGCGGGCTGAAGTTTCATCCAAAGGCCATCGCGGCCGGGCCGGAACGGCCAGATCATCACTGAATCCACGGCTCAATCGTTCAGCCCCAGCCAGAGCAATCATAGCCGCATTGTCGGTGCACCATTTCATCGGCGGGGCATGAAACTCATAGCGCTGCTCCAACGCCAGACCTTCGAGCCGCGCCCGAATGGCGCGATTGGCCGCGACACCGCCCGCCGCCACTAATCTCCCCTTCGCCCCCCAAATCGGATCGAACGCACGCATCGCTTTGCGGGACCGGTCCTCGATCACGTCTAAAACCGCCGCCTGGAAGCTGGCGCACAAATCGGCCTTGTCTTGGTCCGTCGGCGATCCCAATCGATCCACTTCGCGCGCACACGCCGTCTTGAGGCCCGCGAACGAGAAGTCGCAGCCCTCCCGGCCCAGCATCGGCCTAGGCAGCGCGAACCGCGTCGGATCGCCATTTTTCGCATGTTTTTCAACAAGCGGGCCACCGGGAAAGCCAAGATCCAGGAGCTTGCCCAGCTTGTCGAAGGCCTCGCCCAGGGCATCGTCGATGGTCGAGCCCAAGCGCCGATAAACGCCCACGTCGAGCACGCCGATGAACTGGCAATGCCCACCCGACACCAGAAGCAACAGGTACGGAAAACTCGGCCCCACCCCAACAAGGCGCGGAGACAGCGCATGCCCTTCCAGGTGATTGACCGCAATCAGCGGCTTCCCATGCGCCAGGGCAATCGCCTTGCCCGCCAGTAAGCCCACCATGACGCCGCCGATCAGGCCTGGTCCCGCCGTCGCCGCCACCCCGTCAAGATCGTCGAAGCCCAGGGCCGCGTCGCGCATGGCCGCTGCAATGGTTCCATCAAGCCCTTCGACATGGGCGCGTGCGGCGATTTCCGGCACCACGCCCTGATAGGGCGCATGCTGCGCGGCCTGGCCCAGCACAATGTCCGACAGAACCTCCGCGCGCCCGTCCGTCAGCCGCACCACCGCAGCGGCGGTCTCGTCGCAGCTTGTCTCGATGCCAAGGACAGTGAGGGATTGGGTCACGAAGCGGGATGTAGTCGGTAATCACCCTCCCCGCGAGAGGCGGAATAATCTACATCCTTGGCGATGAGCATTCTTCTCCGCATTGGCGCGCGCGGGTCGCCGCTCTCGGCAGCGCAAACCGAACGCACACGCGCATTGCTAGCCGCTCATATGGGCGTCGATCCCGAACGCATCACGTTTGTCGCGATCAAGACAACAGGAGACGCGATTCAGGATCGCCGCCTGATCGAGTCCGGCGGCAAAGGCCTGTTCACTAAGGAACTCGACGAAGCCCTGCTCGACAAGCGCATCGATATCGCCGTTCATTCGCTGAAGGATTTGCCCACGCGTCTCCACGACGGTTTGACGCTAGCTTGCGTCCCAGAGCGCGAGGATCCGCGCGACGCCTTCGTCAGCTTGCAGGCGAAAACGCTCGCGGATTTGCCAGCTGGCGCAAACGTCGGAACCGCCAGCTTGCGCCGGCAAGCGCAAGTCCTGTTTACGCGCCCTGATCTTGGGATTGTCACCTTGCGCGGCAATGTCGATACGCGATTGAAGAAGCTCGAAGCCGGTGAGGCGGACGCAACGTTCCTGGCGCTGGCTGGCCTGAGACGACTCGGCCTGGAAGCGCGCGCAACAAGCTTGATGGACCCGATCGCGGCCCCGCCGGCGGCGTGCCAAGGCGCGCTCGCCATCACAGCGCGCGCACATGACGGCGAAACGCTCGCAAAATTGTCGGGCTTCGAGAACAGCGACGCGCGCGTGGAAATCGAAGCAGAACGCGCTTTTTTGGAAGCGCTTGACGGTTCCTGCCGGACGCCGATTGGCGCGCTGGCGCGCCTGGCCAATGGCGCATTGGACTTTGTCGGCGAAACACTGACGCCTGACGGAAGCGCGCGTTGGCGGCGCACAGCGCGCATTGCATTGGGGAGAGACCCGGTCGCCGAAGCGCGCGCGCTTGGGCTCAAACTCGGCGGGGAAATTCGCACCGAAGCCGGCGCTGCGCTTGTTATGGACGCCTCGTGAGCAAGCGTGTTGCTATCACGCGTGCGCAACCCGAAGCCGAATCCACGGCCGCCCGCGTGCGGGCGCGCGGTCATATGGCGATTGTAGCGCCGTTGCTGACGATCGTACCCTGCGGCTACGATACGAGCTTGCATGGCGTACAGGCTTTGCTGTTCACAAGTTCGAATGGCGTGCGCGCCTTTCCCAATCATCGCGGCGCTCAAGCAGTCACGGTCCTCGCGGTCGGTGACTCGACGGCGCAAGCCGCGCGCGATTCCGGCTTCGCGAATGTACATTCCGCACAGGGTGATGTGGGTTCATTGGCCGCGCTCGCCAAGCGCATGCTCTCGCCTGCTTCGGGCAAACTCCTCCATATCGGCGGCGCCGACATTGCCGGGGATTTAGCGGGCGACTTGACCAGCGCGGGGTTTCTCGTTGAGCGTCGCGTCGCCTATGCGGCGACTGCAGCAAGCGCGCTGCCGTCGGCATACGCGGAGCCGCTGGACATCGTGCTTTTCCACAGCGCGCGGGCGGCGGCGGCGTTCATCGCCCTCGGCGCGCCGCACGCGGATCGCCTGATCGCAGCGTGCATGAGCCCCAATGTAGCCGAAACAGCCGCCCAGACGTCCTGGGCACAGCTTGTTGTGGCGCCCCGGCCACGCGAAGACGACCTTCTCAACACCGCATTTCAGGGGTGAGACTACCCTGCTGGCGCAAGCGCTTGAGCGCACCCCTCAGGGCCCCTAAGTTCCCCGCTTCGAGCCGCCGCTTCGTTCTCGTTGCGAAATGGCGGAAATGTCGGGAATTTTGGGGAATCTCATGAGCCGTGACGACGACGACCCGCGCGACCGCGCCGAGCCGATCGACGTTGAGTTCGAACCGGCCAATCGCTCTCGCGGCGGCGGGGGCATTTCCAGTGGCGCGGCAATGTTGCTGGCTGTGGCCGCGGCCGGCGTTGGCGCCGCGGGCGGCGCTGTGGCGCCGCGCATTCCCGCCGTACAATCTGCGCTCAACCAGATCGCTCCCGCGTCCGCGGCGATCGACGCAACAACGCCGAATGCGAGCGCGGCCGAACTCGACCAACGGCTCGCCGCGATTGAGACCATCATGAACGCCCCGCTTGCAGTGGCGGCGGCGGGCGAAGCAGGCGACGGCGGCACCGCAGCGCGCGTGTTCGCTTTGCAAGCGGGCCTGCGTGATCTTGAAGGCCAATTGCAGCGCATGCCGAGTACGGCGGAAGTGCAAGCGCTCGTCGGCGAAGTGCGGCGTTTGCAGGAAGAGCTCCCAGCTGTCGCCGCAGAGGCGCGCGCCGCCGCCACAGCTGCGCGTGCGTCCTACGCAGTAGTCGCTGCGTCTGAGGCCGCGCGCTCATCTGGCCCATTCGAGCAAGCGCACGCCGCGCTCGCGGCTTTGCTGCCGAATGATCCCAATGTCGCGGCGCTGGCGCCGCTGGCGCGCTCGGGCGCGCCGACGCGCACGGAATTGCGCGACCGCTTCGAGCGGCTCGACAACGAAATCATTCGCGCGTCTCGGCAAAGCCAAGCCGGTGCAGGTTTCTGGGGCCGCATCCAGGCCGCGCTCGCGCAATGGATCGTGATCCGGCGCTCGGGGACGGGCGACACGCCAGAAGGCATCGTAGAGCGCGCCGAACAAGCGATCGCCGCGGATCGCCTCGACGCTGCCGTACAAGAGCTCAATCGCCTGCCCGCCGCGCCGAAGCGCGTCGCGCAGACCTGGATCAACGACGCGAGCCGCCGCATCGAAATCGATCAGCGCATCGCGGCGATCCGCCAAGAATTGTCGCGGAGTTAAGCCCTCATGTTGCGCCTTGCGTTTCTGCTGATCATCGCCGTGATGGCGGTGCTGGCGTCGTGGCAAATTCTCTCCACCGATGCCGGCACGGTCGAAATCAATTGGTTTGGCGCGGAGGTCTCGACCAGCGGTCTGTTCGCGGTGATCGTGCTTGTCACCATCGTCGCGCTGGCTTTGCCATTGCTGCGCCTTTTGATGTTTTTGATGGACGCGCCGGGTCGCATTGGCAAATCGAGCCAACGCGCGCGCATACGCCGGGGACAGGAAGCGCTCGCGCTCGGCTTGATCGCTGCGGAGGCTGGTGAGTTCGAAGACGCGCGTCGCCACGCTGACAAGGCCGAGGACCTGATCGACGAACCGCGCTTGGCGATGTTGCTGCAGGCGCGCGCGGCCGAGGTGGGTGGCGACACCGCCGGCGCAGAGCGCGCCTATTCCGGCATGCTCCAACACGAAGACACCGAGGTGCTTGGGCGCAAAGGTCTCATGGCCGCCGCCTTGAAGCGCGGCGACCGCACAGCCGCGCGCGCGCACGCTGAGGGCGCGCTGAAAGCGTCGAAGACGGCCGCGTGGCCGTTCCAATATGCGTTCGATCTCGCTGTGCAGGCCGCCGATTGGGAAAGCGCGATTGAGACGCTCGACCTGGGCGATAAGCGCAAGCTGATGGAAGACAAAGTCGCCAGGCGCCGCCGCGCGGTGTTGATGGCGGCGCAAGCGGCGAAGCTCGAACGCGAACGCCGGCCCGACAAAGCCGCCGAGCTTGCACAGAAAGCGTTCCGTATGTCGCCGGGCTTTGCGCCGGCGGGGGCGCTGACCGCGCGCTTGATGGCGGGCGAAGGCAAGGCCGAGCGCGCGGCCGCGATCCTGGAAGAAGCCTGGGAAAACGGCCCCCATCCAGCTCTCGCGCACGCCTATCGCGACCTCGTTCAAGGGGAGACCCGGGAGGCGCGCGCCGAACGTATGGCCGCTCTCGCCGACAAGCGCCGTGACTCTCGCGAAAGCCGCATCGTGCTGGCCGAACTGGCGATGGAACGCGGCGATTGGGGCGGCGCACAGGCCGCGCTCGAAGACGCCTATCGCGAAAATCCCTCCTCGCGCATTTGCATTCTGTTCGCGCAGGTCGCACGCGGGCGCGGCGATGAGAACGGTGCGCGGACATGGCTGGCGCAAGCCGCCGCCGCGCCACGCGAAGCGGATTGGTCCGACCTCGATCCTGAAGGCCCGGCGTTCTTGTACGATGACAATGATTGGGCGCGGCTAGTGTACGTCTATGGCGACGGCGGCCAGCTCATCCACCCACGCATGGAACGCGGGGCTCATGACGCGCTGGGGCCGGTGCTGGCGTTGCCAACCGCCGTGCTGTCGCCGCCGAGGACGCAGCCCGTGACGGACCATGTTGAGGTCGAGGAAGTGCGGTAAGGCGCGTGGCGGTTACAGAAAAATGGTGGTGTGGGCAGTCGAGAGCGGACCGGTATCTTCCCAAATTCCCTGTTTTTGTATGTTTACAGGGAATTTCTTGCCCGTTTAAGGCCCGGCTCCGCTGCTAAGTCCGCAGAAGTGCGGCAAGTTTTCGAGGCGCGCCTCGGAGTTTCCCGGCAGAAAAAACAGGGAATTTGCAAAAA
>JALHOC010000016.1:0-27608 GCA_022843225.1 Hyphomonadaceae bacterium
TTATGGCGGCGGCGGCGGTGGATACCGCGGCGGCGGCGGTGGCGGCGGCGGATTCCGCAGCGGCCCGCGTGAAGGCGGCGGTGGCGGCGGCTTTGGCGGCGGCGATCGGCCCCCGCGTGCGCCGTTGGGCGATCCTCAAGACGGCACCGTGAAGTTCTTCAACGGCGCGCGCGGCTTCGGCTTCATCACGCCGGACGGCGGCGGCACGGACGTGTTCGTGCACGTGAGCGCGGTTGAGCGCGCGGGTCTGCCGTCGCTGACGGAAGGCCAACGCGTAAACTTCCAGACCCTGCCCGACACCAAGGGCAAAGGTCCGAAGGCGGTCAATCTTAAGCTGGTCGGCTAAGCGCCAAGTCAAGCTCTACAAGCAAGGCCCGCTGGGATCGCTCCCGGCGGGCCTTTTTGTCTCCTGCTCAAAGCCCGTAGGCCGCTTTCATCTCCGGCTCTTTCGCGGCAATCTGGCGCGCGAGATCGACGATCACCTTCGCCTGCTTCCAAGTTGCATCATCCTGCATCTTGCCGTCGAGCATGGCGACGCCGGAGCCATCGGGCATTGCTTCCAGGATGCGCAACGCAAATTTCACGTCGTCAACGTCCGGCGTGAACACCTTTTTCGCGATAGCGATTTGGCTTGGATGCAAGCTCCAGGCGCCGACGCAACCCATGAGGTAGGCATTACGGAATTGCTGCTCGCAACCTTCGGCGTCGGCGATGTCGCCGAACGGACCATAGAACGGCTTGATGCCATGCATGGCGCAGGCATCGACCATTTTGGCGAGCGTATAGTGCCAAAGATCCTGCTGCACCGAAATGCGCGCGCCTTCGCCTGGATCGGCGATCACACGATAGCCCGGGTGGCCGCCGCCGACGCGAGTCGTTTTCATCTTCCGCGACGCCGCGAGATCGGCAGGCCCCAGCGAAATGCCCTGCATGCGCGGTGAGGCGCCGGCAATGGCTTCTACATTGGCGACGCCTTGCGCGGTTTCGAGAATGGCGTGCAGCAGGACGGGCTTCATCACGCCGTGCTTAGCTTCAAGCAGCGCCAGGAATTGGTCCATGTAATGGATGTCCCAGGCGCCTTCGACCTTCGGGACCATCAGCACGTCAAGCTTGTCGCCAAGGCCCGCCACCAAAGTTGTCACGTCGTCCAAATGCCAGGGCGCGTTGAGCGCATTGATGCGCACCCAAAAGCCCGCGCCTTTCAAATCCATCTTACCCACCTCGACCGCGCCCGCGCGCGCCGCGTCCTTCGCGTCAGCGGGAATGGCGTCTTCGAGATTGGCCAGGATCACATCGACCTGCGCCGCCATCTCTGGAACCTTGGCGCGCACCTTCTCCAGATGCGGCGGCACGAAATGGATCATGCGCTCGATGGCGATGGGCAGGTCGCGCAAGGGCGCGGGCGCGCCGGTGGCGAGCGGGGAGAAAAATTGGCGTGGTGGCTTCATTGCGGCGCTGATCCCGTTCTGTTCGCACTCGCAGCATGGGCTGGCTCGCGAAATGACGCAACAGTCTCCCCCGCGAGGGCGCTTAACCTTGAAGCAGGCGTGGGCGGGGCTATTGTCCGCGCCTGCTTATGGGCGAGGCGGCGTTTGCGTACCTTTCTGGATTTTGAAAAGCCGGTCGCCGAGATCGAGGCGAAGATCGAGGAGCTGGCCGCGCTCGCCGAAGCGTCGGGCGCGGACGCCATTTCACAGGGCGTGGAGCTGTCGCGCTTGAAGAGCAAGGCTGAAAGCCAGCTTGCGGCTATCTATGCCAAGCTCGACCCATGGCAGAAGACCCAGGTGGCGCGCCATCCGGATCGTCCGCGCTTTCGCGATTATGTCGCCGCCCTCGTCACCGATTTCATCGAGCTCTCCGGCGATCGCAATTACGGCGAGGACGCCGCCATCCTCGGAGGCACCGGCAAATTCATGGGCCGCCCAGTGATTGTGATCGGCCACGAGAAAGGCCGCACCACGCAAGAGCGGCTTAAGCACAATTTCGGCATGGCGCGGCCCGAAGGCTATCGCAAAGCCGTGCGCCTCATGGATTTGGCCGAGCGCTTCTCGTTGCCGGTGGTGAGCTTCGTCGATACGGCCGGCGCCTATCCCGGCATTGGCGCGGAAGAACGCGGCCAGGGCGAAGCCATCGCGCGATCGACCGAACGCTGCCTGACCTTGGGCGTGCCGATGGTGGCGGTGATCGCGGGCGAAGGCGGCTCCGGCGGCGCGATTGCGATCGCGGCCGGGAACAAGGTGTTGATGCTGGAGCATTCGATCTATTCGGTGATCAGCCCCGAAGGCGCCGCCTCTATTCTGTACAAAAAGAAGGATGGCGACGAGCCGCGCCCCGATCGTGTCAAGGACACCGCGATCGCACTGAAGATTACCGCACAGGACCTGCTCGAACTCAAAGTCATCGATAGCATCGTCAAGGAGCCCGTGGGTGGCGCCCATAGCGAGCCCGCCGCCGCGATCGCGGCTGTGGGCGCGGCAGTGGCGGAAGCGCTCGATGATCTCTCCGAACTGGACGCCGCCGGAGTGCGCCGCCAGCGTCGCGAGCGTTTCCTGGCGATTGGGCGCTTTGAAGCAGAGAGTGCGACCGCTTCCGCCTGAGCGCGTTCAGCTTGCGCTCAGCACGGCCGGCGTTGGATAATCGGCCAGCCTTTGGAGGATCGCTCATGTCAGAGTCTCTCTCGCGTCGCACCGTTGCTCTTGGGATTGCCGCGAGCGCGCTCGCGCCGGCCGCCGCTTTGGCGCAAAGCAACAGCACCTATTCCGAGCCGGAAATTGTCGATGCCGCCGAGCGTTTCTTCGGTGCGGGCGCCGAGGGCGTGGCGGCGGTGGTGTCTCATGTCTTCTCCGATCTGGGCCGGCCCAATGGCTATATCGAGGGCCAGGAAGGGTCGGGCGCGATTGGCGTCGGCCTCCGCTACGGCAACGGGCATTTACGGTTGAAGGGCCGCAGCGGCACAACGCGCGTGTTCTGGCGCGGACCGTCCATTGGCTTCGACACCGGCGGCAACGCCGCGAAAGTGTTCACGCTCGCCTACAATCTCTCCAGTCCAGATCAGGTGTTCCAGCGTTTCCCGGGCGTGGACGGTTCGGCCTACTTCATCGGCGGCGTCGGCGTGAACTATCAGCGCAATGGCGACATAACGCTCGCGCCGATGCGCGCGGGCGTCGGTTTCCGCCTCGGCGCCAATATCGGCTACCTGCATTATTCGCGGCGGCGCGGCATCAATCCGTTCTGATCACGAACGTCTGATCGAGCGCCCGCTCGCGCACCGATTTTGATCGCACAGCCGCCATATTTGTGGTGAGTCCTCCTCAGGCGGGAGGATTACTTCATGGCATGGCGGTGGCTCGCGGGCGCACTTGGGCTCGTATTCGTAACAGCGGCGTCGGCGCAAACCGACAAGGCGCCCGTGCGGCGCGAGCCGCCGGTGTCGGAGCGTCTGGAACGCTTCAGCTCGGAAACGGAGTTCTTGAATTACGTGCGCGACGTGCAGCGCATGAACGCTGGCCCAAGGCGGCGTCAGTCAGGCGGCGTGTACGACGGCGTTGCCATTCCAGCGCCGCCACCCCCGCCTCCGCCGCCACCGCCTGGCGCCGCGCCAACGCCGAGTATGCCGGCTGCCCCGGCGGCGGAATCCATCGTTGTGACAGGATCGAGCGCCGATAGCGGCGGCACGCAAGAGCCAACCTCGATCACCAATGTGCAGACGCAAGGTGTCGACGAAGGCGGCATCGTCAAACAGATCGGGCGCTTCCTGATCGTGCTGCAGGATGGGCGCTTATTCGTGGTCGACACACGCCCAAGCGGGCAAGTCGGCTTGGCTCTGGCCGGGCGCACGAACGTCTATCGCGATGCGCGCCACAACACTTGGTACGACGAGCTGCTGGTCAGCGGCAATCGTATCCTGGTGACCGGTTATTCGTACCGTGACTCAGCTTCGGAAGTGACCGTGTTCACGATCGACGAGTCCGGCGCCTTGACCCGCGAAGCCACGTATTACATTTCGTCGAACGATTATTACGACGTCGAGAATTACTCGACGCGGCTGGTGAACGGCAATCTCGTCATCTACACGCCGCTCGATGTTGCCAACATCAACACCGAACAGCGCATGCGCTGGCCGCTGGTGCGCCGCTGGGTGCGCGACGGCGAACGCCAAGCTGTCACCAGCGCGGGGCGGCCGCTGTTCGACGCGCAAGACATCTACAAACCAGTGCAACGCACGTTCGCGCCGTTCGTACACTCAGTTTCAGTGTGCCCGTTGGGCGACCCGCGCAGCGGCGATGAACTTGATTGCCGCACCATCGCCTTTGTCGGCCAGACGCAGCGCGAATTCTTCGTCTCCACGTCGGACATCTATCTCTGGGTCACGCCTACATGGCGTGATGGCGTGTTCGAAGGCCGATGCGACGGCGACCAGACCGCGCCTGTGCCGGCGACTATCTTCCAAGTTCCGCTCGATGGGCGCAGCCCCCGCGCACTGCATGCGCGCGGGCAGCCAACGACGCAACTCGCACTCGACGCCAATGCCGAGGAGTTCCGCGCGTTGGTTTCCTGGAACACCGGGCCCTGCGCGCGCGGCGGCCCGGCGCAAGTGCGCTACTTCCATGCGCCGCTGAGCACGTTTAGCGCCACACCGCGTGCAGCGGCCGCCTCGCGTTATGTCAACGCGCCAAGCCCTGGCGCTGAGCAATACGAGGTGCGTTTCACCGGAACGCACCTCGTCTATGGCGGTCGCACCAGCTATAGCTCCTACCCGCCGACGGAAGGCGCGAGCGCCGCATCGTCAAATGTCGTCGCGCTGCCTCTGGCGCGGCCATCGGCATCGACGGTGATCCCGGTTCCGCACAATGTCTTGCGGGTCGAGCGCGCAGGCGCGGACGCTATCGTCACCGGCTATCACACCGATGCCGGACTGAGCGTGTCACTCATCGATCTCTCCCAGCGCCCACGCCTCGCTGACACGCGCTTGCTCGCCAACCGCTATGAATCGGAAAACCGCTCACATGCATTCAATGCTTTGGTTGGTCCGGAAGGCGACGGGCTCATGGGGCTGCCAACGGTGACGCGGGTCAAGGAGAGCGGGCGTTGGTACTTCCGCAGCCAAGCCTCGGACGTGAGCTTCCTCACCGTCGAGGACGGCGCGCGCCTAGGCGTCGCGGGTGAGCTGCTCGCGGTGCAGAACGCGCAGCACCCCAGCTATCGCTGCGAGGTCTCGTGCGTGGATTGGTACGGTAATACGCGGGCCCTGTTCATCGGCTCGCGCGTGTTCGCGCTTTCAGCGACGGAGCTGATCGAAGGGGATTTGACGGACGGCAGGATTGGCGAACGGCGACGGCTGAATCTCAGCGCGCCGCTGCCAAGCCGCTAATCCTTTAGCTCCGCCTCCGCCTGCGCTTTCAGCTTCGCCTCATGGCGTTCGCGGAACTCCTCCGCGAACGCAGAGGCGAGAATGCCCGTCGGCATCGCCACGATGCCGATGCCGGCCAACGCCACCAGGCCCGCCGCCACGCGACCGAGCGCTGTTTCGGGATAGACATCGCCATAGCCCACGGTGGTGAGCGTCACGATCGCCCACCACATCGAGCGCGTGATCGAACCAAAGGCCTCTGGCTTGCTGTCGCCCTCGATGAAATAGAGCATCATCGCCGCGATATAGAGCTGGGCGGCGGCGACACAGAGCGCGGCCATCAAAGGCGCCGCAGCACGCTTCACAGCCGCGCCCACAATGGCGAATGCTGGAACATAGCGCGCTAGCTTGAACAAGCGGAACAGCCTGAGCGCACGCAAGCCAGCCAACCAGCCGCCGTGCAGTTGCGGTAAAAACAAGAGCACGATCAGTTCCGGCAGAAACGCCAGCAGATCGAACAAAGTGATCGGCTGCGCGAGAAAGCGCAGCCGTCCCTCGACGCCGGCATGTTTCGGATTCTCACCCTCCGACCAAAACCGCAAACCGAACTCAATCGCGAACACCACCACGATGAACGCGTTCAAGTTTTCCAAAAACGGCCGGACCCAAGACGGAAACGGCGTGTCGGGACGGATGGCTTCGGTTTCCAGCGCCAACGCCGCCAGGCTAATCAGAACAAGCAGAATGATCGCGCCGGAAAAGAAGTTCACGCCGCCCGGCTCGTCAGGCTCGAGCCAGTCATGGACGTAAGCTTTCGTCGTGGCGTGCTTGCGCTTGATCAAAGGCATGGCGCTTCCCCAGCGATGGCTTTTAGCCACGCGCGCGCGTCCAGCAATCCCTCTCAGCCAGGCGTTGAAAACTTCAAGCCCGCGATCCCAACGACGATCAGCGCGATGCAGCCAAGCCGCACCGCACTAGCGCTCTCGGAAAACAGCATCATGCCCAGAAGCGCGGCGCCCACCGCCCCAATGCCCGTCCAGACCGCATAGGCGGTGCCAATCGGCAGATCGCGCGCAGCCTGCGCGAGCAGCCACATGCTTGCTGCCATCGCCGCGATGGTGATGGCGGAAGGCATCGGCTTGGTGAAGCCGTCCGTGTATTTCAGACCAATCGCCCAAACGATCTCGAGCAGACCAGCGAACAGAAGCATGATCCAAGCGTTCATCGTCGCGCTCAATAATGCGCCAAAAGCCCGCCATCGACGGCAAGCACATGGCCCGTGATGTAGGACGCTGCCGGCGAACACAGAAACAAGACCGCTGGCGCAAGTTCGTCTGGCTCACCCCAACGGCCCAACGACGTGCGGGACTTCAGCCAGTCTGCGATCTTTGGATCAGCCATGGATGCGGTGTTGGCTTCGGTTTTGAAGAAGCCAGGCGCCACCCCATTCACATTGATCTTGTGCGGCCCGAGTTCGGCGGCGAGCGCCCGCGTCAGCCCGTCGAGACCAGCCTTGGTGACACCATAGATCGGATCACCCGGATTGGCGAGCGCCCCCGCGACAGAAGAAATGTTGACGACGCGCCCGCCGCGCCCGCCCGAGATCATCAGCTTGGCAGCGCGCCGCGCGAGTTCGAACGGCGTGGCGAGATTGGTTTCGATCAAGCGGCGCGCGGCGGCGCTATCGATGTCGAACAAGCCGCGCCGATCACGCAGACCTACGTTGTTGACCAAAACATCGAGGCGGCCGGCTTCGCGCTCAATTCGCGCGAACGCCGCTTCGGCGGCGCGCTCATCCGTGACATCGAACGCCAATGCGCTGGCTGCACCGCCCTCGCGGATGATGTGTGCAACGGCCGCATCGAGCTTGGCTGGGTCACGGCCATTCAACCACATATGCGCTCCAGCGGCCGCCAGTGCGCGCGCTGAAGCCAAGCCCAGGCCGGCGCTGGAGCCTGTGATAAGCGCGTGTTGGCCCGAAAGGTCGAACGCGTTCAACCCCTACCCCCTTAGCACTCCGCCGGTCGCTTTCATCACCGCGCTCACGATCTTCGCGCTGACCGCATCGATGTCGGCGTCGGTCAGCGTTTTTTCGCGCGGTTGCAGCGATACTTCGATCGCCAGAGACTTCTTGCCCGCCGCCATGCGCTCGCCGCGATACACATCGAACAGCGACACATCCGCGATCAAGGCTTTGTCGGCGCCGAAGGCCGCGCGCACCAGATCGGCTGCGGCGATTCCATCATCGACGACGAAGGCGAAGTCGCGCGTCAGCGGCTGGAGCTCAAGCTTTTCCAAGGGCGCCTTGGCGCGGCCGCCTTTGGCGCGCGGGGCGGGCAAAGCATCGACGAAAATCTCGAACGCCAAAGCCGGCGCCTCAACATCGAGCGCCTTTAACGCGCGCGGGTGAAGCTCGCCGAAGAGCGCAATCGTCTTGTTGCCAAGCCGCAGCGCACCGGCGCGCCCCGGGCGCCAATGCGCCGGCACATCGCTCGCTGTTTGCAGCGACGCCACCGGCGCGCCGATGGCGTCGAGCACCATCAACACGTCGCGCTTTATGTCGAACACATCAGGCTGCGGCGCCGCGCGCCAATGCTTGGGCGGACGCGCCCGCCAGAGCGCGGCAATGACGCGTTGTTGGCCTAAGTCAGTATCATCGAGATAGATCGGGCCAGCCTCGAACAGACGCGCATCATCGAAGCCGCGATCGGCGTTCTTCTGCGCCGCGACCGCCAAGTTCGGCAACGCCGAGGGCCTCATGCAATCGAGGTCGGAGGAAATCGGATTGGCGAGAATGAGGCGCTCGCCGCCGCCGCCGAACGCCTGCGCATGCGCACGCGGCATGAAGCTCCAGGTCGCCGCTTCATTGAAGCCCAGGCTCGCGCAGGCGCGGCGACCTAGGCGCATGCGGCTTTCACCGACGCTCGCGGGCGGCGGGCGGAAACCTGCCGCTCGCGGCGGCGCGGTTTCGGGCATTTTGTCGAAGCCCTCGATGCGTGCGACCTCCTCAACGAGATCAGCCGCGCCTTCGATGTCGCGTCGCCAGCTCGGGGGTTGCACAATCAGTTTCTTCGAGCCCTGCCCCTCGGCGCTGGTCTCAAAGCCGAGATCCTTCAGGATCGCGCGCACGCGCGTGGGCTTCACGTCGATGCCCGCAAGCGCGCGAACGTGATCTGGATCGAAGGTCACGGCGTACGGCGGCGCGGGCGGCTCTCCGGCGACGATGACTTCGCTCGCTTCGCCGCCACAGAGATCGACAATCATGCGCGTCGCAAGTTCGAGCCCCGACACGACGAACCCGGTGTCTACGCCGCGCGCGAACCGGTACTGCGCGTCGGTGGTGAGGCTGAGCGCACGGCCAGTCTGATGGATGAGCGTCGGATCGAAATAGGCGCTTTCGATCAAGATATCCGTGGTAGTTTCGGTGACGCCTGAATACTCCCCGCCGATAATGCCGCCAAGGCCCAATACACGCGCCTCATCGGCGATCACGCACATGGCCGGCGTGACCTCATAGGCGTTGCCGTTGAGCGCTTTGAAGCTTTCGCCTTGGCGACCCATGCGCGCACGCACCGCGCCCGAGAGCTTGGCGATGTCATAGACGTGCAGCGGGCGGCCGCGATCGTGGGTGATCAGATTGGTGATATCGACGAGAACGCTGATCGGTCGCTGCCCAATCGCGCGCAGGCGCTGCTGCAACCATGCGGGCGATGGGCCATTCTTGACCCCGCGCACCACGCGCCCCGAAAACATCGCGCACGCTTCCGGAGTTTCGGTCATCACCTTCACCGGCGACGCATAACGCCCTGGTACGGGTATGATCGATTTCGTGATCGCCTTGCCGAGGCCAGCAGCGGCGAGATCGCGCGCGATGCCCGCGACGCCGAGCCAGTCGGGGCGGTTCGGCGTGACTTCGATATCGATCACTGGATCATTGAGGCCGAGCGCCTCGGCGAGCGGCGCACCGACCTTGAGATTGGGATCGAGTTCCAGAATTCCATCGGCATCGGTGTCGAGTTCAAGCTCGGCGCCGGAACACAACATGCCGTTGGAGACGACACCGCGCACCGGCTTGGCTTCGAGTGTGATACCCGAGCCTGGGATCGTTGTGCCGATCGGCGCGAAGGCAGTGACGAGGCCCGCGCGGGCATTCGGCGCGCCGCAGACGATTTCGAGATTCCCGAGCGCGGTTTCAACTTGGCACACTTGCAGCTTGTCGGCGTTCGGGTGCTTTTCCGCGCTGACGATGCGCGCGACGGTGAAGGCCTTAAGCTTTCCGCCCGCATCCTCCACCGACTCGACCTCGAGGCCAGTCATAGTCATGCGCTCGACTATTTCGTCGATGCTGGCGTCTGTTTGCAGATGCTCTTTGAGCCAAGAGAGCGTGAATTTCATCGCCGCGACCCCGTACGCGCGCCGCGCTTCAAGCGCTCGAACAACCAATTGATGTCAGAAAGCGTCGCGCCCCATTCGGCATCGCTGAGCACCCCGTCACGTTCGCACAACAACTCATCCCACCAGCGCGCATATTGCGCGAAGAAGCGGCGCATCAGCCGCTCGTCCAGGGCGCCGATACGCGTCAACTGGGCGGCCTTCTCCCAGAAATGAACGATCGAGGCGATGGCTTCGCGCGCTTCGCCTTGCGCAGAATCATAGGCGGCAGGCAATGGCCCGTACTGCGCGAGCGCGGCATGCGCGACTTCGCGCACGTGGTAAAAGAGCGGATGTTGGAACTCGTTGTAAAGCTCGAGCGTGAGCCGCAGCCGACGATCGCGCCGCGTTGATGTCCAGCGCACTAGCCCACCGAACAACGCGCCCATCAGCGCGCCGGCAAAGGCGAGGAGAAGCTGGGAGGAGAGTTGGGGGTCCACGCTCATTGGTTTTCCGGCGCTATCGTCTCAACCACGCGGAAGCGTTCGCACACAAGCTTCATATCCTGCGCGAAGCCGCCGTTGCGCCGGAAATAGGCCTCATGCGCCCTACGCCAGAAATCGTACGAGAGATCGCCCTCGCCTTCGGCACGAGCGAAATCCGCATCGACCTCATCGAAACGTCTGACAACGACGTCCGTTATTTCAAGCACGCAGCTTGGACGCCCCTGCCCATCCTCCATGACGTAGCGACCACCAATCTTCGGCGGGCCGTTTGGATAGTGCGCCAGGGCGTCGCAGGTTGCGGTCTTGCGACCAGAAAGGACCAGCGCAAGCAAATTGTCGGCTAGCTCGGCGCTATCGCCAAAACGTTCGCGCGGCAGATCTTTCCACCACTGCGGCATCACCCTACTCCCTGCGCCAAGCCCGGCAGCAGATACGGGCTGAACCCGTAATGCTTCAGCCAGCGTGTGTCGGCGGCGAAGAAGTCGCGCAAATCCGGCATGCCGTATTTGAGCATGGCAAGACGATCAATGCCCATGCCGAAGGCGTAGCCCTGGTACTTCTCGGGATCGATGCCACAATTCTTGAGCACGTTCGGGTGCACCATGCCGGAGCCCAAAATCTCAAGCCAATCCTCGCCGGCGCCGATCTTGATCGTGCCGCCGGAGCGGTCGCAGCCGACATCCACTTCCGCGCTCGGCTCCGTGAACGGGAAATGATGCGGGCGGAAGCGCAAACGCACATCATCGACTTCGAAAAACGCCTTGATCGCCGCGATCAACACGCTCTTCAGATCGGCCATGGTTGAGGTTTCGTCGATGACGAGGCCCTCGATCTGGTGGAACATCGGGGTGTGCGTCGCGTCGCTATCGCAACGATAGGTGCGCCCCATGCAAATCACGCGGATCGGCGGCTTCTGCTTCAACATCGTGCGCACCTGCACCGGCGAGGTGTGCGTGCGCAGCACCTTGCGCGCGCCGAGTTCATCAGTTGCGCTCATGAAGAAGGTGTCGTGCATTTCGCGCGCGGGATGCTTGGGCGGAAAATTGAGCGCAGTGAAATTGTTGAAGTCGCTCTCGATGTCGGGGCCTTCTTCAACGCTGAAGCCCATCTCGCCGAAGATTTGCGCGAGTTCTTCCATCACGCGCGACACGGGATGGATCGTGCCCAGGCGCGGACGCACCGGCGGCAGCGTCACGTCAACGGCTTCTGCCTTCAGCTGCGCATCGAGCGCGGCTTCCGCGAACGCAGCCTTCTTGGTGAGAATGGCTTCAGTGACGCGATCCTTCAGGCCGTTGAGTTTCGGCCCGAATTCCTTGCGCGCCTCCGGGCTCATTGCGCCCAGGTTTTTCATCAGACCCGAGACCGAGCCCTGTTTACCGAGCGCTTCCACGCGCATCGCTTCAAGTGCATCCTCTTGGCTTGCAGCTTCGATGCGCGCCATGAGATCGCGCTCAAGCGCTTCGAGATCAGTTGTGCTCGTGGTCATCACTGGCTCCACTCGCCCCTCTACCCTTGTGGGAGAGGGTGGACGCGCGTGAACGCGGCCGGGTGAGGGGTGCAGCTGTTACCTTGAGAAGCCGACGAGGGCACCCCTCATCCGTCGCCAGCTTCGCCGGCGACACCTTCTCCCCCACCGAGTTCGCCCGCGAACTCGGACAAAACTCAAGACTGAGGGACAAGGATGACTACGCCAGCGCGCTCTTGGCCTGAGCGATCAGGCCTTTGAATGCATCGGGCTGGTTCATCGCGATGTCAGCCATGACCTTGCGATCAAGCTCAACGCCAGCTTTCACCAGCCCGCTGATAAATCGAGAATATGTGAGGCCCTCTTCGCGCACAGCGGCATTGATGCGCTGAATCCAAAGCGCGCGGAACACGCGCTTCTTGGCCTTGCGGTCGCGATACGAATAGAGCGCCGCCTTCTCCACCGCAGCGTTCGCGGTGCGGAAGGTGTTTTTGCGACGGCCATAATAGCCTTTCGCTTTCTTCAGAACTTTCTTGTGGCGGGCGTGGGCGGTGACGCCCCCTTTAACGCGTGCCATGGGTAATCTCCGTCAGATTGAAGTGGAAATGCTCAGTCGAGCCCGTAAGGGATCCAGAGCTTCACACGATCAGCGTCGGGCTTAGCCAACACGGACGTGCCGCGGTTCTGACGGATGTACTTCCCATTGTGGCTGATCAGGCGGTGGCGTTTGCCGGCGGCGCCGGCCTTCACCTTGCCCGAGGCCGTGAGCTTGAAGCGTTTTTTGACGCCGCTCTTGGTCTTTAGTTTCGGCATTTCATCCTCCAGGGATCGAAAGACGTTCAAGGAACGCCAAAAAGGGCCGCCACGGCATGCCTTGAAGGCCGGGCCACCCAAAAGAGGCGCGCCTGTAGCATGGGGGAGCGCTTCCCCGCAAGGCATCTGGGAGCTAGGCTGAGTTTATGGTCCGCACGCCACAGAACCTCGAAGACGCCAAGACCCTCTTCCGTGAAGAGAAGGCCAAGCTTACCGGCTCGCTTTCCGCCATCGCCGGATCGCGCTGGCTGACAGCCATTCTGGCGACCTTCGCGATAGCGTTCGGGGCCAACGCCATTTATGGGCCAACCCAACTCCCGTCGGTCGGCGGGTTTTCGCTGACCACCATCGGCCTGCCGCCCAATCTCGATTTTGGCGTCGTGGGCGAACAGGCGGGCCAAGCCCTCGACGCCGCTCAGCGCCAGGGCGCACCGAGCGAAGTTGCGGTTTTTCTGGCGGAGAACGCTGGGCTGATCCCAGTCCTGAACTGGGTGGGCCTGGGCCTCACGCTGGCGCTGCTGCTCGGCAATATGTGGATCATGACCGTCCGCCGGCCCTACAGCCGGGGCTAATCACCCGCGCCGAAAACCAAACCGATACGGCGGGCGTGGGCCCAGTTCATCGCGCGGCCATTCGGCCCACGCGCTGGGCGATGCGACCACGAACGCAACCGGGCCGTTCGGTGTAACCATGGTTTCGCCCAATGTGAGTTCGCTTTCGCGCCCTGAAACCTGAGCACGGATGCGCATGCGCCCCGCCCAGAGGCACGCGACATTCGCCGGGCAGCGGCTATCCTCGATGATCGCCAGCGGAAGGATTGTGAGGCCTTGGCCGAGATCGGCGGTTTCGCCCGCGCCAGCCGCAACAACGCCCGGCGCGCGAAGTTCCGCATCGAGCCGCGCCATGTCGGTGTGAATCTGGCGCCCCAAGTCCGAGCGTGGCTCCGGCATGGAGACAGGCGGTGGCGGCGGCGCGACCACGCCGCCGCGCCCATCAGATTGAGCGCACGCTGTCAGCATCACAACGGAAAACAGAAGCGCACGCACCGGACTCATCACGCCCGCGGCGCCATCACCATGACGACCTGGCGGCCTTCAAAGCGCGGCTCGTGTTCGACCTTGGCGATGCCGTCGAGCTCATTGCGCATGCGGTCGAGCAGCTCCATGCCCAAATGGGTGTGCGCCATTTCCCGGCCCCGGAAGCGCAAAGTGACCTTCACTTTGTCGCCCTCTTCGAAGAAACGATGGATGGCGCGCATCTTCACACCGTAATCGTGATCGTCGATGTTCGGACGAACCTTGATTTCCTTGAGCTCGATGCGCTTGGCCTTCTTGCGCGTCTCGGCCTTTTTCTTCTGCTCCTCGAACCGGAACTTGCCGTAGTCGAGAATTTTGCAAACCGGGGGTACGGAGTTAGGGGCCACCTCGACGAGATCGAGGCCGGCTTCGCGCGCGGCTTCCAGCGCGGCGGAGATCGGCATTTCCCCTTGTTTTTCCCCTTCGGCATCAATGAGAAGCACGCGCGGCACGCCGCGTATATCCTCGTTCACGCGCGGCCCATCCTTGCTGGGGGGCGGCGCTGCATATGGACGTCTGGCTATCGGGCCTTCTCCTGTCGTTGTTTCAAAAAAGCGCCGAACCACGCCCGACCAAGGCCAAGCGCGGATTCGACATTAACGAATATCGCTTGTGTAGAGCTCGGCATCAAGCCGTCTGAGCAAGACTATAGACGCCAGCGTTGCGCAATTGCCGCTCAACCTGCTCAACCGGCAGGTCGGCCACCACGGTCGCGGTGAAGCCGACCACCCCGCCCCGCCCGCGCGGGCGTGTTTTGTCGGGCTCGGCCTGCGAGCCGAGGAAGGTCAGGCAGGACGCGCCGGCGGCGGCGGCGACATGCATGAGATCGACATCGTCGCCGAAGGCGTAATAGGCGCGCTCGGCCAGAGCGATGGCCTGAAACAGATCCGGCCGGGTGACGAGGTTCTTGGCGCGCAGCTCCGCCTTGGCGATGGCCGCGCCAATCGGGCGCTCTTCGGCGCCGCCCAGCACAACCGGCGTCACCCCATGCGCGGCCAGCGTTTTGGCGACAGCGATATAGTTTTCTTCCTTCCAACGCCGAGTGGGCGCGTCTTGAGCGCCGCGCGGCAAGATAAGAACGTAGCGCCCGCGCAGGCCGAAAAAGTCGGGCTGCAGCCGCGGCGGGTCGCGGAGCGCCCCACGCAACCAGGAGAGGTCGGGCATCAGCGGCTCGCCCTTGCCGACGCCCGCTGCAGCAAGCTGCGCGGCATAGAAATCGAGCCGATGCAAATCGGTGCGTTGCGGATCGAGGTAGGGATAGGCGCAGCCCGCCACGGGGCCGGACCAATTTGGCGGCCACGGCCGCATGCCCTGGAAGTAATTGTTGGTGCGGTTCGAGCCTTCCAGATCGTAGATCACATCGAACTTAGCGGCGCGGATGCGCGCGATCAGTTTGGTGATCGCTTGCGCTTCCTTAGGCTTGCCGTCGGCCTCGACCGTATCGAAGTACGGGCATTTCTCAGCCAGCTCGCGAGTGGCTTCCGTGGTTAAGAGCGTGATGCGCGCGCCGAGATGGGTCTCGCGAATACGTTGCACGGCGGCGAGCGCGTGAACGAATTGTACAATGTCGCCAAGCTGGATCACGAGCACGCGATCAATCGCGCTCGCAGCTTGCTCGGTCGTCGCGGCGGGCTTCCGCCAAATCATGCTCTCACTCCGTGCGCGATTCTATCGCGATTGTTTGAGTCGCGCGATGTGCGCAATAGACTTTGGTAAACGTTTAATGTGGCCGTTTGGAGGGCTGTCTTCGAATAGAGCTTACGTGCACGTTCGGCGCCGCGACGACCCATAAGCGCGCGCGCCTCGGGGCCTACGTCCATCATGCGTTCGATCGCGACGGCGAACGCGCTCGCCGACCCCGGCGGCACCAGAAATCCGCTTTCACCCTCGACGATCGTTTCGGTGAAACCGCCCAAATGGGAGGCGATCACAGGCACGCCCATGGCTTGCGCCTCGACCGCCCCGCGTCCGAAAGCTTCAGGCTCAATCACCGGGAAAACCGCGATATCTGAAGCGGCGAACGCTTGCGGCATCTGCCCGACATGGCCAACAATCGCCACCACCTCTTGCAGTTGCGCATCGTTAATGGCGCGCTGCAGTTCGTCCACATAGGCGGTGCGGCCTTGCGCGTCTCCAGCGAGAATAACCTTTAGCGCGCCCGGGCGGCGCGCCGCGACTTCCTTAATGGCGTCAATGAGAACCAGCTGACCTTTCCACCGCGTGAGGCGCGCCGGCGCGATCAGAACGCAGCGTGCGTCATTGGCCGCGACGCCCCACGACGCGCGCAGGGCGGCGATCTCTTCTGTGGAAATCGTAGCGCGATCGAACACGTCGATGTCGACGCCGCGGGGGATAACCACGATCCGATCATGCGCGGCGTGATAGTGCTGGAGAATGTGTTCCTTGGTGTAGTGCGAGTTCGCGATCACCGCGTCGCCGCGCGCCATGATCGAGTTGTAGAAGCGCTTCAGCGCCGAGCGCGCGTTGTAGATGCCATGAAACGTGGTCACGAATGGCAAGCCGGTGAGCCGCGCCGCGATCAGCGCGCTCCAGGCTGGCGCGCGCGATCGCGCATGGATCAGCCGCACGCCGCGACGGCGCGACAAATCCGCCAGACGCAGCGCATTGGCGAACGCGGTGAACGGGTTCTTGGTGTGGGTCGGCAGGCGAACCAATTCGCCGCCGGCCGCCTCGAGGTCCGGCTCGAGGCGGCCGCCGGCGCTAGCGACCAAAGCGAGCCCCCCGGCGCGGCTGATCGCCTCCGCTATTTCAAGCGTGGTCCGCTCGACACCGCCAGCGTTAAGCTCAGGTGTAACTTGCAGAACTGAAAGGATGTGACCTTCTTGCAATGCTTTCGTAGCGTCCGGATCGTGGCGATTTGAGCTAGTGCGATGTTTGATAAGTGTTTTGGTTAACAACGCGCTGAGATTCTTGGTTTGGGCGCACGAGAGCCGCGCGAATGTTGTCGCAGGCGTAGTCGGCGGGTTCGGCCAAATCGAGGCTGGCTCTAGACGGCTTGGAGTCCAGGCTGAGCGAAAGCCTTGGAAATTGCCACAGGTTCGGGCATCGATTTTGGCCGCCGCTCGGGGGACGAGCGTGGAGAAAGTTCGCATGATGATCAGCGCCCTACTCTTGCCGTTTGCGCTTCTCCAGGCCGACGCCGCGCCGACCGCTGCCGGCGGCTCACGGTTTGCCCAATGCCTGGAGTTGGTCGAGCGCGATCCCGTGGCTGCCTACGAAGACGCTATGATTTGGGCCTCCGAGGGTCAAAGCCTCAATGCCTATCGTTGCGCCGCCATGGCGTTGGTGGGGCAAAACCGCCCCCAAGAAGGCGCGCGCCGGCTTGAATCCCTCGCCACGGCGCTGAACCCCGACCAAACCGCGCTGCGCGCGGAGCTCTTCTCCCAGGCCGGCAATGCCTGGCTTCTGGCGCGCGAACCCGGCCAGGCGCGCTCAGCCCTAACCCGCGCCATCGCGACAGTGCAGAGCGATCCGGCGCAGCTGCCCGATCTGCTGATCGATCGGGCGCGCGCCTACGCCATGGAGCGCGATTGGCGCCCGGCCGAGGAAGATTTGTCGCGCTCGCTCGACATCCGGCCGAACACCCCGCTTGCGCTGCGATTGCGGGCGGCGGCGCGCATGCACCAAACCTCGTTCGATCTGGCCGAGGCCGATGCGCTGGCGGCCACGCAGCTTGAACCGGATAACGTGGATAACTTCCTGATCCTAGGCCATGTGCGCGAGAGCAAGCGCCTCGGGTCCCCGGTGGATGAGCAATAGTTCAAACTCTTCTCGCGACGGACTTTCCCATTGCCAGCGTTTCATCTGTCGTGAGGGTCTTGTCTCTTGGGAGGCGTTTATGAAGTTCAAGGTATTTGCTGCGACGGCGTTTTTGGCTTTAGCGGCAGCCAGCCCCGCGTTCGCGTGGACGCAAGTCGGCGCGCGTGATGTCCGCGACCGCACCGACCGCGACACCATTGCATTGAATGGGCATCGCCAGTTCGAGCGCATCAAACTGTGCGTCTATCGCAACCCGGTGCATTTCCTCGATCTCGACGTCCGCTTCCGCAATGGCGGCCATCAGGATGTTTCCCTGCGCCAACGCATCAATCCCGGCGAGTGCACGCGCGTGATCAATCTTGTCGGCGACGACCGCGACATCACCACGATTTCGATGCTCTACGAGGAAACCAGCTTCCGCCGCCGCGCCCACGCGACCGTGCGGGTGTTCGCGGAATAGGGTTCAGGATCGCCGGGGGTGAAGGGGATTGCCGGGCAAGGCCGGCGTCCCCATAACCCGCGCGTGACCGCGTCCCCTACCCCCATCAAACCCTCGCTGGCCGGCCTGTCGAAGCCCGCCCTGGCGGAGAAGCTGATCGCCGTCGGCGTTGAGCCGAAGAAGGCGCGCATGCGCGCCGAGCAGCTTTGGCGCTGGATCTATCATTACGGGATCACCGATTTCGCGGCGATGACCAACGTCGCCAAGGAATTACGCGCGACTTTGGCCGAACACTACACTTTGGCGCGGCCCGAGATTGTTGCGGCGCAGGTGTCCCAGGACGGCACCCGCAAATGGCTGATCCGTCTGGGGCCGGGCGTGGAAGCCGAGTGCGTATTCATCCCCGATGTCGGGCGCTCGGGCGCGCTCTGCGTTTCGTCCCAGGTCGGTTGCACGCTGAATTGCACATTCTGCCACACCGGCACGCAGAAACTGGTGCGCAATCTCACCGCCGCCGAGATCGTCGCTCAAGTCATGATCGCGCGTGATGCGCTTGACGAATGGCCGACGCCAGAGCGCCCGCTCAACGACGGCGACCGCAAGCTCACCAATATCGTGTTCATGGGCATGGGCGAGCCCCTGTACAACCTGGATAATGTAGAAGAAGCCATCGCGACGATCGCGGATGGCGACGGCATCTCGATCTCGCGGCGGCGCACCACGGTGAGCACGGCAGGCGTCGCGCCACGCATCAAAGAATTGGGTGAGCGCACGGGCGCAATGCTGGCGATTTCACTGCACGCCACCAATGATGCACTGCGCAACGAACTCGTGCCGCTGAACAAGAAGTACAATCTTGAAGAATTGTTCGCGGCGATCCGCACCTACCCCTCGCTCGGCAACGCCAAGCGCGTGACATTTGAATACGTGATGCTCAAGGGCGTGAACGACACCATCCCTGAAGCCAAGGCGCTGGTGCGCTTGCTTGCGGGCATCCCCGCGAAGATCAATCTGATCCCGTTCAATCCATGGCCGGGCAGCCCGTATGAATGCTCGAACTGGGAAACCATCGAAACATTCGCTGAAGTGCTCAACCGGGCCGGCTATTCTTCCCCCATCCGCACCCCGCGCGGACGCGACATACTCGCCGCCTGCGGGCAATTGCGCTCTGAAAGCGTGAAGGTGCGTGCGAGCCAGCGGCAAAACGGCTAGACTTGTCCTCCTTGGATCGGGAGGGAACCCATGCCCAAGCCACGCAGCAGCATCGCCAAGCAGATCGCCCGCGACCGCGCGGGCGCGCAGTTCTGGGCGTTTCTGGCGTCCCTGCCGGTGTGGGCGTTCACAGCTTTGATTGTCGGCGCGGCTGGTTATGTCGTGCTGAGCGAGGGTAGCACTGACGATCGCGCCAGCGCCTTCATCGTCACCGGCATCACCCTGGTTTTCGCGTTCTTCTTCGCGATCATCGCGCGCTGGACTTTTTCCGCCGTTCGCGCCGCGCTTACGCCACAACGCATCCAAGCGATGTGGCTGCGCCGCTTCCAGGCCGAAGGCGGCAATGCATTCCGCGTCTCGCGCCTGATCGACCAACTCGCGCGCTACGGAATTAGCGCGCTGACGTTGCAGGACCGCGACGTGCAGCTCTCTTTCGAGCAACGCCGCAATCGGCTCGCGCCAGTGTTTTGGGTGCTGTTTCTGCCGCTCACGGCCGCGTTGGGCTATTTCGGCGTGTCGTCATGGCGCCAAGCACGTGAGACGGCGGAGAGTTTCCGCCCCAATGCGGACAATCTTGGCGACGCCATCGGTCAAGCCATCGGCAGCGCGCTCGGGACAGCCGTCGTTCTCGTCGTGATTATCGTGATCGTGCTGCTGGCGTTCATGGCCGCGACCCTGCTTGTCATGGCGCTCGCCGCCTTGGCCGGCCCAGTGGGCGCGATGTTCTCCCGCAACCGCGATGATTATGAGAAGCTGCCGAGCTTGTTGCGCGACGTGACCGCCGGCAAGCGCCGCGGCGCCACCGTGATGCGCATCACCGACGCGCATTGGCGCGAAGCGGTGACGACATCGCTGAAATCCGCCGACGTGGCGATCATCGATCTTTCCAGCGTCACCGATCACATCGCTTGGGAAATTGGCGAGGCCGTCAGCGCCTGCAGTGCTGACGGGTTGGTCTTCATTTGCAAGGATTCTAGCGGCCTCGGCATTGTCCCGCAGGATGCTGTCGCGCGCGTGCGCGCCGCTCTTGGGCGCGACTTGCGCGGCGTCATTTTCTATCCAGCGACGCGCGCGGAGGAGAAACGCCAAGCCGCGCGCTTCACGCGCGATCTACGCGACGCGATCTGCGCCGCTGTCGATAAGAAGAGCGCGACCAGGTGAGCCCGCCTCCGCTCTCCGCACCCGGCATCGTGTTGCGGCCGCTTGAGTTGGCGGACGCCAAAGCGCTGTTCACCGCGCATTCGGATGCCGAGACGCACCATTTTTGGTCAAGCCCTGCTCATACGAACATTGAGGAAACCCGCTCTTACATCGCCGATACGCTCGCCATCCCCGGCGCGCGCGTCTGGGCGATAACCGAAGCGGGCGGCGAAGCGTTGGGGCGCATTGGGTTGTTCACACAGCGCGAGGGCGTCGGCGAGATCGGCATCATCATGCGTCGCGAAGCTACCGGACGCGGTCTCGCATCCAAAGCGCTTACGCTCGTGTGCGACTTCGCGTTCGGCCCGCTTGGCTTGCATCGCATCGCCGCCGACATCGACCCAGACAATTCCGCGTCGCTGTCTTTGTTCCTGCGCGCAGGCTTTCAGCGTGAAGGCCTTCTGCGTGGCAATTGGAAAACGCACCTCGGCATTCGCGACAGCGTCATCTTGGGCAAGTTGCGCGATTAGCGCTTAGTCCCCACCACCACCGCCGCCATCGCCACCGCCGCCATCGCTGGATTCGCTTGCGCCATCATTGTCGTTCGAATCGGTTTTGGTCTTGCCACTACGGCCATCACCAGCACCCGCATAGACCATGGAGCCGTCGTCTCGCTGGCGCGCATCTCGCTTCGGCTTGGGTTGGCCGGCCGGCGCGTTCATGCGCATCAGCACCGACGCCAGCAGCGCCGTCGCCCCGATCGAGAGCAAAATGACGATGAGAATCCAGGTTGGCATGGACTTTGTTTAGCACGTACCCCGCCGAAATCGCCACATTCACACCTCCCCAGCGCTTTAAAAATTCACCGACGCAGCTTATGGAGACGCCATGAAATCAGCCGTCATTGTGTTTCCGGGGTCTAATTGCGACCGTGACGCCGCGCGGGCGCTTCAGCGCGTCTCGGGATCGCCAGCTTCCATGGTGTGGCACAAGGAAACGGCCCTGCCCGACGGCGTCGATCTCGTCGTGCTGCCGGGCGGCTTTTCTTACGGCGATTACCTGCGCTCCGGCGCGATGGCGGCAAAGAGCCCGGTGATGCGCGCCGTCATCGCCCACGCAGAGCGCGGCGGCCTCGTCTTGGGCATTTGTAATGGCTTTCAAGTACTCACCGAAACACGGCTGCTACCCGGAGCGCTCGCGCGCAATGCGGGGCTGAAATTCTCGTGCAAAGAAGTGCCGCTCGCGATCGCCAACAACAACACCGTCTTCACCCGCGCCTATCGCGAAGCGCGCGAGACTGAAATCCCGATCGCACACGGCGATGGCCGCTTCGTCGCGGATGAGGCCACGCTGGATCGCCTTGAAGGCGATGGGCGCGTCGTGTTTCGTTATCTCAACAACCCCAACGGATCAGCACGCGACATCGCTGGCGTCATGAACGAGCGCGGCAACGTGATGGGCATGATGCCCCACCCTGAGCGCGCCTCGGATCCTGTCCTTGGCCGCACCGGCGGAACGCCCGTGTTCCAGAGCCTGCTGGAAGCGGCGTAATGGCCAAGAAGCCAGAGCCCGCCGCATCAGAGTTCGACGCCGAGGTCGATTCAGCACGCAAGCGCTTGGAAGCGGCCCTGACCGAGAACGAGGGCTTCGATGACATCGCCGCGCTGCAGAAGGTCGCGCCGCTGTTGGAGAAACGCATCGCCTCGCGCCGTCTCGCCTTCACCTTGGGCGATGACGACGAGGAGGCGCAGATCGTTGTCATCCATGTGCTAACCGATGAGGAACTCGGGTTCATCTTCGCCGAGGACGGCGAGTACGTGTTCGAGTCCAACCACGCGGATTATTTCGACGATTTCGTGGATGACGATCCCGAACGTTTCGTCGAGCGGCTGTACGAAACGCTTCGCGCCGACCTGCCAAAATACGAAGTCGAGAACCGGTAGCGATCGCAAGCGCACTATTGCGCTGACATAGCCACTCCAACAATCAGGCTCACACGATCGTTGGAACTCATCGAAATGCCTGCGATCGGCGGCGCGCGAGCGGCGATGACTAAACCGCGAGCAGCGATGGCATCCGAGAGAGGCGCAAGCTCAGCCGCCTCCACGATTACGACGTCGCCTTCGTGTATTTCTGGTCCCGCCACGGACGATGACGCAAGACGCGCCGAGGTGCGCGTTAAGAACACAATGCTTGGCTCATCGTAGCCAACCACCCAAAGCGGTCGTACAGCTTGACCATCGATGCGAGCCACTTCGCTAGCAGCGCGTGCACTGACGCTGAATGCGTCGGTTTTGGGAATGATCTCCATGCGCAGCGTGGCGGAGAGCGCGAGCGCGCAGACAATCGCCGCGGCGACGCGCGAGTAAGCGTCTCGAAATGCACACAGCGCGACAGCCCCGACGACGATAATCATACCACATAGGCCTGCCGCGACGGCGACGTCGGTCGCGCCAACCTCGCGAAGGCCGAAGCCTATGAAGCCCGCCCACACCAGACCTACGGCGCAAAACAACCAAAACCCGACGGCAAGCGTTTTGCGCCAGCGCAGCTCGAAAGCGGCCGCGAGGCCCGCGCCACAGAGCAATGCCAGAGCTGGGTAAGCCGGCATGGCGTAGTGGAGCAACTTGGCCGGCGAGAGTTCAAACATCAGCAATGTCGCGCCGGCCCAAACCATCAAAAACCGAAGCGCCGTGGTCTCGGACCTCGCCCGCAGTTCGCGAAAGACCAGACGCGCCGCCGCTGGCAGAGCAAGCGTCGCTGGAAACATCAGCAATGGCAGCAAGAGCGAGTGATAGCCGAAGAATCCGGCATGCCCTTGATCTTCGCCCGCCAATTTCGGCGCCAGATCTTCAGCGAACGCCGAGGCAAAAAAACGTCCCTCGGTGGCAAGCCCAATTGCTATGCCCCAAGGCAAGATCAAGGCGAGGGCGACAAGCGGTCCAGGCCACCACGCGAGCGGCGCCATCCACCCAAGACGACGCTCCCAAAGCGCCATCGCAGCAAGCGTCAGCACAATGATCGCCAGTGGAATTGGACCTTTGATTAACACCGAAAAGGCCAAAGCCATCCAAAATACAAGCGCCACGAGACGCGGTCGTCGCGCCGCAGGCGCGACCAGCAGCCGCGCGGCCGCGGCAAGGGCGAGTGTCGTGAAGCCGAGCATCAGCGCGTCGGTGCGGGCGGACATCCCCTCAAAGCCAAGCAACATGCCCGCCGCCAAAAGTCCCGCGCCGAGCAGCGCCGGGCGGGCGCCGATGAGTGCTTGTCCCGCCCACAGAGTTGCCATCGCAGCCAAGATCGCGCCCAGCACAGAGGGAATGCGGTAAGTCCAGATCGCGTTGTCGCGCTCCGCGATCGGCGCCAGGAGTTTTGTCGCGCCCGCTTGCAGCCAATAAGCGCCGGCGGGTTTGCGATTGCGCTCAGAGTCTTGGAGGCGAATTCGAACAAAATCGTTATCTTCGAGCATCTGGCGGCTGGCTTGGGCGAAGCGCGCTTCGTCAACATCCATAACGGGCATGCGCGCAATTCCGGGCACGCTTGCCAGCAGCGCGATGCAGGCCACGACAAAGTAAGCCCGCCACCCCGTTAGCGCCGCGGTGAAGCCCGTTGCGATCCCACTCCGTCCGGCGTCGCGCGCCGACCCCGAATGCATTGTCACGGTCGCAGCGCCATGGCCACCATGCCGCCGAGAAACAGACCCGCCCAAAAACCCGACAATGAAAAGCGGAAGGCGCGGCGCCATCCCTGGCCTGGCGTCTCGGTGGAGCGGAATCCTTGCACTGCCCCAAGAGCAGCGCCAACGAAGCCG
Source organism: Hyphomonadaceae bacterium (assembly GCA_022843225.1). Lineage (GTDB taxonomy): Bacteria > Pseudomonadota > Alphaproteobacteria > Caulobacterales > Aquidulcibacteraceae > Vitreimonas. The sequence continues at coordinate 23,964 of JALHOC010000016.1, forward strand.
AGCACCCCGCCTTGCCAAAGAAAGGCGGCGCACGCGAACGCCATGAGCAAGAAAACAGCAACGTCTATCAAATCGACAGACGCCTCTCCCGTTCGGACTAGCGCCATGACCCGCACGCTGACCTCCCCGTTGGGCGATCATGGAATAGCGCGATTTGACGACAATTCGAACAGAGCTATGCTTCACACAAGCGACCATACGGTTTCAGTTTTACGAAGCACCGCACGAGCCGGGCATCGCGCCACAGGCCGGCGGTGCAGGCGACTTGAAGATCAAGCATGGATGACATTCGTGTCATCGCCTCGTCGTACAGACCGGAAGCTTTCACATAGGAGCGCAGTTTGATCTCGGTTTTTGGCTCAGATGTGGGAGACGCCGAAATCGAGGCTGTAAGCGCCTGCATGCGCTCGCAATGGCTCGGTTTTGGCAAAAATGTGGAATCTTTCGAGAATGCCTTCGCAGAGCGGCTTGGACTGGCGTCGTTCGCTATGGTCGACAGCGGCTCCAACGCCCTATTCTTGGCGCTTCACCTCATGGACCTGCCGCGCGGATCCGAGGTCATTGTCCCAGCTTTCACGTGGGTCTCTTGCGCTCAGGCGGTGTTGCTCGCTGGGCTGAAGCCGGTTTTTTGCGATGTCGATCTTCACACCATGAATGTGCGCGCAGGAGATGTCGAAGCCTGCCTCAGTTACAACACCTCAGCCATAATGGTCGTTCACTATGCGGGCCTCCCGGTGGAGATGGACGAGATACAGAAATTGGGACTGCCGATTCTTGAAGACGCAGCGCACGCTGTGGATTCTCGTTGGCGAGAACGCGCCTGCGGCAGCATCGGCGACGTCGGGATTTACAGCTTCGATGCCGTGAAGAACCTGACAGCCGGCGAAGGCGGCGGCATCACAGCGGCTGACCCAGAACGCATCCAGCGCGCTAAACACCTGCGCTATTGCGGCATTGGCAAATCGGGCTTTGACACCGCAGCAGACGGGGCGCCCAATCGGTGGTGGGAGTATGCGATCCGCGAACCTTTCATCAAAATGCTGCCAACCAATCTCGCGGCCGCTATTGCCTCGGTGCAACTTACGCGCCTCAATGAACTCCAAGAACGACGCCGCGCAATCTGGCAACGCTACGACGCAGAGCTTAGCGATATCGACCAGATTGTCCTGCCCGCAAAGGCTGGACCAGGCGACCGTCATGGACTCTTCACTTACTGCATCCGCGCGGAAGAGCGCGATGCGCTGGCACACGCTCTGCTAGAGGCTGGCATATATACCACGTTGCGATATCACCCTTTGCATCTGAACGAATTGTATGGGCAAACAGGCCGCACTCTGCCGAATTGCGAGCGCTTAAACGTAGAGGCGTTGTCTATCCCTCTTCACCCCAGATTGAGCGAGACTGATGTCGAACAGATTATTGCCGAGATCAGACGCTTTTATCGTTAATGAGCGCGCGCGAGAGAGACAAGACAGCGCTACGGTCGCGTCTACCGACCTGGCGGCTGGGAACGCCAGCATTGACCGACCATGGCTCAAGGTCTGCGCGCACAAGGCTGAGCGCTCCCACCACAGCGCCCTCGCCTACAGTGACGCCAGGCAACACAATTGCACTCGCGCCGATACAGCTGTGGGCTGCCAATCTGATCTGCCCTGACTTGATGACGCGTAGCGCGCGCGGAACCTGAGCGCCGATCAGCGCGCTAGCGGCAAGGTCGTCGGACTCAGAAAACAAGCGAACGCCATGGGATACGCTCGCGAAATCGCTAATGTCCACGCCCGCGGCAGCCACAATACTGCAATGTGACCCAATGTGAACATTTCCGCCAATTCGCAGCGGTTCCGCCGCAGTGATCACACAAAATGGATCGATACGCACGTTGTCGCCAAGACTGATCTTGTCAGCGACCACGAAAACGCATGAGGGATGGATTTTAGGTCCGCGCCCCACTTTGGCAAAGCCGATTTGGGCGACCTCCGCCTCGCTGAGGAATGCGGCATTGCGGTTCATCTGGTATGACGCTCCAAGACCGCTGCTGCGCGTTCAATTGCGCCCGCCGCACGCAAGTCTGACAGGATCGCGTCATCCATTCTCTGGTTCTCGAACTCAGCGTCTATCAGGCCCTTATCGGCGAGTTCAATCCACCGGCGCCAGTGCCACGCTGCCTCGCCTTCGTAAAGATGGCCCCAGCGCGCCATGAAGGCGCGCGCGCTGTCAACCTTCCGCACGAACCTCTCGTGCGTCGTCAATGGCAGATGCACGATCAAAATGCCGTTGGCGGCGACGGCCGGCACATGCAGGCCCTGCGCGTCAAACGCGGTGTGCCAACCAAGACCGAAACTGACAACATGATCCGGTCGGCAAATAAGCTTGGGAGCGATTTTGTGCATGATCCAACGGCGGCCGGGGTCTTCAGCCAAAAGGGCGCGAGACAGGGCTTGGCGACTTGTTATCAGTTCTGCGTCCAGAAACGGCATTGGTGAGGATCCCGCGACCGGTCGCAACGGCGTAGCCGTGAATGGCACGTTGTAGCGCTCCACGGCGAGAGCAGCAGCGGTCTCGGATTCAAGCCTAGCGCGCAGATCATTGCGAACGCACACCAAAAATTCGTCAGCGTCTGTAAACAAAACCCAGTCGGGCGCGTTGCGACTCAAGAACGGGCGCATGACTGTACTGTCAAAACGAAGCTGAGCGCTGAAGTCGGGATCAAAAGTCACAAGCGCCAGTTCCGCAGGCGCAGAGTTCATTTTCGACTGAACGACCTCCCGGGTGCCATCCGTAGAGCTATCATCCAAAACCAGGACTGGCCCGATCCCCACGGACCACAGCCGTTCCAGGCAAGGGCCAATCAGATCGCGCTCGTCCTTGACGCCGACAATGGCTGCGATTCGCATGGATCTCCTAGCCGTCTCTACTTCCGGTTCTGCCCAGCTAAGCGTTGGGCGACTGTGCACACTGCCACATCCTCTCACCTCAACTGGAATGCACTCCGATGGTTCATGGCACAGCCGTATGACCAGCCACAACAGGGCTTTCACCCCAACAAAAGCCGCCTTGACGCTTGTTATTTCCATGATACTCAAAATATCGAAATGAATTCGCACGCAGCCACCGAAGCGCTCAGCGCGCTGGCGAACGAGCACCGGCTCGCGGTGTTTCGGCTGCTCGTACAGGCTGGACCCGACGGTCGCGCCGCCGGCGTCATCGCTGAGAAACTGGACCTGCCGGCGTCCTCGCTCTCGTTCCATCTCGCGCATCTGAAACGCGCTGGGCTGATCCTTCAGCGGCGCGAAAGCCGGTCGCTCATCTACTCAGCCGACTTCGCGGCCATGAACGGGCTTGTCGGCTTCCTGACCGAGAATTGCTGCGGCGGCGCTTCCTGCGCGCCAAGCGCGGCACCCGTTGCGAAGAGAAGGAGAGCGTCATGACCCAGCCCTACAACGTGCTGTTCCTCTGCACGGGCAATTCCGCACGATCGATCCTGGCCGAGGCCATCTTGCAGCGGATTGGCGGCGGCAAGTTCAACGCCTATTCGGCGGGCTCGCAACCCAAGGGCCAAGTCAACCCTCATGCGATCAATCTCTTGAAGCGCCTCAATTACAAGACGGACGACTTCCGCTCGAAGAATTGGAATGAGTTCGCGCA
>JALHOC010000016.1:27708-35457 GCA_022843225.1 Hyphomonadaceae bacterium
CGCGGGCTGCGTCGCGGGCGCGGTGCTCGCGCATGCCATGTTTGAGCTGCCTTTGATTCAAATGAGCGCCACTGTGCGTGCGGGGCCGGCGCAATGGCTCTCCGAAGGTGCCGCGACCTTCGCGCTGGTTGCGTGCATCCTGCTGACGTCGCGATTCAAACCCAGCGCCATCGCCGGAGCCGTCGCGCTCACGATTGCCGCAGGCTATTGGTGGACCAGTTCCACCTCCTTCGCCAATCCCGCGATCACCCTCGCGCGTGCCTTCAGCGATACCTTCGCCGGCATCCGGCTCGCGGACGTCGCTGGGTTTGTCGCGGCGCAGTTCGCCGGCGCGCTTGCGGCGCTCGCTTTGTGCGGTTGGTTCACAGCGCCGCTTAAGGCACCGACGCATCAATTCGCCACCGAACCAAAAACGACACCCGACTCATGCTAACCTGCGCGGATGCAAGCTGCCTCTCAAGCCCTCGCCATCATCCTCGCCGGCGCCTCGCTCGGATGGATCATGTTGTTCTCGTTCGTGCTCTCTCCGGTCGCCTACAAGACGTTTGACCAAGGCCGCGCAGAACGCCTCGTCAAGGGCGTCATGAATTCGGGTCATGGCATTTTGGGTCTGATCGCGCTCGCATCGGCGGTGGCGGCGTTTCTGGCTGGCGCGATCGCAGGCGCGAGCGTCGCGGCTGTCGGAGGCCTATTTGCCTTCATGTGCAAGTTCGCGCTGGCGCCACGCGAAGACAAGCCGATCAAGGGTCATCGCGTGCTCAAGACCGCGCGCATCGTCGCCTCCGGCCTTACAGCCTTCATCGCTCCCGTATTAATCGCCGCGATCGTGCTGACGATGCTTGGGATCTAAGCGGCAGCCTTCGCGCCCCCGCGCTTCGCGCGCTCGATCCAAGTCGCCACGTCATCAGCACTCGGCGCCGGCGCCGAGCCCCATGCGCGTGCGCCTTCATCGGATAGTCCCCACTGCGCGATGCGCTCGGTGAGGTAGGAAGCATTTGCGCTCACAAGCGCCTGCGCATCCCGCACCTCGCACGCCACGAGAGCCTGCGCCTCGCGCGACTTCAGCCCTGGCACAGTGCAGGCGAGCAGAGCTTGCGCTTGCCAATCGCGGATGGTTTGCGCCGAGATGTGACGCGCGCCGATGTCGCGCTGCCCGTCTTCAGGCTTGAGCGCGAGCAAGTCCGCGATCGTGCGCACACCGGCGGCTTCCAGGCGCTTGGCCGTCTTCGGCCCGATCGAGGGCGCTTTCTCAACGGGCGCGGCGCCATCGAGCATGAATTTGGGAGTCGTCTTCTCCGCCTTCGCGCGCGGCGCGCCTGCGGGCAGTTCTGGCGGCGGCAGTCGTTTCGGTTTCGCCGGCGCGGTCAGAGCGGATGCGCGCTGACCGACCTTGGCGCCGATCTCGCGCGGCCATTGCGCATCAAGCGAAGACAAAGGCGTCTTCATCACTTCGGCGGCGTAAAGCGCGCGTACAACCTTGTCGTCTTCGCCCAGAGTCGTGCGCACTTTGCCGGTGCGGCGAAATTCCTCGTACTGCGCCTCGACTTCGCGTCGTGCGTTGACGTCGTCCATCGCCTTCAACACCGCCTGTATGGGCATTTCGAGGGTAAGGAAAAACGCCTGCAATGTCCCGCCAATCTTGGGCGGCTTGACGGCGGCTTCTTCGAACGCGCGATCAAGAATACGTGAAAAACCTATCGCCGCATGCCCGATCAGGCGCGCGATCACAGCGCGCAATTCCTTGTCCAAACCCGCAGGCGGATCCTTCACGCCCTTCTCGAAATCATAATGTTCGATCACGGTTTCGTAGTGCGGATTGGACGCCATCGCGCCCGCGCGCACCATCTCAGCGAGCCACTTATCGCCGCTGGGCCGCGTCACGCTTGGATAGCCGCCTCCAGCTTCAAGGATGTCCTGGAAGGTCTTGTACGACTTCGAGAAACTCCACTCCACCGCGCGGTGAATGACGCCCTCTTCCTCGGTCTGGTGGGTGTGGAAGGGTTGAATCGGATCGACGTAATAGTGCGACAGCACCCCCGCCGACCACGCCGCCTGCTTCCAATCCTCCACCATCAGCGCACGGACAGTGCGCCGATACCATTCCTCGCACGCTTCAACCGCGCCGCCCCAATCACCGTCGCGCACGTGCAAGACGTGGTTCTTGAAGTCCTTGAATTCATCGTCGGGCGCCTTGGCGCCCTTCAAATACTCTGTGTGATAGTGCAGCAGCAGATTGCGCCAGTCCTCGGCATGCGGCGATTGCAGATGACGCAGCGCGTCAACCGCCAAACGATGATGGTTCGAGCGGCAACGGCTCGCGAAAACCACGCTGTACAGCAACGACATCGAACTCTCGCCCCAGGTGTGAACGGTGAGTTAATGCCTGGGGCGAGTTGGTTAGCGATAGGTTAATCTACGCGCGCGCTCAGGCAGCTTGCGCGCCGGCGCCGCGAATCAGCCCCCAATCCTCGCAGATCACGCGCACCAGCCGCTCATGGCGGGCCTCGATGGCGTCGAGCGTCCATTCCTCGACGCCGGCGATATCCTTGGTCAGCGCATGGATTGGCGCACCAGCGGTGTTGAAAAACACCTTGCGCTTGTCGGGATAGGATTTGGTATCGGCGCGCCTGTTCTGGTCGTAGGTCACGAGCACCAGATTGCCGAGCAGATGCGACGCCTCGATGCGCAGCTTTGAATCTGGGAAACGCTCGTTCCACCAGGAGCTGCCGCCCTTGGGCAACACGTGCTCGACCGTGACGTCGTCGGTCATTTCCAGCAAATTGCCGCCAGGCATCGCCGCCTCCAGGCGGAGCAGTAGCAGCCGCCGCTGGCGATCGCGTTTGCGCGAGCGATTAAGCGTCGCGATGAAGCGAAGGTGCTCGGCGTCTGTCAGCTCAAGCACGCCCTTGGCGCCGTAGAGCACTTTGTCATCGCCGGCATGCTGAGCCGCGCGCGTGTAGCGCGCTTCCTGGACGCGATTGTCAATGACGCCGAGTTCGCACGCGAACGCGAAACGATCGAGCGCTTGGAAAAAGCGCCGCGCGCGCTCGGGCTCCGAGGAATGCTCCGCCAAGAACGCGATCGCGGCCGGCGCCCAATCCCATTCCTCCACCTGTTTCATCAAGCGGATGCGCCGGTTGACCTCCTGGCTCGCCACGCCGACATCGACGGAACTGGTGAAGATGGCGTGTAACGCGTGGGCGTAGCGCGGCAATTGCTCGAACAAGAACACGCGAACGCCGCCCGCGCGCTCGACAGCGGCTCGGAATGCAGCGAGGTCGCCGGGTGACAACAATTGCTCCCCGGTTAGGAGAAGCGGCATCATGTAAAGCAAGCGCGCGAAATTTTCGCGCTCGAACATATCCTCGATCTGCTCCCACTTGCGCGCGGCAGCGTCGGCCTCTGCATTGCTGAGGCCCGCATTCTCCAGCAGATCACTCTTGATGATATCGGCGCCGGACAGTGGCGAGCCGCGTTTGTTGAGCGTATTGAACACAGTCTGTGCGCAACCGCGCTCATCCGCGTCGACAACGTTTAAAGTGCACGCGCGCGCTACGTAAGACAGGAACGCGTCCAGTTCGCGATCATCGAGATCACGCAACTCCGATTCAATCGTGCGCGCCGCACCGCACAACAAATCCCGCGAGTCGATGCCAATTTCGGCGTGTTTCGCCATCTCGGCGATCTGCCCAGGCTCCTGCACGAAGCCGCGAAAAAAACTCGCGTCCTCTTCGCGCAGCAACAAGCGCGGATGATCGCCGTCCATTACCAGGGTCTGGAATACTTTTGAGCGGCCAGGCAAACGATCGCGCACATAGGAGATGATCATAGTCAGAGTCGCCAAGCGTTGCTGGCCATCTGAAATCTCGAGCTTGCCCTGGTTGTTGCGCACGAGAACGATCTGCCCGATGAAATAGAATGTGGCGCCACGCTTATAAGCGCGCCACAAATCCTGAATCAGCTGGCGGACTTCGCGCTCAGTCCATGTATAGGGCCGCTGATAACGCGGCACCTTCAATCCCGCCTTGCGGGTCAACACCGCGGCGAGGTTGAGGATTTGCGAAACTAGTCCCAACGGTGTTTCACCGAACGCACCAGCCATCGAGCACCCTTCCAAAGTCTTTTTTGTACGCTGATGGTTAGCGCGTGCGGCAAGACGCGCAATGCGCGACGCAAACATTAACGCGCGGAGTACAGCGGCGTTTCCGAAACGACACGCATTTCGACAGCGTCAGGGCGAGTGCGCGGCGAACCCAGCGTGCGCGTCAATGGCAAACACGCGCTCGAACCCGCGCGCATCGAGCGCTGACTGGAGCGCGCGCGCGGCAGCGAGGTCGGTAAAACCAATACGCCGCGCATGCGCCGTCCCCGGCAAGGCAGCGCTCACTAGGCCTACGCGCCGTGCGATGGCCGCGCCGGAATCGAGCCATACGCACGAATGCGGCGCGGCGGCGGCCAATTCCCCGGCAAGTAAAGGAAAATGCGTGCATGCCAGCGCGATGACATCAATCTCACCGCCTCCCGGCGCGTCAAATAACCCTTTTATCGCTTCTATCATCGCAGATCCATCGAGCCCATCGCCGCGAAGCTTGGCCTCCGCTGCATTCACCAGCGCGGAAGACCCAAATCGAATCAGATGCTTATCCGGCGCGAAACGCGAAATCAGCTCATCCGTGTAGGCCCGCGCGACCGTTGCCGGCGTCGCCAATAAGCCGATCGTTCCAGTTTTCGTTTGCGCAGCGGCTGGCTTGATGGGCGGCACCACGCCCACAACCGGAACACTCAAGAGACCGCGCACCTCCTCCAGGGCGATGGTGGAGGCGGTATTGCAGGCCAGGACCACCACATCCGGCATCCATTGCGCCGCCAAAGCGGCCAGGAGCGCCGGCACGCGGTCGCGCAATTCGACGTCGGATTTTAGGCCGTAAGGCAGCCACGCATTGTCGGCGGCGTAGTCGAGGTCGAGCGCCAGGCCCGACGCCGCGATGGCGTCAAACACGGATAATCCGCCCACGCCGGAATCGAACACCAAAACGCGCGGCGTTGCGTTAACTATTTGGGCGGATACGCTCATCGGGTCTTGTTAATCAAGATGCTGATTTTTTCACGTTTTTCATCTGCGAGACTCAGTCCACACGTTCCTGTGGAAACCAGTCCTTAACCGTGTTTGCGAGAATCGTTGCATGGGTTACGGACGCTTCGATGGGGTTTACGTCAACGCACCGCTAATGGCGGTCAAGACGCGGGGTCGCGATTATGAATGCACTCGGTAATTCGACAGCGGTCTTCGTGACATTGTCAGGACTGTTCTGGGGCGGCTGGATTCTTGGCTCTCAAACGCCGGAAGGTCAGGAGGCGCTTGCCCGCGCTTACGCAGCCTACACGGTGGATCAGGCCGAGGCGCAAGCCAACCTGTTTGATTCAACAGCGCTGCGCGCGATCGTCTGTGGCGGCGCCGGCGCCGAGCAAGGCGAGTCCAAGCCTTGCCTCGCCATCGTGGCGGGCGGGCGTCTGTTCATCGTCGATGCGGGTTCTGGCGCGGCGGCTTCACTGACGCAGCGCGGCATACCGATGGGCAAGCTCGAAGCCGTCCTGCTCACCAACGCGCATCTCCAGCAAACCGCCGATCTCGACGAATTGTATGGCGAAAGCGCGCGCACCCGCGACAATTTGCTCCTCCCCGTTTACGGCCCCGCCGACACCCAACGCATGGTCGATGGCTTGAACCAAGCCGCCGGCTTTGACGGCATGGGGCGTGGCCTTCAGGCTTGGGGGCCATCGCCCGAGCCCGGCCGCTCCGTGATCGTGTTCGAAGGCGATGGGCTCATCGTCTCCGCTTTCACGACCCGTGAAGACGCATTCGAAGGCCGCGTCGGTTATCGCTTCGATTATCGCGGGCGTTCGATCGTGGTGGGCGGCGATGGCCGCGTTGTTGGCGCGGCTGCGGCGGCGAATGCCGATGTCGTGCTGCAAGGCGCGCAAACGCAAGCGCTCGCGCATCTGCACAATACGGGTAGCGCCACGGCTGCTGAGGTCGCGACGCAAGCGCGCGCGGCAAACGCCGGCCTCGTCGTGCTGACGGGCGCCGATGATCGCATGTCGGCGCAAATCCAAGTCGCCGAAGCGCGGGCGGCAGGCTTTGAGGATGTCGTGGCCGGCCGTACGGGCATGCTGCTCGAACTGCCGCTCGATAATTCCGAGATAAACGTCCGCGTACTCTAAGCGCAACAAGATCAAGAACTTGTGGAGGGGTCGCCGAAAGGCGGCCCTTTTGCGTTTTCGGCGACGGACATCGTGCACCGCCGCGTTAGACTTGGCATCGGAGATCCCATGCCTGACATGATGCAGGCCGCGCTCGCGGCTCACCGCTTCGGCTTCGGCCCGCGCCCTGGAGAGCTTCGCGCTATCGCTAGTGACCCGCGCGGCTGGGTGAAGAGCCAGCTTGGCCCTGGCCCATTGCCAGCGCCTATAGCTGCGCTGCCGCCAGCAGAAGACGATCTGCTCGCCTTCGGGCGTTGGCTAGCGCGCCGACGCCTCGCCGGCGGCAACGCCGCGCAACTGGAGCAGCGCGCGGAACGCCAGGGCGTCAGCCAAGAAGACCTACGTCGGCTCTCGGTTGAAGAGGATTTCGTCGAGAACTTCCGCGAGCGTGTGTCCCGCGCCATCGGCGCGCGCGTCGAGGCAGCCATCACCAGCGAACGTCCCGTGCACGAACGCCTTGTGCACTTCTGGTCCAATCACTTTACGGTCTCCACCGCCAAGCCCGCCGCCGTCGCGCTGCCGCCCTCTTTCGAGAAAGACGCCATCCGACCTCATGTCGGGGGCCGCTTCTCCGATATGCTGCGCGCATCGACGAAGCATCCGGGCATGATCGTCTATCTCGACAATTGGCTCTCCATCGGCCCCAACAGCCAGGCTGCGCAAAACCCTCGCCGCGCGCGCCGTTTGCCCGGCGGCGGGAGACCGAGCGGCATCAACGAGAACCTCGCCCGCGAAATCCTCGAATTGCATACGCTTGGCGTCAATGGCGGCTACACGCAAGCCGATGTGCAGGCGCTCGCGGCCATCATCACTGGCTGGACATATGAACGCCAGCGCTTGCGCGATTTCGTCAGCGACCGCCAAGGAGAACGCGGCGGCGGGCAATTGTTCGCGTTCGACGCCGACGCGCACGAGCCCGGCCCCAAGACATTGCTCAACCGAACCTACCCGCAAACCGGCCTCACTCAGGGCGAAGCCGCCCTCGACGATCTCGCGCGCCATGCCTCCACCGCGCACTTTATCGCGACCAAGCTGTGCCGTCACTACATCGCCGATGAGCCGCCCGCCGCCGCAATCGCGCGCGTTCAGCGCGCCTTCCGTGACAGCGACGGCGATCTCCGCGCCACCATGGAAGCATTGGTGGACGCGCCCGAAGCGTGGTCAACGCCGTTCGCCAAATTCAAGCGCCCCGAGGACTATACGATCTCGCTGTTGCGCGCCGCCAATGTGCAAACTCTGCCGCCTGGCGCGGGCGTCAACGCGCTCGCCGTGATGGGCCAGCGCCCCTATGCCGCGCCTGGCCCCGATGGCTGGGCCGACACGGCTGAGTCCTGGCTCACCGCCGATCTGGTGTGGAAACGGCTTGAGTTCGCACAAACCTACGCAGCTCGCGTCGCCCGCTCTGACGTCGACCCCATCAGCATCGGTGAAGCCTGCCTTGGGCCGCTCATGAGCGAGGAAACGCGCACGGCCGTGCGTCGCGCCGAG
>JALHOC010000016.1:35557-40955 GCA_022843225.1 Hyphomonadaceae bacterium
GCGCTCTATGAGGCACGTGACGGCGAACTCGCCAACGCGCTGCAAACCGCCATGATGGCTAACAGCGTCGCGATGGATGCTGGCGCGAGCGACATGAACACGCGCGGGCAACGCTCCCTTGCCCCAATGGCGCAGATCGCGGCGCGCTTCTTGAAGGACGACAACGGCCCGATCGCAGCCGTGATGGAGGTTGGCGGCTGGGATACCCATGCCAACCAAGGCCTTGAACAAGGTCCGCTCGCACGCGGCCTCACCGGGCTCGATGACGGACTTGAGGCGTTCAAGACGGAAATGGGCGCGGCTTGGCGCGATACAGCGATCATCATCATCACCGAGTTCGGGCGCACGGCTGTGCCCAATGGCGCGGGCGGCACCGATCATGGCACAGCCGCAGCCGCGTTCCTCGCGGGCGGCGCGATCCAGGGCGGACGGGTTCTCGCGGACTGGCCAGGCGTTAGGCAAAGTGCGCTTTACGAACGCCGCGATCTACGCCCGACGCTCGACATTCGCGCCGTGCTGAAGGGCGTTTTGAGCGATCACCTCCGCGTGTCGAACGCGACACTGGAGCGCGATGTATTCCCCGACAGCGCCGGCGCGCACGCCGTTCAAGGCCTCATCCGCGCCTGACGCAGTGCTGCGATGGACAGCGCCGCGGGCGGCACTACATTCCGCGTTATGCGCGCTGTGCTTCTTATCCTTGCCGCACTGTTCATGTTGGCGACGCCGGCGCGCGCTGATCGCTTTACGCTCAGCTATAACGGCGTCGGCCTGGGCTTCATTCCTCTTGGCGGCGTCACCGTCGACATTGGCGTTTATGATGACGCCTATCGTGTCTCTGCAGAGCTGCGCTCGCGCGGCCTGCTTGACCTGTTCGAGCGCACGAACTTACGGGCGGAGTCCGAGGGCGTGATCCGCGATGGCGCGGTGTATTGGCGCCGATACGCCCTTGAGCACCAGTACAGCCAAAAACGCCGTGTCATCGGAATGACCGTCGCCGAGGATGGTTCGGTCGTCTCCCAGATCGAGCCAAACTATCGGCTGTGGGGCGAGCCCCCAGCGACGGAAGAGCACCGCCGCCGCTCTCGCGATCCCCTCTCCAGCATGATTGCGATGGCGGTTGATGTTGGCCAGACGCGGCGCTGCGCGGGCGCCTACCCCACCTTCGACGGCCGCTTTCACTACCTCCTCGAATTGGCCGGAGGCGAGATCGACAACGCCGATGTAGGCCCCTACGAAGGAGAAGTGCTCAAATGCGCTCTTGCCTACATTGCGGTCTCGGGATTTGAGCCGCGTGATGCCGGTCGGCGGCGGATTCCCCACGGCGAGGTCTGGTTCGCCCTGATGCCGGACACCAGCTTCGCGCCGCCCGTGCGGATTTCAACGCCGCTCTCTGCTGGCGGCGCAGTGATCCGTCTGGCGCACTTGCGGCGCAGCCACATCGTCGTGGAACCGGAAGACACGGCGGCGTCTTGAGCGCGCGTCGCGCCGCCGCCGATCTGCTGGTCGCCGTTCTCGATCACGGGCGAGCGCTCGACGACGCGCTGAACGAGACGCCAAGCTTCGAGGCGCTGCAAGGTCGCGATCGCGCGTTCGCGCGCGCGCTGGCGACCGCGACGCTTCGTCGCCTTGGCAGCATCGACTCCGTGCTCTCGCGCTTTCTGCAAAAGCCACTGCCTGACACGGCGTTTCATGGTCGCGCTTTGCTGCGGATCGGCGCAGCGCAGCTCCTGGTGCTCGGCACCCCCGCGCATGCGGCGGTGGGCGAGACGGTCTCCACCGCCAATGCCATGCGCGAGGCGCGCGGGTTTGCTAAACTGACCAACGCCGTGCTGAGGCGGGTCGCCAGCGACGGCCCCGACATCTTGGCCTCCCTCCCACCCGGCGCCGACCTGCCCACCTGGCTCTTCACCCGCTGGCGCGCCACCTATGGCGACGCGGCGGCGGCGATCGCAGCCGCGCTGCGCGCTGAGGCGCCGCTTGATCTGAGCATCAAAACTGATCCCGGCGACTGGGCGGGGCGACTCGGCGCCAATTTGTTGCCAACGCGAAGCCTACGCTTGGATTCTGCGGCCGGTGTTGAACAGCTGCCAGGTTTTGCTGAAGGCGCTTGGTGGGTGCAGGACGCGGCGGCGGCGCTGCCCGCGAAGCTGCTCCGCGATGTGACTGGCAAGCGCGTGCTCGATCTATGCGCGGCGCCGGGCGGCAAGACGCTCCAATTGGCTGCGGCCGGGGCACTCGTGACCGCCATCGACAAGTCCAAGCCGCGCCTAGCGCGCATGCGCGAAAATCTCGAACGCACAAAGCTGGCGGCTGAAATGATCGCCGCTGATGCTTTGGAGTTCAGCGCCAGCGAGCCCTTCGACGCGATCCTCCTCGACGCGCCGTGCACCTCCACCGGCACGCTGCGTCGCCACCCCGACGTCGCCTGGTTGCGCCGCCCCAATGACGTGCGCGCGCTTGCGGAACTGCAGACGAAGCTTCTCGCGGCTGCCGCCACGCAGCTGAAACCTGGCGGTGTGCTCGTTTACGCTGTCTGCTCGCTCGAACCCGAGGAAGGCCCAGGAATCGTCGCGCAGGCGCTACGCCAAGGCTGGACGCGCAACCCCATCGTCGCCGGCGAAATCCCCAGCGAATTCATCACAGCGGAGGGCGATATGCGCACCTTGCCCTCGCATTGGCCCGACATCGGCGGCCTCGATGGCTTCTTCGCGGCGCGACTTCAACGAGGTTGATCATGCAGAAGATTGCAGGCATTGCAGCCTCATTTCTGAGCGTTTTCCTAGCATCGTGCGACAGGGCGCAGACAAACGCGGCTGCCGCCGATCCCGCAGAGCAATCGAGCATGACGAACCCGGTCTATTATTTCGAGATCCCCGTCACTGACCTCGACCGCGCCATGCGCTTCTATTCGGCAGTCTTCGGCTACGAACTGACCCGACAAAACGTCGATGGCTACGAGATGGCGTTGCTGCCTCGCGCCGACGGCGCGCCAGGCGCATCGGGAGCGCTCGCCAAGGGCGATGTCTACGTGCCCTCCCGCAACGGTGCGATTATCTATTTCGACGTCGAAGACATCGACCCGGCGCTTGAGCGCGCGCAAGCCCAGGGTGCCATTGTGCTCTACCCCAAGAAGCACATCGGCGAGGCGGGGTATGTCGCCGAGATTCAGGACAGCGAGGGCAACAGGATTGCTCTCCATGCGCTCACTGACTGAAACGGCCCATCGCCACGCCTTGCCACACAGCGCCCTGCTCGCTAGTCACGGCCTATGGCGCGCGCACTCATTGCACCTTCGATCCTAGCTGCGGACTTTGCCAAGCTCGGAGAGGAAGTCCGCGCGGTGGAGGCCGCCGGCGCCGACATGATCCATGTCGATGTCATGGACGGCCATTTCGTGCCGAACATTTCCATTGGCCCTGCGGTAGTTAAGGCGATCAAGCCGCACACGAAGCTGCCACTCGACGTGCATTTGATGATCGCGCCGGTCGATTCTTACATCCAACACTTCCGTGATTCAGGCGCCGACATCATCACCGTGCATCCCGAAGCTGGCCCGCATGTGCATCGCACACTGCAAGCCATTCGCGCCACCGGTGCCAAGGCTGGTTTGTCGCTCAATCCCGGCACGCCGGTCGATGTCATTGATCCGGTGCTCGATCTAGTCGACCTCATCCTCATCATGAGCGTCAATCCCGGTTTCGGCGGTCAGAGCTTCATCGAAAGCGCGCTGTCGAAGATCGAAGCGGCGCGCAGGAAGATCGACGCCTCCGGGCGCGACATTATTCTCGAAGTCGATGGCGGGGTAAACGCAAAGACGGCGCCGCGCGTGATCGCCGCCGGCGCGACAGCTCTTGTCGCGGGCACGGCAATCTATGGCGGCGATCCAAGCGCCTACGCCCAGAACATCGCCCGATTGCGAAGCCCCGGCTAATGCCCTTCCGCCGGCCTCCCCCCCATGCCGGCGCCGAGGGCTCTTACCCTTGAGCGACCAATGGCGCGCCAACCCGTTTCACCGCATGCGGCTCGGCGAGGACGCGCCTGATCGCATTGAGCGGTGGGGCATAGACGCGCGCGTTGGCGATGCTGAGCGTGGCCGAGAGCTGGGGCGCGGCCACTGGCGCATCGGCGCCGAGCGGCTGGCCGGCGCGCAGGCGCTACCGTGGCGCGCTAAGTCGCCGTCACGGCACTTCACGGCGCGCCTGCATGCGTTCTCATGGCTCACCGATCTCGCCGCTGTTGGCCCATCCGCGCACGCGTTGATCGCAGAGCTGATCGATGATTGGGTGACGCGCTACGGCGAGTGGGACGATCTTGCCTGGGATCCTGAACTCACCGCAGAGCGCTTGTTTGCGTGGCTGTGCTGGGGCCGGCCCGCATTCGAGTACGGCGATCCGGCGCGACGCGTGGCTTTGATGCGCGTCACCGCACGGCAAGCGCGCTTATTGCTGATCTCGCAAGCGGAATTGGGCGAACGCCATCTCGGCTCGATCAAGGCTGGCGCGGCGCTTGTGCTCGCAGGCCAAGCTGGTCTCCCCGATCCCGAACGCTTCGCCGAGCAAGGCGAAGAGATGTTGTTGGAGGCCTGCTCCAAGCAATTCCTGCCAGACGGGGGCCATCTCTCGCGCTCCCCGGAAGCTTTGCTGGAAGCTTTGTGCGATATTGTCGTCGCCATCGAGGCGCTGGCTGAACCGCCCCAAATCTTGCGCGAAGCGCCCGCCAAGATCGCGAACATGTTGCGCATGCTGCGCCTGGGCGATGGCGGCCTCGGCTGCTTTCACGGCGGCGCGGAGGGCTCGCCCGCCACTATCGACGCAGCGCTCGCGCGCGCTGGCGGAGAAGTACGCGCCGTGCAGTACGCGACGCATTCGGGCTTTCAGCGCCTGGAGGCTGGCGGACTGCGCGCGCTGTACGACGTCGGGAGCGCGCCGCCCTTGGCCTATTGCGAGCGCGCGCACGCGAGCGCGCTGGCGTTCGAGCTTTCGAGCGGCGCCGAGCGGCTGATCGTCAATGTCGGGGCTACGCGCGAGCTAGAGCCTGCGGCGCGTTTGGCGGCGCGAGCCACCAATGGCCACTCGGCGCTGATCCTCGGCGATGCGCTGTCGGCGGTGTTGGAAGACGGGCGCAAGCGCGGAACCTCGCGCTTGAGCGGCCCTACCATCGACGACATGCGCCGCTCCGCAGATGACACCGGCATCACTGTGCAAGGCCGTCATGACGGCTACAAGGCGCAGTTCGGCTTGCTGCATCGGCGTTATCTGTTCGTCGACCATGACGGCAAGAATTTGCGCGGCATCGATGAGCTGATCCGACCGATGAAGCTCAAGACCACACCGGCGAAGAAGTTCATTCCCTTCGTGGCGCGCTTCCATCTCCACCCCAATGTGCGCGCGCGCTTGGC
>JALHOC010000017.1 GCA_022843225.1 Hyphomonadaceae bacterium
AAGCTCCGCCCCCCTTCTGCGGCACTCCGCTAAGCGACGAAGATTGGTGGATGAAAACGGAAACAGGGGTATTCATTACCTAGCGGCACTTTTTTGGCCTCTGTTCACTTGAAATCTTGAATCGATTTCACCATCTGGGCACCATCTGTCGCGACCACACTCCTTGGCGACAGTGCTCGAACAAATGACCCTCAGTCTTTTTTGAGCGTGATCCTGTCGGCACCTCACTGGTGCAACCTGTCTCTTTTTAGGATCACTTCCGCATTGAACTGGAGAACAGGAAACTCAATGATGAGACAGTTCAATGAACGATGTAAGCCGTGCGGGCGAAAGGCCCCGCTCGCGTAGAACCAACACTGCCGTGATCCTGCGACAAGCAAAGTCGGCGGGTGCTCAACAGGTCATTCTGCCGGACGGCACAATCATTATCTTGCAAGGTAATGATGTGTCTGACAACGACGCCATGCTTGAACGCCTGAGGAGTGCTCGCCATGCACGCTAAAATCCCAGGCATAGTGATCCAGTTTAAGACGCTTTCGAGCAGCACGATCCGGGCCTACGCCTATGTTGGTCGAGCATCTGGACGAAGCGTGTGCTTTGCGGATGGGTCGAACAAAAAACAAGCGAGCAAGAATCTGTCGAGAGTGCTGGGCGAACCCAGCACTCTCGCGGAGATTAGCCGCCGCAAATCTGAGGAAGCACAGGTCAGCACGAAGAGCAAAGAAGACATCAACTGGCTCGTCGCTCGTTTTCGGGCAAGCAACCGCTTCAATGACCTCGCTCCGAAGTCCAAAAAGGACAAGCTGCGATACCTTGAAGATTTTTCGCGGGAGTTCGGCACTTGGCCCGTCAAAATCTTCGAGAAATACGAGACGGGTAGGGACATTGCTGAGTGGCGAAGCAGACGGGCCGACAAACCACGAACGGCGGACCTAATGGTCATGGCGGTCAGCGGGATGTTTAGCTGGGCCAGAAAAGAACGCCTCACAAAGGCCAACCCGACCAAAGATTTGAATCAGTTCTACAAGGTTGATCGATCCGGCATTGTATGGACGGACAACGAAGTGGACCGCCTTTTGGCTGCCTGCTCAACGAAAGAGCTTGCTTGGGCAATCAAACTCGCTTTGGAAACGGCACTGCGTCAGGGCGATCTGATAAAACTCCCCTGGTCGGCAATTCAAGGCGACGCCATTGTCCGAAAAACAGGCAAGAAGGGTTCGACCGTGGTGCTTCCGGCGAAGCACTTAAGGTCGTTGCTCGACGAAATCGAGAAACGCTCACCTGTGATTTTGACTTCCAGAAAGGGGCAGCCTTGGACCAGTGATGGCCTTCGGTCGAGCTTCAACAAGGCTCGCAAGCGTGCGGGCATCGAGGGCAAGGATTGGCACGATTTCCGGGGGACCGCAGTCACGCGACTGGTGATTGCGGGACTTTCGGACGCAGAGATATGCACTTGGACCGGCTGGTCACTGAAGGACGTTGAGCAAATGAAACTGATCTACGTCTCCGCTGAAACCGTGGCCAACCATATGCTCGACAGAATCAATAGCGAACGAGAATAGACAAACTGACTTACAAACCGGGAGCGTTCGACTTAGGATGCTCGAACGCTCCCCCGTCAGGGCATTAATTTCATTGGAAAATATGGTGGGTGTAACAGGATTCGAACCTGTGACCCGCTGATTAAGAGTCAGCTGCTCTACCAACTGAGCTATACACCCATCGCCACCGGCGAAGCGCTGCCAATACGGTGTTCGCCCGCCTGCGTCTAGACCCGAGAGCGAACGCTAGAGACAAGACCGTCTAGAAGCGGAATCGCACAGACGCGTTCAAGCTGTGACGCTCTATCTGGTCACCGAACTCGCCCTCATAAGACAAGCTCAACGTGGAATAGCCGTTCGTCGTATCAATGCCGAGGCCGACCAATGGGCCGCCTTCGCCATAGCCTTCATCTTGCAGCGTAAACGAAGACCCGCCCGCCAAATAGCGGAACGAGCGCTCCGCGCTTTCGTCGATGACATTAGCGCGATAGCCCGCGAACAGGCGCGGCGCGATGAAACCGCCGCCACGCATCTCCCAGCGTGCACTCAGCTCAACGCCGGCATCAGCCCAAAGACGCTGCGAGAACGCGCTGTCAGCTTCATAGTCGATCGCTTCGCCGCTATCCTCTTCATAGGCCTGCTCGGACAGCCCGACATAGGTCAGCGCCGCTTGCGGCGCCAAGACGAAATGCTCGCCCAAGGCCAACGGCACGGACGCACGCGCGGCGCCGTGAAGCTCATACGCCCACCAATTGGAGTCGGTCTGCGCGCTGTAACCAGAGCCGATCTGAACCGTGCGTTCCGATTCCAATTTGCCCGCGCCGAGACCCGCGACGAAATCGAGATCGACAACGCCCATAGCGGTTCCCAGATAGGCGTTCGCTTGTCCGAACCAAGCCGACAATTGTCCACCTGACCGACCGTCGTCTTCGACCTCGGAGGTAATGAAGGATGCAGACAAACCAAACAGCCCGCCGCTATCAAGCGGCCCGTCAATGCCGACCGCTAAACCGAAACCTTGACCGTTGAAAGCTTGGCCATTGTTGGACGCCGGGGTTCTTTCGAGCCCATAGCCAATCTCCTGTGCCCACACGGAGACCTCATCGAGATCGTGCAGGCGCGTCGCTGCCAAGCGATTTGTAGTGGCGCTCTGCGCTTGCTGGATCGCCGTCGCGGCAAGCTCAGCTGCACCGGATGCGTAGGTGGGCATGAGGTCGTCATAGGCGTTTTCGAAAGCGCCTTGCGTGGTCAACCCTGAAAGCGCATTCGACGCGGCGTTGTCGGTGCGCAAGGCGGCCAGTATGCTCGCGAACGCTGCGGCTTCGTTGGTCGAAAAACCGAGCTGGGTTGGCGTCTTGATCAAATAGCTCGCCTGCATGGCGGTCGGCGACGCCAAGCCGATGCTCACATCATAGAGATAAGAGCCGCCAGTTACGGGGCCGGTGACATTGGACGCGTCAACGAAACCGCCTGCGGCCGTCAGAAACGTAATGGCGGCTGTTGTCGGCAGCCCCGTCGGTAACAGTGGAACAATATCGGCATTGGCGCCAAACGTGACTGTGCCCGTCGCGGCGAGCACCGGCGGCGCCAATGTGTTGGTTCCCAATTGCACGCGCCACAGCGCCGTTCCTGCGCCGCCGCCAAAGGTGGCCGTCGAAATGGTGGTCGCCCCACCGGTCAATTCCAGCGTGCCGTTAACGACGTTGAGCGCGAGATTTGAATCACCGTCGCTCAACTCGCCTAGAAAAGTCGCTCCGTTGTTGATGACGAAGGTGTCGGCGCCCGCGCCAAAGGAAAGGTCGCCCGTTATCGTTCCCGCCAACAAGTTCAAGGTGTCGCTGCCCGAACCGAACAGAATGTCGCCTACGATTTTGATAGCCGGGACAGCGGTCGCGTTGTCATCGACGGTATCGTCATCGTTGATGTCGGCGAAAACAGGGTTCACGAGCGGATCCGTGAGCGCAACCTGATTGAGCGTCACGGCATTCGTCGACCCCGAAAGATCGAAAGCGATCGCGTTGCCCGCGACAGGCGGCGGCGGAATCCCATCTGTCAGGTCGGCATCAGTGGCCGTAAGGATTGCTTCAATCGTGCCCGTATTGGTGATCGACGTCATCGAGTTGGATTGATCGAGAACCGCGACCGCCGACCCGACCTCGCCTAAGAACTGGGCTCGGATCACGCCAGAATTGAACAAGATCGGCGAGCTGGCGCCAGAGCCGAGCACAAGCGCGCGTGCGGTTTGCGCGCCCTCCCCAACCACCGTGCTGGTAAGCTGTCGGCGAACCAAGATGTTCGGCGTAGATGCCCCTGAGCCTAGAAAAAGGCCCGTCGCACTTCCCGTCGGCGCTCCCGACGATGAGAAAACCGCGTTCGCGGCGACGCTTCCATCGATGGCCAAGCCGCCTGCGACGGCGACAGTCGAGCCGCCGCCCGTACCGAGGATGCGGATCGCTGTGGAGTCAATGTTGTCATAGACACCGCTGGCAGTCACCGAGCCGCGAATCTGGAAACCAAACCCTGCCGAGTTAACGCCCAAATTTAGCGCGGAGAGCGCGTCGGCCTGCACGAGCAGCGCCGGAGAAGATCCGGCTGAGCCAATTGTTGCGCTGGCATCGTCGTTGGTGTCTCCGGCCGCTTCAGTAATGCCGTCCCCATCGTCATCGACATCATCCTCAACGCCGATACCTTCAATTGTCACACCAGCGCTCACATTGTCCCGGATCGCGATCGCCGCACCTCCAATGAGCAGATCGTCCGCGTCGAGGTTTGTGATGTTTGCTGGGCGCGTGACGAAGCTATACCCCGTGACAGTCCAATTACCGCCAATCCGCAACCCACCCGTACCAGTGATCGGTGCATCCACCACCAAACCGGAACTATTGGCGCCTTGAACGAATACCGAGCCACGCAGCGCCACGTCGCCCGCCACGCCGCCATAAAGTCCGAACGCCACCGAATCGTCGCCAATGACGCTGACGCTCCCTGAGCTTGTCAGATTGCCGGTAAGCAGAGAATCCAGACGTATCGCACCAGATTGGCCGCCTTCGATCGTGATCGTCCCAGAATTGGTGATGTTCCCGGTGAAAGTCCCTGGTCCGTTGAGGCGAATGCCGTAGCGAGTGCTGTTCGGCGCTTGCGTAAACGGTCCATCGAGATCGCCGTCGCTGCCTGTGTCGGGGCGAACATAGCTTTCGATGAGATTGATCGTGCCGGCGTTTAGGATCGTTCCCGTATTGCCGCCGAGTAGAAGTATGCCCGTCGTGTTGTTGGCATCATTTGATGTGATTGAGCCATTGTTGGTTACGCCATTGCTCGAATCGACTGTGATCGCGGTCTGACCCGTCGTCACCGTGATCGAGCCGCCCGACGCGATCGTGATGTTGCCCGGCGTAACATTGCCTGGTGGTTCGGGTTGTGAAGTCGTGACCGGGGTCGTTGTCGCAGTGGAGATCGTGCGATCCGTGGCGCTCGCTTCGCCTGCGGCGCCGACGCCGGCCAGGGCAGCCAAACCTACAAGCTGAATTCGGTTGATGCGCATACCGGCTCCGATCCCCACTCAAATACGGGGTGCAAGCCTAGGGATAAGCGCCTCAAGCCGCTTCCCTCTCGCGCCGCTTCGCCAAATGGCTGCGGCGCGAGCGCCCGACATCCCTGTGTTTCTCAGAGTTTGGCATGCCGGCTTTGGTGAATTTTGTCCATAGCGCGACGCACGCGCCGAATTCCCCAACCTGGAGGCGTTGACGCACGCGACGGTCCGCTGATTCAGCCGTCTAATCAGCGGTTTACCCGAGAGTTTTGTAGCCCTATGCTCGTTGCTTGGCGAGCACGGCCTGCACCTCGTCGCGGGCTGCTTCCGCGCCCCCCTCGAAGGCGGCCAGCAGATCGGCGACGTGGTCGGCGGGCACGGCGCGTGAGAAGTAGAAACCTTGGAGCTCGTTTACGCCCAGAAGGCGCATGATCGAGGCCTCAGCCGCACTCTCCACGCCCTCGGCCACCACCCCCATGCCGAGCCCACGCCCGAGCGAGATCACCGACTGGATAATGCTCATCGCGCGCTTTCGCTCTTGAATGCCGGTAACGAACGAGCGGTCGATTTTGATCTTGTCGAAGCGGAAATCGCAGAGATACCGCAGGCTGGAATAGCCGGTGCCGAAATCGTCGAGCGCCACGCGGAAGCCCAAGGCGCGGATTTGGTCGAGCATGGCGCGGTTGCGGTCGGAACTCTCCATCAGCACGCCCTCGGTCACTTCAAGGACAATGCGCGCGGGATCAATCGCGTGTTCGGCAAGCAGCCGTTCCAGCAATCCGACCAAATCGACATGGCGGAACTGGACAGGCGAGAGATTGATGGAGACTTCAAGCTCCGGCCAAAGCTTCGCGTCGGAGAATGCGCGCTCCAGCACGAAGGCGCCCAGCGCCGGCATCAAGCCAGCTTCTTCAGCGATTGGGACAAAGACGCCCGGCGAGATGTCGCCACGCACCGGATGACGCCACCGCAACAAGGCCTCGACGCCGACGATCCGACTGTTTGCGCACGCGATCAGCGGTTGATAATGCAGGGTCAATTCCCGCGACTCGATGGCGGCCAGCAGGTCAAGTTCGATCTCACGGCGGCGCTCAACATCCGCGCCCATCTCGAGACTGAACACCATCGCGCGGTCGCGACCGGCGTCCTTGGCGCGATAGAGCGCAATATCGGCACTGCGCATCAAATCCTCAGGCGACATGCCGTGCCCAGGCGCGATCGACACCCCAATCGAGCAGGTCATGCGCATGGCTTGGCCATGCACTTCGAAGTCCTGATGGAACGCGGACTGAAGGCTTTCGATCAGGTCCGCGGCCTCGTCTTCCGAGGTCGCGCGGCGCAATACGGCGAATTCATCGCCGCCGAAGCGTGCCAAGAAATCGTTCGGCCCGACGACGGTTTGGAGTTTTTTCGCAACACCCATGATGAGAGCGTCGCCCGCATGGTGACCCATGGTGTCGTTGACGTCCTTGAAGCGATCGACATCAATGTACGCCACGATAACGCGGTCGTTGCTCCGCGCCTGCACAAGTGCGTCGACGCCCTCCTGCAGTGATTCCACGAAATTGGGCCGATTTGGCAGCCCTGACAGGGAATCGTGCAGCGCTTGATGGCGAGATTGCTGCTCGCGCGTCGCGAGATCGACTGACGCTCGCTTCAAGCGCCCTATCATCACGAACGTCAGTACGCCCGCGCCAATCACGCCGAGCACCACGAGAGGCAGAATGAACAACAAGAGCGTCTGCCCGGGGCGACGCGGCGTCCAGCTCAGATAACCGACTTTGGCGCCATCGTCGGCCGCGAAAGGCTCCGAGAGCAGATTGCCGCCAACGCCTGGCGTCGCGGCCAATCTGAGGTCGGGGATCAACAGCGAAGAGCCAACATCGGCCATGAAGGCGTCGTCGATCTTGACGACGCTGAGCATGAGGTGCGGCTCGCCCTGCAGCAAGTTGGCGTCGATGTTGGGCACGATCGAGAGCGCGGCGACCACTGCCGGCTCGCCATCGACATTCATGATGTGCCCGGCCCAGCGCCCGAAACTTGCTCCAAGCAAGGCGCTATAGTTTTCCTGACTTTCCGCGAACGCCGTGTCGCGCTCGCGCAAGCCGTTGCCGGCGCCCGAGCGGGCCTCGCGCACCAGTGAATCCAAAATCTCACCGTGCATGGCGTACGCCGCAACGGGATTGGTCAGTTGGCCGCCGACGTTGGCGTAGACGGGGCGGTTTTGCGCGTCGACGATAATGATCTCGTCATGGCCGTATGTCTCATAGAAATAGACGCCGATATTGGTCTCGAGCCATTCGAGGTCGAGGCGGCGCGCCGTTAGAACCCGAACCGGGTCATCCCACCACGCAATCGCCTTTTGTTGGTCGAGCACCCGGCTGACGCTCTGATCGAGCGCGTTCTGGACGAGCTGACGCTCGCGAACGACTGCCGCCTGGTTCGCCGTCCAGCCCGCATAGGCAACGATGCCAACGAGCAAACAACCAAAGAGTGTAAGCGCCGCTCCAATAAGCGCCGTCAGACGACGGAGGTCGTTCTTGTAGTGAACATGTGTCCGGGCGGAATTCATTTACTTGAACCGAGCTTGCGCGAGCGCGACCAGCTTCGAACATTACATTATCAATACAAATTTTGAGTTACGGCACCCGCATGCTGGCAATCGAATACTTTATTAACCAAGATTTGGAGGCCAATTTAGGGCCTCCGTTAACTAAAAATCGGCATTTCGTTAACTTTGATAAATACAATTACTCGCTTGCATTGTTTTATTTTACCCTTTATTAGGGAAGCTGCCTCTCGCGAAAGAATGGCTGGAAGAAATCCTAGGCTTTGCTTTCGCAGACAGCATAATGGTTAACATAAACCTTTTGGTGCCTGCATGAGCCGGTACGTGCTGAAAACGCGCGCCGATAGCCCTGAGTTGCGCAAAGCCGCGATGGCGATCGAGCAAGCCGCATGGAACTCACTTGGGTTTCTGAACTACACCCGCGCCCATTTCGCATTCTACCAGCAGTTGCTGGATGAGAACGCCGATTGCCAGCTCTGCTTGGTCGATCAGGAGACGGGCTATCCCATCGCCGTGGGCAATTGCGTGCCCTTGGCCTGTGACTTCAACAATCTCCCGCCCGAGGGCTGGGACTGGATCGTCGAGACAGCCGCCGACAAATCCAAGCCACGGAACGCGCTTGGCGCATTGGCGATTTCCGTTCCCGGCATTCACCGCGGCAAGGGCGTCGCACGGCACATGATCCAAGGGTTCCGAGACCTAGCGACCAAGAAGGGCCTCGACGGCGTCATCGCTCCTGTGCGCCCCTCCTCTAAATCGCAGCACCCCTTCATTCCGATCGACGACTACCTCGCTTGGACCGACGAAAAGGGCCGCGCCTACGATCCATGGCTACGCAGCCACCTCGCCTCTGGTGGGCAGATCGTAAAGCCCGCCTACCGCTCGATGGTGGTTGAGGAGCCGATCGGCTTCTGGGAGACGTGGACAGGTCGTGAGTTCACCGAAAGCGGCGAGTTCGCCCTCGATGGCGCGCTGGTCCCCGTCAAAGTGGATCGTGCGCGCGGCATTGGCTCCTACGTTGAGCCCAATGTTTGGTTCGCGTACGCCGCCTGAGGCAGCGCTTCTTTTCTGCAAACTACACTGCCGCCCGCAGCAATGTAGCGGTCGTCACCGGCTCGGCGACCGCCGCGCCGAACAGATAGCCTTGCGCATACCGACAGCCCATAACGCGTAGCGCCTCCAGCGTGGCCTCGTCCTCGACGCCTTCAGCCGTGACATCAAGCCCCAGCGCGCTGCCAAGGCCAACCAGGGCACGGACAATCGTAGCTGCGCCATGATCTTCGGTGAGGGCGGCCACGAACGAACGATCGATCTTCAATTTGTCGATTGGCAGCTCTCGCAGCAGCAACAACGACGAATAGCCTGTGCCGAAATCATCAACGGCGATACGAACGCCTTGGTTCTTCAATGACAGCAGCGCGGTTTTCGCGCGGCCCATATCGTCAATCATCGCGGTCTCGGTGACCTCAACCTCAAGCCTTTGGGCGGGGAAACCCGTCTCACGTAAGGTGCGCAGCACCTTCTCGGGGAACCATTGATCGCGCACCTGACTCGGCGAGATATTGACGGCAAGTACAAAATCGCCCGGCGTGGCGAGCGCCTTGCGGCACGCTTGCGCGAGAAGCGTCCAGAACATGGCGTCGATCAAGCCTGCCTCCTCGGCGACTTGAATGAACTCAGAGGGCGGGATCAGACCACGTTTGTGGTGAGGCCAGCGCGCGAGCACCTCGAAACCCGCGACGGCCCCAGTCGTCACGTGAACCACCGGCTGGAAGTATGGAACGATATCGCCGTTGGGAATCGCGCTGCGCAACTCAGTTTCGAGCTCGGCGCGCCACTTTAAATCGTCATCGATGCTAGAATCGAAGAATTTGAAGGCGCCGCGATCTTCCTTGGCGCGCAGCATCGCCGCATCGCCGCGCTGCAACAAGTCGGCGGCGTCGCGGCCATCGCCTGGGCATATAGCTATACCGATCGACGCGCCAACAGTCAGCTTCAAGCCATTCACAAGAATGGGCGCGGAAAGCTCGTTCAGGATTCGCTGAGCGGCGGCGGCCACGCCGTCGCGCTGACTGGGGCCCTCAAGGACGATGGCGAACTCATCGCCCCCCAATCGCGCGGCAAAGCTATCGTCACGAATGCTGGACAGCAGCCGCGCCGCGATCTCCTGCAACAATTGATCGCCGACCGCATGGCCGTGCACATCATTGATCGGTTTGAAACGATCGAGGTCGATGAACATCAACGCGAAAGCGTCATCCTCGGCATTGTCTACATGCGCCAAGCGCCGCTGCAATTCCTCGAGGAAGTGCCGTCGATTGGCGAGGCCAGTGAGCGGATCATGCCGCGCGAGGGTCTGGGCACGCGCTTCCGCCGCTTCGCGCTCGCAAATTTCAGCGGAAAGCGTTGCGTTGGCGCTGATCAGATCCTGGGTGCGCTCCTGCACCGTCCGCTCGAGATCGTTGCGAATGGCGTCCAGATCCAGCACCGCTTTGCGCCGGTCGAGCTGCGCTTTGACCCGCGCCGTGAGCACGCGCAGGTCAACCGGTTTGGGGATATAGTCATTGGCGCCGGCTTCCAGCGCTGCCGACACGACGTCGCCATCATCCAGCGCGGTGACAACAATGACCGGAACGTGCTCGGCATCGAAGCGCGCGCGAATGCCCAACAAGGCATCATGCCCCGACCGATCCGGCATGATCCAGTCGAGCAGCACCAATTCGATGTCATCGCGAGCGATGGCGTCTTCGATGCCGACAGCGCTTTCGCGCAGCACAACCTCATAGCCGCGACGCTCAAGTCGACGCCCCAGCATGTCGCGGTTCTGAGCCTGGTCGTCGACCAGCAGAACACGCCCCAAGCGTTCTGGCTGTGAAGTCCTGTCGACTTGCGCCGAGGACATTGTCCTCCCCCGCCCGCTTAACCCAAGCTCGGGAAGGTATCAGAAGGAGATTGAAGCCACGCTAACATGCGCAGTCTGGTAAGCGAATTTGCATCAACGTGGCGCTAACCATAACGAGGCGTTTACGCCACTAGGCCGCGTAGCGCTCGATCAAGGTGATCAAACCCGCGAAATCAACGGGCTTGGTGGCGAAGTCATCGCAGCCAGCCTCCATGCAATCGCGGCGCGCGCTCTCCATAGCGTGCGCGGTCAGCGCGACGATCTTGACGTTCTTAACGTTTGGCGTTTGCCGCAGCATGCGCGTGGCCTCTATGCCGGACATGACGGGCATCGAGATGTCCATCAAGATGAGATCGGGCACGCAGACCTTAGCCTTCTCCACCGCTTCAGCCCCGTTCTCCGCGACATGGACTTCATACCCGCGCCTTTCGAGGCGGCGGGTCAGCATTTCTCGATTATCCGGGTGATCTTCCGCAATCAGAATACGCATGATCGTCATGCCCTTCGCGCCAGTGTTTCGATCGGCGCTGGTTGTGTTATGCGCGCCAGATCAATGGGGGCAGCCTCGCGCTCAAGCAGCGCGGCGCCGATAATCTCTCCGTTTTCATCGCGCCAGGCGCGTGCTTCCCAGCCCTCGCGATAGACACGCTCTCCATTGGCGAGGCTGTCCATCGCTTGACGCCATTGCGCGCGCGGCCAGATCGAATTCAGATCGGCTTGAAAGGTCGCGGAGATGATGTTGCCATCAATATCCGCCAACAGAGCGCGGCGGTCGCCAATAATCAGGGCCCTAAGCACATCAGTGTTGCGTTGCGTTGCACGGTGTTGCAGCGCCGCTGTTTGCTCGGCTTGAGCAGTCCAAAGTGCGCGGACGATCAACACCGCGAGCGCCCCGCCCCCGAGCGTTGCAATGGTCGCCGCATCCCAATCGGCTTGCGCACTTGTCAAGGCGATCAGTGACGGCGCGATGAGAATGCACAACGCTGCGGGCGCGGCGCCCGCAGCCGCGAATATCCAGCCGCCCGACAATCCGGCCCCAAATGGTCGAATAACGCCCACGAGCCAAAGCGCCAAAGCCGCAGCCGACGCCGCCGGTGCGCCGTCCATCCAAAGCGCCATCGGAAGCGCCACAAACACGCACGCAATGAAAACATTCCAGCCGATAAGAGCCGCGCTGATGCGCGCACTCGCCGCGCGATCATCGAGACGGCGATAAATAGCCATGTCGGCGATGAGCAGAGCCATGACCACGCAGGCCCACGCCACGGCGAGCGCGGACCCAAGCACCGCAGCGGCCATGCCGCCGACCAGCAGCATTAAAGCGATCGAGACGGGCAGGTCGCGTCGACGCGCCTCGGCCGCGAGGGCTGAGGCTGGGGGGCCATAATCCATCATTCTGGGGGTCGAGGGCTCCCTGCAAACTGATCAGGACGGTGCCATCTGCAGATGAATTAACCCTAAATAAAACCGGTGCCGACCCTTGTCGCCCAGCTAGAGAGATCGATGCGCGAGGATCACGGCGGTATTGATCAGAAAACACAGCACCGAGAACGCAAAAAGCCATGGAAAACCCTGCCGCGCATGACCACGCCGCCCGCTGAGCTCCAAAACCCCGCCGACTCCAACCAAAACCGCCGACAAGACCAGAATCCAAAGCTCATGCGCATGGAGAAAACCATGAAATTCAGCAAAGGAATCAGAGAACAAGGCGGTTCCAGATGCAGCGCCCGACAGGGCCGCCGCCGCCATCGCCGCAGCCGGCAAGCCGCAACACAGCGTATGCAAGCCCACCACAGCCGCATGCGCCCAGTGCGCCTGGTTCGCCCGTTTTGTTTTGTTATGTTGTAACATTACTCGCCAAATTAGGGCGCCAGCGCCGCCAGTCAAGCTCAGCCGACGCCAGTTTCATGGAAAATTGACCAAGTCCGCCTTGTTCTTGCCCGGCGTCGGGCGCACATGAGGCGAAGCAGGCATTGAGGTAGAGGGCGATGTTGGCTGTACTTGCGACTTTGCGGGATCTTTTGGTTGCCCTGGCTTTGGCCTGGGTGGGCGTCACGCTTGAGGCGAAGCCGCAGATTGAAGAGCCTTGCGCCAGCGCCTCGTGCCGGAGTGAAGAGGCGCGCTAATACGCCGTTGAGGCGCGCGATGAAGATGAACCAACGCGCGCCTGTGGTTCGCCCTTGATTGGCCCAACTTCTTTCGTTTCCGTTGCACTGCGCATGTGCGCTTTGCCTCAGGACTTCACATGACCTCCCAAACGCCGCCTGCGGAAGCCAACCCGAGACAGCCGGGCGCGCTGATCGGCGTCTTGGCGTTCGCCATCGGCGGCCTTTGGGTGGTGGGCGCGCTGGTCGCGGCGATCGCACTCATCGGCCCCGAGCAGTTCGGCGCTCTACGCGCGGTGGAATACGCCGCGTTGGCGGCTGCGGTGGTGTTGCCGGCGGCGATGGTGGGGTTTGCCGGCATGGCGGCGCGCGACAGCGCCCAAGCGCGCGCGGAAGCACGGCGACTTGCGGACGCCACGGATCGGTTGCTCAATCCCCAGCAGAGCGCGAGCGAATCCGCGCGGCGCGTCACGATGAACGTGCGCGGCGAGATCACCGCACTCGATCAGGCGCTTGAGCACACGCTTGCCCGCTTGCAGGAAGTGGAAGGATTGATCGCGCGCCAAACCCAAGCCGTCGGTTCGATCGCCGAACAGGCGAAGGCAGGCGCCAACCAGATGATTTCCGGCATGGAGCGCGAGCGCGAGGAATTGCTGCGCATCTCGCGCGATCTCACCAACCAAGCGCAAACCATCGGCGATTCGATCTCGCGGCACACGACCTCGATCTCGGAAGCCGCGCGCAAGGCCGAAGCTGAAGTGCGCGCCGCCGATCAGGCGCTTGATCACAGGCTCACCTCTTTCGGCGCGGCAGCCGCACTGATCAACGATCGCACGCACGGTCTCTCCAACGCCGCGCAGACCAGCGCCGACTCCGCGCTGCGCCTAGAGACCGCGCTATCGAACGCGCTCGACATCCTCACCAAGGCAACAAACCTTACAGATGCAGCGCGGCAGTCCGCTGAAGCGGCAACGTTGGCCGCCAATTCCACCGCAGGCGCCGTGCGCGACAGCACGTCGCGCGCCGTCGATGACGCCAAGCGCGCCGCCGAGATCATCCGCACCGAGGCGGCGAGCGTTGAACGCGAAGCCGCGATCGCCCTGGAGCGTTTGCGCGACGCCGCCGAGGCCGCGCGTGAGGCAGCTCTGGGCGCCCGCGCGGCTGTTGAGGAGACGACGCCGCGCACACGCAACCGCGTGCAGCGCCAGAGTGAAGACGGCGGCTACGACAATTCCTGGCGCAACGAGCCTGATCCGCTTGAAACGCCCCCGCCCTCGCGGTCACGCCGTGAACAACCACGCAACGACGCTCCGGCGCCAAACGACTGGACATGGCGCAGTTTGCTATCCTCGGTGAACGAAGCAAGTAGCGCGCGCCGGGCCTCCCAGCCCCGTGAGACTGACGATCCCGCCGGGCATCTGCGCCGCCGCGAAGCACAGCCAGGGCCGGCTTCGCCAATCGCCGCTTTGGTCGCGCGGGCCGGCATTGATCTCGAGGCCGCGTTTTCTCCGTCCGCGCTCGAGCGCATCGCGCAACGCGCACGCTCCGGCACACAGGCGCGCCGCCGCGCCGTCGTGGATGCAGCCCCGCACGTAACGCAAGCACTCAGCGATCACTTCGCTCGCGATGGCAATGCGAACCAGGACGCGTTGCAATTCCTGCGGCACGATGGTCAGCGTATCGCGGAACTCATGGGCCGCGGTCGCGCATCGATGGCGGCGGAGGCCACCAAGGCGTTCCTCTTGATTGATGCAGCGGTCGGCTGACTGTTCTACGGTTCTATGGCGTCGAGGATGATCTGCTCGGTCAAGACCTGCGGCAGCACACGCGCATCGCCACCATCGACTGGATAGTAAAGGTAGAGCGGCACACCCGCGCGCCCATAGTCCGCAAGCGCATCCGCGATCGTTTCGTCACGGTTGGTCCAATCGGCAACCAGATACACAACATCGTTGCGCGCGAAGGCTTGAACAACGCGGGGGCGCATGAGCGATGTGGCTTCGTTGACTTTGCAGGTAACGCACCAGGCGGCGGTGAAATTGACGAACACGCCCCGCCCCTCCGCACGCAGAGCCTCCACCCGCGCGGGGCTCCATGGCTCGGCGAGGAGCGCCTGTGGGCCTTCAAGCCCCGCCAGCGGACGCCACGCGAACGCTGTTGTAAGCGCGAGCACAACAACCCCGATCGCCAGCCAGACGCGGCCCCAGCGGCTGACAAACACAGCAAAAGCCAGCGCCGCCGCCAAGCTCAACAACGCCAACACACCGGCCGGCCCCGCCTGCTCCGCCAGCACCCAGGCCAACCAAATCGAGGCGGCGAACATTGGAAATGCGAGCACGTTCTTCGTGCGCTCCATCCACATTCCAGGCTTCGGAATGAGGCGTTGTAGGCCTGGCGCAAACGACAGCGCCGTCAGAGGCAACGCAAAACCCAAAGCAAGCGCGGCAAACACCAGCAGCGTCGTCATCGCATTTTGCGTCAGCACCGCGCCGATCGCGCCCGCCATGAACGGCGCCGTGCACGGCGTTGCGGCCACCACCGCGAGCGCGCCGGTAAAGAAGGCGCCCGCATCGCCGCCCCGCGCGGCAAGGTCAGCGCCCACGTTTTCGGTACCGCCGATGCGGAAGACGCCCAGCAGATTGAGGCCGATGCCGAAAAACAGCAGCGCAAGCCCGCCCGTCACCCACGAGGCTTGCAATTGGAAGCCCCAGCCCACCGCCTGGCCCGCGCCACGCAACCCAATCAGAAGCGCGGCGAGCGCAAGAAAAGTCGCCAGCACACCCGCCAAATAAAGCAGGCCGTGCCGACTCGCGACGCCCGCCTGCGCACCGCCCGCGAACGAGAGCGCCTTCATCGACAATACGGGCAGCACGCACGGCATGATGTTGAGAATGAGCCCGCCCAGGAATGCGAAGGCGAGCGCCGCCACGAGGGCTACGCCTTCCATGCTGGGCTCCTCCAACACTGGCGCGTCCTCAAGCTCCGCGAGAGAATAGTCAGGCGATATCTGCGCGGGCCGCGCTGCTGTGTCGGCGAGCGGCTCACCGGGCTGCGCCAGGATTTCAACCGCGCGGCGCGTCCAGACCGTCCCCTCCTGGATCTCGTACGTCACAACGCCGGCAATATCCGCCGCACCCAGATTCTCTGACGCGCCTTCAACCAGCGCGAAGCTCAGCCCGCCCGCGCCCACGCGCGGGCGTTGCGGGGCCGACGCACGCATCACATCGCCTTCGAACGGAAAGAAGCGTGGATTGCGGATGGCTTCGGCGCCAATCAGCGACACGCTTAGAGTGGCCGGCGAACCCCCGCTGATGCGCGCGTCCACGCCGCTCTCGCGTCGGGGCAAAGCGGCGACCGCGCCCGCAACGCGCGGCCCCCATTGAGGATCGTCGCGGCCTTGGCGCGCGATCGGCACAGACAGCACCAGCGTCGCCTCCTCGGGAATGCAGATGTCAGAGCAGACCAGCCATTCCGCGTCGGCGCTCAGCGTCTCGCTTTGGCCGACCCGCGCGGTCGAAGGCGCGATGATCTCGATCAGGAGGAGAACCTCTCCCGAATAGCCGAAGTTCACCAATGTCCCGAACGGAAGCGCCTCCGGCGCCGGCCATTGGATCGGCCCCGCCGACCAGCCCGACGGCAAACGCCAGCTAAGCCGCGTGGGCAAGCCGCTATCGCCGGGATTGATCCAATACGTATGCCAGCCTTCGCGGATGTCTTGCCGAAGTACGATGGTGAAGCGCTCGCCCGGCGCGACGGCAGCGCGCGCGCTGTGCAACTCGGCCCAGACGTTTGGCCCACTCAGCGGCTGGGCGAATGCAACGCCAGTAAGCGCTGCGAGCGCCGTAACGAGCATCAACAAGAATTGGCGCAAGCAGGTTGTCCTAATACGAAACCGCGCCCCAGGCCGGGGCCTGAAGCGCGGTGTAGCATATTCGATCAAGATTGGGCTTTGGTTTCACCCAATTCCCTTAGCTCAGCGGCGTGGACGCCTGGATGCGCGCGGCACGCGACAGGATCTTCGGCCACAGACCCAGCGACAACAGGTGCGCGTGCATCACAGCAGACACGCCCTTATCCCGCAGTTCGAGATAGGTCTCTTTCTGCAGCGCATTGAGCTTCTTCTCGTCGATGCGCAGATACTCGCCGATCTTGACCGGCTCGTCCGGCGTGCCATCGGCTTTCGCCCGCGGCAGCGCCAGCGGGGTCAATTCGAACAGATTGTGTTGCTCCATTAGCTTCACGAACTCTTGCGTGCGACGTCCGAGCACGTCGAACTCGCGGCAGAATTGGATGGCCTCCTGCGTATAGCGTGAAGGCTTGTCGCCTTCGAAGAACGGCAATTCTGGCGAGGACGACAGCATCTTCGCGGCGCGATCAATGCAGACGACAACCCGCTCACCCTCGGCGGTTTGCGCTTGCGCCTGCTGCTGGCCAGCCAGCACCGGCAAGAACGGATAGCGGCGCGCGAAAGCGGGCAGGTACACTTCAGGGTCGAGCGAGCCATCGGCGCCCAAGAAAACATTCATCCCAGGACGCAAGCCCATCACCGCGAGCGGCGTCTTGGTCTGGGTGTCGAAAATGATCGGATAGCAAACCGCAGCCAAACCAAACTCATCAACCGTGAGCGGCACAAGATGCGTATCGGCCAAAAACGAGAACGGGTTGGAGACTTGGCTCACGCCGAGGCTGCGATGCTTCTCCAGGGAGAGCGGCTCAAGTTGGCGATAAAAGAGAATTTGGCCCAGCGTCTGCTGGCCGCCGCCGGCGGTTGTCATGAGTGTCTCCGCGAGTTCTACATCACAGGGGGGCTCTCCAACCACGAATGGGCGCATTCTGCAACAGCCGAGCGCCTTTCCCGGCGAAGCGAGACGCTTTTCCCCAATCCAATGCATGCTAAGGGCGAGCGGCGAGAGGGATTCTCATGCGGATCATTGGATGGGCGGCGTTAGCACTGGCGGCGGCCGCCTTGGCCCTGGGCGGGTGCGGGCCGAGGCGGCCTGCCCCCATGAGCGCATTTGAAGGCCGATTGGCCGACTGGACCCAAGAAATACTGCGCGACGACCCCGAACTCGCTTCACAAGCTGGGGTCGCCGAGGCCGTCGCCGGAGGCCCTTACGCCGCCCGCCTCACCGAGCGCTCGGCGCTCGCCATCGAGACGCGGCGCAGCGCCGCGCTGCGCCGGTTCGCCGAACTGCGCTCGCTCGATCCCACGCGGCTGAACGAGGACGAACGCTTCACCTATGACATCGTCGCTACACAATTCGCGAATGCCGCCGGTGGCGCCGCATTCTCATATGGAGAATTTCGACCGCTGGGCGGGACAACGCCCTATGTGCTCAACCAACTCGACAGCGCCTTCATCACCTTGCCCGCGTTCCTGTCGGAACGGCACCACATAACGGAGCCGCGAGACGCCGAGACCTATATCGCTCGCCTTGAACTTGTCAGCGATGCGATCGACGGCGAAACCGAACGCGCGCGCAACGACGCCCAGCTTGGCGTTCGCCCGCCTACATTCATCATCGACGCCACGCTTGCGCAATTGCGACAGGCGATGGCGCTGCCGCCTTTGGCGCAACCCTACGTCACGGACTTTCGCGCCAAGCTCGACGCCCTCGCCGCTGGCGAAACGGATGCTGCGCGTCGCGCCGCGCGCGAGCGCGCCAATCTGGCTTTGATCGCGCGCGCCGAGATCATCGTGCGCGACCGGATCATTCCCGCACACCAGCGCGCGGCTCAGTTCTTGATCGCAGACCGACCAAACGCGACAGATTCCGCTGGCGTCGCGCGCCTGCCGCGCGGAGGCGCGTTCTATGCTGCGGCATTGGCCACCGAAACCACCACCGCGCTGACGCCCGATCAAATTCATCAGATCGGCCTTCAACGCGTCGCTGCGCTTAATCGCGATCTTGACGTCGCGCTGCGCCGTGTCGGGCTCACGGCGGGCACAGTGGGCGAACGGCTCGGCCAAATGACGGCCGACCCGCGTTACCGCTATCCGGACAGCGACGAAGGCCGCGCGCAATTGATGCGCGATGTTGAAACACGCGTTGCCCGAGTTATGGAGCGTGCGCCGCAATGGTTTGGGCGCTTGCCTCGCGCCCCGCTTGAGGTGCGACGCGTTCCAGCGTTGCAAGAAGCCGCCCAGCCCGGCGCCTATTACTCGCCCCCCTCCCTCGATGGTCGACAGCCAGGCATCTACTACATCAATCTGCGCAACCTCGCGGAGATGACCCGCATCGATGTGCCGACGCAGGATTATCACGAAGCCGCACCGGGGCATCATTTCCAAGTCGCGCTTGCGCAAGAATTAGAGGACGCGCCGCTCCTGCGCCGCTTGATGGCGTTCAATGCGTATGGCGAAGGCTGGGGGCTCTACGCCGAACAGCTTGCCGATGAAGTGGGTTTCCATGAAGGCGACCCGATCGGCCGCATCGGCTATCTGCGCTGGCAATTGTGGCGCGCGGCGCGGCTTGTGGTCGATACTGGCCTGCATGCAAAGAATTGGAGTCGCCAACAGGCGATCGACTATCTGACAGCGACCACAGGCGATGCGCCCGGCACTATCGCGACCGAGGTGGACCGCTATGTCGTCTGGCCCGGTCAAGCCTGCGGTTACGAACTCGGCCGGCGCGAAATCTGGCGCTTGCGCGAGGCTGCGCGCAACGAACTTGGCCCCGACTTCGACTTGCGGGGGTTTCATGACACGGTGCTGTTGCATGGTGAGACCCCGCTTCCCGTGTTGGAGCGGCTGGTGCAAGATTGGATCCCGGAACAAAGGCTGTTGGCCGAGCGCGAGCGGCGGCGGCGCTAACCTCAACACTGGAGCGGCGGATCATGCAGCGTGCGATGCTTACCAGCTTGATCTTGGTGCTCATGCTGACGGCGTGTGGGCCAAGCTACGCGCCGCCTAACGCGGCTTCGATCCCCTGCCCGCAAATCAGCGCCGCCGCCTATGACGCCGCCATAGAGGCCGGCGCGGCCAGCGGCAGCGCCCGGATTCACGAGAACGGCATGGTTTCGTTGGAAAATGGGCCGGGCGAGGTGCATTGCGCGACCTATTCGAGCGCCATGCGCCCATGCCGCCGCCCGAACGACTACGTCATCCGCTACACGCTAGAAAGCGGCGAAGCGCTCCACGTGCGCGTGCCCGCCGGCGAACAATATCGCTTCAACGTTGGCGCACGCCCCACTACGTGCCAGATCGTCAATCAGTAGTCGCGAGTTTAGAGCGCGACGAGGCCGTCTTGCTGCTGGGCCTTGCGGGCGAACTTCATCGCATACATCGCCTCGTCAGCGCGGGCGATCGCGGTTTCGGGGTCCTCAATGGCGACAATCGGGTGGACCCCGATCGATGCGCCTATGCGATGGACGACGCCCGCATAGGTCATCACGCCGGTCGTGATCCGCTCGTTCAACGTCACCGCCTTCGCGCGCGCTTCGTCGGCACTGGCATGATTGAGGATCACCCCGAACTCGTCGCCGCCTAGGCGGCCCACGATGTCAGTTTCACGCACACTATCGATCAGCAAGCGCCCCACATGGGAAAGCACGGCGTCGCCAGCAGCATGCCCATAGCCGTCATTGAGCGCCTTGAAGCCATCGAGATCGATGTAGAGCACGGCGGCGGGCGTCTTGTAGCGCTCAGCCTGCGCCAGAGTGCGGTGAAGTTCGCGAATGAACGCGCGCCGGTTGAAGGCCGGCGTCAGCACGTCGTGGTCGGCGAGTTGCTCAGCTGCGGCCAGTCGCTCGGCCAGCGCGTCACGTTCGGCAACCAGGCGCTCCACCGCTTTGAGCCCTGCCCCCGATACATCGCTGCGCGTCAGCCCCAGCCTGTGCAGGAGCTGGTTCGTTGCGGAGGCGGATTTGACCAAGCCGAACACCATGACCTTGAGTCATGCGCCCTGAGGGTAAAGGCTCGATTAACCGGCGCTCGGACTGGACGGCGCGGGCGGCTTCCATTACTGGGCCGTTTTTTAGGAGCAGCCGCATCATGGCTTCCCCCGTGGTCGGGCTCATTATGGGCTCGACGTCTGATTGGGACACCCTCTCCAAATCCGCTGAGATTCTCGACGCCCTGGGCGTGAGCTACGAGGCAAAGGTCGTCTCCGCCCACCGCACGCCGCAAAGGCTCTACGACTACGCCACCAGCGCCAAGGCGCGAGGGCTCAAGGTGATCATCGCTGGGGCCGGCGGCGCGGCGCACCTGCCTGGTATGGCGGCCTCGATGACCCCGCTGCCGGTACTCGGTGTGCCGGTGAAGAGCAAGGATTTGAAGGGGCTCGATAGCCTGCTCTCTATCGTGCAGATGCCCAAGGGCGTGCCCGTGGCGACGTTGGCGATCGGGGACGCTGGCGCGGCGAATGCCGCTATCTTGGCGGCGTCGATCCTGGCGCTCAGCGATGCCGGGCTTGCGGAGCGGCTCGACGCTTATCGCGCGGCGCAGACCAATGCCGTGCCCGAAGAGCCGCGATGAGCATAGCCACGAGACTTCCCCCTCCCCTAGATGGGGAGGGGATCAGGGGGTGGGGTGAGGAGCCCCGCATATGCGCTGCCGTACAACATGGCGCGTTTGAGCGCGCCAACGTTCCAAGCACTTCGACGGCTTCCACCTCCGCCCCTGCTTCTTTCACCCCCACCCCTGCCCCTCCCCCATCTAGGGGGAGGGGTGATGGCGCGTTGCGCCGATGAGTTCAGCTCTCCCACCAAACAGCACGATCGGCATTCTTGGCGGCGGACAATTGGGCCGCATGCTGTCGATAGCGGCGGCGCAGCTTGGCTTTGACGTCTGCATCTTCACTGACGAGCCCGATAGCCCCGCAGCGCGAGTATCGGCGAAGACATTTGTCGCCAGCTATCATGATCGCGCGGCGCTTGCGGATTTCGCGCGCCGTGTCGCTGTTGTCACTACCGAGTTCGAGAATGTGCCTGCGGAAACGGCTGAAACGCTGATCGACGCCGGCGCGCGCGTAGCGCCCAACCCGAAAGCGCTTGCCGTCGCGCAGGATCGTTTCGACGAAAAGAGCTTCTTCAACACGCTCGGCATCGCGACGCCGCCGTTTGCAAGCATCGCCTCGCAAGCCGATCTTGACGCGGCAATCGCAACGATCAGCGCGCCAGCGATCCTGAAGACCCGTCGTCTCGGCTATGACGGGCGCGGTCAAATCCGGATCAAGACGCTCGATGAGGCGCGCGGCGCGTTCGCAAAACTCGGCGCGCCGGGCATCCTCGAAGGCTTTTGCGCGTTTGAGCGCGAGGTCTCGATCATCGCTGCGCGGTCAACGAACGGTGATGTCGCGTTTTACGATCTCTGCGAGAACGTCCACGCTGGCGGCATCCTCTCGCGCACCACTCTGCCGGCGCAGGTAAACGCCGACACCGAAACGCGCGCCCGCGACGCCGCGCGCAGAGTGCTGGAAGCTCTCAATTATATCGGCGTGCTGACGATTGAGTTTTTCGTGATGCCCAATGCGGCGCTTGTCGCCAACGAGATGGCGCCGCGCGTCCACAATTCCGGGCACTGGACCATTGAAGGCGCGCTGACGTCCCAGTTTGAACAGCACATCCGCGCCGTCGCCGGCTGGCCGCTTGGGCCAACGACGCGCATCGCCGACATCGAAATGCTTAATCTGATCGGCGGAGACGCCGACGACTGGCCGACCCTCGCCGCCGACCCCGCTGCGCATCTGCACCTCTACGGCAAGCGCGACGCGCGCTCCGGTCGCAAGATGGGGCATGTCACGAAATTGGTCCGTCCGTGAGCCTCGATCAGCGGCTCGCCCCCTGCCGGCACGCACTTTAACACCTACATTACCTGAACCTTAACCTCATCGCGCCTACGTGTTTTCGCATTGTCCTGATCGGTTGCGAGGACACGGTGGATCTCATGGAAGCGGTTTCATCTCGGGTAACTTTAGACGAAATCCGCGACCACAGCGACCGCGGCCGTTTGGCTCGCGTAATGCTTTCGGCTGGGTGCTGCGCGATCGGCGCGGCCGCCGTCGATTGGCAGATCATGCTCGGCCTCTTCGCCTTGATCGCCGCATGGGAACTCGCGGTCGCCCCCGCTTGCGACAAGCTCATCGACCGCTTTCGAGACCGCATCTCAGACGACGCATCGATTCGCTGGACGGCGGCAGCCATCTTTATCGGCACGCTGATCTACGCCAGTTTTTCGATGACGCTGATGCTCTCGAACAGCGTGCTGGGCGCCTATCTGTCGATGGCATGGCTGATGGGCACGCTCATGCACGTTTTTGTCTATTACTCAAAAACGCCCATGCTGCTTTTCCCGCAAGCAGGCGTGCCGGTTTTGCTGCTTTTGGCGCACCCCTTTCTTTTCATCAGCAATCCGCTTTATGCGGTTCTTGCAGCGGCGGCGCTTACACTCCTGTTGATCGCGCTCACCCAATTCGCGCTCGACCGCAACCTCATGATCGACGCTATGGCGCAAAAAGAGCGCGAGAAACGCGCCGCTGAGCAGGCGAATGAGGCAAAGTCAAAGTTCTTGGCCAATATGAGCCACGAGCTGCGTACGCCGCTTAATGCGATTATCGGCTATTCAGAAATGTTGCGCGAAGGCGCCGAGGAAGACGGTCGCGCGGAAGACGCCGCTGACCACGATCGCGTACTGCGCTCCGCGCAGCATCTGCTACGCTTGATCAACGACATTCTTGACCTTTCCAAGATTGATGCAGCGAAAATGGCTGTGCGGATAGAGACGTGCGATACCGACAGCCTCGTCTCCGAGGCATGTGAAACGGTTCGTCACCTCGCGTCCGCCAACCGAACCGAAATCGCCTTCGATATCGCGCCCAATGCTCGAGTGGCGCGGACCGATGCAGTCAAACTCAGTCAGTGTTTACTCAACTTGCTATCGAACGCAGCCAAATTTACGCAAGCCGGCGTCATTTCCGTCAAGGTCCGCCGCGAGGGTTCAGACCTGATTTTTGCCGTACAAGACACGGGCGCTGGCATCGCCGCCGACAAACTGCCCGGCCTGTTTCAACCCTTCGTTCAAGCCGACGCATCGATCGAACGCCGAGACGGCACGGGATTGGGCCTCGCCATCACGCGCGGTTTGGCGCGGCTGCTCGGCGGCGATGTGAGCGCTGAAAGCGAACTCGGGCGCGGCTCCACGTTTACGCTCTGTATCGCAGCCGATCTCGGTTCGGAGATCGTGATCGCAGGCGCCGCGCCGGACGCACGCGCCGCCGCCTAGCACCTTAGCGCGAAAGCACGATCAAAACACCGCCCGCGACCAGCGCGACCACAACCCCGAGGATGAGATGAATCACGCAGAAAGCCGCGATCGCGGCGCTGCGCGGCCGACCCGGTTCGAAGGCGTCTGGACTGCATGTATTGTGGTGCGTGGTCATCGTGGCTCTCCCTGCTTTGAGAGTACGCCACAGAAACCGTTCGGTTACTTCAGCGCCCGTAGCGAAAGCGCGCGGCGATGCCGACAGCGGTTTGCGCGGCTTCGCCCAATGGCTTCAAGCGCGCCTTGAATTTCTCGAACTGCATTACGTTTTCGATACGCGCGTCCAGGAAGGCCCAGGTCGCCTCGTGGCCTTCGCTGTTATCGCTGAACCAATGCGCATAGGTGCTGGCGAGCACGCCGGAGAGGATTGTGCGTTTGGAATAGAAATTCTCGTCGGTGCTGGTGTCGCCCAGCGCCTTCCAGATGTGGTCAGCGGTGCGCCACAGAAGCCGCGCCGCTTCCGGCGCGCGATCGGGCCGGGCGAGCGCCCGGGTCATGGCGCGGGCGGCTTCCTTGTGCGCAACCTGAGCTTCGAGCCGGACCTCAACCGCCGCGCGCACCCGGTCTCGGTAGCGCATTGCGCCTAGATCCAGTTCCTCCAGCCGCGCCAGCATGGCCTGGTCGGCGCGGGCCGCGAAGGCGTCAAACAGGTCAAACACCCCCTTCGGGCAGGCCAATTGCGCCTCCCCTTCCGACAGCCCCGCGTCGGCGACGGCGGCCTTGAAGGCGGCCTCGGTCCAGCCCAGGCGGGCGGCTTGGGGGCCAAAGGCCTCCAGGAGCTTGGTCCGAAACCGGGCGGAGGGGCTGATATCTGCCATCTGCGCCAGCGTACGCCCCGCCCGGAGCGGCGTCGATGGGCCGTCTCGCCGCGCGCTTGCCCTGTCGGCTGCCTTCCGCTAGAAGCGCCGCTTCCATTTTTCCGACTTTACGGATTTTCAAAGGGGCCCGGGCCCATGGCCGGCATTGTACTGAACGTTGAGAAGCGCGAACGCACTGGCACGGGCGGGGCCCGCGCCACGCGCAATTCCGGCCTGATCCCAGGCGTTCTCTATGGCGGCGCGCGCGGCGCGGTGCCCATCGAGATCAAAGCCAAGGACGTCGAAATGGCGATTCGCTCGGGCAAATTTCTCTCGCACATGGTGGAACTGAACCACCAAGGCGAGAAGCAGCCCGTGATCCCGCGCGCGATCCAGTTTCATCCCGTGACGGACCTTCCGATCCATGTCGATCTCTATCGCGTCGAGGAGAATTCCGAGATCGCGATCGATGTCGTGGTGCACTTCAAGAACCACGAAGCCTCGCCCGGCCTCAAGCGCGGCGGCGCGCTCAACGTCGTGCGCCACACCATCAAGCTGAAGGTGAAGGCCAACGCGATCCCAGAAGAAATCGTTGTCGATCTTACCGGCCGCGACATTGGTGATTCCGTCCACATTTCTCAAATCACGCTACCGAACGGCGCGCGCCCGGTGATCCGCGATCGCGACTTCACCATCGCCACCATCGTCGGCCGCAAGGTTGAGGCCGAACCGACGGCGGCTGAAGCCGCGCCGGCTGAAGGCGCTGCAGCCGCCGCTCCCGCCGCGAAGGCCGCCGAGAAGAAGCCCGCCGATAAGAAGTAAGCGCCGCCGCCCACAAGGTGTCAGAATCCGAACCCCCGCCCCTATGGAGCGGGGGTTCGTTGCTTTAGAACGCCGCCATGCTTCTCCTTGTCGGCCTTGGCAATCCTGGCGCGAAATATGCGGGCAACCGGCACAATGTCGGCTTCATGGCCGTGGATGCGATCGCACGCGCCTATGGGTTCGGCCCGTGGAAGAAGAAATTCCAAGGCGAGCTCGCTGAAGGCCATATCGACAACGAACGCGTGCTGCTCTTGAAGCCGCAAACCTTCATGAACGAGAGCGGCCGCAGCGTCGGCGAAGCGGCGGGCTTTCACAAAGTATCGCCCATGCAGGTCGTCGTATTCTACGACGAGATCGATCTGGCGCCCGGTCGCTTCCGCATGAAAACCGGCGGCGGCGCGGCGGGCCATAATGGCATTCGCTCTATCATCGCCTCGTCCATCGGCGAAGGCTTTCGCCGCGCACGCCTCGGCGTCGGCCATCCCGGCCACAAGGACTTGGTGCACTCTTACGTGCTCAACGACTTCGCCAAAGCGGACGCGGATTGGGTGCGCAACTTACTCGACGCGGTCACGCGCGCTGCGCCGCTGCTCGTGCACGGCGAGGACGACAAATATCAGGCCGAAGTGATGCGCCTCGCGCCGGCGGAGAAGGCCGCCGTGCGGGGGAAGCCGGTGGATGGGGAGTAAGGTCAGCGCCCTGGATGAAGCGAAGAGCCGCTCGCGCTTGGCGCAGACGGCTCCAACTTCCCCTGATCAGCCCCGTTCAGCGGAAGTTGTAGTCGAGCGTGAAGCGCACGCTGTCAATGTTGCTGTCGACATCCATTTGATAGCCATCGACATTGGTCGATGAGGCTTCGCCGAGATCGTAGCGCGACTTGTACAAACCACGTCTCTGCAACGCATGCCCCCCAGGCGACCGCAGGAACGCCATCGGGCATAAGCCAGTTGTAATAATACGCCGCGCGGGGCGCGCTTTGAGCGCAACCCCACCGACTAAAGTTTTTGAAGCGCTTCGCTCGAAGCGCGCCCCGCTCTCCCGCCTTCGCGACATTGTCGCTTCGGCGGGCAAGCCCTGGACCCAGCCGAACCCGGAAACGCAATGCGTTGTCCGGACCAAGGCGCGTCAAGCCGCGCGCGTCGCGGTCGCGGTTGCCTGTTCGGCGATCTGCATCACCTCCGCAGCGAAGCTCGCGAAGATTTCAGCACCCTTCGCGTCGAAGCCCAGTTCGCCATCCATGTCGAGGCCGGAGGCGATCTCATCGATGCGCGGCGAGCTTGGGATCAAGGTGTGGAACATATTGAACTCGCGGTCCACCCCATCGGCCTCGGTGCGCATTTGCTGCAACATCAATTGATGGTGCTTGGTCTGCTTGACCTTGTTGGCGATCACCCAAGGCGCGCGCTTGACCGCATTGGCGATGTCATTGCTGCTCCAACTCACGGTCCGGCAGAACGACAACAGGCCGAGATTCGACACATAATCCGGCACAGTCGGCACCATCACGACATGAGAGAGCCGCAACGCCGATTCCGTCAGCGCCGAAATGCCGGGCGCGGTGTCGAAGATGATCACATCATAGGCCGTGCGCAAAGGCTCCAGGTGTTGATCGAGCAGATCGCTGACGACGCGCTCGACCTCCATCAGATTGCGGTGCCGGCGCGAC
Organism: Hyphomonadaceae bacterium; assembly: GCA_022843225.1. Taxonomy (GTDB): domain Bacteria; phylum Pseudomonadota; class Alphaproteobacteria; order Caulobacterales; family Aquidulcibacteraceae; genus Vitreimonas. Next base: position 27,192 of record JALHOC010000017.1, read on the forward strand.
AGATACACGATCAGCTCACGCTCGACGATGCGCAGGTGCGGGCTCGACGGCGCGACGAACAAGCGATCGGCATGCGCTTTCGCCGGGCGGATGATGTCCGCCAGGCTGGCGGCCTTGCCAAAGACGATTCTGTCTTCAAGGAAGCTGTCGATGGTCTTGCCCTGCTCGATTTGGGCGGTCAGCTGGGCTTGGCCGCGCAACCAGAAAGAGGCGTTGGCCTGAGCGTCGAGGTCGATCAGCAGCACCTTGGCCGGGCGCGGCCCCGCGGCCAGCGCCTGGGCCAGCGCGACGGAGATCGTCGTCTTGCCGACGCCGCCCTTCATATTCGCAACGGATACGATCTTCGCCGCCATGGCCCACCTCGAAATCGCGCGCCGATTTCAGGCGTTACTTATCCACAAGCTGACCGATTTGTCATCCAGACGCCTCAGTTCAGGCGAGGTCCGACGCTGCGTTTAGCGTGCGCGGCCCTTGATCCGCACGCGCTGCGACCCGCACAGATTGGACACCGCCCCCCGCACGCCGGCGCGTTTCATGGCGAGTTCGGCGATCGCCATATCCCAGTGCGGCACGAACAGGACCCGGTCCTCGGCCTTGACGTGCCGCAGACGCTTGGCGGCGCGCTCCAGATGCTTGATCGAGCCCGTGCGATCAACCTCAAGCGCCTTTTTGCCGTCGCGCGCCTGTTGCGCGAGCCGCCTGCGCTTGGCCAGCGCGGCTTCGAAGAAATAAACATTGTCCGGATCGGCGTCGGCCCAATCAGGAGCGTTTCGGGTCCAGCGTGACTGCGCCAATGACGCCTCCGCACATGAAATGCACGCTGATTCGGGTACATGTGTTCGCGACACGCGCCAAGCATGGCACTACAATGACTCGATAACGAAACGTTCTTCGTGTGGGAAACGAGAGCGTCGCGGGGCGCGTCCTTGGATGACGTTCTCGCATGGCAACGGTGCGCGTGGCGAGTTATGGAGGCACCCGTTTTCCCCCTCCAAGGCGAGGGTTGAGGTTAGAGGGCTTTCATGGGTTTCAAATGCGGCATCGTGGGTTTGCCCAACGTCGGCAAGTCCACGCTCTTCAATGCCTTGACACGCACCGCTGCGGCGCAAGCGGCGAATTATCCGTTCTGCACCATTGAGCCCAATGTCGGCGAGGTGGCGATGCCCGAGCCACGCCTAGACGTGCTGGCGAAAATCGCCGGCTCCAAGGAGATCATCCCGACGCGGATGAATTTCGTCGACATCGCGGGTCTCGTGCGCGGCGCTTCAAAGGGCGAAGGGCTCGGGAACCAATTCCTCGCCACAATCCGCGAATGTGACGCCATCGCCTATGTGCTGCGCTGCTTCGAGAATGACGACATCACCCATGTCGAAGGCCGCATCGATCCGATCGCCGATCTCGAGACAGTCGAAACTGAATTGATGCTAGCGGACCTTGAAAGCTTGGAAAAGCGCGTCACCAATCTCGAGAAAAAAGCGAAGGGCGGCGACAAGGAGGCCAAGCTAACGCTCGATCTTGTGCTGCGCGCCAAGGCGTTGCTGGAAGACGGCAAGCCTGCGCGTCACACCAAGCGTGCGCCGGAGGAGGAAAAAGCCTTCGCCATGCTGCAATTGTTGACCGCCCTGCCGGTCTTGTACGTATGCAATGTCAACGAGGACGATGCCGCGAAAGGCAATACGCAATCGCAGCGGGTCGAAGCGCGCGCGAAGCAAGAGAACGCCGCGTGCGTCATCATCTGCGCACAGATGGAAGCCGAATTCGCCGCATTGAACGACGAGGAGCAAGCCGAGTTCCTCGCCGCCGCGGGCTTGGAAGAATCCGGTCTCAACCGCCTGATCCACGCGGGCTACGATCTCCTAGGCCTACAAACCTATTTCACCGTCGGCCCCAAGGAAGCGCGCGCCTGGACCATCCACAAAGGCGACACCGCCCCGCAAGCGGCGGGCGTGATCCACACCGATTTCGAGAAAGGCTTCATCCGCGCCGAGACCATCGCCTACGACGACTTCGTGAAGTTCAATGGCGAAACCGGCGCCAAGGAAGCTGGGAAAATGCGCCTCGAAGGCAAGGACTATGTGGTACGCGAAGGCGACGTCATGCACTTCAGATTCAGCTCGTGACGGGCCGAACCGGCACGCTCTCTACCGCTGAATTAGTGGCGATGGTCGCTGCACTCTCAGCGCTCAATGCCCTGTCGATCGACATGATGCTGCCGGCCCTGCCCGATATCGGCGAGGTCTACGCGATCGAGAATGACAACGACCGCCAGCTCGTGATCGCGAGTTACGTCGCTTCATTCGGCATTGCGCAACTTGTGTACGGGCCACTGTCTGACGCCTTTGGCCGCCGTAGCGTCCTCGTATTCGCGCTCGCGCTCTACGTTGTCGGCGCCATGCTCTGCGTATTGGCGCCGAGCTTCAGCTTGCTCCTGGCGGCGCGTGCGTTGCAGGGCATCGGCGCTGCCGCAACGCGTGTCGTGTCTACGGCCGTGGTGCGCGACCTCACCGAGGGGCGACGCATGGCGCAGGTGATGTCCATGGCGATGACGATCTTCATGATCGTGCCGATCGTGGCGCCCGCGCTGGGACAGCTCATTCTGTTCGTGGCGCCATGGCGTTGGATTTTCGCGGCGCTGACATTGTATGCGCTCATCATCCTCGCGTGGGCGTATTTGCGACTTCCAGAGACGCTCAAGGCCGACGACCGAACGCCCTTCAGGCCACACGCCATCGCCAGCGCCTACGCCGCTGTCCTGAGCAACAGGCAAACACTGGGCTACATCATCGCGAGCACCTTCATGTCAGCAGGGTTGTTCGCCTACATCTCCGCCAGTGAGCAAATCTTCGTCGATGTCTTCCAATTGGGCGCGTGGTTTCCCCTCGCGTTCGCCGCCGTCGCCGTGGCGATCACCTGCGCGACCTTTCTCAACTCCCGCATCGTCATGCGCCATGGCATGCGGCGCATTTCGCACACCATGACCCTATGGTTCCTGGGCGCCGCCATCGCGCACGCCGTGCTGACAGCGCTTGGCGCGAACAGCGTATGGATGTTCTTGCCCATGCTGGCGCTGACCATTGGCGCGTTCGGCATGATTGGAGGCAACTTCAACGCACTCGCGATGGAGCCCATGGGGCGCATCGCTGGCTCGGCTTCAGCGCTCTATGGGGCGATTACTTCGGCTGCCGGCGCCATTCTGGGCGTATTGATCGCCCGCACCTTCGACGGTACGACCCTGCCCTTTCTGATTGGGCTGGTTCTCGCGGGCGCTGCGACCCTAGCAGCAATTGCGTGGACCGAGCGCGGAAAACTATTCCGCGATCCCTTCTAATTCCCAATACGGCTCGCGACGGCCTGGCGCTGACGCAGGCGGAACTGCACGAGCGCACGTCTGTAATCGATGGCGATTTCGTCGGTCTGTGACAACACATCCATGCCGATTAGTAGAGTTGGCTCTTGCTGCAATTGCCATAGGTTGAATATGTGAAAATCGCCGACAAACGCATTCACGCGATCGACGTCAATCGGGCCAATGGAGAGACGTGGTATGTGAATGAAATCGTCTAGCATCACAGGCTCGCCAGCCGTGTAGACGAGGCCGCCGTCTGGATTACGCCGCGTTCGGCCATTGAGAGCGTCGCGCAGAGCTAGGTTCGCAAGCGACGTATCAGAGCCGGTGTCAATAAGCAGATTGACACTCAAACGGCGAACCCGGCCCTCTATTACCACAAGGTGCCCAAATCGCATACGTCCGCGAATAGTCGTCCAGCTTGGCGCACGCAGGCGCTGTTCGGCGGAAGAAATCTCGATGCAATTGCGCCGAAAATCTAATCGAAGCCGGCGACCACTCATGCCATCCACACCCAAGAGGCCATGCTCGCCTGCAAGCACGCCGCCTTCCAACAGCGGAAGCTCAGCCGCATTGAGCGCGATGCCGCCATAGTTGAGCGAAGCGACTTGTACAATGGGCGCGCTCACCACGCCATGGACGCTATTGACATCCGCGACGCCGCTGGGCGTCAAACCAAGACGTTGCGACAGCGCCACCGACAAAACAGACCTGTTCGCGCCCGTGTCTACGATAAAACGGAACGGGCCCTGCCCATTGACCGAAACCGGTGCCACCACGCGCCCTATGCGGTCAGCCGCGAGACGACCAGCTGCATAGTTCAACGGGGCCGCAGTTTGATACGTCGCAAGCTCCGGCGCCGGCACGCACTCGGCGCGCGCCACAGCGGCGATCGTCGCGAGCACCGCCGCGACCAGGCAAACACGCAAGAGTCTCATCGCCACGACCATGACCAGACGCGTCACAAAGCGCTAGTGACAAGCCGCTCAACTTCTCGCGAGGGCGGCCGGGGCTCGACGAAACCCCGTCTCCATGCGACGAGATGGGTCATGCTCGAACGCATAGACCTCGTCAGCGACGCCGATGGCTTCGCCTTTGCAGCAGCGCGCGCGCGTCCGAAAGGCCCGCCTTTGGGCGGCGTGGTCGTGCTGCAAGAGATATTCGGCCTCACCGCGCACATCGAAGAGGTGTGCGAACGGTTCGCCTCGGCGGGCTATGAGGCGATCGCGCCAAGCCTGTTTGACCGCATTGAATCAGGCTTTCACGCTGACCACGCCCCCGAGGGCATCCAGAAGGGCATCGCGGCCGTGATGGCCTCGCCCTGGGATCAAGTGGCCGGCGACATCCAAGCCGCCGTTAATGCGCTTCCGCAACCCCGCTACGTGACGGGCTTCTGCTACGGCGGGGCGGCGACTTGGGTCGCGGCAGCGCGCTGCACTGGCCTCAGCGCGGCATCGTGCTTCTATGGGCGTTTGATCGCGGACTTGCTGAACGAGACGCCTCGCGTTCCCGTCATGCTGCACTATGGCGCGCGTGACGCTTCGATACCGCCAGAGAATGTCGAACGCGTGCGCGTTGCGGCGCCGGACTCGCCACTCTATCTCTACGATGCTGGCCACGGCTTCTGCCGCGAGGACAGCTCCGACTTCGACCAGACCGCGCGCGATCTGGCGATGACACGCACGTTTGACTGGTTCGCGCGCTGGCGCTGAGGGGATAGCTCATGTCGATCGATCACGTATCTGTTGGCGTCACCAACATGAAGCGTTCCAAGGCGTTCTACGATTCCGTGCTGGCGCCACTGGGCATGGCCCCCATCATGCCGATTGAGATCGGCGGCCAATTGGTGGGCGTGGGCTACGGCGCTCGCGGCAAGCCGAGCTTCTGGATTCAATTCCCGGTGAACGGTCAAGCCGCGAGCATGGGCAATGGCGTGCACATTGCGTTCAACGCTGACACGCGGGAAGCCGTGGACGCGTTTTTCCTCGCGGCGATGGATCAAGGCGGCGTCGAAGACGGGCGCCCCGGCCTACGCAGCGAGTATCATCCCGATTATTACGGCGCGTTCGTCCGCGATCCCGACGGCAACAAGATCGAGGCGTGTTGCCACACGCATGAGTGACCCGCCGATAGCGATCATTGGCGCGGGGCCTGCTGGGTTGATGGCAGCGGAGATTGTGAGCGCGGCAGGGCGTCGCGTCGTCGTGTATGAGCGCATGCCCAGCGTCGGCCGCAAATTTCTGATGGCTGGGCGCGGCGGCTTAAACCTCACGCACGCCGAACCGCTCGACGCCTTTCTAGCGCGCTATGGCGCGGCGCGCGCACGGCTAGCGCCGATGATCGACGCTTTCACCCCCGCTGATCTGATCGCCTGGTGCGAGGGCTTGGGCCAGGAAACATTCGTCGGCTCAAGCGGACGCATGTTCCCAAAGTCGATGAAAGCCTCACCCTTATTGCGCGCTTGGCTCGTGCGCTTAAGTGCACAGGGCGTGGAGATCGCCACGCGCGCTACATGGCGTGGATGGAACGACGTTGGCGAACTTGTATTCGATGGTGCGCCACCTCTCGCGCCAAATGCGACTCTGCTGGCGCTCGGCGGCGCCAGCTGGCCCAAACTCGGCAGCGACGGCGCCTGGCAAACAGCGCTTGCAGCGCGCGGCGTCGACCTTACGCCGTTTCGCCCCGCGAATGTCGGATTCGAGGTCGCCTGGAGCGAACATTTGCGCGCGCGTTTCGCGGGATCGCCGCTGAAGAACATCGCCTTGCGTTTCGACGGTCATCACACGCGGGGTGAGCTCATGATCTCACGCCATGGCATTGAAGGCGGCGGCGTGTATGCGCTCGCCGCGCCGATCCGCGATGCGATCGCGCGCAACGGCCCGTCAACGCTTTACGTCGATCTACGCCCTGATCTCGCGACCGCTGAGATCGTGGCCAAGCTCTCGCGCGCGAAAGCTGGCGACACGCTGGCGTCAACACTGCGCAAGGCGCTTGGGCTCTCGCCGCTGGTAATCAGTTTGCTGCACGAAAACGGCCCGCCGCCGCGCGATCCCCATTCGCTCGCCGTCCTAATCAAAGCCGCGCCGATCAAGCTCATCGCCGCAAGCGGTCTTGACCGCGCCATCTCGACCGCCGGCGGCGTGAGCTGGAGCGCCGTGGACGAACGGCTCGAACTCAAAGCCATGCCCGGCGTGTTTGTGGCGGGCGAAATGCTCGACTGGGAGGCGCCCACGGGCGGCTATCTCTTGCAAGCGTGTTTCGCCAGCGGGGCCTGGGCCGCGCGAGCGATCTTGAAGCGGGCGTCGGCGCTTGCCGCCTCACCCTCCCCCTGCTAGCACCCACACCCCCAAGCAAGAACCTGTATGGCCCAGACCTCTCCCACCCTAACGATCATGATCGCCGCCGCGCGCAAGGCCGCGCGCGCGCTGTCGCGCGACTTCGGCGAGGTGGAAAATCTGCAAGTGTCGCGCAAGGGGCCAAGCGATTTCGTCAGCTCCGCCGATATCAAGGCCGAGAAAACCTTGTTCGAGGAATTGTCGAAGGCGCGCCCTGGCTACGGATTCCTGATGGAAGAGCGCGGTGTCGTGGAAGGCAGCGACAAGTCCCATCGTTGGATTGTCGATCCGCTCGACGGCACCACCAATTTCCTGCACGGCATTCCCCATTTCGCCATCTCGATCGGGCTTGAGCGCGAGGGCGTTCTGGTGGCGGGCGTGGTGTACAATATCGTGCGCGATGAATTGTTCTGGGCCGAAAAGGGCTCCGGCGCCTATCTGAACGACCGCCGCTTGCGGGTGGCGGGGCGCACCGACATGCGCGACGGCCTGTTCGCAACCGGGACGCCGTTCAATGGCCGCCCAGGCCATGAGATTTTTGTCCAGGAAGTGCAGCGCGTCATCGCCCGCACCACAGGCATTCGCCGCATGGGGTCGGCAGCGCTCGATCTGGCGTATGTCGCGGCGGGCCGCTTCGACGGCTTTTGGGAGCGTGGGCTTTCGCCTTGGGACATCGCCGCGGGCGTCGTGCTTGTGCGCGAAGCCGGCGGCTTCGTGAAGGAAATCGACAACGGCGACTTCATGAAGACCGGCGCTATCGTGGCGTCAAACGAGCGCTTGCTGGCGCCCTTGGTGGAAACCCTGCGCGCCAGTTGATTGCGGCGGGACCGTCAACCGGCTAGCGATGAGTGCAGGGCGCGCGCCGCCCGCCTGAACAGACGGGACGCCCGCATGAATGGAACCGATGAGGCGCGCTCAGCGAAGGGCTGGAGGCTTCTCGCCTTCGCGCTGCCGGGCGCGCCCTTGCTGGCCCTATCAGTGCCGCCGATCGTGTTCCTGCCGCGTTATTATGCTGAGTACCTAGAAATACCGGCCGCAACCATTGGCGCGCTCTTCCTGGCCGCGCGTGTTTTCGATCTCATCGTCAACCCAACCATCGGCGCCCTGCAGGATCGCACCCGCCTTGCGTTCGGTCGTCGGCGGACCTGGTTGGTGGGCGCGACCCCAGTCGTCATGCTTGCTGTGTGGTTCGCCTTCATCGCTGTTCAACCCGGCGTCAGCGCCATCGTGCTCGGGCTCGCCGTGCTCTCGCTCTATGCGAGCTTCGCCAGCGCCATGATCGCGCATCTCGGCTGGGCAGGAGAAATCCGGCCTGAATATCACGGGCGCACACGGGTGCTGAGCGCGGTGCAGGCAGCCTCCTCCATTGGCCAGATCTTGGTGATGGCGCTGCCGGCATTGGTGGAGATGTCGGGGCTGGGCGGTTTTGATGACGGCGTGCGCCTCATGGGGTGGACCATCATCATCGCGCTGCCAATCACGGTGGCGATCGCGGTTTGCGCGGTTCCAGAAAACGCCGCGCCCGCCTCGGATGGCGAGGACACCAGCCACGGCTTTGCGCAATCGCTGGCGGCATTGCGCGACAACGAAGCGCTGCGGCGCGTGCTCATTCCCGACTTTCTGCTCGGCGCCACCCAAGGCGTGGCGGGCACGCTGTTCATGTTCTACGCCGTGCAGGTGCACGGGCTTGGCGGCGTCGCCTCGACGCTGCTTCTGCTCTATTTTGTAGCTGGTCTCGTGGGCGTGCCGTTGTGGCTCTGGCTCGGACGGCGGATGGGCAAGCACCGCGCGCTGCAACTCTCGTGCCTGTGGTGGGGCGCGGCGCTGGCGTGCGTGCCGCTCTTGCCGCACGGCTCGGCGCTCTTGGTAGGGATCGGCATGTTCATCGCCGGCCTCCCCGCCGTCGCCGGGACGCAATTGCTGCGCTCAATGATGGCCGACGTCGTCGACGAAGACGAGTTGCGCACCTCCAAACAGCGCTCAGGCCTGTTCTTCGGATTGCTGCTGACGACGGGAAAGATCGGTTTGGCATTAGGCCCGGCCAGCTTGATCCTGCTTGCCCCCTTTGGTTTCTCGGCAGCGCGTAACGCGGCGAATACGCCGGAGGCGCTGATCGCGCTGACAGTGCTGTTCGCGGGCGCGCCCGCTGTACTCAACCTGCTCACCGCCTGGTCACTGCAGAACTATCCGCTCGATGAAGAGCGTCAGCACCAATTGCGCGAAGAGATCGCGAAACGCCGCGCGAGCGACGGTGGGAGCGCCGCGTGACCCCACCGCACAAGAGCCAACACAACCTTTCGATCCTGGACATTATCGGCTTTGCGGCGCCTGCCGCGCCGCTGCTCGCGCTCGGCCTGCCAACGATCATGTTTCTACCGCAATACTTCATTCGCGACCTAGGTATCGAAGCCGGCGCTGCGATCTTCGCGCTTGCGCGTATCCTCGACGTGTTCATCGACCCAGCGATCGGCGGCCTGCAGGACCGCTCCCAAAGCAAATGGGGACGCCGACGTTTCTGGCTCGTCGCATCGTGCCCCTTTTTGATGTTCTTTGTCTGGTGGGCGTTTCACGGCCTCACGCCGGCTTCTGGCCTGATCGCGGCGATCATCGTGGTGTTCGCGCTCTTTTCTTCCGTCGCCTCGATGATGATTGCGCATCTGAGCTGGGCGGGTGAACTCATTCCAACCTATCACGGGCGTACGCGTGTCCTCGGCATTGTCCAGTTCGTAAGCTTGATTGGACAGGTCGGCGTGCTGGGCCTGGCCGCGTACGTCCAGAGCCAGCCAGGCGCAACCGAAGCTGACGTGATCGCGGCGATGGGTTGGTTCCTGCTGATCGGGCTGCCAATCACCACGCTCATCGCCGTGTTCACGGCGCGCGAAAGTCCAACGCCGCCGCAGGTCCACCTCAACGTGGCGGATTCCCTGCGCGCGGTGTGGCGCAACCGTTTCGCGCGCCGTGTGCTGCTTGTCGACATCTTGTTCGGCTTTGCGCAGGGCATCGCTGGCACGCTGTTTGTGTTCTACTTCCAATTCGTGCTCGGGTTCGAAACCACGTCAAACCTGCTGCTCTTCGTCTATTTCGTCTCCGGCCTCTTGGGCGTGCCGCTTTGGATGTGGGTCGGCCGGCGTTGGGGCAAGCACCGCGGGCTGCAGGGCGCGTTCGTTTACACCGCGATCACAACACTGATGATCGTGATTTTGCCAGCGGGAAATCTCCCGCTCACCGCGGTCGCCATGGCCATCGCCGGCTTGGCCCAGGGCGGCGGCATCCTACTGACGCGCGCATTGATGGCCGACGTCGTTGACGCCGATGAACTGGAAACCGGCGCGCGCCGCTCGGGGCTTTATTTCGGCTTGATGCTGACGACATCGAAGCTCGCCATCGTCGCTGGGCCGGTGGCTCTGGTGACGTTGCAACTGATCGGATTCGACGCTGGCCTCGGCGGCGAGAACAGCGCATCAATGCTGTTTGCCCTGAGCGCGATGTTCATTGCCGTCCCGGCGTTCTTTGCACTGGTCGCCGCCTGGATGCTGCAGGGCTATCCGCTCGACGAAACCGCGCAGGCTGAAATTCACCGCGCCATCGAAGCGCGCCACACGGCAAACGTTTAGCTGCCCCGCCGCGCCCTGCGCTTCAAGAAGCGCGCGGGATCGATCGCCCCCGATGCGGGCATCGACAGCACGCTCGGCTCAACAAGCAAAAGCGACGCGACCTCCTCGCCCAACAAGGGCGCCAAGGTCAGCCCGCGCGCACCGAGGCCGCCGAGTATGAACATGCCCTCATGCACAGCTGGGTTTTGCAGTGACCAGACCTGGGCGTCTGGCAAAGCGCCCATGATCGGCGCGCGATCTTGGGTCGTGGCGCGGATCGACGCGCGCGACGACAGTGACGAAACATCAATCCGCGACGCGATCTCTGGCGCCATCAGCGCGAGCGCATCGAGATTGCGACCGAGCGAGTTCGCGTCGGCGACTACACCATCATACGCATCGATTTTGTCAAAGGTAGCGCCGAACAGGACGCCTCTCTCGAATGGCGCAACATAAGCCCCCTGCGCCAGCGCGCGCGCCGGCGCCTCGCCCCGCAACGCGCCCCACTCGATCTGCCCACGCGAGAGCTCGATCGGGAGAAAGCGCGCCGGAGCGAACTTGGTCAGCGCCGCGCCGCAGGCGAGTACAACAGCGTCAGCCTTCAAGCGCGCGCGGCCATCGGGTGCACGCAGCACCCAGCCCGCATCGCCACGCTCGATCGCGCCAATCTCGGCTTCGAGCAAAAGCTCCGCGCCTTTGAGCATATGCTCGATTGCAAGGCGTGGAATCACAAGCCCCGCGCGCACATGCAGCGCCGCGCCCTCACCCGTCGCCTGAAACCAATCTGCTGGCAGCGGCGGGTCGGCCAACAGATCGGCAAGCGCGGCGGCGTTGCCAGGGCGCGCGCGTTCCTCGATGCCGCAGGCCTCAAGCACGCCCAGCGCGTGATACTGGCGGATCGCGGCGAGATACGAAGCCAAGAATACTTCGCTCAAAGCGCCACCGCGATCCAAGCGCGGCATCACTAGCCCAGCGGGATTGCCGCTCGCGCTCGCGCCTAAGGCTGGCGCTTCATCAAGCACGATTGTCTCGATTCCGCGCTTGACCAGCGCATGCGCGCACGAAGCGCCCGCTATGCCCGCGCCAATGATCGCGACACGAAATCCCCCACCCCCTGGCGGGGCGGGGGTAGGGGGTGGGGGGCGATCAGGATTGAGCGCAGCGGCGGCGTTTGCGTCATTGCTTGCACGCCCCCCCTCCCTACCCTCCCCCGCAAGGGGGGAGGGATTGTTGTTGTACGCCTCCAGACGCTCGCGCTTGGTTCCAAAGCCGGGCTTTTTCTCAACACTGAAGCCGGCGTGTTCGAGATTGCGCCGCACATGGCCCGCAACGGTGAAGGTGGCGAGCCGCGCATCAGGCGCCGACAAACGCGCGATGTGCGCGAAGATCGCCTCACCCCACATCGCTTCGTTACGCGCAGGTGCAAAGCCATCGAGGAACCACGCATCATAACTTCCGCTCATGCGCGCAAGTTCGGCTTCGGCGTCGCCGATGCGCAGGGTCAGTGCGAAGCCGTCTTCCGGAAACCAGAAACGCTGCGGCGCGGAAACGCGCGTCGGCCAGCACTCGATTAGCTTGGCTGCCAATTCGCTGACTTCAGGGAACGCACTCAGCGCGCGCGCGGCGTCTTCTCTTGCAAGGGGGAAGGCCTCGATGCTTGAGATATGCAATAGTGCATGCGGCAAACGTGTGGCTTTCCAGGCACGCCACGTCGCCAAAACATTCAATCCTGTACCAAAACCGAGTTCGCACACCGCGAACCGGTCGCGTCCGATCCATGCGTGCGGGAGATCGCAGCCACCGAGAAACACGACATCGGATTCTGCGAGGCCGCCCTCGCGTGAAAAATACACATCGTCAAAAGCGCGCGCGCGCGGCGCCCCGTCATCGCTCCACTCAAGCTCAGGCAATGGCGGCAGTCGCGGCATGCAGCGTTCCAAACGCAAACGAGCCGCCCTTTCGGGCGGCTCGTCGCAAAAACTACGTCCGTAGTTAGATTACGGCGTGGTCGTCGGCGCAGCAGCCGGATCGGCCGGAGCAGCAGCCGGGTCAGCCGGAGCAGCAGCCGGGTCAGCCGGAGCTTCAGCCGGGGCTTCCGCCGGAGCCGCTTCTTCAACCGCCGCCGGCTCTTCCGTCGGAGCCGTCGTTTGGCCGCAAGCAGCAACGCCGAAGGCGAGAATGGCCGCAGCCGAAGCCGCCAAGCCCAACTTGAACTTTGTCATAGGTACTACCCCTCGTCTCAGCGTTGAGGTGGGCCCTCAACGCAGGAAGGTGACTCAATACAAGCCGATTAACCCTATTGGCAAGCGCCGAGGCGCGCCGAGGGCATCCAAAATCGCATAGCTTTGAGTCAGGCAGACAGGCCTCGATCAGCCCTCAGTCGCCGTTGCGAGCGATTCCTCGAGCTGCGCGAAGGTCGGCTGCATGAAGGACGGCACCGAGCCACGCCCGATCTCAACGGATACCTGGGCGGCGTTGCCATGGAGATGGGCGACCAGAACGTCGCGGATGATTTTGTAGAATTGGGCGTCCTGCTCGATAACGCCGTTCAGCCGCGTCGCGATCGGGCCGACAATGCCATAGGCTAGGAACACGCCGAGGAAGGTGCCGACCAGCGCCTTGCCGATCATGAGGCCGAGAACTTCAGGCGGCTCGCTGATCGCGCCCATGGTTTTGACAATACCGAGCACGGCCGCGACGATCCCGAGCGCCGGCAGGCCGTCGGCCATGCCTTGCAAAGCATGCGCGGGATGCAGCGCCTCGTGGTGGTGCTTCTCGATCTGCTTTTCCATGGCGTCCTCGACCTGGTGGGGGTCGTCGAGGTTCATGGTCATCATGCGCAATGTGTCGCAGATGAAATCGACCACGAAGTGGTCCTTGCAGAGCTTGGGGTATTTCTGAAAAATCGTGCTTTCGTGCGGTTTTTCGATGTGCGCTTCCAGCGCGACCACGCCCTTGGTCTTCATCAGCTTGGTCAGCTGAAACAACAGCGCCAGCAGATCGGCATAATCCTTCTTGTTCCATTTGGGGCCGCTCATCACCTTGGAGAGCCCGCCCATCACGCCCTGAAGGCCGTGCA
>JALHOC010000018.1 GCA_022843225.1 Hyphomonadaceae bacterium
TGCTGATCGCTGATGCGCGCGAGCGGCGAAAGCATCTCCACCGCGCGATAGCCGCGATTGGTGATGTAGGTCTCGATAAAGGGCGTAGCCAAGGGATAGTCTTGCGGGCGCATGTCGGACGCCGGATCGGTCGAGGACCAGGGCGCGCCATTGGTGCTGTAAAGCCAGCCCGAGCGCGGCGCGGCCAGGACCGGCGCGTCCAGCCAATCGCCTTGCGCCCATAGCGTCTCGGATGTGTCGCCAGCGACGCACCCGGCCCAATCGTGACCTTCGGCGCGGCGCGGCAGATTCGCGTTGTAATGGTAGGCGATCTGGCCGCTTGCGTCGCCATAAATGAAATTGAACGAGGGGATGGCGCGCATCGCCATGGCTTCGCGCCACTGATCGTAGTTTTGCGCGAGGCCCATGCGATAGAATTGCTCCAGCGCGCGAATTTCGCCCGCGCCGGCATAACGCACGGCCACCCAACCATCGGCGGTCTCGAACGCAGGCCCGTGCACGGTGAAGCGCAAGGTACGCGGCACGGGGATCACGATCGGCCCCATTTTTACGCCGAGCCAAATCGTGCGTGTCTCGAAGCGCCGCCATGCGCCGTCGAAGAAGTACCGACCGCGATGCGCCTCGTCCGTGGTGAGGCGATAGATATCGGCGAGATCAGGCAGGTTTACGGTAGCGGCAAAGCCAAGGCGTCCATTCGTTCCCAACACCGGAAAGGGCGTGCCGGGAAACAGCCCGCCATGCATACGCCAGCCTGCATCGGAGGAAACGCCCGCCTCGTACCAGGCGACCGGCCCGGCCCAGGGTTGATGCGAATTGACGATCAGGCGGGTGTGGCCGTCCGAAGAGCGCGCCGGCGAAACCGCGAATGCGTTCGAGCCGGTGTCGATGGATTCCGCACTCGCTTCGCGCACGACGCAGGGGCGGCCATCCTTCTCGACTACTTGGCCGAGCACGCGCTCAAAGCCCCAGAAGAGCGGTAAGGTCAGCGCAGAGCCTGCCGCGACATCGCGGCCCGTGACGTTGCGCGCGCCCGACAGCACTTCATCAGGGTGCTCGGCGGCGTAGGCGTTCAGGCCGGCGGCGTAGGCTTCCAGGATGTGGCGGAACGCTGGCGAGAGGTCGCGCTCATAACCCGCGGCGACGCTCTCGCGCACGCCGAGCAGATGCCAGAGAAAATCCGAGCGTGCGCCGTCCTCGCCCAGATGGGCGCCGAGCTTGCCGCGCGCTGCGAGGACAACCAACTGCAGCGTCTCGAAATTGTCTTCCGCGTGCGCATAGCCGATCCCGTACGCGGCTTCCGCGTCATCGCGGCCATGGACGGTGGGAATCCCATACGCGTCCCGCGTGATCGTTGGGTTGTATGGACGCGTTGGCGCGGCTGGCGCTTGCGTGCAGGCCGCCAGCGCGAGCGCGGCGCAGAGCGCGATAAGCTTGTTCATATGTCCCCCAACTGGGCGCTTGTCGCTTATGTGTGCTGGGGTGCGCAAGCGGACAAAGAGGCGCGCTTGCGGAACAGACGTGGACATTGCCGTGAGGGGTGTCGGCGGTTCATACTGACGCGATGATCGATAGAGTTCGTCATTCCGGGGCCGCCGAAGGCGGAGCCCGGAAGCCAGGGGATCACGGAACGCGGTGCGTTTGCTCCTGGGTTCCGGATCGCGCTGCGCGCGTCCGGAATGACGAAAGTGGGAAACGATGAAAAACCTCGCCCCCCTCATAGCCCGCGAAACCGAAGCCTTCATCGCCGCGCATCCGAAAAGCGCGGCGCAGGCTGGGAAGCTGGCGCAGCACTGGCTCAGTGGCGCACCGATGCATTGGATGCGCGATTGGGCGACGCCGTTTCCGATCGTGGTCGAGGACGCCGAGGGCGCGACGCTCACCGACATCGACGACAACACCTACGATGATTTCTGTCTCGGCGACACGCCGGGCATGTTTGGCCACGCATTGCAGCCGGTCGCGCGCGCGGTGGCCGAGCAGGCGCGCAGGGGCGCTACGTTCATGCTGCCGACGGAGATCGCGGCAGAGGTTGGCGCGCTGCTGGCCGAGCGGTTCGGGCTTCCGTTCTGGCAAGCAACGCTTTCGGCGTCCGACGCTAATCGCGCGCTGATCCGCTGGGCGCGCGCGGTCACGGGCAAGCATGTGATCGTGGTGTTCGACGGCTGCTATCACGGCATGGTCGAGGATTGCTTCGTTGAGCTGCGCCACGGCCGCACGCGCCCCGACGTCGGCCTCGTCGGTCAAGTGTTCGACATGACGCGTACCACGCGCGCGGTTCCGTGGAACGATCTCGGCGCACTGGAGGCGGCATTGGCCCAGGGCGATGTCGCCGCGGTGCTGTGCGAACCGGCAATGACCAATTGCGGCATGATCCTGCCGGAAGAGAACTTCCATAAACGCCTGCACGCGATGACCAAGAAGGCCGGCGCGCTGCTGATCATCGATGAAACCCATACGCTGTCGACCGGGCCTGGCGGCGCGACCAAGGCCTGGGGGCTCGAGCCGGATGCGCTGTGCATCGGCAAGGCGATCGCGGGTGGTTTTCCCGCGGCGATCTGGGGTGTCAGCGCCGATTTCGCGAGCCGCATTGCCGCCGTACCAACGGGCCAGGGCCGCTCGGGCATCGGCACCACGCTCGCCGGCAATGCGACCGGGCTGGCCGCGATCGCGGCGACCTTGCGGGAGGTCGCGACCGATGAAGCCTATGCCGCGATGTTGGCCGGCACGGACTATCTCGTGTCTCGGCTTAGTGCGTTGATCGCGGCACAGACGCCGCCCTGGTGCGTGGTGCATGTCGGCGCGCGCGCCGAGATCGTGTTCGCGCCAGCGCCGCCGAAGAACGCCGCCGACATGCGCGCGGCGTTGGCGCAGCGCGACCTCAATCACGCGATCCATCTCTATCTGATCAATCGCGGCATTCTGATCGCGCCGTTCCATATGATGATGTTGGTCTCGCCCGTAACGACAAAGGCGCAGACAGATCGGCTGGTCGCGACTATCGAGGCGTTCTCGGCGGAAGTGGCCAGGGCGGAGAACTAACCCGAGTGGTGTTGCGCATCGGCTTACAGCCAGTCCATAAGAGCGCATGACCATTGCCGACGCCAAAGAGTGCAAAGCGTTCCTCGACGCCAACCCGCACATCAGTTTCTTCGAAATCCTGTTCACCAACATGGCCGGCGTGCCGCGCGGCAAACGCTTGCGCCGGCACGAGATCTTGGCTGTGTATGAGCAGGGGCGTTTCCTGCCGGGGTCGATCTTGGTTAACGACATCACCGGGCAGGATGTCGAAGCCACAGGGCTCGTGTGGGAGGATGGCGACGCTGACCGGATCGCCAAGCCGATCGCGGGGCGGCTGACGCCCGCGCCTTGGCTTGGGCCTGACGTCGCGCAAATCCCGCTGTCCATGTATGAATTGAACGGCGCGCCGAACGATATCGACCCACGCCACGTTCTGCAGAAGGTGATCGATCGCTTCACCGCCGATGGGCTCGTGCCGGTAGTGGCGTGCGAGCTTGAATATTATCTAGTGGACGCCCGCCGCACCCGTGCCGGCGGCGTGCAATTGCCCCGTTCGCCGCTCACCGGGGATCGCGCCACGCAACATCAAGTCTACGGCTTGCGCGAAGTCGAGGAGGCGAGTCTTTTCCTGCGTGACCTTTGGGCGGCGGCGGACGCGATCAACATTCCGCTTGAGGGCGCGATCAGCGAGTACGCGCCGGGGCAACTCGAGCTCACCTTGAAGCACCATGCCGATGCGATGCGCGCCGCCGACGATGCTGTGCTCTACAAGCGCACGGCCAAGGGGGTTGCGCTAAAGCATGGCTGCGAAGCGACCTTTATGGCGAAACCCTTCGCCGATCGCGCCGGCTCGGGCATGCATCTGCATGTCAGCGTCAACGATACGAAGGGCAAGAACATCATGGCCGCCGATGCGCCGGAGGGGTCGCCCGCCGTGCGGCATGCGATTGGCGGGATGAAAGCGCTTTTGGCGGACTCGATGGCGATCTATGCGCCGAACGCCAATTCCTATCGCCGTTTTCGCGCCAACTCGTATGCGCCGGTGGCGCCGACCTGGGGCGTCAACAACCGCACGGTGTCATTTCGTGTGCCGGCGGGCGCGCCGCATACCCGGCATATCGAGCATCGCGTGGCGGGCGCGGACGCCCACCCGACGCTCGCACTCGCAGCATTGCTTGCTGCGGTGCATCATGGGCTGACCCACAAGATCGACCCAGGCGCCGCTATCGTTGGCGACGGCTACGCCCAAGCGGCGGCGTCAGGCGAGAAAATCCCGGTCAATTGGTTCGCGGCGGTGGATCGCTTCGCGGACTCGACGCTGTTGCAAGAATACCTGGGTGAGCGTTTTGTGCGCATGTACGCTGCCGTAAAGCGCACGGAACAAGAACGCTTCAATTCAGTGATCTCGGATGTTGATTATGACTGGTATTTGCGTGCTTGTTAGGCGCCAATAGGCTGACCAAGGGAAGGTGGACCATATGAAGGGCAAGTTGATTAGGGGCGCTTCGCGCCGCTCCATCCTGCAGCAATTCGGCGCTGCGGCTGTCGGTATTTCGTTCGCGGGCGGGTTGTCCGCATGCGGCGGCAGGGGCAGTGAGCGCGTCGTCAACTTCTACAATTGGGACACCTATATCGGCCCCACGACTCTGGATGACTTCCAGGCCGCCACCGGCGCGCGCGTCGAGATGAGCCTGTTCGCCACCAATGACGAATTGTTCGCGCGCCTGCGCGCCGGCAATCCCGGCTTCGACGTCATCGTGCCGTCGAACGAGTTCGTCACCCGTATGAGCCAGGCGCAGATGATCCAGGAGCTGGATCGCTCAAAGATCCCGAATTTCGCGAACCTCTTGCCGGAATTCCAGGACGCCGCTTTCGACCCAGGCCGGCGCTATTCCGTGCCCTATACTTGGCTCGTGCTGGGCATTGGCTACAACAAGGCAGCGTGTGCGGCGAAGGGCGTGCCGGTGCCGAATTCGTGGCGCTATCTGTTCGACAGCCCCACCTTCACGCAACGCATCGCGCTGCTCTCGGAATCGGCTGATTTGATCAGGCTGTGCGCGAAGTATCAGGGCATTTCGCTCAACGGCATCCCTGATGCGAATCTGACGTCGATCGAGCAAATGCTCATTCGTCAAAAGCCGCACATCAAGGCGTTCCACGAAGACGACGGGCAAGATTTGTTGGCCTCTGGCGAGATCGACATCGTGCTCGAATACAATGGCGACATGGCGCAATTGATCGCCGGCGATGGCGGCGACCAATTCGGCTTTGTGGTGCCGCAAGAGGGCACGCTGATCAATTCGGATTGCCTGTGCATCCCGACCGGCGCGCCGCATGTTGATGACGCGCATGCGTTCATCAATTATCTGCTCGACGCTGAAGCGGGCCAGAAGATCACCGAGGAAATCCAGTATCCGACGCCCAATGCGGCGGTCGCGGATCTCATGGGCGACGCCTACAAGACCAACCCCGTGATCTTCCCACCGGCCGACCTGATGGCGAAGAGCGAATATGGCGCGTTTGAGGGCGATGAGCGCTCGCGCCTCTACGAGGAAATCTTCACACGCATCAACGCTGCGTGATGACGAAGTGGCGGTCTTTCCCTTTGACCAACTCCCCCTCGATGAGAGGGGGAGGGGGCGGGGGGCGGAGTAACGCCGAACGGCACCGCACAAACATCTTCACAGCCGTGAAGCCGCCGCTCTCTCCTTCGGGGAGCGGTGCAAGCTGTGCGTCAGGGGGGCGCTGAGCGATGGAACAATCCTGGCGTCAGGCGAAGACGGCGTTCGCGGCGATTGCCGTGCCGCCGCTCGTCTGGCTGCTTCTGTTCTTCCTCGTGCCGCTGGCTGTGATCTGGGCGTATTCGTTCGGCGAGAACGTCGGGCCAGTCACGATCGACCTCACCGGCACGTTTGCGAACTATATGCGGGCGCTTGAACCGCTCTATCTGCAAATTTTCTGGAAGAGCATCATCATCGCCGGGCTGACGACGCTCTTGTGCCTCATTATCGGCTTTCCAGTCGCGCTGGCCATTGCCTTCGCAAGCCCACGCATGAAGGCGTGGCTGCTTTTGCTGATCATGCTGCCGTTCTGGACCAATCTTCTGATACGGACGTTCGCACTGATCGCGGTGCTGCGCGAAAACGGCTACATAAATTTCACGCTTGAATGGCTGTGGAACAATGCCAGCGGGCTGATGACGTTGTTGGGGCTGCAGCCGCTAGGCGAGTTCGAGCCGCTGACGCTGCTCTACAACAATTTCGCGGTCGTTGTCGGCCTCGTCTATGTGCATTTGCCGTTCATGGTGCTGCCGCTCTATTCGGCGCTCGACCGTATGGATCGGTCGCTGATGGAGGCGAGTCTCGATCTCGGCGCTGGGCATATGCGCACGATCCTGTTGGTGGTGGTGCCGCTTGCCGCCCCCGGCATCGCCTCAGGGGTGCTAATCACGTTCATCCCCGCGCTCGGCGCTTACCTTACGCCTGATCTCCTGGGCGGCACCGACAGCCAAATGATCGCCAATGTGATCGAGCGCCAGTTCAAGCGCGCCAATGATTGGCCGTTTGGCGCGGCGTTGTCGTTCTTGCTCATGTACCTCACCTTCATCGCCATCGCGGTACAGGCGTTGGTGCAGCGGCGCGGCGAGCGGAGGGGGACATGAACACGGCTGCTCGCGCACGCGAACGCAAGGAAAAGCCCGGACCGCTGGAATATATGCGGCAATGGCCGTTGCGCGTGACCGTGATCGCGACTCTGGTGTTTCTCTATTTGCCGCTGATCACGTTGATGGTGTTTTCCTTCAATGACAGCCGCCGCAACATCGTCTGGCAGGGCTTCACGTTCAAATACTACGAGAAGGCCTTCAACAACGCCTCTTTGATGGAGGCCTTCGGTAATTCCCTAACCATCGCCTTCGTGTGCACGATTTTGTCGGTGATCTTGGGGGCGCTGACGGCGGTGATGCTGTGGCGGTTCCGTTTCCCCGGCAAAACCGTGGTCGAAGGCGGCATGGCGTTGCCGATCGTGGTGCCGGAAATCTGTATGGGCGTGGCTATGCTGGTGTTCTTCGCGCGCGTGATGCCGTGGCCGCAGGGGATGCCCTGGCCGTTCAACCTCGGCGCCATCATCATCGCGCACACTTCGTTCGCGTTCCCGTTCGTGGCCACGGTGGTGCGTGCACGGCTTGCCTCGTTCAACCGAGAACTGGAGGAGGCGGCCAAGGATCTTGGCGCAAGCGAATGGCGCACCTTCTGGGACGTGCTGGTGCCGCACATGCAGCCCGGCCTGATCGCGGGCGCGCTGCTGGCGTTCACGCTGAGCCTGGACGACTTCGTGATCACCTTCTTCACGGCTGGGCCGGACACGATCACGTTCCCGGTGAAGGTCTATTCGATGCTGCGGTTCTCGGTGACGCCGGAGGTGAACGCGGCCTCGACGGTTCTCATCGTGCTGACGGTTGCCCTGACGGCAATCGGCCTCCATTTGCAAAATCGTAACGAGCAGAAAGCGAAAGCGTGACCGCATGACTGACGCCGCGCCTGCAACGCCTTCGAATGCGCCCGCGCCCAAAGCGCAGCCGCACGTGAAGGACAACGCAATCATCCGCTTCGAGAACATCACCAAGCGCTTCGGCAAGGTGGTGGCGGTCGATAATGTGAATCTCGAAATTCGCGAGGGCGAGTTTTTTGCGCTGCTCGGCCCATCCGGCTGCGGCAAGACAACATTGCTGCGCATGCTGGCGGGCTTCGAGACGCCGAGCGAAGGCCGCGTGCTGATCGACGGGAAGGATGTGGCGCCGCTCCCGCCGAACAAGCGGCCCGTGAATATGGTGTTTCAGTCCTACGCCGTGTTTCCGCATATGAAGGTCGCCGACAATGTAGGCTATGGCCTCAAGATGGATGGCGTTGACGGCGGCGAAACCAAGCGCCGCGTTGAGGAAGCGCTTGATCTGGTCAAGCTCGGCGGCTTTGGCGACCGTATGCCCGATCAACTTTCCGGCGGCCAACGCCAGCGCGTGGCGCTTGCGCGCGCTTTGGTGAAACGCCCGCGGGTTTTGCTGTTAGACGAGCCGCTCTCTGCGCTCGACGCCAAATTGCGCGACCAGATGCGTTCAGAGCTCACCTCTTTGCAGGAGAAGGTCGGCATCACCTTCATCATGGTGACCCACGATCAAGACGAAGCCCTCGCGATCGCCACGCGCTGCGCGGTGATGAACCGGGGCTTGCTGACGCAAGTGGCGACGCCGTCTGACCTCTACGAATTTCCGAACTCGCGCTTTGTCGCGGACTTCGTCGGCTCGGTGAACATGTTTGAGGGCGTGCTCGACAAGGACGAGCAAGATCACGCTATCGTGCGCGCGCCAGAACTGGCCGCGCCTGTCTATCTCGACCACGGGGTCACCGGCGCCAAGGGCTCGACGGTGTGGGTAGCGCTGCGCCCCGAAAAGATCGAGATGCACAAGCGCGCCGAAGGTCAGGCTGCGATGAAGATGGAAGACGCGCCGGAGGGCGCCAATGTCGTGCCCGGCATTATTCGCGACATCGTCTATCTGGGCAGTGAGACGATCTTCGAGGTCGAGCTTGATGGCGGGCGCCGGGTGAAGACGTTTCGCTCCAACCTCACCCGCTATGACCAGGAGGACTTTACCTGGGACGAGCCGGTGTGGCTGGCTTGGCACGCGTGCTCGCCTGCGGTGTTGCTGTCCTAATGACGCCCGACGCGCACCGCCCTGTTCTCGGAATCATTTGCTGCAATCGCTCGATTGATGGTCAAGCGGCGCAATCGGTGATGACGCGCTATCTGAAGTCGTCGCTAACCTACGCGGAAGCGGCGGGCTTGCTGATCCCCGCCATGCCGGAGCTTTTCCACGCGCGCGAAGTGGCGCCGCGCTTGGATGGCCTGTTGCTGACCGGCACGCCGTCGAATCTCGATCCCAAACGCTATGGCGAGCTGGTCGATGATGCGCCGGGGCCGTTCGATCCCGACCGTGATGAGATGACCTCGCGCCTGATCGAAGCGATGCTTGATCTTGGCAAGCCGGTGTTCGGCATTTGCCGAGGTTTCCAGGAGCTCAACGTCGCTTTCGGCGGCACGCTGCGGCGCGACATGGCCGAGCATCCCGAGTTGTTGCCGCACCATGCCCCGCATGGCGTGGGCTTTGAGCGCATGTTCGAGCACGTGCATCCGGTCAGCCTGGAGCGGGGCGGCGTTCTGCGCGACGCCTATGGCCGCGACGACCTCGATGTCGTGAGCGTGCATTATCAAGGCGTCGACAAGCTTGGCGCTGGCCTGAAAGTGGAAGCCAAGGCGCCGGACGGCGTTATCGAAGCGGTGTCGGCGGAAGTGAATGGCGCGCCCGTCCTCGCGGTGCAATGGCACCCTGAATGGAAGGCGCACGAGAATCCGCAATCGCAAACGTTTTTCAAATTGCTTGGCCGCGCGCTGCGCAAAGAGGCGCTGGTCGCGCGCTAGAATTCAACAAGGACAAAACATGGTCGCCCGCAACTACAACATCCCCGAATTGCGTCGTCTTGATCTTGAGCACCATCTGCCGGCGCAGGCCAATTATGGCGAACTTGTTACGCTTGGCGGCAGCCGCATCATCACGCGCGCCGACGGCTGCACCATCCATGACGGCGACGGCAACGCCATCCTCGACGGCATGGCGGGGCTGTGGTGCGTGAATGTCGGCTATGGGCGCGAAGAGCTGGTGCAAGCCGCGACCGATCAAATGCGCGAGCTGCCTTTCTACAACACCTTCTTTAAGACCGCGACGCCGCCGACGGTGATGCTCGCCACGAAGCTGGCCGAGAAACTCGGCGGTGATCTCCAGCACGTGTTCTTCAATTCGTCGGGCTCGGAAGCCAATGACACCGTGATGCGAATGGTGCGCCATTATTGGAACGTGCACGGCCAGCCCAAGCGCACGATCTTTATCTCGCGCTGGAACGCCTATCACGGCTCGACCATGGCGGGCGCGAGCCTTGGCGGCATGAAGCACATGCACCCGATCGGCGGCCTACCGATTCCGGGCGTTGAGCACGTGGCTCAGCCCTACAAATTCGGCGAGGGCTTCAACGAGGACGAAGAAGCCTTTGGCGCGCGGTGCGCGCAGGAGATCGAAGATCGCATTCTGAAAGTTGGCCCGGAGAATGTGGCAGCCTTTATTGGCGAGCCGGTGCAGGGCGCGGGCGGCGTCATCATCCCGCCGAAGGGCTATTGGAAGCGTGTTGAAGCGATCTGCAAGAAGTACGGCATTCTGCTGGTGATCGATGAAGTCATTTGTGGCTTCGGCCGTCTGGGGTCGTGGTTTGGGTTCCAGCACTTCGGCGTGACGCCCGACCTCGTGCCGATGGCGAAGGGGTTGTCATCGGGCTACATGCCGATTTCGGCCGTCGGCGTCTCGCACAAGATCGTCGAGGTGCTGCGCGAGAAGGGCGGCGACTTCGTTCACGGTTATACGTATTCCGGCCACCCCGTGGCGGCCGCGGTCGCACTCAAGAATCTTGAGATCATCGAGCGTGAGGGCCTTGTCGACCGTGTGAAGACCGATATCGGGCCTTACTATGCAGAAGCGCTGAAACGCCTCGATGATGACCCTCTGGTTGGCGAGACCCGCTCGCTCGGCCTGATCGGCGCGGTCGAGATCGTGTCCAAGAAGGGCACGAATGAGCGCTTTACCGGCGTGGAGGGCAAGGCCGGGCCTATCGTGCGGGATACCTGCATTAGGAATGGCTTGATGGTGCGCGGCATTCGCGACTCGATCGTGATGTGCCCGCCGCTCACCATTTCTCGCGCGGAGATCGATCGCATGATCGACATCATAGCGCGCTCCCTACGCGAGGCTGAGCCGGCGTTACGGGCGCTCAAGTCTTAGAGCGTAACGCCCAGATCGTCCGACGCGAAGCCTGCATGTGCGATGAGGCCCATGCCGTCTCTGATGTCGGCGACGATGGCGGCTCGCAAACCCTCGGCGTCCCCGCGCGCGATCGCGGTTAGCGCGGCCTGGTGACTATCATTGAGGTTGGCGCCGCCAATTCGGACGCAAACGACCCGCATGAATGGCCCAAAAAGCAACCCATGGTTTCGATCAGCCGGACCAGGGTTTGTCCGGGTTGCGCGCGATAGAGCGTGAAGTGGAATGCATGATTGTTGCGGATGTAGCCCTCAGTATCGCCTTCCGCGATGGCGCGATCGAGCGCTTTATCGAAGTCGCGGAGTTGTGCGAGAATGGCCTCGTCGATGTGCGCAAGAGCCAACACTGCCGCTTCGGGCTCAAGCAAAAGGCGGCAGTGCAATAAGTCCGCGAAGCGCTCCCGCGTCATTGTTGGCACCAGAATACGCCGCTTCGATCGGATCGCGACCGCGCCGTCGACGGCGAGCCGGGCAAGCGCGTCGCGGACCGGGGTTTGGCTGACGCCGAGTCGGCAGCGAGTCGCCGCGTCGAAAGCTCCTGCCCCGGCGCCAATTGCTCGGCGATCAAGCGATTGCGCAATTCAGCGTAGATCGCTGTGTTGAGTCCGTCTTCCGTCTGCATGTTAAGAGATGGCATCCTATCAAAGTTAACCATCTAACGCACCACCGGCTTGGCTAATGCGAGGAATCGTCGGTTTCTAAAGAGGGTTGGCGGCTTGACTTGACCCAAGCCGTCCACTCATAGTGCCGTATCAGGTGACTTATGCGTTCCCGCCGTCCTCATCAGAGGCGTGCTGGACGCGGTGTGTGGGCTGTTTCACATGGCCCGTTAAGCGCTTATGCGCGCCGCGCTGGCTTGAATGTTGTTCATACGCTTGAGCAAGCGGCGTTTAGCGCCGCGCGAGAACGCGCGCCTTCGCAACCGAGTGTGTCATGAGCAAGAAATTTTCTGAATGGATTAAGGAACGCGGCATCGGCGAAGTCGAGTGCCTCGTGCCTGACCTGAATGGGGTGATCCGCGGCAAGGTGTTCCCCGCCCAAAAATTCCTGCAAAGCGAACGCGATGGCTCTCTTCGTATCCCGTCGAGCGTTTATACGCTGACGGTGACAGGCGAATACGCCGACGACGAAGATGATATCGAGGCGATCAGCGATCCTGATGTTGTGCTACGACCAGAGTTCGAGACCGTATGTGTTGCGCCGGGGTACAAGACACCGACCGCCTTTGTGTTCGCCGATGCTTTCCATACGGACGGGCGACCGTTCGACGTGGCCCCACGGTATGTGTTGAAGCGAGTGCTTGATCTCTACAAGAAAGAGGGATTGCGCCCGGTCGTGGCTCCCGAACTTGAGTTTTACCTCACCCAGGTCAACACCGACCCAGACTTGCCGCTGACGCCGCCCGCGGGTCGATCGGGGCGGTCTGAAACATCGCCGCAGCCCTATGGGCTGGAAGCGATCACCGAGTACGAAGATCTGATCGAGACCATTTATGAGCACGCCGAGGCGGCGTCGTTGCACCTCGACACCATGATTCATGAGAGCGGCACCGCACAGCTTGAGATCAACTTTAATCATGGCGACGCGGTGCATGTGTCCGACCAAGTGCTGGTGTTCAAACGTATCGTGCGCCAAGTGGCGTTGAAGCACGGCGTCTACGCCACCTTTATGGCCAAGCCGATGGAGAACCAGCCGGGTAGCGCTATGCACCTGCATATCTCGGTTGTTGATTCCAAGACTGGGGAGAATTTGTTCGGCACGTCACTCGATCAGATGGGCGGCAACACAGAGTTGTTTCGACATTTCGTCGGTGGCCTGCAGAAATATCTGGGGCTGGTGACGCCTTTGTTCGCGCCGAACGTGAACTCATTCCGCCGTATGCGACCTGATTTCTCAGCGCCGATCAATTTGCACTGGAGCTACGACAATCGCTCTTGCGGTCTGCGCGTGCCGATTTCACAGCCCGAGAACCGTCGCATCGAGAATCGGTTGCCGGGCGCGGACGCCAATCCCTATCTCGCACTAGCCGCGTGCCTTGTGTGCGGCTATATCGGCATTCGCGACGAACTCGAGCCGAGCGCGATGATAGAAGGCAGCGCCTATGACAAAGCGCGCACGCTGCCGCGCAATCTCTATGAAGCGCTGGATCGTTTTCGCGCTTGCGAGCCGGTGCGCGAATTGTTGGGCGAGCACTTCTGCGACGTGTTCTTGCGCATCAAGGCACACGAACTCGCCGCCTATGAAGGCGTCATCTCGTCATGGGAGCGCGACCACCTCCTCTTGAAGGTGTGAAGTGGGTTTCAATTCCGGCCTGGGCATGGAGCGGTCATACTACGCCGCGACCGCCGCTGCGTGTCCGCAATCGCTTCAACTAGAAGGCCAGCACGAAGCCGACGTTGTCGTCATCGGCGGCGGCTATACGGGGTTGCACGCCGCGCTGAACGCGGCCGAACGCGGCTTTTCGGTGATCTTGCTCGAAGCTGGCCGCATCGGCTGGGGCGCGTCAGGACGCAATGGCGGTCAAATGATCCCAGGCTGGCGCAAGGGGGCTAGTGAGCTGATCGCGCGCTATGGTGAAGCCAAGGCGCGCACCTTGTTCGATCTGGGTATGGAAGCGCGTGCGCTCACTCTTGGCGCCATCGAGAAACACGCCATCGCGTGCGATGCGCGCACGAATGGCCATCTCATCGCTGCCGCGAAACCTGCCGACATCGTCTGGATGCAGGCGGAGGCGCGTGCGCTTGAAGGGGTTATGCGCTATCCGCATGCGCACGTGCTGTCGCGCGAGGAGACGCGCGCGAAACTGGATTCGCCAGATTTTCATGGCGGCTTCTTTGATGGCGGCGGTGGGCACCTTCATCCGCTCAAGTATGCGTTGGGTTTGGCGGCGGCGGCGCGGGCGACTGGAGTGCAGGTCTTCGAGCAATCGCAGGCACTTTCGGTCGAGACTGCGAGTGGCGTCGCCGTTCGCACAGCCCATGGCGCGGTGCGGGCGCGTTTCGGTGTGCTTGCGTGCGACGCGTTGCTCGATGGGCTGGAGCCGCGCATCGCCGGACGGATCATGCCCGTGGCGAATTATCTGATCGCCACCCAGCCCTTGGACGATCCTCGCGCCTTGATCGCCGACGACCTCGCTGTCAGCGATAGCCGCTTCGTCGTGAACTATTTCCGTATGAGCGCGGATGGCCGGCTCGTCTTCGGCGGCGGCGAACGCTACACGCCCAATCCGCCCGCCGACATTCCCGCGTTCGTACGGCCTTATGTGACGCGGATTTTTCCGCAACTCGCGAATGTCCGCATTGAGTATGCCTGGGGCGGATTGGTCTCCATCACCATGTCGCGCTTGCCGCACATCGGCCGCATGGGCGATTTGTTCTATGCACATGGCTATTCCGGGCAGGGCGTGCTCATCCCCGCGCTTGCTGGCAGGGTTCTGGCTGAAGCCATGGCGGGCACAGGGGAGCGATTTGATGTGCTCGCATCTATCGCACCGCCGGAATTCCCGGGAGGCGCGGCGTTGCGTGCGCCGCTCTATGTACTCGGCATGCTGTGGTACGCGCTCAGGGATCGACTCTGAGCCCGGCCGCGCGCCGTGCAAGCGCTTCGATACTTTTCCAATCGCCAGCGGCGATCTTGTGCGTTGGCGTAACCCAGGATCCGCCAACGCACAGCACATTGCTGAGCGTCAAGTAACTCGGCGCTTTCTCTGGACCGATGCCGCCTGTTGCACAGAAGCGCGCGCGCGGCAGCGGCCCCGCGAGCGCCTTCAAAGCTTCAGCCCCGCCAAGTTGTTCCGCAGGAAAGAACTTGAAACAGCGATAGCCGAGGTCGAGCCCCGCCATGGCTTCGCTGGCGGTGGCGACGCCCGGGATCAAGGGGATCGGCGCGTCACGACCTGCCCGAAGCAGGGTTTGCGTGGCGCCGGGCGAGAGTGCGTAGCGCGCCCCAGCTTCCGCGGCGGCGGCGATGTCCTCGGCGCTTAACACCGTACCAGCGCCGACGACAATCTCGGGTACAGCGCTTGTGATGGCGCGGATGGCGTCAAGCGCGGCTGTCGTCCGCAAAGTGACTTCAATCGTACGCAAGCCGCCTGCCAGAAGCGCACGCGCGAGCGGGACTGCGTGCGCTGCATCCTCCAACGCCACGACCGGAATCACCGGTGAGAGCGCAAGGGCTTGATCTGGCGTCATCGAATTCAGTCCTCGGGATTTCGGAGTTGGCGCAAGCGCTCTTCGAAAGCGGCGTCCCGCACGCTGGGTGAAAAACCTTCTCCGATCGAGATTTCGAAGTCGCGACTGTATCGCCCGCCAAGGGGAATACGCAGTGGCTCGACCGTGCGGAACACGGTGAAGTCTTCGGCGACAAAGGGAAGATAGGCATTGCTCATGTGAACAACGAGCACACGTCCGCCTTCCTCTGGGCGCATAGGATCGATCTGCTCTGCTGAGTTACGCGCCTCCGCGTGCAACAGCCACATCCGAACCGGCGGCAGAGGCGCGCCCTCGCGGCGGAGATGGCGCCAATAATAGCTGAGCTCGAAATAGGTGACACGGTCGTCGACGAGCACGGCGCTAAACGGTTGATCGCCTGGCCGCGTCGTGGCGCGGGCGGCGATCTCTGCGGCAGTTTCTTCCCAGGCACGCGTTGTGCGAATGCCTTTGACCTGATTGGTCATCGCGGGATCGAGCAAGATCGCAGCGGCGATAAAACTCGCGCCGAGCGCGACATTGATGGCGGTAGCGGCGGCTAGAACGCGACGTCCGTTCACGCTCGCGATCAGCGTGCCGGATACCCACACCACGATCGCGGGGTAGGCGACAGCGGCCCAGTTTGCGTTGGCGCGCGAGAGGAACGCGATCGCGGATACAAACAGAAGCGGCGGCATAATGAAGCTGATCAGGAACTTATCTTCAAGCGAAAGCCCAGAAGCGCGGCGGGTCGCGCGCCAGAGCAGCCACAGAAGCACAAGAAAAATGAGAGGCCCGATGACGCCAGCTTGTCCGATCAGAAACTCCCACAACTCGCCAAAGTGAAACAGATCGTCGATGTTGAAATTGGCGTTGGCGGCGGTGTGATGCGCCGTAACGAAGCCGTTTTGGGCGTTCCAAACGAGGTTTGGCGTCAGCACCGCGAGCGCGACCAAGCTGGCGGCGACGCCTCGTCCGCGGGCCAGCGCTTGCCGCACAGGTTCGAGACCCCAGGCGGCGAAAGCCGCGCACGGGATGAAGTACAGCATCGCGTACTTGGCTTGCGCGCCTAGGCCAACAGCCGCGCCCATGACGATGGCCCAGATCCAGGCGCGTGTCGCGATGAGGCGCCAAAGCGCCAGCAGGGCAATGGACCACAAGGGCAGCATCAACGCGTCGGTCGAGATAATGTTTGACGAGAACGCCACGCCTGGCAGCGTCAGCCAGCCGATGCCCGCCCAGAAACCCGCCCAGGCGCCATACATCGAGCGCCCCAGCGCAAAGAGCGCGATTGCAGCGACGCCATGCGCAAGCGGTGAAGCCAGCCGTACCGCCCATTCGGCGTCGCCAAAAATCGCTGTTGTTGCGGCGATCGCCCACGCCACCATGGGCGGTTTGGTGAAATAGCCCCACTCCAGGGAGCGCGACCACATCCAATACTGGGCTTCGTCGAAGTACAGATCGAGCGGGTTGATCTGAAGCGCCCAAATGCGGCCGCAGATAACAATGATCAGCAACGCCGCGAAGGCGAGCGTCGCGCGGTCGAAGACAGCTCGGGCAGATGTCATGGCGTCTCTGAGGTCCCCCGCGCCTTCTTTAGCGGAACCCGGACGCTGGCGCCAGAATGGGGCCTGCACTTGCGAGGGGGCGGCGAGCGCCTATCTGGCGTGCTTCGCATGCGCTAAGGGAGCGCCGATGAGCACGAATCCATCCCATATCCCGGCGGAATGGACCCCGCATAAGGCGATCTGGACCGCCTGGCCCTCCGCCGCCGATCTCTGGGGCGATGATCTAGAGCCCGCGCGCGCGGAGGTGGCGGCGATGGTGCGCGCGCTTGCCGATGGCGGGGCAGGCGACAAGGTGCGCATCCTGGCGCACGGCCGCGAGGCAGAGGCTTCCGCCAAGCTGGCCCTGGCGCGGAACGCCGAAGTGATCCCCGGCGCGTTCGGAGACATCTGGTTTCGCGACACCGGGCCGATCTTCACCGCCGGCGGCGGCGCGCAGGGATTTCAATTCAATGGCTGGGGCGGCAAGTATCAGCTGCCGCATGACGATGAGGTGAGCGCGCGCGTCGCGTTGCTCGCGGGCGCTGCTTATAAGCGCCACGACTTCATCCTCGAAGGCGGCGCCATCGAGATGGACGGCGAGGGCGCCCTGCTGACCACACGTCAATGTCTACTCAACCCAAACCGCAACCCGACTTGGACCGAGGCTGCCGCCGAGCTTGAGTTGAAGCGCGCGCTCGGCGTGGAGAAAATCCTCTGGCTCGACGAAGGCCTCGCAAACGATCACACTGACGGCCACATCGACAATCTCGCGCGCTTCGTGGCGCCCGGGCGCGTCGTGTGCCAGGCGCCGCATGGCAAGAAAGACCCGAACGCCGACGTGTACGAGGAGATCGCGCTATCGCTGGCGGCGATGAGCGATGCGCGCGGTCGCAAGCTCGACGTGGTGCGTATTCCTTCGCCCGGCCTCATCGAGGACGAGGATGGCGACGCCGTGCCCGCGAGCCACATGAATTTCATTATCGGCAATACGACGGTCGTCGTGCCGATTTATTCAGATTCAGGCGATGACGCCGTGAAGGCTTTGGCGCCGCTGTTTCCGGGCCGCAAGGTCGTGGGGCTCTCCTCACACGCCATCCTCACAGGCGGCGGGTCGTTTCACTGCATCACGCAACAGGAGCCAGCGTAATGCCCCGCACCATTTCTGTCGCGGCGATTCAAACATCGTACGGCGAGGATACCAAAGCCAACATCGCCAAGACCGAAGCTTTCATTCGCGAAGCGGCGGGCAAGGGCGCGCATGTGATCCTGCCGTCGGAATTGTTCCAGGGGCCGTACTTCTGCACGACGCAGGAAGAGAAGTGGTTCGCTAGCGCTTATCCCGCGAAGGAGCATCCATGTGTGAAGGCGCTGGCGCCGCTTGCAAAAGAACTCAGCGTGGTGATTCCGATCTCGATCTATGAGCGCGAGGGGCCGCTTTACTTTAATTCCGTGGTGCTGGCTGACGCGGATGGCGCGTTGCTTGGCGTTTATCGCAAGAGCCACATTCCAGACGGCCCGGGGTATCAGGAGAAGTATTACTTCCGCCCCGGCGATACCGGCTTCAAAGTGTGGGACACGAAGTTTGGTCGCATCGGCGTCGGCATTTGTTGGGATCAATGGTTCCCCGAATGCGCGCGCGCCATGGCGTTGATGGGCGCGGAGGTGTTGTTCTATCCCACCGCCATTGGCAGCGAGCCGCACGACGCCTCGCTCGACACGCGCGATCCGTGGCGGCGCGCGATGCAGGGGCATGCGGTGTCGAACGTGATCCCGTTGGTCGCGAGCAATCGCATTGGCGTGGAAGCCAGCGGGCAGCGTTTCTATGGCTCAAGCTTCATCGCCGATCATCGCGGTGATCTGGTGCAGAGCTTCGAGCGCGCGGACGAGGGCGTGCTCCTGCACAGCTTTGACCTCGACTTCCTCGATCGCCACCGCGCCGCGTGGGGGTTTTTTAGAGACCGGCGGGCGGAATTTTACAAATAGGCCTGAGAAGGCGGCGCTCGCCAAATTGCGAAGATTAAATCCCGTTCGCGAGTTTCCGCTTCCGCTCGACGCTGCTCGGTATCCGCAAGCTTTCGCGATACTTCGCCACCGTGCGGCGGGCGATATCGACGCCTTTTTCGATCAGGATTTCGACAATCTGGTCGTCACTCAAAATCCCGTTCGGCGTTTCGCTCTCGATTAGGCCCTTGATCTGATGGCGCACCGCCTCGGCGGAGTGCGCCTCGCCGCCATCGGCGGAAGCGATTGAGGCGGTGAAGAAGTATTTCAGCTCAAACAGGCCGCGCGCGCAGGAGAGATGTTTATTCGAGGTGACGCGGCTCACCGTGCTCTCGTGCATCTCGATCGCGGCGGCGACGGTTTTCAAATTCAGTGGCCGCAGATGCGCGACGCCATGGGCGAAGAAGCCGTCCTGCTGGCGCACGATCTCGCGCGCGACCTTGAGGATTGTTTTGGCGCGCTGGTCGAGGCTCTTCACCAACCATGACGCGTTGGTCGCGCACTCGGTGAGGAATTGCTTGTCTTCTTCGCGCTTGGCGGTTTTCGACACGGTGGCGTAGTAGCGCTGGTTCATCAGCACGCGCGGCATGGTGTCGGAATTGAGTTCCACCATCCAGCTGCCGTCGGGCGCTTGTTTGATGTACACATCGGGCGCGATCGATTGCACCGCGCCGCCGCCAAAGCCGGCGCCTGGCTTCGGCGTCAAGGCGCGTACCTCGGCGATCATTTCGCTCAAATCTTCCCGATCAACGCCGCAGACGATCTGCAAACGCTCGATCTGGCCTTTCGCTAAGAGATCGAGATGCGCCAGCAGCTTTTGCATCGCTGGATCGAAGCGGCCGCGATCCTTCAATTGCAGCGCCAGGCATTCGGGAATGTCGCGCGCCATCACGCCGACAGGCTCAAAGCCTTGCATGATATCCAGCACGCTGCGGACCTGACGCTCATCTGCGCCGATGCGGTCGGCGATCTCGCGCACATCGGCGCGCATATAGCCCCAATCATCCACGGCATCGATCAAGACGCTGCCAATCATGCGCTCGATAGGGGAGAGGCCGGCTTGCGTTAGCTGCGTGTCGAGATGCTCAGCGAGCGAGATATCTTGCGCGAGCGTGTCTTCGAGCCCCGGCATGTCGTCGAAGCTTTTGCCGGAGGAAGCTTTTGACCAATCCTGCAGGGGGGCGGCGCCCGCCTCAGCCAATTCGTTCTGGCTCAAATCCGGCGCCATGTCGGCGACCGACACATCCAACGCGGCTTCCGCGGGCGCCATGCCGCTGTCGAAGTCGAGCGCTTGGGCGTCGCCGCTCTCGGCGGGCGCTTGCGCTTCGGTGGGGTTTTCCTCGCGCTCCAATAGCGGATTGCGCTCGAGTTCGGTTTCGACGAACTCCTGCAGCTCGATGTTGGAGAGTTGCAGAAGCTTGATCGCCTGCTGCAGTTGCGGCGTCATCACCAGGGACTGGCCCTGGCGCATCTCGAGGCGCGGGATCATCGCCATAGCGGCCCGCTCCTAATGATAATCTTTGCCGAGGTACCTTTCGCGCACGACAGCCGAAGCCAGCACCTCATTGGGTGCGCCTTCGAACATCACTTCGCCATCAAACATGATCGAGGCCCGATCCACGATCGTGAGCGTCTCGCGCACATTGTGGTCGGTGATCAGAATGCCGAGGCCGCGATCCTTCAGAAACAGGATCAGCTCTCGGATGTCGTTGATGGCGAGGGGATCAATGCCGGCGAAAGGCTCGTCGAGCAGCATAAACGACGGCCTAGTCGCCAAGGCGCGGGCGATCTCGACGCGACGCCGCTCTCCGCCCGAAAGGGCGGTCGCGGGGGAGTCGCGCAAATGATCGACGCGCAATTCTTGAAGCAGGCCATCGACGATCTCGCGCCGCTTCGCGCCATTGCGCTCATGCAGCTCGGCGATCGCCATCACGTTCTGTTCGACAGTGAGGCCACGGAAGATCGACGGCTCTTGTGGGAGATAGCCCACACCAAGCCTGGCGCGCTGATACATGGGCAGCGTTGTGACGTCCTGGCCGTCCAACAAGATTTGCCCCTGGTCCACGCGTACGAGCCCCGTGATCATATAGAAGCAGGTGGTTTTACCTGCTCCGTTGGGGCCCAACAGACCGACGACTTCGCCGCGATTGACGGTCACGGACACGTCCTTGACCACGCGGCGGCCGCGATAGGATTTCCCGATCGAGACCGCGCTCAGACCTTCTTGTGCGGTCTCGAGCTTGGCCGAACGGCTTGCAGCGCCCTTGACGCTCATATCGACCTGCCGCGGCTAAGATTTCGTGAAGGATTAGCGGCCGCCGCCGCTGGAATTGTTTCTAGGAACGAAAACGCCGCGCACGCGCTGCCCAGGCGTGGGGCGGATCGTGGTTCGGCGCGAGCCGATCTGGAGTACAAGGGTTTCGCCCCGGATAACGTTTTCCTCCGACGCCACCACCACATTGCCGGTAAACGTCACAGCGTCCTGCGCCACTTCGTAAACGGCGCGGTTACCACGCGCGGATTGCGCCGGCCGAACATAATAGACCTCCCCATCGGCGATCATGCGCTCGATATCGCCAGAGCCCAGGCCCTGGCCGCCCGACCCGCCGGATGAGCGCGAGAACATCATGGTGACGCGGTCGGCCCGCAGCCGCGCGTCGTTCTGGACGATGTCGACATCGCCGCTAAGCACCAAAGTGCGGTCGTTATCGACATATTCGAGATTGTTGGCCGAGTAGGAGACCGGGCCTCCGTTTTCGGACAATTGCGCGTGGGCCTGCGGCGTGGCCAGGGCCACGGCCAGTAAGGCCCCGGCGGCGATAAGTAAGTGCCTCATGGCGCGGCCTCTCCATTCTGTTGATCGCGATCAGGGATTTGCCCCCGGACCCCGCCGCTCAGCACCAGCGCGCGGTCACTGTCGCGTAGTTCATAAGCGCCCGCCTGGAGGACGCCAAGGGGGCCGGCGCCAGTGACGCCGCCTTGTCCGGTGATGGTGCCCCTGTCGAGATCCACAAGCATGTGAGGGGTGGTGAAGCGATTACCGGCGGCGTCGGCAAACAGAACTTCTCCATCGAAAACAACGGTCTTGGCTCGCTCGTCATAGATGCCGCGTGGCGCCAGCATGATGGTTCCGGCTTCGGTTCGATAGACCGGCGCTACCAATTCGATGGGCTGGCTATCTCCTTGGGGGCGCTCTGCGATCTCCGCCGAGAGCTGATACGGGCCGCCTTGCTCGGTTCGTCCCGTGAACCTGGGGTTGATCATCCGCAGGGGCTCGGAGGCCGTATACTGACCGGCGGAAAAGCCGCCCTCGATCGCGTAGAGGCCCATGAACACAAAAACCGCAGCGAAGGACGCGCCAGCGCCCGCGACGAACAGCCGCCGCAAACCGCCGACCAGGCGCGAGCGGCGACGTGCGCGCTTCAACGTCTGCGCACGCTTGGGCTCCCAGGTGAAGCCGATATTGTCTTCGATCGCGAGTGCGGTCATGGGCGTTCGTCGCCTATCTCGCCTTGATCGGGGGCGGAAGCAAGGCGGGGCGGCATCGGCGCCGGTTTGCGATAGAGTGGCGATTACCAGAACCTGGATGGAGCGAGCATGCGCATAGCCTCGATATTTGCCGTTGTTTTCTTCGCTGCGTGCAGTGGCACGGAAAGCCAGGGCCAAACCGGACCGGGCGCGCCGGTGGCGCAGGGCGGGCCGAACACGAGCTTCGAACCGGCGTTCGTGGGCCAAACGCGCGCGCCCGAGCACCGCAGCGGCGTTGACATCGAAAGCCAGATCATTGCGCGGGGTCTGGATCAGCCATGGGCCTTGGAGTTCCTGCCTGACGGGCGCGTTCTGGTGAGCGAGCAATCGGGGGCGCTTCGTCTTGTGACGCGCGAGGGTGTCATCTCGCCGCCCGTGGCGGGGGTTCCAAGTGTTGACGCGCGCGGTCAGGGGGGCTTGCTCGACGTCGCGCTGTCGCCGAATTTCGCGGCGGATCGTCTGGTGTTTCTCAGTTATTCCGAGCCGCGCGGCGACAATCTCAGCAGCACCAGCGTCGCGCGCGGGCGGCTCAGCACGGATGCGACCCGCCTCGAAGATGTGCGCGTGATCTTTCAGCAGGACCCGCCGTGGCGGTCGCGCGGGCATTTCGGATCGCGGCTTGAGTTTGATCGTGCGGGCCATTTGTACGTGACTTTGGGCGATCGCCAACAGAGCGAGCCGCGCGTTTTGGCGCAGGACTTGTCCACCCATATCGGCAAGGTCGTGCGCATCGCGGTGGATGGCGCGGCGCCAGCGGACAATCCCATGATTGGCCGCGCCGGCGTGCGCGCGGAGATATGGTCCTATGGCCATCGCAACATTCAGGGCGCGGATTTGCAACCGGATACAGGCGCGCTTTGGACGATAGAGCACGGACCACAAGGCGGCGATGAACTCAATGTTGTGCGCGCGGGTCTCAATTATGGCTGGCCCGTGATTTCCTATGGCGAGGACTATACCGGCTTTCCCATGGGCGAGGGCATCGCCGTGAGGGACGGCATGGAGCAACCGATCTACTATTGGGATCCAGTGATTGCGCCGGGCGGCATGCATTTTTATCGCGGCGAGCTGTTTCCATGGCGCGGCGATCTCTTGATCTCTGGCTTGCGCGTCCAATCGCTCGTGCGACTCGATCTTGATGGCGAACGCGTTGTTGGCGAAGAGCGCTTCGCGCTTGGCCTTGGACGCATTCGGGATGTTGCCGAGAGCGCGGACGGCGCGATTTGGGTGATCACCGACGATGCTGACGGCAAGCTCGTACGCTTGACGCCGCGCCGCTAAAGCGCTTCAGCGGCTTCGAGCAGTCGGTCCAGCAGTGCGTCAAGCTGCACGCGCTCGCGGCTATCCAACGTCGCGAGCAATGTGCGCTCCGCCGCGAGCGCGATCGGCGCAATGCGCGCGTGTAAGCTCTCGCCCTGCGGGGTGAGCCACAGCAATTGCCGGCGCGCGTCTGCGGCGTCGATCTCGGCAACAACGCGCCGGCTCGCCACGAGCCGCGCCACCGCGCGCGAGACCGCGACCTTGTCCATCTCGGTGGCTTCGGCGATCTCCTTGGCGGTAAGCCCAGGTCGGCGACCGAGTACGGCGATCACGCGCCATTCCGGGATCGTCAGCTTGAAGGCTTTGGCGTAGCGCGTGGCAATGGCGCGGCTGACGCGGTTCGCAAGGATCGAGAGCCGGTAGGGCAAGAAGCGCTCCAGCACCAGAGTCTGGGCAGCTTGGGCAGGTTTAGCTGAGCCGGGGCTTGCCATCAGTTTCATATGTAACTAAACCATCGTTAATTGCAAGCGAGGGCTCCCATGGTCGATTTGTTCGACAATCCCATTGGCACCGACGGATTCGAGTTCGTCGAATTCACTGGCCCCGATCCCGAGGTGCTGGCGCGCTATTTTGAGCAGATGGGCTTTACCGCCGTGAGCCGGCACCGCTCCAAGAATGTGGTGCGATACAAGCAAGCAGACATCAACTTCATCCTCAACATGGAGCCTTCAGGTCAGCCAGCGGACTTTCGCGCCGCGCATGGGCCGTCAGCCAATGGCATGGCGTTTCGTGTGAAGGATGCGCGCAAGGCGTTCGAGGAGGCGCTCAAGCGCGGGGCCAAGGCCGTCGATATGCCGATTGGGCCGATGGAATTGGACATACCCTGCATCGAGGGCATCGGCGGCGCTTATGTGTATCTCGTCGATCGTTACGGCGCGCAGAGCATCTATGATGTCGACTTCAAGCCGATCGCAGGCGCCGATGAAGCGAAGAACGCGGTTGGGCTGACCTATCTCGATCACCTCACGCACAATGTGTTTCGCGGAAACATGAAGACCTGGGCGGAGTATTACGAGCGCATCTTCAACTTCCGCGAGATTCGCTATTTCGACATCGAAGGCAAGGTGACGGGCCTGTTCTCGAAGGCGATGACCAGCCCGTGCGGCAAGATTCGCATCCCGCTGAACGAATCCAAAGGCGATCCAGGAAAGGTCGATCAGATCGAGGAGTACTTGCAGCGCTACAAGGGCGAAGGCATTCAGCACATCGCCTTCGGATCAGACAATTTGTATGACGTGGTCGATCGGCTGCGCGCGCGTGGCGTGGAATTGCAGGACACGATTGAAGCCTATTACGACCTTGTGGACAAACGCTTGCCCGGCCATGGCGAGCCCGTCGATGAACTCAAGAAGCGCCGCATCCTGATCGATGGTGCGCCGAGCGAGGGGCAGGGCCTTTTGTTGCAAATATTCTCCAAAGAAGCCGTGGGCCCGATCTTCTTCGAGTTTATTCAACGTAAGGGCAATGAAGGGTTCGGTGAGGGGAACTTTAAGGCTCTATTCGAGTCGATCGAACTCGATCAGATCCGCCGCGGCGTGTTGAGAGAAAGCGCATAATCATGCTCAAAGGCATCCACCATGTCGCTTATCGCTGCAAGGATGCGAAGGAGACCGTCGAGTTCTATGGCGATCTCTTGGGCATGGACTATACGACGGCCTTCGCAGAGGATCACGTGCCGTCGACTGGTGAGTACGATCCGTACATGCACGTGTTCCTCGATGCGGGGAACGGCAATGTGTTGGCTTTCTTCGAGCTGCCCCAGCAAAAGCAAATGGCGCGCGACGAGAACACGCCGCTGTGGGTGCAACATCTGGCGTTCAGAGTTGACCGTATGGAGGATTTGCTCGCCGTCAAAGCACGGGCCGAAGCGCGCGGGATCGATGTTCTGGGGCCGACCGACCACGGCATTTTCAAATCGATTTACTTCTTCGATCCCAATGGCCATCGTGTTGAATTGGCGGTTGACACCGGCACGCCGGAGGAGCTGGCCGAACTCAAGCGTGTCGCGCCTTTAATGTTGGAGGAATGGAGCCGTACCAAGAAAGCGCCACAACATGCGGCTTGGTTGCACGAGAAAGCGCGTGCGTCGCATGCGGCGGCCAAGGCGCGTCTTGGGGAATAAGGCGTATGCCGCAAACGACCGAGAGCCGGATCATTTTGACCCTCGCGCTCGACACAGAACATTGGCGCCGGCACGATCGTGCGCACTGGGCTCAGGTGCTGGCGAACGCCGTCGATGAGGCGGCGCCGCATATTCTCCATGTTGAAGGGTACGAATTGCGAGATACTCTGATGTTGGTTCGCGCGCGCTCGAATCGTCCGCCCAAAGCGATCCAAAAAATGTTGCGCCAAGACGAGAGTTTCATGAGGTTGCGCTCGCGATTGGCGGATTTGGGCGCTCGTTCGGATTTTGAGATCGAGGGCGTATGATTGGTCTGAAGCTCTACGATTACTGGCGCTCGTCTGCGGCGTATCGCGTGCGAATCGGGCTCAGCCTCAAGGGCGTCGCGTACGAGTCGGTTCCGATCAACATCGCGCCCGGGAAGGATGAGCAGAAGGGTGAGGCGTATCGCGCCGCCAATCCGCAAATGCGCGTGCCTGTACTTGAAACGCCAAAGGGCGTGCTGACGCAATCGCTGGCGATTCTCGCCTGGCTCGAAACGACATACCCCGAACCATCGTTTCTACCCGCCGATCCATGGGAGGCGGCGCAAGCGCGCGCCTTCGCGCTGACCATCGCCACAGACATCCACCCGCTCAACAATCTTGCGCCACTCGGTTATCTGCGCGTAAAATTCAAGGCCGATGAAGCCGCGATCGAGGATTGGTACCGTCACTGGATCCGTATTGGTTTTGAGGCGCTCGAACCGCAACTCGCGGCGCGACAGCAGTCGCCGTTCGCCTTTGGTGAAGAGCCAACGCTGGCTGATATCTGTCTCGTGCCGCAATGCGCCAACGCGCGCCGCTTCAAACTCGACATGAGCGCATTTCCGCGCCTCACCGCTATTGATGCGCACGCCCGACTGCATCCAGCCTTTATCAGGGCCGCTCCCGATCATCAGAAAGACGCGGTGAAAGCATGAAACTCGCATCCCTCCGCCACGGTCGCAATGGTAAGCTGGTCGTCGTGTCCGACGATCTTTGCTGGTACGCCGAAGCTGGCCCCGAAGTGCCGACGATGCAGGCCGCGCTCGATGATTGGGCGCGCGCCGAGCCGCGTTTGCGCGCGCTGGCTGAGGGCGTGAACGCCGGCGCGGTGTTGCGCGAGCGGTTCCACGAACGGGAAGCGGCATCACCCTTGCCTCGCGCATATCAATGGGCTGATGGTTCGGCCTACGTGAATCATGTCGCTTTAGTGCGCCAAGCGCGCGGCGCACAAATGCCCGAAAGCTTCTGGACCGATCCGCTGATGTACCAGGGCGGCTCGGACTCATTTCTGGGGCCGCGCGACGCAATTCCGCTCAAGGACGAAGCATGGGGCTGCGA
The DNA here is from genome assembly GCA_022843225.1 of Hyphomonadaceae bacterium. Taxonomy (GTDB): domain Bacteria; phylum Pseudomonadota; class Alphaproteobacteria; order Caulobacterales; family Aquidulcibacteraceae; genus Vitreimonas. The sequence continues at coordinate 27,002 of JALHOC010000018.1, forward strand.
CTGCGAGGCCGAAGTCGCGGTGGTCGTTGATGACGTCGAGATGGGCATCAAAGTGGCGGACGCGCGTGCTCGCATTCGACTGATCATGCTGGCCAACGATGTCAGCTTGCGCAATTTGATCCCTACGGAACTCGATAAGGGCTTTGGCTTTTTCCAATCGAAGCCCGCCTCGGCGTTTTCTCCCGTCGCGGTGACGCCCGACGCCTTGGGCGATGCGTGGAAAGACGGGAAACTTCACCTTCCGATGATTTTGGCGCTAAACGGCAAATCTTTCGGTAAGGCCAACGCGGGCGTCGATATGACTTTCGATTTCGGTCAGTTGATCGCGCATGCGGCCAAGACGCGCGACCTTTGCGCGGGGACTATCATCGGCTCAGGAACTGTCTCCAATCGCGGCGCTGACGGCGGACCCGGCAAGCCGATCAGCGAAGGCGGACTTGGCTATTCGTGCATCGCCGAGCAGCGCATGATCGAGATCATCCAGACCGGCAAGCCGATCACTCCGTTCCTGAAGCACGGCGATCGCGTAGAAATTGAGATGCTTGACGCAAAAAACCACTCGATCTTTGGCAGAATCGAGCAGGAGGTAATCAAGGGCTAGAACGAAATTCGGCTACCATCCCAAGCAAAGGCTTGGCCGCTATGCGCGGGCGTGAGGCCAGCGATCACATGCAAGAGGCGCCGTGCGCTTACGGCTGGCGCGAATATTTTCTCCGTCGCGATACCGCGCTGAAACGGACGCGAGAGGTCTGTATCGACCGTGCCGGGGTGCAGCGTAACGCACACCGCGCTCGGATTCCGACGCGCAAGTTCGATCGCACAAGTGCGGACAATCTGATGCAGTGCTGCTTTTGACGCGCGATACGAGGCCCAGCCGCCCAGGCGGTTGTCTTCGATAGAGCCAACGCGCGCCGAGAGCGAAGCGAATACGGATCGGCGATCGCGCGCCAGCAGTGGCAAGAAGTGCTTCGCGATTAAGGCCGGCCCGGTGGCGTTGATTGCGAACGCCTGGGCGAATGCCTCCGGCGAAAAGTCACGCCACGTCTTTTCCGGCTGCATTTGATCGCCATCGTGCAGAAGGCCTGTGGCGACGATGACAAGGTCAAGCGGTCCGCTGGCGCCAATCTCGGCAGCCGCGTTTTGGATTGTGGTTTCGTCCTTAAGGTCGAACGTAAATGGGGCAAGCTTGTCGCCGTGCTTATCCTGAGATCGACGCGCGCCGGCATGGATGGCGCCGAACTGCGGGTCCGCCGCCAAAAGCGCGCAGAGCGCGCGGCCAATTCCGCCGGTTGCGCCAAAAACGGCTGCGCGCAGCGGAGACGGAGCTTGGGTCATGGCGTTTGTACGCTTGGGCGTCGCGCTTGGACCGCGTTGCCCTAGCTGTGCGCGAAGATGTCGGTTTCTTCCCAGCCCGCGAGATCAAGCGCTGCTCGCGTGGGCAGGAAGTCGAAGCACGATTGCGCGATTTCGGTGCGTGCTTCGCGCGCCAGCATGACGTCTAGCTTGGCCTTGAGCGCATGCAGGTGCAGCACGTCAGAGGCGGCATAAGCGAGCTGGGCGTCGCTTAGCTCCGCCGCGCCCCAATCTGAGGATTGCTGCTCCTTCGAGATGTCGCGGCCGAGCACTTCCTTGGTGAGGTCCTTGAGCCCGTGTTTGTCGGTATAAGTGCGCACCAATTTCGAGGCGATCTTGGTGCAATAGATTGGCGCGCACACGACGGCGAGGTCGCGCATGAACATCGCAACGTCGAAGCGCGCGAAGTGAAATAGCTTGAGCGTGTTGACGTCGGTCAGAATGCGCCTGAGGTTAGGCGCGTCGTAGCTCGCCCGGTCAAACTGGATGAGGTGGGCCTCGCCGCCGCCATCGGAGAGCTGGACCAGGCAGAGAGGATCGCGCACCAAGGACAATCCCATGGTCTCGCTATCGACCGCGACCGCTCCGGTGAAGGAGACGGTCTCGGGCAGATCGCCCTTGTGCAGATGAACCGCGACGTTCTTGCCATCGACGGTGAGGGAGAGTTTTCGTGTCATGTCGGCATGCGCTTAAGCCAATTTGGCTGGCTCCGCCAGCCCGGCGGGCCTCACGGTAGCCGTGCGCGAAGGCCGAACCGCGCCACACGCGGGGGGGCAAAGCTCTCTGTGCCGTCGATGGTTTCGGCGGTCTCGATCTCGGCATCGAACAGGTTGTCGAGCGCGGCATACAATGACAGCGTCGGCGTCAGAGCATGCTCCAGCCTAAGATCGACTGCTGTCGCGGCCGCAAGCGTGCGCGTATTGAGGTCATCTTCGAAGCGGGCGCCCTCGTAGGAAATCTCCATGGAAAGCGTCGTCTCTGTTAGAATGCGCCATTTAAAGCCGACGGTCGCGCTCAAGTCCGGCGCTTGCGCGGGTCGTAGACCGACGATGTCGGCGTCGGTGTAATTGAGCGCTGCGCGCCAAGTCAGTGTTTCGCCAAACGCGCCGCGCGCTTCCGCCTCAAGTCCCGCCGCATCGATCGCGCCAGAGTTCTGGCGTTGGCGAAAGGCGCCGCCCGCGGGCACGAAGACGCCGGGCGGAAATGTACCCGGCCCCGCACCCAAGGTGACATTGACGATCGCGTCGTCGAGCCGCGTTACAAAGGCGCCGATGCTCCAGGTGATCGCATCGCTGCCGCCTTCAAGCGCGAGGTCCGCGCCGATCAGGCGTTCCGGTTCGAGCGCGGAATTGGCTTCAGTGACGTCGTTGCCGACGCGAAAAGGGCGATGCAGTTCGTTCAAGGTTGGTGGACGGAAGCCGGCGTAGGCTGCGGTCCGCAACGCCAGGCCGTCGCCGAGATCGCGGCGCACGCCGAAACGCGCTGTTGGCGCCAGCACCTCGGAATCGGCGGGCGCGACCGACAATGAAAGCGCGTTGGTTACTGTGTCGCGTTCTGTTCGTTCGCCGCCGGTTGCGCGCCATTGATCGACGCGCACGCCGCCGGAGAGGAGCCAGGGGCCGGCATCGCGCCAAGCTTCCGCATAGACGCCCGCGACCAGGGTTTCGCCGCCTGCCACGCGCGAGCGCGTGAACGCGCCGCCTTGAAAGCGGAACAGCTCACGCGTTTCGCCATCGGCGGCCCGGATGTCGGCGCCGACCTCAACGCCGCTCGCCTCACTAGACCAGCGCAGCGCCGCATTGGCGCCCCAGCCGAGCGCGGGCGTCTCCAGCTGATCGTTCGCGGGCGTGGTGGAGTTCCGATCCGCTGCGACTACGACTGAGGAATTGGCGAGATCCGATTGCATCGCCCAGGCTTGCGCCCGCCAAGCGAGGTGCCCGCGCGGTTGTGCGAGGATCAGGCTCAAGGTCGCGCCGCTGTTGCGTGAGTCCGCACCAAGAAGCCCCGCGCCGCGACTTTCATCATAGCCGCCAAGCCGCGCCGAGAACACGCGCCCATCGCCGCGCCATTGCACCCGCGCGACGGCGGCGGTGGACTCCGAAGCGAGCGGAACATCAGCCGCGCCGCGTCCGGCGCCGACCGGGATCCAGCCGTCGCTTTTTTCGACATTGGCAGCGAGCATGAAGGAGACTGTGTCGCCCTCGGCTAAGCCGAGTCCAGACAAGCGCCGATAGCCGAGGTCGCCGCCTTCAAGCGTGAGCGACGCTCCTGGCGTGGTGCGTTCTTCAAGCTGTACCGCGCCAAGCAGCGCGCCGGCGCCATAAGGCCCCGCGCCCGCGCCGCGCACAATGCGCGCGTCGGCGATCGTGTCGGGGGGAACAGCGCCCCAGATCACCCAGCCGCCGAAAGGATCGTTCAATGGCGCGCCATCGAGCGTCACCAGGGTTCGTCCCGCGCCAGACGGCGCCGAGGCGCGAACGGACAAACCCTGGATGGTTGGGTTCGCCACCGCCGAAGAATTGCGCCGGAAGGTCGAGACGCCCGGCGCGGCGCGCAGCGCATCGTCAAGGCGGATCGCATCCTCGATCGCGGCGGCGTCAATATCGATGGTCGAATATGCGCGCGCACCCGCTGCCTCGGGCAATCGGGTGGCGACGATCACAATCTCTTCAGCGGGCGCGGAATCCATGACGTCCTTATAGCATTGACTTGGCGTTCGCGGCGCGACAGGGTTGTCGCGTTCATTCGCAGCGGAAGGAGGCCAGTTTCATGATTGTGTTCGCCTCCCCGGCCAAGCGCCGGAGCCTTTAACGCGCCGCTCTCATCCTGATCGGCGCGGCCTATTCTGCTGACAGGAATCGTTTCCAATGCTTGAATTCTATGGCTGGAGCCCAGAGCTTCAGCACCGTTTTGACGCCCTCGCCCAGAACTCGTCCTACGTTCCCGCGCGCGTGCTCGCACATCATCGCGACTTGTGGCGCGTCGTGACCTCGAAAGGGGAGCGCAATGCGCGGTTGTCTGGCCGCTTGGCTGCGGACGCCGCGGAAGGAGGCTATCCCGTTGTCGGCGACTGGCTCGCAGTCAGCGACGTCGGAGGCCAAGATGCGAGCATCCATGCCGTCGTGCCGCGCCGCAGTGTATTCAAACGTCGCATGGCGGGCGGCCAGCGCTCGCAAATACTCGCCGCCAATATCGACGTCGCGCTGCTGGTGGCCGCGCTCAATGGCGACCTCAATCCGCGCCGTTTGGAGCGCTACCTCGTGGCGGCGCGCGACGCCAACACAACGCCTGTCATCGTTCTCACCAAGGCGGATTTGTGCGCCGATCCTGCTAGTGAAACCGCGCGCATCGCTGAGATTGCAGGCGGTGCGCCAGTGACGGCGCTCGCGGCGCTGCACGGCGCGGGGCTTGAACAGCTTGAGGCTTGGCTCAAGCCTGGCGTCACCGCTGTGCTGCTTGGAAGCTCTGGCGCCGGCAAATCAACCCTGCTGAACGCGCTGCTTGGTGCAGAGGCGATGACGACCGGCGCGGTGCGTGAAGCTGATGATCGGGGCCGCCACACCACCACCCATCGCGAGATGTTTTGTCTCTCAAGCGGCGCACTTCTGGTTGATACGCCGGGCATGCGCGAACTGGGCCTGCTGGCCGAGGACGACGCGCTCAATGCTAGCTTCGCTGACGTTGTGGTTTTGGCAGGCGACTGCCGCTTCGGCAATTGCCAACACCAGAGCGAACCTGGCTGCGCCATTTTGGGAGCAATCGGCGCGGGGACGCTCAACGCGGAACGCTGGCGCGCCTACCAGAAGTTGGAACGTGAACTCGCCTTTGCGGCGCGGCGCGAGGATGCCAGCTTGCAGGCCGTCGAGAGGCAAAAATGGAAGCGCATCCACAAGGCGCAACGCGCGCGGTACAAGGCGCGCGATGAGTAAGCGGCAGCCGATCTGGAATATCGCTCTTGCGTCTGGAAAGCTAAGGCGCTCATAGTGAGGGCGCGCGGGCATTGGGGTGTACGATGAGAATTCAGATCTTCGCCGTCGCGGCGGCGGTTTTGCTTGCGAGCGTCGCGCCAACGCGCGCCCAAGCCCAGGGCTTCGACGCCTCGGATCAAGCGCAGAGCGCCTATGTCGATGGCAATCTGTTCTTTCTCACCTACCACGAAGTGGGGCATATGATCCTTGATCAAGTGCTGGACGTGGATCAGCACGGTGATCGCCTCGCCTCCGAGGAAGCCGCCGACGATATCGCGGTGTGGCTGATGTTGCCCGATCCCGATGAACCCGAGCAAGACGAGGAAATCTGGGCGGCGATCGAGGGTTGGAGTCGGAGCGCCGACCTCCAGCAAGGAGTGGGGCAAAGCCCGCACTATCCTGATGACGCCACGCGCGCCGCGCGCATTGCATGCTACCTCTATGGCTCAAACCCAAATCTCTATCCAGAGCTGGCTGAGGCGTTCTCCGTTTCGATCAATTCGGTTGATTGCGGGGAAGAGGTTGAAGTGCTGCATGCCGATCTCGAAGACTGGTTCGGCGATTCACTCATCCCTCCGGCCTCACCAGATGGCGCTTCGATTCACGTCGAGTACGAGCAAGCTGGCGGCGCGCTCTCTGCTGCGCGCGCCTATCTGATGGAGTCCGGCATTCTCGAAGACGCGGCTGAAGACATTTCGCAATTCGTCCATCTGCCGAACGACGTCTCATTGGTTGCGAGGAGTTGTGGGCGCGGCGCCGCCGAGTTTCGCTACAGCCCGTCCGCGCGGCGAATCACGGCATGCTACGAGGCTGTGGATTGGTTGATGCGTGACGCCAACGATGAACAACAGGATGTGGCGCAGGCTGGCGCTGGGTCAGGCGATGATTTGGGCTCAGGCGGCGCACGTGTGCCAAGGCGACCGCGACCGCGCGGCTAGCGTCTCAATGTAGAGAGCGAAGGCACGCCAACGACGCCGCGGCATACGTCACGATTTGTACGCCGCCACTCGGCGGTCAGCAATGAATCCGAATTGATCTCGGCCTCGGAGAATTGGCGCTCGCTGCCACCCAATATGTTAACGCAAGCGCTTCGCGCAAGGTCTGGCCATGGTTGGGTAAGCCGGCTCACATCCCAAACGCGCACACGAGCATCCTCGCTTGCGGTTAGTAAGCGCGCGTTATCTGGGGAAAAGGCCACGCCAAAGACCGCGCCTTCATGGCCGCCTAGACTGGCGAGCTGCCGGCCATCGATCGCGTCCCAAATCCTCGCTGTGCGATCTTCGCTGGCGGTCGCGATGCGTGAGCCGTCGGCGGAGAACACAGCGCTATAGACAGCCCCGCTGTGGCCGTTCAGGCTGGTGCGTAGCCGCCGTGCTCGCGTGTCCCACACGCGCGCGCTACCGTCATCACTTGACGTCAAAATGCTTCGGTCATCGCGCGAAAACGAGACGCCGCCGACGCCTAGGCGATGCCCCGTCAGCGTGTCGATGAGCGCCCCCGTGGTCGCGTCCCAGAGCTTCGCGGTCATGTCGTCGCTGCCGGTCACGATGTAACGACCGTCATGGGAGTAGGCCGCGCTGCGGACGCGATCGGTATGTCCAGTTAAGGTCAAAACGATGCGCCCGCTCTGCGTGTCGCGGATATGGGCGGTCCCGTCTGCGTTGGCTGTTAGAATGGCGCCGCCATCGGGAGAGAACGTTGCTGCGAAGACGGTCTCACTGCCGCTGCGAATTTCCAGCAGTCTGTTGCCGGTGTTTGTGTCCCAGGTGCGCGCCATTCCGTCCACGCCCGCGGTAACGATGCGTTGCCGATCGCTTGAATAGACCGCCGCATAAGCCGCGCCCGCGTGCGCCTGGAAGCGGCGCACTTGTTCATACGAGGCGGCTTCCCAAACCAAGACTGCGCCTTCAAGTGTCGAGGCGATGATGTGCGCGCCGCCCGGGGCGAAGTCTACGCTAGCTATGCCACCGTCTCGCGACTCGATCGTGTGCACAAGCCGGGATTGCGGCATCGGCCAAAAGCGCGCTGTTCCATCCGCGCTGGCGGTGAGCACGGCGCGACCATCCGGCGCGAAAGTCGCTGCGCGCAGCGCGCCGGAATGTCCGCGCAGCACATTCAGCAAGGCGCCGGTCTCGCCGTTCCAGACGCGGGCCGACCCGTCCTCGCTCGCCGTGACGACGAGACGACTGTTTCCCGAGAACGTCGCCCGCGTCACCAGGTTGGTATGTCCGGACAAACTACGGATCAAACGCCCGCTGCGCGCATCCCAAAGTCTCGCGGTTTGATCGACGCTGGCGGTGACGATGCGGCGTCCATCGCGAGAGAATTGCGCATCGTACAGTTCGAGGTCGTGGCCGCGAAGGGTCATCAGCGCCCGGGCGCTGGCGATGTCCCAGACAATGGCGCTCCGATCGGCGCTCGCGGTCACCACACGGGCGCTATCGGGAGAGAATGCGACATGCAGGATGGCGTCGTCATGGCCGCGCAATTGCATAATCTCAGCGCCGCTTGCGGCATCGAACACGCGCGCGATGGCGTCCTCGCCGCCAGTCACAATTCTACGGCCATTTGGCGAGATCGCCACGTTCCATATTTCCGCGTCGCTGGGCGGTAACAGCATCAGCGTTTGGTCGGTCGCGACATCGACAGCAAAGACCGCGTTGGCTGTGTCGAGGAACAGTATGCGCCGCCCATCTGGGTAGAAGGCCGCGCTGACAATCTCTGCGCCTTGCCCCTCGAACGCACGGGTTAAGGACCAATCGTTTGTTGACCACAGCCGGATGCCGCCGCTCACGTCCGCCGTGACAAGCTGGCTGCCATCGCGGGAGAAAGCCGCCGCAGTCACGTCGCTTTCGTGGCCACGTAAGGTCTCCGCAAGTGCGCCCGTATCGGTTCGCCAGATGCGCGCCAAGCGATCGCGGCTGGTTGTGACAGCAAGCGCGCCGTTTGGCGCATAGCTGGCGCTTGTGACGGCGCCATTGTGCAGCAGAGGCGGCTGGCTCTCGCTCGTATCGTGCGCGATCGCGCCGAGCGCCGCCACATAGAGCCGCCGGTTCTCGGGCGCGACCTGCATGCCGGCCAGGGCGTAGCGTGTCGCCGAGAGGGGATCGCCGACATCGAGCTTTTGCCATGCGCGCTCGGCGAAAAAGCGACTCAGCGCGAGATGCGCATTGTGAGCGTTGAACGCGGCGACCACCATCAACGCGGCAAAAATCAGTGTCAGCGCGCTCAGAACTGCCGTGCGAATCCGACTCGTTTTTTCTTCGCGTCTGCGGTCACGCTGCCAAAGGTCGTCGAAGTCGACGCCCAGCATGCCCGCGGCCAAGCGTGCGCAAACCCGCGCGCGTCCATCGCGGCGCACATCGACGCCAACAGGCTCGATTGGCATGACGCCAAGGTCGCCGCGAACCACGCGCAGCGCCGGTGGGAAGCATTCGAGATCGGGATTGGAAGCGTTCGGCTGGCCATCGACGATGACGGCGAAGACCTGGCCGCTTGGCGATGCGGCCTTGAAGTGCTCGATTTCGGCTTGCACCCAAAGTGATCGCGCGGAGTGCGGCGAGCAGACGACGATCATGCTCTCTGAAGCGGTGATGGCGCGGCGAACGACCGAGCCGATATCGCCGGCGGCGGCCATGTCTTCGTCATCGCGAAAAATCTTGCCCAGCCGCCGCGAGGGTCCGAGATTGACCTCAACGCCGACGGGCACCTGGTAGTTCTCAAGCCACCGATGCAGCCGGTTGCCCCAGGCCTTGTCATGCCAGGAATAGCTCAGGAACGCGCGATACCGAACCGCGGCTTGGGGCGCCTCAGCGATCGGATCGTTTGTGGCATCGCTCTCGGCCAATGCGATGCCCCTACACCGGAACCGTGATTTGTTTCCCGCCGAACACCGCCTGCCAGTTCTCGATCTCGCTCACCACGATATCATCGGCGGCGTGCGCGAGGTTCGCGACCGAAGCATAGTCCAGTTTCTCGTCAGGCGCCTGCAGCAGAAGCGCGATCCGTTGGTGCACGGCGTCGAGTTTCTGGGCGGTCACTTCCGAGATGGCGGCGAACCTTTCAAAGTCCCCGAAATAGCGGATGCCGGCGATTGCGCCGCCTAAGGTCGGCAAGGCCACGCCCAGGAACGTGAATGTCTTCGATGTGTGCGAGATCGCCTCTTCTCCCACCAAGCCGATCCAATCGCCGACCTGAATCAGAAGAAAGAGCGCCACTGAAACCACCGCAAGCTGAAACAGCGTTTCCGAAAGGCGGTCGAGATTGTGGTGCACGTTCGTCAATCGTTGCGCCTTGGAATGGTGATAGTCGCGCTGTTGCTCGACGTGGCGATCAAGCATCTCACGCAGGCAATAGCGGAGGTACTCGTTGGTCACCTGTCGGCGCGGCAGCCCGACTTCACGCAATGCGTGCCGCGCGTACCATTCGGGCCACATCGTGTCGGCGCCGCGCGGCCATCGCCCCGGCGCGCGCGCAGCGCCAAGCGCAAGCAGAATTGGCGCGTGGCGGAGATATTCCGCTGTCCGTCGCGTCTCGAACCAACGCCCGTGCCAGCGTTTTTTCTGGCCGAGATAGGTGATGAACAAGATCGCTGAGAGCAGCAAAAGCTCGAACAGGGCGAACGCCCACTTAAAGTGCGAGCCAACCAATGGCAGATAGAGCACGCCGCCAATAATCGCCAACGTCGACAGCACAAAATTGATCATCATGCCGCCGCGATAGGTGTCGGAGAGATAGGCCGAAATGCCGTCGGCCCAGGCAAAGCGGGGCAGCACGAATTGCGCGATGCGCGCGCGGAAAGGGAGATCGGCGTCAGGCGCATCCTGCAACGCTTGCATGATTGGCGCGCCGCTGCGTTGCGCAAAAACTGCGGGCGGCTCGTACACCTGTTGAAGGTTGCGCAACGGCGAAGCGGACTTATCGCCGCCGAACAAAGCCTCGATCCGCCGGTAAGCGTGCCACAGCGGATTGCTTTTGTTGTGCCAATTGATCGCGTCCAGGGCCGCCACACCTTGTTGTTCGGCATCGGCGTGATGAGGGCGATGCTTGCGAGCGGCCTTCGGCGCCAAAGCTGCGTGCACGATCTGCTGCAGCTCCGTCGCACGCTCGGATTCTGGCGGTGGCGGTTGGGGATGGGCCAGCGATTCCGGAGCGCGCAAGATGCGCCACGCTTGCGGGCGCGCCGGATTGATCAGAACCACGGCCGCGCCCATCTCCAGCGCGGCTTCAATCGTGTGGCCGGTGCCGCCGACAAAACTGGTTTGCGCGCCGTCCCAGACCGCCAACACGATGTCGGATTGCTCCAGAATGATGCGCGCCGCGAGCGCGACGCGTGCCGACACATTGGCGTCGAGCGTGGCGCGGTCCTCCGACGCGTTCGAGGCAAGCGCCGCCAGGAACATCTGCTCAATCGCGGAATCGGCGTCCTTGAGTTCAAACAACGCTGCGTGATCGTAGAGCGCGCGGATCGCGGCGGCGCGCGCGGCTACGCCCGTATCGGCGGGCGCTTGGCCGTTCAGCAAGGCGCGCGCGTCCGCCTCGCTTGTGGGGCGGGCACTGATCGCGCAATTCAGATCGGCGCCGAACGGCAGGGGTGCGACGATCTCCCAGCCCCGCTTGAGCGCCGCGCGCGCCACGATCTGGTCGGCGCCGTCCGCGAGCATGGTGTGAAGGCGCGTGCGCCGCACCCCGGGTTGACCAAGCTCCTCCGCAGTGGCGGCGGCGATCAGATCCAGAATCTCGGAGAGGGTCTGCTCGATTGCGGATGCGCCGCCCGCAAGCGCGGGGTGGTTGGCCCTGTGTCCGGTCACACCCAGGCATAGGCGCGGCTCAGGCGCCGGCGGCGCGACTGCCCTGTCGTGTTCGTCCATCAGCCCCGCCGCCAAACTCAGGCGACTCTGCTAGCGCAATGCCGCGCGCTGGTCGATGCGGGTTTGGGTTTGCGATCCGCCGGGTCGAGCGGTTCGTCGCGCTGATGGTGCCGGAAGAGGACTCGGCATCTTCATCGACCTGCTTGAATAAAAAGAGATAATTTGATTTCGGATTCGACCCGATACCGACGTCTGAGAAGAGTGCCCGAGTTCGAGTGCGTTCTAGGCTATCTTCACCTTGTATTTACAGCATTTCACGGCCGCGCGGCAAGCGCGAGTTGGACGGTGTTGGTCGGTGATGCTTGTCGTTGGCCAGTGTTTCCTTTCCCACAAACGCACTCAAGCTTGCCGCATGTTGGCGCCCACTAAGAGGCTAGCGAACGCTGTCAGTATCTGCGCGAAGAGAACGGCCGCTGCGCCACAGATTTCGTGATCCAGCGGAGCGTTTACGATCCCTCCGCGCGCCAGCTTAGGTGGCGCGCGACCATGCTGGCGAGAACACCTGTGATTAGAGCCTCCCCTGGCGCCACACCCGCGCGAACCGCAAGCCACCCCGCGGTGGCGCCAACGATGATGACGGGCGACCATCGAACCAAGTTCATGGCGATCCAGTAGCCAGCGTCGATCAGCACAAGCGCGACCAACGCGATGATGGCGACCACTAGCGCTTCCATGTTGAAGCTCCGAGCTTATCGCGACGACTGTAAGGGGCGGCTGCGGAGCTGTGCGCCATAGCGGCGGCGGCGTTCGTACTGCGAAAGCGCTGCGCCATTGAGGCGCTTCACCTTCCAGATTTTCTTGATGTCGCGCAGCGTTTTGATTTTGTGGCAGCGCTTGCACATGAGTTGGTCGGGCTTGGCTCTGCGCCACGCATTCGGCGTCGAGTGTTCGCCGATC
>JALHOC010000019.1 GCA_022843225.1 Hyphomonadaceae bacterium
CGATGTCCCAATTGGAGCGCGCGAGCGGTTCGGCGATCGTGGCGATAGGTTGGGTGTGGCCTACCGCCGCTGCGGCGCCTTTGCGGAAACTGGGATGCCGCGGCTATGACTGTCGCGCAATCGAGACACTCGCAGTGAGGCGTTTGGGGGCGTCGCCCGAATATCGCCGCGCCGGGGAAGAGGCGCGACACTGGAGCGCTGGCGCGTTAATGGGATTCCACGTGACAAGTGAGGACATGTTGCGGGGGCTACGCCACCATAAGATTGGGTTCGCCCAGGCGCTGACAGCGTTCGCGCTGCTGGCGATGGTTGTGCGTGCGCTCGTTCCGGCCGGCTACATGTTCACGCCGAGCCAGGATCACCGCTTCATCACGGTGACCTTGTGCTCCGGTAATGGACCCGCCGAACTCGTCATGGACCTGACGACAGGCGCCGTCGTTGATCCGGGTTCAACGAACCAAAACGACGCGCCCTCCAAGAATGCGCCCAGCGCCGATGCGCCCTGCGTCTTTGCTGTTGCGGCGGCGCTCTCTGCGCCAGAGCAACCGGCGTCCGTGCCTGTTGTCTTCCGTCTCGGTTCCGCCGACCTTCCGCACGCAATCGCGATTGCGCCTAGCCGCAGCCTCGCCGCGCCGCCGCCCTGGGCAACAGGCCCGCCCGTTCTTCTCTGACCCCAACAATCGTCGGTGCGGTCCTTCGGGGCAGCGCCCGAGCCCGTTGTCGTGCGCGCGGCATGAATGTCAGTGCGCCGTGTTTAGAGAGTTTCCATGTCACCCTCATCATTTGCCCGACTCGTCGCCGCGTCGGCGTCGTTGGCCGCGCTGTCGGCTGTCCTTGTCCCTAGCATGGCTCATGCCGAAGCGTTGGACGCCGAAGACCGGCGACCGGACGCTGAGATCGTGGTCGTCGGACAACGCCCGAACCCCGAAGCCGAGGCCGCAACACAAGCCGCCCGCGAACGGCCGGGCAATGTGTCCGTCGTTGCGGCGGAAGAGTTTGAAGATCGCTACGCCGTCACATTCCGCGACACGCTGCAACTCACGCCCGGCGTCATCGCACAGCCGCGCTTTGGCGAAGAGGTGCGCTTGTCGATCCGCGGCTCGGGGCTTGCCAACAACGCGCATTTGCGGGGCGTCGAGCTCTTGTTCGATGGCGTGCCGATCAATGGCGCGGATGGCTTCGGCGATTTTCAGGAGCTTGATCCAAGCTTCGCCAACTTCATCACCGTCAATCGCGGCGCCAACGCCTTCGCGAGCGGATCGGCGACCTTGGGCGGCGCCGTTGAACTCACCGGCATCACAGGCCGCAGCGTCGACGAAGCCGGGTTCTTGCGCGTGGATTTAGGATCTTTCGGCACGGAACGGGTCAACGCTCGCGCCGCTTATGCGGATGATCGCTACGACCTGATCATTTCCGCCACCGGTCAGCGCCAGGATGGGTTCCGCCAAAACGCGGAGCAGAGCAATGGCCGGCTGTATGCGCAGGCTGGCATCCGCTGGAACGATGCGGTGGAAACGCGCTTCGGCCTTCTCGGCAACGACGTTAATCAACGCATCCCCGGCGCGCTGACCATCGCGCAAGCGACGACGACGTCCGAACTCGCCAACACGGGCAATTTCAACTTCGCCTTTGCCCGCGACATCAATTCCTGGCGCGGCTGGACACGCACGACGATCAACGCCGGTGCGCTTGGCGATTTCACGCTTGGCGCGGCGTATACGGATCGTCAGCTCTATCACCCGATCAGCGTGGTGATCGATCAACGCGTCTCCGATGGCCTACTTTTCGCGCGCTGGGATGGCGAGACGGAAGCGCTTGGCATGCCGCTCGCCTGGACTGCGGGCGTGCGCTGGCGGGATGCGCGCACGGCCGCGCGGACCTATGCCGCCACGCCGAACCGTCAAGCCGCCCGCGGCGCCTTGACGGCGCATTCCATTCAGTATGCTGGCGGTCTTGATGCGTTCGCGGAACTGCGACTGAAACCGACCGAGCGGCTGACGCTGCTTGCCGGTCTCAATAGCATCGACACGGATCGCGAGGCGTTGAACCTGCGCAATCCGGCGGCGAGCGACAGCGAGACTTTCAACCAGATCAGCCCAAAACTCGGCCTGCTGTGGGAGGCGTCGGACGCGCTGCAGGTTTTCGCCAACGTGTCTGGCGTGTACGAGCCGCCGTCGTTCGGGCAACTCACGCAGGGCGGTTTTGTTACCTTCGTGCCGATCAAGGCGCAGGAGGGAACGAGTTACGAGATCGGCGTGCGCGGCGATCTCGGGCGCATGCGCTATGAGCTGACCTATTATGACGCGCGCCTTGAGAACGAATTCATTTCCTTCCAGGTCAGCCCGCTCATCCCTGCCGCCACGTTCAATGCGCCGAACACGATCCATCGCGGCATTGAGGCAGGCCTAGGGGCAACACTAGCCGAAGACCTGTTCGGCGGCGCGCTCAACGCCCGCGCGGCTTGGACATGGAACGATTTCACTTTCGATGGCGATCCCGTTTATGGCGACAATCAGTTGGCGGGCGTGCCGGAAAGCACGCTGGTTGCGGAGTTGGCCTGGAGCGATGGGCGCCTGCGCATTGCGCCCTCGGTGTTCGTCCAATCCGACACTGTGGTCGATTTCCGCAACACGATGCGCTCGCCTAGCTACACACTGCTCAACATCAGCGGATCTTATGCCGTGACAGACAGTGTGTCGGTGTTTTTTGAGGGCCGAAATCTGACCGATGAGAAGTATGTGTCGATGGTGTCGTCGATCGCCAATGCACAGGCTCCAGGCGCGAACCTTTCCATCGCGACGCCGGGCGATGGGGCGGCGGTGTTTGGCGGTCTGCGGTTGCGGTTTGGAGCGCGGTCATGAGCGTGCGCGCAATCCATCGCAAGCTGGCGTGGGTTGCAGGTCTGGTGGCGGTCCTTTGGGCCGCCACCGGTTTCCTGCATCCGATCATGAGCTGGACCGCGCCGCGCCCAGCCGTGCAGGCGCCGTCGGCGCAAGTGTTGACACTTGATGGCCTAACTCCGCCAGCCCCCGCCCTGGCCGCAGCCGGCATTGCAGAAACAACGCTTGTGCGGCTGGTGAAGGTGGACGGCAACCCGTATTGGTTTGCCGCGCGCGATAACTCCGCGCGCGTCGTCCTTGATGCTCGCTCTGGCGCAGTAGCGCCAGAGATAGAGCAGCGTCACGCCATCGCGCTCGCGCGCCATTATGCGGGGTTGCCCAATTCGCGGGTTGAAGCCACGCGGCTGATCACCGCGTTCAGCACCGAATATCCGAGCGTGAACCGCCTCTTGCCGGTTTGGGAGGTCCGTTTCGCAACGCCGGATGGCCTCACGCTCTATGTTGATACAGGGCTTGATCGTCTCGCGGCGGTGGCGAACGATCAGCGGCGCGTTCTCCTCAGCGTATTCCAGAATATCCATACGCTGAAATTCCTGGAACCGATCGAGCCATTGCGATTGGCGGTGATTTTCGCACTGATCGCGACGGTGATCGCCACAACCACATTCGGCGCTGCGATGCTATGGCGCTCACGCGGGCGCGGCTTGCACAGGGCGCACACGATCGCGGCTTGGGTGGCGTTGCCATCGGTGGCGATGTTCACCCTGTCAGGCACGCTGCATCTTTTCGTCACCTCAAGCCTCTGGGCTGAACCCGCGCCGCGCGCTGCGCTTTTTGGTGTTGCGCAACTTCCGCCCATTCCTGGAACCGAACCGGGCATCGTCGTCAATGACTTGACCGCGGCGGGCGGCCCACTCTGGCGGCTGCAAATCGAAGAGACAGGATACTATTTCGGTACACATGCGCCGGATACGGACCAAGACCGCGCCCGTGCGCTGGGCGTCGCGCCGGCAGAAGCGTCCGTGTCAATGGTCACCCGCTTCGGCGATGGCTACGGCTTCATCAACAAACGCCTGCCGGTTTGGCGCGTCGATGCGCCGAGTGGCCCCGTTTTCGTGGACGTCCGCGAAGGCCTGATCGCCGCGCGCCCGAACGAAACCTGGCTGACACGCCTTGAGGGCTGGACGTTCGACAATCTGCACAAATGGGAGTTCCTCAACCCGCTGGGCCGACGCAACCGCGACTACGCCACCATGGCGGCCACTGCGGTGTTGATCGCCGTCAGCCTACTCGGGTTTGCCCTCATACTGCGGCGGAGAAAGGGCCGTGACTCTTCGGTGTGAGCCGCGCCGGCACGGCGGGCGGGTTCGGCGATGACGGACATTTCCGCGCCAGTCTAAGCGCGCACTCAAGTCGGTCGGATAGTTTGGACTCTATCCTCGTATCTTTGACCCTGCATTTGGGGCCCTAGTCTGGCCGGCGCGCGCCCTTGTGCACGGCCGCCAGGGAGGAGAATGTCGATTTTTGGCCCTGAACCGCCACTCGCCGGTTTGCCCTGAGCGCCGGGATGAGGTCTTGATTAGGCGTGAACTTACTACATCTGTTCTTAGCGAGCGCGGCGGCGACCTACGCGCTGATGTTTCTTCAGCATCTGACCAAGTCGCGCGTGTTCGGCTTTCTCGCCAGGCTGATGACTCTGTCCACGGTGTTGCTGCTCGCCGCGCTAATCACCGGCGGCACCGCCCTCGTCGCCGCCACCATTGGCGCCATCATTGGTGCAGGAGCCGCCATTTATCGGCTTATACGCAACCGCGCTGCGCTCACGCTAAGCACTGCCGATGCGTTCGCCACTGCGGTCCTTTTCGGCGCGGGCATCGGGATGGCGATAGCGGTGGCGCTGTCGTTTTTCGACCCTTTGTCAGAGCCTTGGGGGAACCACTAGCAACTATAAAGGCGTTTAGGCCAGGCTGCTGACAGCACGCTCGGATCGATCAAGCTAGTCGCGAATTGTGACTGGTCGGCAGCATTACCGACGACCCGATTGGATCGGGTTAGTCATTCGGAAGAAAGTGGCGATCAGGCGTGCGATGGCCCAAAACCGACCCTGATGCCGTTACGGTTGGCCCTCGTAGGCGGAGGGGCTCAACTAAGCCTTCCTCCCTGTTGACTCCTGTGCTTCTTTGCGAGCCGGGCCCAGGCCCGCAGCTAAGGGGGTGTCAGTGCCGGATCTCAGCTCATTTTTTGCAATTCCCGCTGATGCCAGCTTTTGGGACGTCGCAAACTCGCCGGTGCTGGTGACGTTCCTAGCCGCGATTATCGGTTGGCAACTCAACAAGCGGGTCACAAAGGCGGAAGAGAAGGCCGAGGACGCCCAAAGCTTTGTCACCTTGAAGGAAGGGCTAGAAGAGCGCGAAGCCGAGTTAGATGGCGAGATCGCTGACGTTTCGGAGTCAGGTGCTGCGGGCCAAAGCGGTGACGATCACCGAACCGAAGCCAGGAAAGTGTTCGATGAAGCCGTAGCGTTTGTTGAGCAGAGAATTCGCGACGACAACGATGGCAGACACCAACGCACCTACAAGAGTTTGGGTCGAGTTCGCCCAGCCTTAAAAGCCGCAGCCCTATTCGAACGAGAACAACTTAAGCAGTCGCAGTACGATGCAGCGGTACAACTGTTCCGGGAATGGACGCAGTATCATCAGGGAAGAGCCGCGAACAAACGGGTACCTTTGGAGGTTTTGGAGAGAATGCAGCAGTCTCTTCGGGCCTTGCGGTCAGCCTAGCTTAGTGTCGCGTTCAGAGAATGAGAGGGCTTTTCTTGCTGATTTGACCCGCTCGGGCGGGCTATGACCGCCATCGGCGAGATCGCGCCGCATACGAGTCTCTTGCGCGATGTCCCAATTGGAGCGCGCGAGCGGTTCAGCGATCGTGGCGATAGGTTGGGTGTGGCCTACCGCCGCTGCGGCGCCTTTGCGGAAACTGGGATGCCGCGGTTATGACTGTCGCGCATGACTGCCTTTCATCAACTCTTGGCCAACACCCTCGTTGCCAGCATCACCAATTTCACGGTCTGGTTTGCGGCGACGTTTTGGGTGTTCCTCGAAACGCGCTCGGTGTTCGCAACCGGGCTCATTGCCGGAATCTATCTTGCACTGACGAGCGGACTGGGCATCTGGTTCGGCAGCCTTGTCGATCATCATCGCAAGAAGCACGTGATGATGGCGTCGAGCGCGGCGTCCTTCGCGTTCTATGCCGTGGGTCTTGCCGCGTGCCTGCTTGTACCCACGTCGACGCTGACCGAGGTTTCGGGCGCGCCGCTTTGGCTGTTCATCGTCGTCGTCATGTTTGGCGTCATTGCCGGCAACATCCGCAACATCGCCTTGCCCACGCTTGTAACGGTTCTCGTTCCCGAGGACCGGCGGGATAAGGCGAACGGCCTTGTCGGCATGGTGACGGGCATTGGCTTTCTAACCACCTCGGCCATAAGCGGCTTTCTTGTCGCCTGGGGCGGGATGGCGGGAACACTCGCGCTTGCGCTCGTCTTCTCGCTTTTGGCGTTTGCGCATCTTTTATTCGTCACGCTGCACGAGACGATTCCTGAGGCCGATCCAAGCGCGCCCCGACGGATCGATCTCCGTGGAACCGTCGCTGTCATCGCTGCGATACCGGGGCTGTTCGCACTGATCCTCTTCGCCACATTCAATAATTTTCTGGGCGGCGTGTTCATGGCGCTGATGGATGCTTACGGACTCTCGCTGATGTCGGTCGAGCGCTGGGGCCTGTTGTGGGCGGTGGTTTCGACCGCCTTCATCCTCAGCGGTTTTCTCATCTCGCGCACGGGACTGGGCAAAAACCCGCTGCGAACACTGCTCATGGTGAACCTCGTTGTATGGGCCGTGAGCATGGTGTTCACAGTACAGTCGTCGATCCCGCTGTTGGCGGCAGGATGCTTCATTTGGCTATTCCTCGGTCCCTACGCGGAAGCCGCGGAGCACACGACACTTCAAAAGGTCGTACCGCTGGAACGGCAGGGGCGCGTGTTCGGTTTTGCTCAGTCCGTCGAGCAAGCAGCTTCACCGCTCACCGCGTTTATGATCGCGCCACTGACGCAGTTCGCGTTTATCCCGCTGATGACCACAGGCGCTGGCGCTGACGCAATTGGTGACTGGTACGGGCGTGGACCCGAGAGGGGTATCGCGCTCGTTTTCAGCGCGGCCGGATTTGTAGGCGTGATCGCCACCATCGCCGCCTTCAACTCGAAATCTTACCGCCAGCTCAGCGCGACATATGCGGCAAGTGCCAAGATGCAAGGCGGCGAAGGCAAGGGGACGGATTGAGGGCGTAAGCTATCCGAAGCCAGGAGCAGTCGCGAGTGGCCGAAATCGGCGAAAAGCAAACGCCGCCCGCTCGATGCGCCATCCTTAGCTCCTCATAGTCGTGAAGCTCCGGATATATCCACCAGAACGGAAACTGCGTCTCGCCCAGCACCAGCGCGGCGACCTCGGGAAAGATGATCTCTGCGCGCACGCTGTTGCCCAGCATCACCAGGCAGCGCTGCTGCGCCTCCGCACAAATGACCAGATTTCCGGTCCAGTCATTGTGTCCGCCCTTGGAGAAATAACGCCCGTTTGGGCCATCCCAGGTTTCACCCACGAGTGAAGCGGAGAGGTTGGTCGCTTCGCCGCGTGGGTCGATGGTGTTGTAAAACTGGATCGTTGGAAACTTCTGCGTGGTGCGGATCGGGAATTGTGCGCGCACCCATTCGGCGCGCGCCGCGCGGGAGAGACCTTCACCAGCAAACATCCCGCGCCACATGCGCGCTTGATCTTCGATTGTGGTGTCCATCGAGCCTGCGGCGGCGACGTTGTCGCGGCGATCATGCGGTTCGAATGTTCCATCCATGGCGTAGCCGTCGGCGAGGTTACCGGCGAAATCGTCGCGCCATTGCATCGAGGTGCGCGCCATGGCGAAGCGATCGAACACGCGGGTTTGCATCTCCGCACCAACATCGAGGCCCAGGCCCTGTTCAAGCACGGTCTGCAAAATCCAGATGCCTTCGTTCGAATAGGCGTAGTGCTCACCCGGCGTGAAGTGGAAGCGCAGCCGCTGATCGGCATCCAACCAGCGCATGTTGGCGAAGCCGCTCGTGTGCGAGAGCAGGATGCGCGGCGTCAGCTGGCGCCACCGTTCATCCCCGGCGAGATCAGCGTAATCCTCGTACTCCGGTAGCGGGCGCGGCAGATAGTCCGCGATCGAGCGATCGAGATCGAGCCGGCCCTCATCGACCAGTTGCATCACCATGTACGCAAACGCCGCCTTGGTTAAGGATGCGCCGTACATGATCGTATCGGTCTCAAGCGGCAGCGCATTCTCGCGATTGCGAGAGCCGTAGGCGCCGACATGCGTAATCTCACCGCGCTCGATCACGGCGACAGCCATGCCGACAACCTGCTCGCGCGCCATCAACGCCTCGATGCGTGCATCGAGCGGTTCGCCGCGTAAAGAGGGCTCGGCGACGGTCAAAGTGGTGGTGGCGCAGCTCGCGAGAGCGGCGGCGGCAATCAAAGCAACGAATTTCATTTCGTCCTCAGGGTCTGCGCCAGCTGATGAAGAAACATCCGAGCCCGCCGATGATCAGCGCAAAGCCCGGGACTAAGGCCCAACCAAATCGGGCCGGCACGTTCACCGCATTAGCGCCGACGAGACGCCACATGCGCCGGCCTTCCGGCACGGTTTCGGTGAACACCGGCCCGCGCATGTCGGGGATGAAAATGGTTTGATCGTCGATGCGTGCGATGAGCGCGTCGCGTCGCGCGATACGTTCGGCGTAATCCGGCGCGGCGCGAACGGGTTCGTCGTCAACGCCAGCGAAGACATCGAGGCTCTCGCCCTCTAGGATCACGCCCTCGGATTGGTAGGTATAGTGCGTCGCCGCCCCTCCGCGATCGATCTGCGCCAAGCCGATCAGCGCGCCGCCCAGAACGAGCCCAGCCAGCCCCGCATAGAGCCAGCGGCGCGTGGTCGAGCGCGTGTCGTGCTGGCGCTGGAGCAGATGCTTGCGCACCGACTCGATCTCGCGGAGGCGGTCGAGTTCGGCGGAGTCAAGGGTCGCGACCATAGCCTCCGTGTCGAGGCTGAACGCCTCCACCAGCCGCCGATAGACGTCCTCCGAGGGAAACGACTTCCCGGTCTCAAGCTTCGACAAATAGGATTGCTCGATGCCCGCCTTGGCGGCAGCGTCAGGCTGCGTCCACCTGAGTTCGGTGCGCCGGTTCTTGAGGTACTCGCCGAATTGCATGCGTCCTAGTCATTGGCAGGAATGCCGGGAATACAACTGGAATAGTCGGGAATAGCGGGAATAGCGTTGTTCGAAATGAGTGGAGCGTGTCCGGATGGACAGGCAACTGGGTGCTCCGGCTGCCGTCGGCTTGAGCAAAAGCCGCCCCTACTACCGCGTCGGCGCGGCCGCCGCGCCAGCCAGAATGCCGCCGCTACCCTGCGTTCTTCTCAATCCATACTGCAAACGCTTGCGCAAACGTGGCCAGGAACTTCTTGGTGCCGTCGTTCACAAGTTTGCCCTGCTCATCGAACAGCGTATGCGCCGCGCCGATATAGGCTTCTGGCTGTTGCAGCGTGGGCATGTTGAGGAACATCAGGCTCTGGCGCAAATGATGGTTGGCGCCGAAGCCGCCAATGCCGCCCATCGACGCCGAGATCACCGCCGCTGGTTTGCCGTTGAAAACACTCTGACCATAGGGGCGCGAGCCGACGTCGATCGCGTTCTTCAACACGCCTGGCACTGAGCGATTGTATTCCGGCGTCGCGAACAGCACCGCATCGGCGCTATTTACCTCGTCTCGGAAGCGCGTCCATTGCGCGGGCGCCGTCGCTTCGAGGTCTTGGTTGAAATGCGGGAGATCGCCGATTTCAACAAATTTGAATACTAACCCCGACGGCGCCTCGGCGATCAGCGCGTCAACGACCTTGCGATTGAGGCTGTCTTTCCGAAGGCTGCCTACGATGACGGCGATTGTCCGGCTCATACTATCTCCCCAAGGGCAAACTGGTGTATTGTTGCACTTGCAACGAATACCCAAATAGAGGCGCATGCGGCAAGTTCAAGCCCCCCAAGACCCACCAGCTAAAGCCTTTGCCCTGCCAAAGGATCCCACCCAGCGCGCCTGGGTGGCGATTCAGCGTTTTGGCCCGGCGCTGCTGGAGCGCGTCGAGACGCGCCTGAAAACAGCGGGCTTTCCGGCGCTCGAATGGTATGACGTGCTCTGGGCTATTGAACGTGAGGGGCCGCTGCGGCAACGCGATCTCGCCGGCCACATGCTGGTCGCGCGCTACTCGATCTCGCGCCTGATCGATCGCATGGAAGCGGAAGGCTATGTGTCGCGCCGCGAATGCCCCGAGGATGGGCGCGGCCAGATGATCCACGCCACAACCGCCGGCCTCAAACTGCGCAAGGCGATGTGGGTGGTGTACAGCAAGGCCATGCGCGACGCGCTGGCGCCATTGACGGAAAAAGAAGCTCTGCAGCTGGCGGCGCTGCTGGAAAAGCTCGCTTAAGCCATCCCCTGCGCCACGGCCTTGAGCCGCTCAATGATCGAGAGCTTGTCATCGGGAAAGTCGGCGTCAATCCACCATTCCTCGACCTCACGCATCACTTCGCCGACCTTCGGCCCAGCCGCCACGCCCGCCGCCATCACTTCATCGCCGGAGAGCGGCATTCTCGGCGGCGTCCACATCGCGCCATGCGCGACCAGCGCGCGCCATTGTTGCGCCTTGTCGTTTCCAGCGCTCGCCCACGCGAGCATCACGCGATCGCGGAACACCGCGTTGCCGAGTTTGTAAATCACGCGCCGCATCTCCCTGAGCGACATGTACGACGTGATTTTCACGTCCTGGCCGAGCGCATCGACGAGGCGATCGCGTTCCTCGTTGGAAAGCTTCAGGCGACGCGCCAAAGCGCCCGCGCTGATTTGATCGTTGAGCGCCGCCGCCACCCGCGTCATCGCGTCAACGGGCAACAACAATTCCGCTTCAAGCCGCATGAGCGCGTCGAGCCGCGCATGATTGGACAATTCCGGCGCGGCGCGCGCGCGCACGTCGATCGCGTCCATGCCTTCCCAGGTCGCGCGCGGATCGGGCGCGGCGAGAAGTTTCTTGAGCTCCTTCCACACGCGCTCGGCGGAGATCGTGTCGATGCCGGCCATGAGGTCGGCGCAGGCGTGCAGGCCGTGCGGATCGAGCGGCCCCCGCGCATACCAGGCGTTGAAGCGGAAGAAGCGCAGGATGCGGAGATAATCTTCCTTGATGCGCTGATGCGCGTCGCCGATGAAAATGACGCGGCCAGCGCGTGCGTCGTCCAAGCCGCCGCCAGTGGGATCGTGAACTGCGCCGCTGGCGTCGGCGTAGAGCGCGTTCATGCGGAAGTCGCGCCGCTGAGCGTCTTCCTCCCAGCTTTCGGTGAAGGCCACCGTCGCGCGGCGGCCATCCGTGCTCACATCGCGCCGCAGCGTCGTCACTTCGAACGGCTTGTGATTGACCACGACCGTCACCGTGCCGTGCTCAACGCCGGTGGGGTGCGCGGCGAAACCGGCTTTGGCGCAAATCTCTGTCACCCGATCCGGCGTCAGCTGCGTGGCGATGTCGATGTCATCGACCGGCCGGCCCATCAAGGTATTGCGCACGCAACCGCCCACGAAGCGCGCGCCGCCAGGGCGCGCGGCTTCAAGCGCGGCGATCAGCTTTTGGGTTTCTGGCGCTTTGAGCCAGGCAGCGTGGGGGATTGCGGCTGTCATCGCGACTTGTATTCGCGCAGTTTGCAAACGCGTTCAACCACGCTCTCAAGCACCGGTCACATCCGCTCGCCCGGCAATTTGCTAGCCTGTTTCACCCATTTCTCGAACTGCGATTCGTCGAGTTCGCCCTCGCGCACATCGTAATAGCGCACTTGCGGATACTTGGATGTGCCTTCCGGCGGCGGCTTGAGCGAAGAGCCATCGAAGAACGTTACCTTCACGTATTTGGCAAAGCAGTGGACGCTCAAGAACCAGCGCCCTTCTTCGACGCCGTAGAACGGCGAGTTCCACTTCACCGCTTTGTTCACGCCGGGAACCGCGCGCACGATCGCTGCATCGATGCGGCGCGCCACATCCTGTTTCCAACCAGGAATAGCGGCGATGTAAGCGGTGACCGGCGCATCGCCGAAGCCTTTAGCGATTTGCGGGTTATCGCCGGAGAGGAGCTTGGGCGCGGCCTTCGCCGTCTTCTTAGCGCTCGCCATGCAGCCGCTCCCACAGCGCGCGGATCATGCCGGCGGTGGCGCCCCAGATGAAACGACCCTCGTACGGCATCGCGTAGTATGCGCGCAATTTACCGTTCCACATCGCTTCGCGGCGCTCATGATTGGCCGGGTCCATCAGGAACGAGAGCGGCGTTTCAAACACATCCGCCACTTCGCGCGGATTGAGTGAGAGGTCGAAGCCCGGCTCGACGAAGCCGACAATCGGCGTGACACTAAAGCCCGTGCCGGTGTTGTACCGATCCCAGGCGCCGATGGGCTCGATGAAACGCCGCGCAAGGCCGATCTCCTCTTCAGTCTCGCGCAGCGCGGTGGCGACCGCGTCCGCATCGTGCGCTTCCACGCGTCCGCCGGGAAACGACACCTGCCCCGGATGCGCGGGCGTCTCGTTGGTGCGCTGCGTGAACAGCACCGTCCAGCCCTCGGGTCGACGCACGATCGGCGCCAGCACGGCGGCGGGTTTCAGCGGTGCGGCGATGTCGACCCAATCGGGATTCAAATCGCGGTCGGAGCGCGTCGCGCCGTGTGGCGACAACCGATCTAGCGGGTCAAGGCGCGCGCGAAGGAGGGATTCGAGGGAAGCGCTCAAAACTTCTCGCCCATCTGTTCGAGAACCCACCGCAACGCTTCCGCGTTGCCGCGCGCGTCGTCCACGGGATTGTGAGTGTGTGCGGTTTCGCGGCGCTTTTTGAAGGCGCTTGTGTTTAGCGGCTCCCCGCGCCGACCGGCATCGAGATCGCCGATGCGGCGCGCGCTGAAACCCGCAGGACTGGCGCCAACAAACTTGTGGCAGTACCAATTCCAAAATTGCCAATCGAAAGCTGGGTTGTCGGACCAAAAGATAGGCCGCTTGCCCGCACCGACAACCACTTCGAGCCAAGCCACGGCATCGCTCATGATAATCTCAGCGGAGCGATAACCCGTCTGAACTTCAAAAGAAATTCCGCTGACTTCGCGAGCGCCAGCGATGCCTGGATTATCGACGACCGGCGCGACTTCACCGAGAAATCCAACCGCTGGGTCGCCCACGCAAACGAGGCCGAACGAGATCATGTTGTAGAGGCCCGGACACGGACCATCGGACTCCACGTCCAGTACGATGTGGTGTTTCCATTTCGACATGCCGACATGATCGCGGCTTACAGCGCCCGCGTCAAAGCTCGGCCGCGCTCAACACCCGCTCGCACCAAAGACCCAGCACCAACCAACCCCTCGCTCAAAAGAGCGAAGAACTGGCCGGCTTTTGTCGCATTAGCTCTGAACGAGACAGCTCACCCCGCGTCGTGTAGCACTTCCCAGGTGTGGCCGTCCGGATCGGTGAAATAGCCCGAATAGACGCCCTCGTCGTCTTCCGGCGCGGTGGTCGAGCCGCCGGCGCCCTTGGCCTTGGCGAGTACTTGATCCACTTCGCCCCGGCTTTCGGCGAAATAGCTCAAAATTGCGCTCATAGTGCCCTTGCCGGCGGCGCGCTGGCCGACGCTCTCGGCATAATCACCGAAATCGCCGCGATTGATCAGAACCAGATAGACGCCGTCCAGATTGAAGGCGGCGTGGTCATCGTCCTGCTCCTCGACCGAAAGCCCCAAGCCTTTGTAGAAGCCCAGCGACTTCTGCAGGTCATCGACGGGCAATGTTACGCAGGAAATCGCAGCAGGCATTCTTACCTCCACCAGACGCCGAGCGCGCCTTCAGGGGCGCATCGGTGAAGGGATTCTCGGAGGCCGAAAAGGCTCGATCAGCCGCCGACGAGGACCTCTCCACTGCCGATCACGCGCCGGTTCACCGCGCCGCTGACAGCCCGCACGCGCACGTCGCCGGAACCAACCACAACTGCGTCGAGGCTTTGCGCCGAGCCCTCGTGCCGGACATCGCCAGAGCCGGCCACGGCGACACTGAGCACAGAGGCGCGCCCGCCGCCGATGGCGACGTCGCCTGAGCCCTGGACGGCGATATTGGTGGGCCCATCCGCGCGAACCACAGCGACATCGCTCGACCCGGCTACGGATATCGTAAGCCGCTGCCGCACCAGGCCAATTGAGGCGTCGCCCGAACCGCCGGACGCCAGGGACAATTCGCCGGCCTCCTCAACAGAGACATCCATCACCCCGCCGAGGCTGATTTCCGCCTCGTCCTCGACGCGAGCGACCTGAGCAGCCCCGCAGCCCGCGAACGCCAGATGCGCGCTTTGGGACGGCCCCATCGCGAGCCGCATCGCGCCGCTGGCGGCGACGACGGCATCTTGGGGCACGCGCAGCCGAATGGTCGGTAGCTCAGCCCGCCCGAGCCGTCCCTCGCGCCGCGTGGTGACGGCGAAGGCGCCGTCCGTGTCGCCGGCGCACGATCGGATTTGGCCGCGCAGCCGCCCGTCAACGATCAGGCGTTGGCCGGACAAACGCACAGAAGGCGCACGCAGCGGCCCCCGGTTGGCGATCGACACGGCGACGTCGGCCCGGTTCTCCGGCGTGACCACCACATAAGCAGCCACATCGCGTAGCTGAACCTCCCGCGCCGAGGCATATCGGGTTTCAGTCACAGGTTGCGCCAGGACCGGCGTGGCGGCGCAGACCAGCAGACAAACCAACATAAGGCGCATGTGTTCAGGCCCTCCACGAGCCACCGTCCGTCCTCTCAAAGATGCCTGAGCGCCGCACCATGGATGCAGGGCGGATGGAATTCTCCCGAAGCGGGAATTATCAATAATTTTCATGATCTTGGTGTTGCGAACCTGCATCGTTTCGGATGTTTCTGAGCCGGGCTCGACATGGTAAATTGCGAACTCACCTGCGTTGGCCCATGTAGGCGCTCCCAGAACGGGTAATCCACAAGGTAGAAACTCATGCGTAATTGGATCATCGGCGCCGCCGCCCTGCTCGCGGTCGCCGCGCCAGGCGTCGCCGCCGCCCAAACCGGCTATGTCGGCGCCGTCTATGCCGACAGCGAAACCAACAATTTCGATTCTGAAGCCTATGGCGTCGAAGGCGCGGTTGCGTTTTCGGGCTCGGGCTCGATCGTGTTCGAAGTCAACGCTTCGATCCTCGACAGCGACGACAGCGACACCGGCACGGCGGTGACCGGCCACGTCTATTCCCGCAATGACAGCCACCTGTTCGGCGGCTTCGTCGGCATCGCCGACGCCAACGACAGCACCACCTGGACCGCCGGCCTCGAAGCCAGCAAGTTCTATGATCGCTGGACCCTCGCGGGCGCGGTCGCTTACGGCAACAACGACGACGCAAACGTCGATGGCTACGGCGTCAACGTCGAAGCCCGCGTGTTCCCGACCGACAATTTCCGCCTCAGCGGCAATATCGGCTGGGCCAATGTCGACGCCGGCGCGGCTGACGACGACGCCTTCACCTATGGCGTGGGCGGCGAATACCAATTCGCGGCGCTGCCGATCTCGATCGCCGCTGGCTACAATCGCACCGAGTTCGACAATTCCAATGTCGAGAGCGATGCCGTGACCGTGGCGGTCCGCTACAATTGGGGCGGCTCCTTGTTTGATCGCGACCGCAATGGCGCGAGCCAAGCCAGCATTGCCGGCCTCGCGGGCATCGGCCTGTAATCACTAAGTTTCTTCGCAAGCCTCAGCGCCTCGGCCCCTGGGCCGGGGCGCTTTTTTGTGCGAAAACAGAGATCTTGTCGGCGCCTCCCGCCGTAACAATCATGGCTCTCAACGCTTCGGCGTCGGGGGCCTTTTTCTTTTCGTCACGATTGATGTGCAGAAGAACACATTCAGGGATCAGCGCATGCGCCTTTTTGTACCGATGCTCGCCGTCTTAGCAGCAGCCCCCGCTGCTTTCGCTCAAGAGCGAAACCAAGACGAAGAGATCGTCGTCACCGCGGAGCGCCTGCGGGGCAGTGTCCCTGGCAACGTGACCCCGGAAACCACGTTCAGCGCCGAAGATGTCCGCTCCTACGGGGCATCGTCGATCTTTCAAATCCTCGCCGCCGTCGCGCCGAACACCGGCTCAGCATCGATCCGCGGCGGCGGTTTCCCGATCGTGCTGATCAATGGACGCCGCGTGAGCGGATTTCAGGAAATTCGCGATCTGCCGGCGGACGTGATTTCGCGCGTCGAAGTGTTCGATGAGCAATTGTCGCTGCAATACGGCTTCTCGCCCGACCAACGCGTGGTCAATCTCGTGCTCGAACGCACCTATAGCGCCAGCTCGGCGGAAACTGGCGCCGGCGTCGCGGACGTGGACGCCCGCGCCTCGATGCGCGCCGAAGCTGGCTTCACCGAGATCGATGAAGGCGATCGCATCGCCCTCGGCCTGAGCCACGACGCCGCCAGCTCCATCACAGAACTTGAACGCGACATCGCACCCCCGCTATCCGGCCCTGATACACGCGCCGCGCGCACACTGTCTCCGGACCAAAACAATTGGCGCGCCAATGCGAGCTTCTCGCGCGCATTGAACGAGCGCGTCACGGGCACGGCCTCGGTGCGCGTCGAAACCAGCGAGCAAAGCGCGCTTCTGGGGCTCGATAGCGCCTCAACCCCGCGCGACCGCGATAGCGAGTCTCAAAGCGTGCGCTTGGCCGGCGCGCTCGACGGCTCGCAGGCCGGTTGGCAATGGACCTCGACCGCCACCGCCGACTTCACCCGCCAAGAGAGCACAACCTCGGATTCTGCGCTTCCAGCCCGAACGCGCTCGGACCAGACCTTGTACGACATCACCGCCAACGCTAACGGCGCGTTGTTTGATGTGCCGGCTGGGCGCGCGCGCGGCGGCCTGCGGCTGGGCTTTGAGCAGCGCCAGATCGAAAGCTACGCGTTCGATACGTTCGGTGAACGACGCGCCGACCTTGAGCGCACAACGCCCTCGGGTCGCATTACGTTCTCAGCGCCAATCACCAGCCGTCGGTTCGAGTTCGGAGAGGCGTTTGGCGACATCTCGCTCAACACCTCGGCCTCATGGAGCGAGCCGAGCGACTTTGCCGCGCTTTCCAGCTTTGGCTTCGGCGGCTCTTGGTCGCCGATCCGCGCGCTGCGCTTCACGCTTCAGAACGAAAACAGCGAGGCCGCCCCATCGCTGCAGCAGCTTGGAGACCCCACACTCACGACGCCTGACGTGTCGTTCTTCGACGTGGCGAATGGCCAGTCCGTGTTGGTGACGCGCACAACGGGCGGTAACAGCGCCCTGCTCGCGGAAGAACGCAACGACCTTGTCTTCAACAGCACGTGGTCACCGCCGCAAGTCCAAGGCATGTCCATCTCATTCAGCTGGGCGCGCAATGAATCGCAAAACGCTTTGGCGGCGTTGCCGACAGCCTTGCCCGAAACCGAAGCGGCATTCCCGTCGCGCTATGTTCGCGATCTGGGCGGCGTGCTCACCGCGATCGACACGCGCCCGATTAATCTGGCGCAGCGCGACATTGAGAGCATCCGCTGGGGCGTCTCTTACTCACGCTCGATCGGCAGACAGCAACAGCAAGGTCGCCCGCAACGTCCAGCCGAAGGCGCGCCAGCGTCAGTAGCTAGCCCCGCAACGCCAGGTGCGCCGAGCCCGACCACGCCCGAAGGCGCGTCACCCGCCGAGCGGCGCATGGGTCTCGGCGGCGGCCAGACAGCCGGCGCGGGGCGCTGGAATGTGTCCGCGTTTCATCGCATCCGCCTCATGGATGACGTGACATTAGCCGCCGGCCAGACGCCGATCGACGTGCTCGATCGTGGCGGCCTCGATGGCGGCGGCGAGCCAGCGAGTTCGATCGAGTTCGAAGGCGGCGTGTTTTATCGCGGTTTGGGTTTGAGATTTAACGGCGGCTGGACTGACAGCTACTCCATCCCGGTAACGACAGGTGGCGCTCTCGATTTCTCCGATCGCTGGACCATCAATGCGCGCATGTTCTTGAGCTTCGACGCGCGCCCGAACATCCTCGAAGCCGCGCCTTGGCTGCGCGGCGCGCGGCTCTCGCTCAATATCGAAAACATCACCGACAGCGTCGTTGAGGTTCGCGACGAAACCGGCGCAACGCCGAGCGCTTATCAAGAGGGCTACCTCAATCCGCTCGGCCGCGTTGTGCAGCTCAGCTTCCGCAAGCAATGGTGAGCTAACCCGGCGCTGACCGCATGCGGTGGAGCTTGGCAAGCCGACGCCGGTCGGCGGCCATCTCCGCGACAAGCCACTCGATAAACGCACCCGTTGCGGCGTGCGCGCGCGCCGGACGCGGACACAGCGTATAATAAGCCGCGCCGAGCCCCGGCGGTGATGCGAAGGGCACAACGAGCCGCGCAGCCGCTGGCGCGTCCCACACCAAAGGCGCCCAGGCCAGCGCCACGCCTTGGCCCGCCGCCGCAGCTTCGAGCGCGCTGGGGATCGTGTCCACGATGAGGCTTCCCTTTGCTTTCAACCCTGCGAGGCCCGCTGCGGCGAGCCAGTTCGGCCAAGCATTGGTGCGTGGCGCGATATGAATCAAAGTAACACCCGCGAGATCGGCTGGCCCTTTCAGTTTCAGACTTGGCGCACACAGCACGACGGGCTCGACATCGATCAGCTTGCGCGCGGCAAGCCCTGGCGTGGGCGCGGACAAATTCCGGATCGCGACATCCACGCCATCGGTTTCGAAATTGGCGAGCGCGTTGGCGGTTTCAATTTCGAGTGCAATGCCCGGGTGACGCGCCTCGAACCGCGCCAAGCGCGGAACGAGCCAATGTTGCGTGAAAGACGCAAGGGCGCTCACCTTCACCTTCTGCGCGGCTTGGCCACGCGCGCGATCGAGCGCGGCGGCGATTTGAGCGAAGCCCGCATCGAGCTCAGCGAACAATTGCGCGCCGGTTTCTGTCAACCGCACGGACCGCGTGCCGCGCGTGAACAGCGACACGCCAAGCGCCGCTTCAAGCCCGCGGATTTGATGGCTCACCGCCGAAGGCGTCAGGGAAAGCGCCCGGGCCGCCGCCTGGAAGCCGCCATGCCGCGCGGCTTCGCGAAAAGCCCGCAGCGCGGCGAACGGCATAGGTGAATTCATTTCACCTATGGAGCGCCGAATACGCGCGCGCGCAAGGCCCTTCGTGTTCGAGAAGAGACGCGGAGGACTTCTTCATGACGTCAATCGCTGCCGCCTTTTCGAGCTTAAGTTGGCCTGGCCGCGTCGGCTATGCGCTGGCGGCGCTGCTGGCTGTGTACATGGCGATCAACACGGCGCGGGCGCTGATCCAGCCCGAGGCCTTTGCGGCCTATCTCGGCGCGCCGCTCCACGACCCGCGCGATATCGGCTTTGTGCTCGTCTACGCGTTCCGCGCGGCCTTCTTCGCGATATTCGTCGGCGCGCTGGTGCTGCGCGGCGATGTCGGAACGCTGCGGCTGCTCGCCTTGATCGGGCTGGTGATGCCGCTGGGCGACGCCTGGCTGACCTGGCGCCATGGCGGCGGCGAAGCGTTCGCCATTCGGCATTTGATTGTCGCCGGCGTGCTGCTGCTCACATGGTTTTTGCTCGGGCTGCGCGCCCGCACAATTTGAGGAGACGCGGTTTGCGCCAGCTCTATTTTGTCGAAAAAGGAAAGTTCGAGTGGCGGGACATCCCGGCCCCGACATTGCAAACCGACGCAGAAGCGATCGTCCGCCCGCTCAGCGTCGCGCGCTGCGATCTCGATCTCTACATCGCCAACGGCATCGCGCCCTTGAAGGGACCGTTTCCCTTTGGGCACGAAGCCATCGCCGAAGTCGTCGATGCGGGCGTTGCCTCTGGCTTCGCCCCCGGTGACCGCGTGATCGTGCCTTTCCAGCTAAGCTGCGGGCGTTGCGCTACCTGCCGGCGTGGCTTCACCGCATCGTGCGAGGCGTTTCCACCGCGCGCCGCGTTCGGCCTCGGCATGGACATTGGCGGCGCGTTGTCGGAGCGCATGCGTGTGCCCTTCGCCGATCACATGCTGATGCGTGCTCCGGCTGGTTTCAGCAATGCGCAACTTGCTTCAATGCCGGACAACATTCCCGATGGGTGGCGCGCCGTGGCGCCGCACTTGCGCGCGCGGCCGGGCGCGAGTGTGCTCGTGGTTGGGGGTTTGGCGCAAAGCGTCGGCCTCTACGCTGCGGCGTTAGCGGTTTCGCTTGGCGCGGGACGGGTGCTTTACCTCGATGACGACGCGCGCCGCCGCGCGGTTGCGACCAGCTATGGCGCAAGCGCAGAACCGCTGGCGCTCAGCGAGGGACGCGAGCCGAAGGAGCAGTTCGAGATCACGGTCGATGCCTCGGGCATAGCGCCCGCCTTGCGCCACGCCCTGCTCTCGACAGCGCCGAACGGCGTCTGCACAGCGGTCGCGATCTATTTCGAACCGCTTGTCGGGCTTCCGCTTGCGCCGCTGTATTATAAGGGCGCCACTTTCCATACGAGCCGCGTCAGCGCGCGCGCCATGTTGCCCGACTTGGTCGAGCATGTTGCGTGCGGGCATTTTCATCCCGAGAAGATGATCACGCGCACCTTGCCGTTCTCGGCCGCCGCCGACGCCATGGACGCGCCCGACATCAAGCTGGTATTTGAAACGGACTTCGCGCCATAGAACAGGGGCGGTGCTTAGACATGCAGCGACGGACCAAACTCAATCGGTCCTGACAACACGAAAACCGCCGAAGTCGAACCGGGCCCCGGGACTGCCCATGCCGGAGTTCGAAGAGCGTTGGGAGAACGCGTCATCGATCCAGGAGCCGCCTGCGCGGACGCGGTACCGGCAGCCGTCCACAGAACAATCCTCAACCCACTCGCGAACATTGCCATGCATGTCGAAGAGTCCAAACGCGTTCGGCTGGAATGAGCCGACTGGCAAAGTCCTATTGTTGCAGCGATCAAAATTGGCGCCGTTGCGTACGCTTCGATCACAGACCGGGTCCTCGTCGCCCCAGGAATAGTGTGTCGTCGTGCCGGCGCGCGCGGCCCATTGCCATTCCGCGGCTGTGGGCAGACGGTACCGCTGACCGGTGCGTTGGCTGAGCCATTGCACATAGGCTTGCGCGTCGTCCCAATTCACATTGATCACCGGGCGATTGCCACGCCCCCAACCCTCATCGCTGGGTTCGTATCCATTGCAGCCGCCCGCAGCCACGCATGCGTCCCATTGCGCGAACGTCACTTCGGTTCGAGCTACTGCTAACCACTGCCCAGGAATGCGCACCATTTCGGGGCATTCTCGGCACTCGGGGAAATTCTGCACCTGAGCCGGCGCTTGTCGCGACCCGGCAGCCGGCGCTGGCGCCGTGGCCTGCTCTGGCTCTGTTGCGCTTTCTTCGCTGCGCGCATCCGCGCCTACCACCATGACAACACGAAAACCGAGACCGCCGCTTCGACCTTGTGGATCGAGGTTACCAGCCTGAGGAAGGTGTCGCGGCGGCGGGTCGTAAAAGCCGCCGCCGCGAACGCCACGGGTCCAGCAATTGGATTCTGAACAATCCTCGACCCACTCCGAAACGTTGCCTTGCATATCGTAGAGTCCAAACGCGTTCGGCTGGAAGGAGCCGACAGGCAAGGCGCCATCGCCACAATAAAAGTTGGCGCCGTTGGGTGCGCTTCGATCGCAGACCGGCTCTTCATCGCCCCAGGAATAGTTCGCTGCTGAGCCCGCGCGCGCGGCAATCTCCCACTCGGCTGCTGTCGGCAAGCGATAGCGATGCCCGGTGCGTTGGCTGAGCCACTGGATGTACGCCTGAACATCGTCCCAGGCGACATGAACCACGGGAAGGTTGTCTTCGCCGACAGGCCTGTAGCCATTGCATCCGCCCGCCGCGACGCAGGCGCCCCACTGGGCGAAGGTCACCTCGTGGCGGCCGACAGCGAAGTTTTGCCCCGGGATGCGCGCCATCTCCGGACAATCCGAACAATCGCGGAATGTCTGCGCGCCTTGCCCCTGTGCGTTTGCATCGAGCGCATGCTCTTGGACTTGCGATTGGACTTGGGTCGGCGTGGCGTCTTGAGCCTGCCGGGCTGAGGGGGAAGCAAAAAAACTCCATACGCCGAGCCCGATCGCCATCAGCGCGATCGCTGCAATCCCGCCGCCGATCAGCAGCCGCCGGGAGCTACTCCCCGTTTTTTCGCCCTGCATATCCACGAGGCCCCCGTCAAAATGTGCTGGGGTGTGAATCGCCGCCGATACACACCTGGCGACACCTTAAATCGGCGAAGCCCCGAAACGCCAGCCGACCGCGACATAGCAAAAAGGGCCGCCCTTGCGAGCGGCCCTTGTGAGCTTGAATTAACGCGGCTTTTAGGCGCGAAGCTTCGCCAGCACTTCGGCGCTCACCGCGCGCGGCACTTCCTCGTAATGGTCGAATTCCATCACGTACGAAGCGCGGCCCTGTGAGAACGAGCGCAGCGTGTTGACGTAGCCGAACATGTTGGCGAGAGGCACCATCGCGTTGATGATGGTGGCGTTGCCGCGCATGTCCTGGCCTTGGATCATGCCGCGGCGCGAGTTCAGATCGCCGATCACAGAGCCGACGTACTCTTCCGGGCTCGTGACTTCGACCTTCATGATCGGCTCAAGCAAGCGCGGATCGCCCTTCTCTTTCAGTTCGCGGAACGCGGCTTGCGCGGCGATCTGGAAGGTCAGCACGTTCGAGTCGACGTCGTGGTACTTGCCGTCGACGAGGCGCGCAGTGACGTCGATCACGGGGAAGCCAGCCAAGAGGCCGTTTTCCTTGGCCATGTTGAGGCCCTTTTCGACGCCCGGCACATATTCGCGCGGCACGTTGCCGCCGACGATCTTGTTCTCGAACACAAAGCCCGTGCCCGGTTCGCCCGGTTCGAACTCGATCTTCACTTCGGCGAATTGGCCCGAACCGCCGGTCTGCTTCTTGTGCGTGTAGGTGATCGTCGTCGCACGACCGAGTTTCTCGCGATACG
This sequence comes from Hyphomonadaceae bacterium, assembly GCA_022843225.1. GTDB lineage: Bacteria > Pseudomonadota > Alphaproteobacteria > Caulobacterales > Aquidulcibacteraceae > Vitreimonas. Next base: position 22,981 of record JALHOC010000019.1, read on the forward strand.
CGACTTGCGGCGCGCCGACGCTGGCGTCGACCTTGTAGGTGCGGCGCAGGATGTCGATCTTGATGTCGAGGTGCAGTTCGCCCATGCCCTTGAGGATGGTCTGGCCGCTTTCCTGATCGGTCGAGACGCGGAAGGACGGATCCTCCGCCGCGAGCTTCGCCAGCGCGACGCCGAGCTTTTCCTGATCGGCTTTCGACTTCGGCTCCACCGCCACTTCGATGACCGGCTCGGGGAAGATCATCCGCTCAAGAATGACCGGCTTCTGCGGATCGCAGAGCGTATCGCCGGTGCGCACTTCCTTGAGGCCCGCCAGCGCAACGATGTCGCCGGCATAAGCTTCCTTGATGTCTTCGCGGTTGTTCGCGTGCATCAGCAGCATGCGACCCGCACGCTCTTTCTTGTCGCGCGTGGAATTGAGCAGCGCATCGCCCGCATTCAGCACGCCGGAATAGATACGGCAGAACGTGATCGTGCCCACGAAGGGGTCGTCCATGATCTTGAACGCCAGCAGCGAGAGCGGCTGGTTGTCGTCGGATTCGCGGACGAGTTCCTTTTCCGGGTCGTCCATATCGACGCCCTTGATCGCGGGGCGATCGGTCGGGCTCGGCAGGTAGTCCACGACGGCGTCGAGCAAAGGCTGCACGCCCTTGTTCTTGAACGCCGAACCCAAGAGCATCGGATACCAGGCGGCCTTCAGCACCGCGAGGCGGATCAGGCGCTTCAGAGTGGCGATGTCCGGCTCGTTCCCATCGAGATAGGCGGCCATGACGTCGTCGTCCATTTCGACGGCGGCTTCCACCAGAGCGGCGCGATATTCCGTCGCCTTCTCTTTCAGGTCATCGGGAATTTCGACGATGTCGAACTTCGCGCCGAGGGTCTCATCCTTCCAGATGATCGCGTTCATCTCGACGAGATCGACCAGGCCCTTGAACCCGGACTCGATGCCGATCGGCAGCTGCAGCGGCACGGGCCGCGCGCCGAGGCGCTTCTTGATGTCGTCGACGCACATGTAGAAGTCGGCGCCGGTCTTATCCATCTTGTTGGCGAAAATGATGCGCGGAACCTTGTACTTGTCGCCCTGGCGCCAAACGGTTTCGGTCTGCGGCTCAACGCCCTGGTTGCCGTCCAGCACCACCACCGCGCCGTCGAGCACGCGCAGCGAGCGCTCCACTTCGATGGTGAAGTCGACGTGGCCGGGCGTGTCGATGATGTTGAGGCGCTTGCCGTTCCAGAACGTCGTCGTCGCGGCGGACGTAATGGTGATGCCGCGCTCTTGCTCTTGCTCCATCCAGTCCATGGTGGCCGCGCCGTCATGGACTTCGCCGATCTTGTGGCTCTTGCCGCTGTAAAACAGAATCCGCTCAGTGGTCGTGGTCTTGCCCGCATCAATGTGAGCCATGATGCCGAAGTTGCGATAGTCTTCGATTTTGTACTGACGAGGCATGACAATTCTGTCCTTTGAGGACCGCCGGCATCTTGCCGGCTAAGGTCTTGCCGGCTGGAAGCCGGCGCTCCAGCGATTACCAGCGATAGTGGGAGAAAGCGCGGTTGGCTTCGGCCATCCGGTGGGTGTCTTCGCGCTTCTTGACCGCGTTGCCGCGATTGTTGGAGGCGTCGATCAATTCGCCCGCGAGGCGCTCTTGCATGGTGTTTTCGTTGCGCGCGCGCGCGGCGCCGACGAGCCAGCGAATGGCCAACGCCTGGCGGCGCTCGGGGCGCACTTCAACCGGCACCTGATAGGTTGCGCCGCCGACGCGACGCGAGCGCACTTCGATCGCCGGGGCGACATTGGTCAGCGCGTCATGGAAGGCCTCGATCGACGGGCGCTTCAGCTTCTTCTCGACCGTATCGAGCGCGCCATAGACGATCTGTTCAGCGACAGATTTTTTGCCCTCGTACATCACGTAGTTCATGAACTTCGTGAGCACGAGATCGCCATGGACGGGATCGGGCAGAACTTCGCGCGGCTCGGCGCGGTGACGACGGGACATCTGGTCTCTTCCTTACTTCGGACGCTTGGCGCCATAGAGCGAACGGCGCTTCTTGCGATCCTTCACGCCTTGGGTGTCGAGCACACCGCGCAGGATGTGATAGCGCACGCCCGGCAAATCCTTCACCCGGCCGCCGCGGATCAGCACCACAGAGTGCTCCTGCAGATTGTGGCCTTCGCCCGGGATATAGCACACGGCTTCAATGCCGGTGGTGAGGCGCACCTTGGCGACCTTACGCAGCGCTGAGTTCGGCTTCTTCGGGGTCGTCGTATAGACGCGGGTGCAGACGCCGCGCCGCTGCGGGCAGGCCTTCAGCGCCGGCGACTTGTTGCGCACTGGCTTCGGTGACCGGGGCTTCCGGATCAGCTGGTTGATCGTCGGCATGTCGCCTCTTCTTCGTCCTGTTCCACCAAACTCAATTAGCGCGCCCGCCGGCCCTTTGGAGACCGCCTGGAGGCGCGCTGCGATAAGTTCCAATCGGCGGGGCCCGGAGCCATGTCGAGGCGTTAAGGGCAGCCGTTCCGAATGAGGGTGGTTGTCTAGGGGCGCACAAGCGGCGCGTCAAGGACCCGGATTTTCCGGTTCGCCCTCGTCGCAAAGAAAACGGCGAGCTTCTTGGGCGCCCGCCGGGGCGCTAGCGCAAAATGCCAGCCTCAACCAGGATACGACGTGCGGGTTCGACGCCTGCGCCATAGCGCCTCCACCTGCCCACTGACTTAGTGTTAATCGGTTCTCGCACCTGAGCGGAGCTAAGCGTGGCAACCGGTGCATCGTTTTCGTGTGGCTGCAAACAAGCCTCGTTCCAAGGCAAGCCGCAGAAGGCGACGATCTTGCGGCTCATAGTATCGGGATCACTCACAAGGTCCTCGTAGCCAACCTCCGTGAAGCCATCGGCTGGCAAATTCTCGCGCCAGTGCGCAACCAATCGATCAAAGAAGACGAAATAGCGCGCGGTGTCTTCGAGGTCATAGGAATAAGCGTACGCGCTCCCGCCCAGGAATTGCCGGTAATTGCCGACAATTGAATCCATCGGATCGCGCCTTAAGCAAAGAATCCGTGCGTTCGGGAGAGCACGATTTATCAAGCCTGAATAAAGAAAATTCAATGGCAGCTTGTCCACAAACCTGGCTGCGCCGCTGGAAATGCGCTGGCGTGCAGCGTCTTCATACTCCCGACCCAAGACTGCCAAGTCGGCCTTCGCCGCTGCCTGAAAAGCCTCTGAAGAATAGCTGATTGTGACGTTTGCGTGTTTGTGGATTAGAGCTGGGAATGTCGGTAGTTCGCCCGCGCTCGCCACGTCGGGGTGTGCACTGATGATGCGCTCGACGAGCGTCGTCCCCGATCTCGGCAATCCGACAACAAAAATGGGCGCCGTCGTGGGATGCCCACCTGCATGAGATTTGCCCGAAGATGTCGCGGCCGACGCGGCAAAAATCGCGCGCGTTTGGTCAGTCGAAAAGCTGACCTTGTCCTTCATGGCGCGTTTGGCAAACCCTAACGCAGCGAGCGCAAGCTCATATTGCCCTATCTCTTCATAGGACCTGACTAGCGCGTGACCGATCTGCGCGGCCTCCTCGCCATCCTTACCAAGCCGATTAAACAAGCTCTCCAACTTCGCGACATAGTTGCGCTCGGGAGTCTGCTTTCGAAGATTGACCAGCGACAGGTAGGCCGGAGTGAAATCGGGATCACATTCGATGCAGGTCTCATAAGCGCGCGCGGCACCGTCTATGTCGCCCAAAACTGCTAACGCTGCACCAAGATTGAGCCAGTATTGCGCTTGGCCCGGCGCAATCGCTACGGCCTTCTGAAACGCGTCACGGGCGCGGTCGTAGTGATCGACGCGAGTGAAGACGAAGCCCAATAAATCCCACGTCGGCGCATCGGTCGGCTCCAGAATCAACGCGCGTTCTGCGACAACTCGAGCCTCTGAAACACGCCCCAGGTCGGCATAGCATTTGGCCAGATAGACGTAGGCCAAGGGGTATTGAGGGAGGCGCAGCACCGCATGGGCGGCAAACTCGCCCGCAATACGGTGCTGCCCTTTGCGGGATGCGATCCGCGCCGCCAACAGAAAGAAACGTCCGTCGGCGCCGTCCGCCTTGATCCCGGTTTGGCAAACTTCAAACGACCGATCCAGCTCGCCTGATGCGAACAGGAGTTCAGCTTGTTGATACGTCATGTGGCGGCACCGTTCCGCGTGAAAGGCGATGTCTAGGGAGTGCTATTAACGCGTCAAGGCCGCCGGCGGGTCGATCAGCGCCAAAAGAAGCGGCGGGCCCCGAGGAGGGACCCGCCGCGAAAGAAACAAACCTAGACGCCCGGCTTTAGAAGCTAGCGCGCGCGCCCAAGTAGAAGAACCGCCCGATCGGGCTAACCGGCGTCGCGAAAGATCCGCGATCTGGCAGCTGGTCGGTGAAGTTGTTCACGCCGCCATAAAGACTGAACCGATCAGAGAAATCGTACTGCGCATAAAGGTCATGCACCGAACGCTCGGAGAAGTTGAAGTACTGAGAGTCAACGATCTCAGGCTGGACCGAAATCTGATCTGTCGAGAAACGGGCAGTTTCAGAGAACCAGCTGTACCCGTAGTTCAGACGGAAGTCGCCGTAGGTCCAGGTGGCGTCAAAGACAACTTGCCAATCGGGATATCCCGGATTGCCCACACTCTCAGACGGCTCGCCACCAGCGGCGTCGATGAACTGAAACGAGTCAAGGCGCGTCGCGTTCAGGCCGAACTGGAATTGGCCGATGTTACGGTCGATGCCGATATCCGCAGGATCGAGGCGATAGCGTATGCCGATATCGTACCCACTTGTCTCGTACGAGGCGACGTTGATGAACGTCGTCGTAAAGCCGGAAACACCGCCCGCTGGAATGGATAGTGCAGGAATGCCGGGGACGGTACGGTCCACAAAGTCGCAATACTGGTTTGGCTGAGGCAGATCGTAGCAGAAGTTGACTATTGTCTGCCCGCTGAGCAACTGAATGGCATTCTCCAACTCGATCGACCAATAATCGACCGAGATAGAGAGGCCGGTGAGGATCGGTGGTTCCAGGACGATACCGTAGGTGATCGTCGACCCGGTCTCTGCCTCAAGGTCTCTGTTGCCCGAGGAGAACCCTGGGATAGAGGTAGAGGTAGTATTGTTGAACAGATTGGGATCGGCGGGGATCAACGGATTCAAGGCGTTCAGCGCAATGAACTCCGCCGTACAATTGGCCAACCGATCGGACCCTGGATTTGCGTTCACGCGGTTGTCGTCGCACGGGTCGTTGATTTGGTTGAAAGTCTGCACTTCCGGAGAGAACAATTCCGCGACGTTTGGCGCGCGCACGGCTTCTGCTTGAGTTCCACGCACCATGAACCACTCTACCGGACGCCAACGCAGGCCATACTGCCACGTGTCGGTTTGCCCCACGGTGGAGTACTCGGATAGCCGATAGGCGGCATCCGCCGTCAGCGAGTGCGCAAACGGCATATCGGCCAGGAGCGGTATTTCCAGCTCGCCGTATATTTCGGCTACGTCGAACCGGCCGAAGCTATCCTTGCCGCGGCCATTCCAGATCACATCATATGCTGCCCAATTGACGACAGATTCAGCCGCTTCCGCGATCTCGCCCAGCGCGGCATGGTCATACTCACTCTCCTCCTCGCGATATTCGACGCCGGCTGAAAATCCGACCGGGCCCGCAGGAAGCGAAAAATAGTCTTCCGTGTCCCCGCTGACGAATCCACTGAGCACGAATTGCGATATCGCAATCTCGTGTTGGAGCTCCGTCATGATCCAATCGCGCGCGGCATCGGACATCACGTTATTGCCGAAGATGTTGGCAGCGATGCACTCACCTGGGTTGAAAGTCAGGAAGAAAGTCGGAAGTCCCCAATCGGATGGAACCGAAACGCCATCATTGCTTCGGCAGGTTGGTCCGAGCGGCCCAACGCCATCGGGATCGATCGCATCAATCGCTGCGAACCAGCGTTCGTTGTTACGCGTGCGGTAGCGCTGAGTCGTCTCGGTCCGCCCCCACACCATCGACGCTTCGTAGCGAATCTTGTCGGTGATATCGCCTTCGAGGCCCAGCACCGTACGATAGGTGTTACGTTCGACGTCTTGAAAAGTCGATCCAAGGTCGAAGTTGTCGCGAGCCATAAAGACGCCGCCGTAATTGTAGCCGTTCCCGGTCGGGCCGAGCGCATCGGCCACGATATTCGCAGGTATGAACGGGTTGTCGATCGGTAAGAACATGAAGAAGTCGTACGTGACTTGACCTTCAAACTGGGTCTCGGTGCGTGCCCACTTGGCTTCACCGAACACACGGTGGTTATTGTTCAGATCGTAATGGAACCTTGCATTCAGCGTGTAGCGATCAAGGGCGGGCAAGAGCTGATCAACGAACGAATCAAGCAATGAGCCCGAGCCGCCGATCATGGTAAAGGCACCCGCTGCGGTGCCGTTCACCCACGGCGTACCGTCCCCTAGGAAGCTTTGACCAAAAAACCCGGTCCCCGTCGTAAAATCCGAAAACACCGTCCCCTGAGGCGAGGTATCGATGTAGCGAACATTTCGGAAGAAGTCGAAATCGGGGATCCCGTCATTCAGACCTGTGTCGGCCGGGTTTTCGACCAGCGTTTCGCGCAGACCAGGCGTCGAGAAATCGCGATCGCGCGAATTCAGCTCTTCGGCTTGAGACATCTCGAACGACAGCGCGATGTTCCCGCGGCCGTTCGCGAAATTGGTGCCTGCGATCACGCTCGCGAAAAGATCTGCCGCGCCGCCAGCTTCCGGTTCGCCATACTGAAACCGACCCTGCACGCCGCTGAAATCATCCCGCATGATGAAGTTGACAACGCCGGTGACCGCATCGGCGCCGTAAATGGCCGAGGCGCCGCCTGTCAGAACTTCCACACGTTCCACGAGATCAATCGGAATGGTGTTCACGTCGACCGCAGCCGAGCCCTCGTCACCCGCCACATGACGACGACCGTCAACAAGCACAAGTGTGCGCTGCGTTCCGAGGCTGCGCAGATCGAGCAGGTTCAAGCCCTGGGTTCCACCATTTTCGGTGTCTGCGGAATCTTCCGAGTCGAAAGAGTTCAACAGCGCAGGCATGTCCTGGATGAACGAGGTCATGTTTGTCGCGCCAGATTGCTGGATCGTCGCGGCGTCAGCCGACGCGACCGGGTTCGACAGAACGAAGTCATTCTGACGAATGCGCGTACCGGTAACGATGATCTCTTCTTCCTCAGCGCTGGCGTCCTGCGCCATAGCGTTCACTGGCGCGAGCGCCATGGCCGCAGCCGCCGCCCCTGCCAAACACGTTGTGTAGGAAAGGAAGTTCTTGCGGCTACCCGCAGCCATCTTCTTGCTCATCTGCTACCCCTCTTCGTTCGACCAGGGATTTCCCCCCAATCACCCGGACCGCGCCGCGCGCCGATCGCTCAGCAGGCTGTCCCCAAAAACCCATATCCAGCCCACGACTCGGATCAGCTAGTGGGATTGTCAGCCTAAAGCGGTATCCGAGCCGTTTGCTGGATGCAAACGCTTGTCGCGGAATCGACCCAATCTCACCACGTTGTTGTTGTTAATTTGTCACAACAGCCTCAGCCATCGACGCGGGCGTGGCGCACATCGGCAGTTCGTGCGCAGTTTGCGCCTATGCCGCCCGAAAGGCTACGCGGCGGCGGCCTTCAACTACACCGCCGCGATCCGGCCTCGCACCGGCCCACGTGCTCATTGGGCCATGCGCCCCAACCTCAAAACTCTTTACGGCTCAATCCGTATCTAACGCCTTCATTCCCGCTTCGTCATAGCGCTCGCCCTTGACGCGCTCGGCCAGCGCGCCGAGGCGCGCGATGTCGGCGTCGGTAAGCGTCACGCCCGCCGCGCCAAGATTAGTTTGCAAATTGGCGAGCTTGGTCGTGCCCGGAATGACGTGAACGTTGGGCGCGCGCGCCAGCACCCAGGCCAGGGCAATCTGCGCGGCCTTGGCGTTTTTCTCCACCGCCACCGCTTCGATCTCGCGCACAAGCGCGCGGTTGGCCTCGAAGGCATCGCCGGCAAAACGCGGCGACATCACACGGCGAAAGTCTTGCGCGCTGGCTGCCTCCACGGAGAACGCGCCCGTCAGCATGCCGCGCCCAAGCGGCGAATACGCCACCAGCGAAGCCCCAACCTCTGTGATCGCAGGCAGCACGTTCTGCTAGCGGCGGGATGCTGGTGCGCGATCGCTAGAAGGTGCGCGACACTTGGAGTCTCAGTGTGCGGGGCGCTCCGGGTCGCCCGGCGATCGCTAAGGTATAGTCGGCAGTGCCGACGACGTATTCCTCGTCGGTCAGGTTGGAGCCAACCAACACGGCTTCCCAATCACCACCCGCTGACGTCCACCCCAGGCGGGCGTTGAGCACGCTATAGCCCTCCTGCTGCTGTGCGTAATTGCTTACGCCGGCGGCGGCGCCGTCGTTGGCAGCGGTAAAGAAGACGCCCGTCTGGTGGCGCAAGTCAGCGCCCAGAAAAATCTCACTCGCGTTGCTCAACACCCAAGCATAGCGACCACCGATCGTGAACGCCCATTCCGGCGCGTTGTTCAGCGTATTGCCGTCGGCGCTAAAGGTGCCGAGCGTATTGGTGAATGCGCCTTCGTAGTCGACGTACGTCGCATCGAGATAGGCTAGATTGGCGAACAGATCGATGTTGGACGCCGGCCGTGCGGTGATTTCCAGCTCAGCGCCATTTACCTCTGCGGTCGCCGCGTTCTGTGTCAGCGCGCCCAGATTGCGGAAGCTTTGGACCTGTAAGTCCGTGTAGTCGTAATGGAACACAGAAAGGTTTGTTCGCAGCCTGTCGTCAAACCAAGACGCTTTCACTCCGCCTTCATAAGCCCAAAGGAATTCAGGCCCATAACCTGCGCTCGCATCGACAGCATTGTTGGAGCCATAATCAAAACCGCCGCTCTTGAACCCGCGTGTCGCCGACACGTAGAGCAAGACCTCGTCAAGGCGATAGTTCAGGCCAAGCTTTGGCGTCACGGCCTCGAAATCGCGCTGCGTGTCCACGATGAAGGGGTTTGAGAAGAACGGCGAGCCGATGATAACCGGCCCGTTTTCCGCCACACGCGGATCGAAGGAGACAGAAGCGGTCCAAAAATCGTTTAGCTGATAGTCCTTTTGGTCTTGAGTCCAGCGGATCCCAGCCACAACGGAAAGCGCGTCCGTCAAGAAATATTCGCCCTGCGCAAACAGCGCGACCGACTCAGAGACAAGGTCTGGACGCTGAATGTGGGACACGCCGAAAGGAATGACCGCCAACGTCAAAGGTTCTTGGTTTTCCTCGCGGAAATAGTAGGCGCCCAGCACAAAATTGAAGCGCTCATAATCGCCGATAAGATTGAACTCTTGGCTGATTTGTTCATGCCGGATCGGCGAAATCAGATTGCGCAGAATTGGCGACGAACTCGAATCCGCATCCGCTTCAATCGAACCCCGGAATTGGCGATAAGCCGTGAGCGACCGGACTCGCAGGCCGTCGGTGAGATCGGCATTAAACTCCGCGGCGACGCCCGTGATGCGGGCGATGGTGCGGTTGTCTGCGTCGGCGGCGATTTCGCTGAAATCGCCGAGAATGCTGTCTTCAAGGGGCAGCCCCGTGGGACGCAGCAATTTGGGATATTGTCCAAGCGCGCTATCCGACGAGGTGTGATCGACACGCAGTGTGAGATCGGCGTTCGCACCAATGGGAAACAGGAGCTGGCCGCGCACGCCCCAGAAGTCTTCGTCCTCCAGGTCGGGACCGGTCGAATTGTTGCCCAGATATCCATCATGGACTGAGCGGTTCAACGCCAAGCTCCCGAGCACGCCGCCATCGCCAATCGGGCCGCTCACATAGCCGGCCGCGCCGAATTGGTTGAAGTCACCTGCGGTCAGCTGGACGCGGCCTTCGAACTCTTCGCTTGGCCGGCGCGAGACAATGTTGATGGTGCCGCCGACTGCGTTGCGCCCATATAACGTGCCTTGCGGACCGCGCAGAACCTCTATGCGCTCAACGTCCAGGAAATTGCTCAAATAGCTGAGCGGGCGGGCGAGATAGACTCCATCAAGGTGGGTGGTCGAGCTCGGATCCGATCCAATAAAAACAATGTTGGACCCGACGCCGCGGATGTAAACCTGCGTGTAGCCGCTGAGATCCGACACTTGCAAACCCGGCGCGTAGCCGACTAGGTCCTGTACATTCGAGAGTCCCCGCTCCTCAAGATCATCGGCGCTCAGAACACTGACAGCCAACGGCGTCGACTGAACCGCGCTCTCGCCCTGCTTGGTCGCCGTAACGATGATCTCCTGGAGCGCCGGCGGGTTGTCCTGGGCCCAGGCGCTGCCGGCCGAAGCCACGAGGGCCGTCGCGGCCAGAAGCAGCGCGCGCAGCGCGCGACGTGTGGGAAGTGCGGCTAGGGCGTGCATGCGGGTCATTGGGGTCCCCCCTTTGCCCAGCACATCGTGGCGCCGGGGCGTGTTATGACCTCATTTTTACCCTCTGTTCCTCCCAAAGCGCTGCGCATTCTCTGGGCAAGCGAATTCGCGGGGTCTGCGTGTACCGTTCAGCGGGCAAGCACACCCCCACGCACCATGCTCAGTCCGTGTCCAACGCCTTCATTCCCGCTTCGTCATAGCGCTCGCCCTTGACGCGCTCGGCCAGCGCGCCGAGGCGCGCGATGTCGGCGTCGGTAAGCGTCACGCCCGCCGCGCCAAGATTAGTTTGCAAATTGGCGAGCTTGGTCGTGCCCGGAATGACGTGAACGTTGGGCGCGCGCGCCAGCACCCAGGCCAGGGCAATCTGCGCGGCCTTGGCGTTTTTCTCCACCGCCACCGCTTCGATCTCGCGCACAAGCGCGCGGTTGGCCTCGAAGGCATCGCCGGCAAAACGCGGCGACATCACACGGCGAAAGTCTTGCGCGCTGGCTGCCTCCACGGAGAACGCGCCCGTCAGCATGCCGCGCCCAAGCGGCGAATACGCCACCAGCGAAGCCCCAACCTCTGTGATCGCAGGCAGCACGTTCTGCTCGACGTCACGAGTGAAAATCGAATACTCGGTCTGGATCGCCGCGATCGGATGCACTTTGGCGCCGCGGCGGATGTTTTCTGAGCTGGCTTCGGACAAGCCAATCGCGCGCACTTTGCCTTCCTGCACCAACTTCGCCATCGCGCCGATCGTTTCCTCGATGGGGCGGCTTTTATCGGGGCGATGCAGATAATAGAGATCGACGTGATCGGTACGCAGGCGCGTCAGCGATTGCTCGATCGCACGGCGCATATTGGTTTCGGAACCATCGACGCCGAGGCGCCGCCCCGTCGCCCAATCCACCACCGGGCCGAATTTGGTGGCGATGAACACCTTGTCGCGTTTGCCGGCAAAGGCTTCGCCGAGCTGTTCTTCGTTGGTCATGTAGAGTTCGGCGGTGTCGAAATGATCGACGCCGAGATCGATGGCTTTATGGATCAGCGCATTCACGTCAGCCTGCGTGGTCGGCGGGCCATAGAAGGCCGCCAGCCCCATGCACCCCAACCCGATTGGGTTCACGTGCGGGCCGCCCCGGCCGAGTTCGCGCTTCGCCATGATCTGCCTCCGTTCGATCTATGCGCGCCAACATGGGGCCGGTTCGGCGCTGGCGCATCCTCCCGCCGCGCCTTATCTTCACGTTCATGCCCCGCTCCCAACCACCCGGCGTCGCTGAAGCGGCGGCTGTCTTCGACTCCACGGCCGCCATCTGGACTCCGCACCGGCCGGACCGCGGCTGGGAGAAGCTTGAGGGCGGGCGCGCGTTCAAGCTGGTGTCGGATTATGAGCCCGCCGGCGATCAACCCACCGCCATCGCCGATCTGATGGCGGGCCTCGAAGGCCGCGAGCAGGACCAGGTGCTCTTGGGCGTCACCGGCTCGGGCAAGACTTTCACCATGGCGCAGGTGATCGCGCGCGCGCAGCGCCCTGCCCTCATCCTTGCGCCGAACAAGACGCTGGCCGCCCAGCTCTATGGCGAGTTCAAACAATTCTTTCCGGAGAACGCGGTCGAGTATTTCGTCTCGTACTACGACTACTACCAGCCCGAAGCCTACGTGCCGCGCACCGACACCTACATCGAAAAAGAATCCAACATCAACGAGCAGATCGACCGCATGCGCCACGCCGCCACGCGCGCGATCCTGGAGCGCGACGACGTCATCATCGTTGCATCGGTGAGCTGCATCTACGGCATCGGCTCGGTGGAGACCTACACGAGCATGACCTTCACCGTGAAAATCGGCGAAGCGATGGATACGCAGGACCTCATCCGCAATCTCGTCGCGCTGCACTACAAGCGCAACGACGCGGCTTTCGCGCGCGGCGCCTTCCGCGTGCGCGGCGACACGGTGGAGCTGTGGCCAGCGCACTTGGAAGATCGCGCCTGGCGTTTCTCGTTCTTCGGCGATGAGCTTGAAGGCATCACCGAGTTCGATCCACTCACCGGGCGCAAGGTCAGCGTCATGGCCGCGATCAAGATCTATTCCAACTCGCACTATGTCACGCCGCGCATGACGCTCAACCAGGCGGTGGATCAGATCAAGGAAGAGCTGAAACTGCGCCTCGCGCAATTCCGCGAGGAAGGAAAGCTCCTGGAAGCGCAGCGCCTAGAACAGCGCGTCACCTTCGACATGGAAATGATGCTGGCCACCGGCTCGTGCGCCGGGATCGAGAATTATTCGCGCTATCTCACGGGGCGCCGCCCCGGCGAGCCGCCGCCGACTTTGTTCGAATACATCCCCGACAACGCGCTGGTGTTCGTCGACGAAAGCCACGTCACCATCCCTCAAATCGGCGGCATGTTCCGCGGCGACTTCAATCGCAAGAAGACGCTTAGCGATTACGGCTTCCGCCTGCCCTCCTGCATGGACAACCGCCCGCTCAAATTCGAGGAATGGGACGCCATGCGCCCGCAGACGATCTGCGTGTCCGCCACCCCCGGCGGCTGGGAGATGGAGCGCACGGGCGGCGTGTTCGCCGAACAAGTGATCCGCCCCACCGGCCTGATCGACCCGCCCGTCGAGGTGCGTCCCGTGCAAGCGCACGGGCATTCCCAGGTCGACGATGTGATCGCGGAAGTGAAGGAGAAGGCGAAGCAGAATTATCGCAGCCTCGTCACCGTGCTGACCAAGCGCATGGCCGAGGACCTCACCGAATACATGCACGAGCAAGGCGTGCGCGTGCGCTACATGCACAGCGACATCGACACGGTCGAGCGCATCGAGATCATCCGCGACTTGCGGCTGGGCGCGTTTGACGTGCTGATCGGCATCAATCTGCTGCGCGAGGGGCTCGACATTCCCGAGTGCGGCCTGGTGGCGATCCTCGACGCCGACAAGGAAGGCTTCCTGCGCAGCGAAACGTCACTCGTGCAAACCATCGGCCGCGCCGCGCGCAACATCGACGGCAAAGTGATCCTCTACGCCGACCGCATCACCGGCTCGATGGAGCGCGCCATGGCCGAAACCCAGCGCCGCCGCGAGAAGCAGCACGCCTTCAATCTCGCCAACAACATCACGCCGCAATCGATCAAGAGCCACATCAAGGACATCCTCGACAGCGTCTATGAGAAGGACAGCCTCACCATCGATCCGCGCGACCCGATGGCGTGGAAACGCGGCGCCGGCGGCGACAAGCGCAAGGGCCGGGGCGTCGCCGAGGATTCAGCGCCCTTCTACGGCCACAACATCAAGGCCGTCATCGCCGACATCGAAAAGCAGATGCGCGAGGCCGCCGCCGATCTCGAATTCGAAACCGCCGCGCGCCTACGCGACGAAATCAAACGCTTGCAGGAAACGGAGCTGCTGATCGCGGATGATCCGCTGGCAAGGCAAAGCGACGTGAGCGCGGGCGTGGACGCAAAGATGCGCGAAAGCGCGGGGAAGGCGCCGGCGCCCGCGGGGAGGAAGAACGCGTATCGCGGAAGGCGGAGGAAGGGGAGTTAGTGACTTGCGCGTATCGATTGAGGCGCGCATTTTCTGCCGATGTCTGATTCAAAAGATGGGCCAATGAGCGTCTCGCGTCGCCCAGCGCGATCTGGCTCAGTCTCGTACGCGACACCGGTGGTGCTGCACGAAAGCAGCAAGCGTCAGGTCGTTATGGTGCCATTCTTTATACCTCATTCCGACAAGCACGAACTTGCGATCAAAATTCAAAGTTATCGGAAAGGCGAAGCGCCGACGCCCTGGGTTCTCATTGAAGATAAATCCGTCTCGCTGAGGGAAGAAGCCGCAAGGGCGTTACTCAAGGCTTTGCGCACGCATTTACAGGTCGCCCAATCGGACGAAGACGGCGACTACATTCTGATCAAGGTCGCCGATGGCGTTGCTGAAATCGGGCGGCACGAGCCCGCCGCGGTAGCCCAAGCGATGATGCGCGTGCTTGCGCAGGAAGAGATTGCGAATCATCTCGTCAACGCCGAGCTGAGCTCGCAATTCCTTGATGCGTTACGTGGTTCGATCCGACTTGCGGAGATGAAAAACGCGGTGGCCGAGCTCCGAACAATGCTCGATTTGCAGGACAACGACGAACAAAGATACCAAGAATGGTGCGAGGCGCATTTCTGGGTGTTCGGGAATGCTTATGTTCTTCGCGACGACTTTCGCCGTTTCTCCGAGGCCGACCAAGCCGACATGCTCATGGCCTGCACGGCCTCAGGGTTTCGCGACATCCTTGAATTAAAGCGACCGGACATGGATGTCCTGCGGTTCGACGGTGGACACCACAGCTATTTCTTCGCTTCCGACGTGAGCAAGGCGATCGGACAAGTCCACCGCTACATGGACGTGCTTGCCGAGGTTGCGGTTCGAGGTCTCCGAGACAGGCCCGAAGTCGTCGCCTACCATCCCAGAGCAATAATTGTAATTGGGCGTTCTCACCAGTGGACGGGCGATCAGCACCGCGCGCTTCACGGACTAAACAGGCGCCTGAACGACATAACGATCATGACTTATGACAATCTGCTTCTTCAAGCGGAGCGCCTTCTGGACATCGTGACGCCTCAACCAGAAACGGACGACGATCCGTTTTCAAGTCCATTCGACTCAGACGACGAAATGCCTTTCTAAGCTAACCTGTGAAAGAGTGACACACACTCTTTTCGCCCTCACTCTGCCCCTCCCGCAAACGACACAAGCCGCTACAATCCCCCCATGAACAAGCTCTCCGGCGGCGGCGTATTCCTCCTCTGCCTCTTCCTCGGCATCATCTTCGACCAGGTCGCGCTTGGGATTATCGCCGGCCTCTTGCTGGGCGCGGGCGTCGGCAAA
>JALHOC010000020.1 GCA_022843225.1 Hyphomonadaceae bacterium
CGGTGATCCTGCCGCATTCTCTGGCGATGATCGGCAATGCGGCTGAAGAGAAGTTCGCGCGCATTCGTCGCGCGCTGGGCTTGGGGCCGAACGCCGACTTGCCGCAAGCGATCGCCGATCTGAACGCGCGTATCGGCCTGCCGACGAAGCTTTCCGCCATGGGCGTCACCGACGCGCACTGGCCCGGCGCGCGCGACTACGCCGTCTCCGACCTGGCGACGATGTCAAACGCCGTGCCGTTCGATGGTGCTAAGTATGATGAGTTGTTTGGCAGGGCGCTGTGAAGACCCCTCCCCGCAGGCGGGGGGGCAGGGGTGGGGGGGCTTAGTCCATCTCTTCAGGATCGAACGGCAACCCCTCCAACACACGGGTGCCGACCGCCTTTATTAGCAGCAATGCGTATTCGGGCGCTTCGCGCACCAAGCGCTCATCGACTCGAAGAACTGCAAATCCGGCAGCTCCAAATCGTTGCTCTCGAACTCGATCGAATGCGGGTTGCTCCAACGGATCGTGAACGGAAGCATCGACTTCGATGACAAGCCTGGGATCATGACAGAGAAAGTCGACGACATACACCGCGACATCCGCCTGTCGACGAAATCCCCAGCCCTCCAACTTGTGACCTCGGAGTCGCTGCCATAATTCACATTCGGCGCGTGTTGGATTCGCCTCAACCGGCGGGCGGGCGCGATCACTTTTCTGTCTCGCACGGCACCCCCCATCCCCGTCCCTTTCCCCCGCGAAGCAGGGGAAAGGGACCTTTTCACTGCATCATCACAACCAGCTTCCCCGTCGCGTGGCGGTCCATCAGCGCGCGGATAGCTTGGCCGCCGTCCTTCAGCGCGTAGTGCTTGGAGATGCGCGGGCGGATTTTGCCTTCGCCATAGAGCTTGAACAGGTCGCGCACATTCTGCTGGTGCAAAGCTGGTTCGCGCGCCGTGCTCGCGCCCCAGAACACGCCAACGATCGATGAGCTCTTGAGCAAAGTCAGATTAAGCGGCGGCGTCGGGATGCCCGCCGGGAAGCCGATCACCAAATAACGGCTGTTCCAATTCATGGCGCGCAGCGCGGGCTCGCAATAATCGCCGCCGACCGCGTCGTACACGACATCGGCGCCGCCGCCGGTCGCTTGCTTGAAGCTTTCCGCGAGCGCACGGCTTTGTTCCTTGGCGAACGCGCCGGGCGGATAGATCACGGTCGCATCCGCTCCGCAGGCTTTCGCGAACGCGGCCTTCTCTGCGCTCGACACCGCGCCCACGACCTTCGCGCCCATGGCCTTGGCGAGCTCGACCGCGGCCACGCCAACGCCGCCAGCGGCGCCGAGGATCAGCACGGTTTCCCCCGCTTGCAAATGCCCACGATCCTTCAGCGCATAATAGGAGGTGCCATAGGTGAGGATGAAAGCGCTGGCTTCATCGAACGGCATCGCGTCGGGGATCGGCAGCACGCGCGCGGCTTGCGCCTTCACTTTTTCCGCCATGCCGCCCCAGCCCAATGAACCGATCACGCGCTGTCCGACCTTCACATTGGTGACGCCCGCGCCCACGCTTTCCACCACGCCCGCGACCTCGCCGCCCGGCGCGAACGGGCGCTCGGGCTTGAACTGGTATTTGTCCTCGATGATCAGCGCGTCGGGGAAGTTCACGCCTGCGGCTTTCACCGCGATCACCACCTCGCCCTCGCCCGCGACGGGGTCCGGCGTCTCCACCAGCTCCAACGCCTCCGGCGGGCCGACCTTGGTGCTCATCAGGGCTTTCATGCGCGCGCTCCAGTTTCACCCGATCCGGGGATTGGTGTATGTGTGCCAACAAACACCATGACCACGCAACGGCCTCCCATGACCCGCACCGGCTATTTTGCTCGCCTCGCCTTTTCCGTGCTGATCGATGTGTTCGATCTGACGCTAGGGCGCGTGCCAGTTTTCGGTTCCGTCACCGAGGGCGTGGGCACTGTGGTGTTGCTCGCGATGTGGGGGCCGATCGGGCTCGTGAATTTGGCCGAGCTCGTGGACTTCACCGACCAGGCCGACAGCTTCATCCCCACCGCGACCTTGGTGGCGCTCTATGTTGGATGGCGGCAAGGGCATCTGACAGGCAAGGCGAATGAAACATCACCGCCCACGCGCATTGAACAGGAACGCGCACCGTGAGCGTCTGGGCTCTTGCACTCCATGGCGGCGCCGGCGCCATCGCCGAGCGCGTGTACCGCGAAGAAGAAGCGCACATGGCCGATTTGCTGGAAGACGGCGCGGCTTTGCTGGCGGGCGGCGCGAGCGCGCTCGATGTCGTCACGGCGATGGCGGAAGCTTTAGAAGCCTGCGGCTTGCACCAAGCCGGCAAGGGATCGGCGCCGAACGCGGACGGCGATGTTGAACTTGACGCCTCGATCATGGATGGACCCACGCGCGCGGCCGGCGCTGTGGCGGCATTGCGTGGTTTCATCTCACCCGTACGCGTGGCGCGCGGCGTGATGGAACAGACGTCGCACGTGTTGCTCGTAGGCAAAGGCGCGGAAGCGTTCGCGGCAAGCAAGAGCTTTCCGCGCGTCGAAGATCCCAAGAACTACTACAAGACCGCCGCCAGCGGCATGGCGAGCGTCAACAGCGGCACGATCGGCGCGGTCGCACGCGACCGCCAAGGCCGTTTGGCGGCGGCGACCTCGACCGGCGGCTTGCAAGGCAAACTCCCCGGCCGCGTCGGCGATACGCCGATTATCGGCGCCGGCTGCTGGGCCGATGAACGCGCGGCCGTCTCCTGTACGGGGCTTGGCGAATACTTCATGCGCGTAAACGCGGCGGCGGATGTCTCGGCGCGCATTGCCTATGCGGGTGCGTCGCTCGCGGATGCCGCCCAGGCTGTGATCGATGATGTGCGCAATCTGGGCGGCTTTGGCGGCCTGATTGCGGTGGATAAACACGGCAATGTCGCGACGCCGTTCGCAAGCCAGGGCATGAAGCGGGGAATCGCGACATCATCAGGCGTTCGCGATGTCAAAACATTCAGGTGATCCCATGAAGAAGCTCCTCCTCGCCGTTGCCCTGCTTTCGCTCGCGGCGTGCGCCAGCACCGGAATGATCGGAGATCGCATGGATTGGCGCTGCGACGGCGGCGCGGCCTTCTCGGCGCGGATCAAGACCAATGGCAGCGCCGAAGTGTTCGCGGGCGGGCAAGTGTACAATCTCCCTCATGTCGCCGGCGCATCCGGCGCGCGATACTCTGATGGATCGGTGGAGTATTGGGAACGCGGCGGCGAGGCCGTACTGAACGGCGCACGCGGCGGGCCGTACGCGAATTGCCGGCGCTGATGCGCGGGTATTTCGGCATTGGCGCGGAGGAGATTTCCAAGCCCATGAACTTGGGCGCGCTGATGCGCACGGCGCATGCCTTCGGCGCGGGCTTCTTCTTCACACTGAATGCGCATCCCAAGGTGCGCGAGGCGTATAATGCCGATACGTCGCGCAGCTTTGATCATATGCCCTACTATCCCTGGGACAGCCTCGCCGACATGCGCTTGCCCAAGGGCTGCGCGCTGGTAGGCGTCGAACTGACAGACGACGCCGTCGAACTGCCGCGCTTCATGCATCCGCAAGCGGCGGCTTATGTGCTAGGCCGCGAGCGCGGCTCGCTCTCGCCGGAACTGCTCGCGCGCTGCCAGCACGTGGTGAAAATTCCCACCAAATTTTGCGTGAATGTCGGCCTTGCCGGCGCGCTCGTCATGTACGACCGCCTGCTCGCGCTGGGCGGCTATCCGGCGCGCCCGATTATGCCTGGCGGGCCTCCGCCAGAGATGACGGAGGCCCCCCGAAAACGCATCTAAGCTTTAGCGGCTTGCCCCTTGAGCGCGGGCCAATCCGAGAACGTGAACCAAATGAACAGGCCGAGGCAGATCAACGGCCCAATTAGCGGGATAATGCCCGCGATGAAAATTAGCGAAAGCGCGCCGTTATGGCCAGCCTTCGAGAAGATTTTCCACCAACAGAATATCGAGAATACCGCGATCAATAAGCCGATGATGAGAAAGATAGCCATGAACGGGCCCATCATCGCCATGATCTGCGCTGGATCGCCCATCGCTGATGGATCATAGCCCCCGGCGCTGGGATCGAATCCCTCGCCGCCGTCGGTCGGATCTGGGTATGTCGGCGTCGTCAGTTCTTCACTGACTTCTGGTTTGCCCGGACCCATCGCGTCCGCGGGCGGTGACGTGAGCACTTCGGTTGTTGCATCAGGTTTCGCTGCCATGTGTCCCTCCTCTACGTGGCTCCCGGTAGGCTAGTGTCGCGGCGCCGTTGCGGCAAGCGATAACGCCGCTTGTTTCGCGGGCTTCACGCGCCATGATGCTTTGATGACAGGCTTTGCAGCCGCCTATCAGCGCCTCTCGCCCAATCTACGCGGCGCGGTGTGGATGTTGGCGGCATCGCTTGCATTCACGGCGATGACGTCGCTCATCAAATATCTCGGCGACGCATATTCGCCAGCGCTGCAGACCTTCTATCGGCAAGCTGCTGGCCTGGTCGTGCTTCTACCCATGATCGCGCGCAAATCGGGACATTTGTTGCGCACGAACCGGCCCGGCTTGCTGACGTTTCGCGCGCTGGGATCGACGGTAGCGATGGTGCTCGCATTCTATGCCTATCAGGAATTGCCGCTCGCCGACGCCAACGCACTGTCGTTCACGCGCACGCTCTGGATGGTCCCGCTCGCGCTTTTGGTGCTGCGCGAAAGCGTCGGGCCATGGCGCCTAGGGGCGACGCTCATCGGCTTCGGCGGCGTCCTGGTGATGCTACAACCGAGCGGCCAGGGCGCCATGAGCTTACCCGCGTTCGCCGCACTTGCCTCTGCCGCGATCTTCGCCGCGACCGTCACCGGGATGAAGATCATGACGCGCGACCATACCGCGATGCAGTTGACGGTTTGGGCGGCGGTGCTCGGCTTCGTTCTGGCAACGCCGCTGGCGCTGCTGGAATGGCGCTTGCCGACGATCTTGGATTTCACGTTGCTCAGCGCCATGGGCGTGCTCGGCCTGATCACGCAATTCTGCTACATTAAAGGCATGAGCCTCGGCGACGCCGCCGCTATGGCGCCGCTCGACTACACGCGGCTTGTGTTCGCCGTGTTGATTGGCTTCGTCCTGTTTCAAGAGACGCCGAGCCCCACCACAATGCTGGGCGCGCTGATTGTGATCGGTTCAACCTTGGTCATCACAATCCGCGAGGCACGGCACAAAATCACGCCGTCGCCCGCAACGGAATAAGGAGCGCCTTAGCTCGGCCCACCTTGTGCGATTTGGCGCAGCTCCCAGCCTTGATGGCGAATATTGTCCACCTTCCACGCTTCGCCTTCCCACACGAGATCGTACACGACCCCATCCTGCGTGCCGGCATTGACGAACGCGACGCCTACCACGGCATGGCTGTTCACAACGACGGCTTGCGTCGTCACGGTGACGGTCGAGATCTGATAATCCTGCGCGTTGACGAAGGGATCGAAATCAAGAATTGGCGCTTGTTCCGCGATCGAGCGCGCCATCATCGCCTCCAGCGCCGCGCGCATGGTCTGCGACCAGGGCGCTTGCTCCAACAAGCTCGGGAACGTCGCATTATCGCTCATGTAGCGATCGTAGAGCGGGCGCACGATCTCGACCGGATCGGGGAAATCTTGGCTCGGCGCTTCCTTGCCTTCGGGCTGTTGCTGACGCGAACACGCCGCAGCCAGAGCCGCCGCCGAGATCAGAATAAAGACGCGCCTTCTCATGTTTGCCACCCATCGAGGCCAGAAGGTGGGGGCGCACGCTGGCCACCGTCAACTTCTTTGTGCGCGATTAGCTCCGCACCCACTGCACCGTCGGATCATTAAAATCGATCACGTCGCTCAGCTCGTAGACGTTGCGATAGCCGTAGCCATAGAGGTTGATGAAGGTCTGGATGTTGAGCGCTAAGGGCGCGCTCTTTAGGATCACAGGCGCGGCGTTATTGGAGAAATTGTTGTTGCAATAAATGAGAATGCGCACATTCGGATCGCGTAAGGCCGCGCGCAAACTCTGATCCGTGAAGTCAGTGAACGGCAGATTGATCGCGCCCGCGATGTGGCCGGCGCGATAGGCGTCAGCGGAGCGCGCGTCGAGCACAATGGTGTTCGGTTCGCGCGCCATGCGCTGGAAGTCCGCAAGCGTCACCAGCCGCTCGGCGCGATAGGCCTCCACCCGGGAGGTCAGCCCTCGAAAGCCTTGATAGTCAATCTGCGCGGATGTGCCCGGATTGACCTTGTCTTGCGCCAGCGCGATCGGGATCGAAACCAAAGCCAACGCGCCGAAAACGGCCAAGAGCATACGCATCATTCACTCCCCTATGCGGAGCGACTAACGCGGCATTGCGACCACTTTGCGCGCTCAACTGGGCTGATTGATGACCTGCAAGAGATAGGGCACGCCGATCGCGTAGGCACCGCCGATCAAGAGGCCCACCGGCATGCCCATGAGCGCGCCGACATAACCATTCCCAAGCCGCTCACCCCAATCGAGTCCGCGTCCGCCGATGCGGAGCAGAAAGCCAACGCCCGCCCCGATTAGCCCACCAGCGCCGCCATAATTCCAGCCGAAGACGCACAAGGCGAGCATGCCGGCAAACGCCGCGACGGTAAGGATCAATCTCATACGCTTCTCAACGTCCCCTACCCGCCGGTCTCGGCGGGCGCCTCCCCGTCCTCATGGCGCAAGCGCCCTGGGCTTCGCAAGCGGTGGCTTCAGCGGCCTGCCGCCTCAGCCGCCCGAGCCGCCGGCCGGGGGCGCGCCAGCGCGGCTATTGGCCAAGAGAGCACTCTGGACCGCGGCCCCGCCCGCGAGCCCCAATTCCTGCGGCGTCAGCACTATGAGCTGCCCTGACGCGGCAAGCGCCTCGGCGATGTTTTGGCGCGTCTGCATGTCAATCAATGTCAGAATAGCGGCCGTCGAAGCGGGATCGCGGTTGCGAAACACATCAGCGAGCTGATCGAGCTGCTGCGGCTTCAACGCCATGGGGCCCGAAGAGCGGGCGATCGCGCGCGCGCGCTCAGCCACTGTCGCGGCTTCCGCCGGCGCCAGGGGCGCGCCGCCGGCGCCAAGCACGACAGGCGCCGGCCCGGATGCCGTGAACTCATCGGCGGCGGTGTAGGTGAAGCTCACCGTGTGAAAGTTCGCACCCAGCGCCACGCCAGGCTCGTGCGCTTCATCGCCATCGGCTTCGCCCTGGCGCAGGCGCTTGACCGCCGCTTCCTCCACATCGTGCAGCGACGCGCGCAGTTCCTCGTCCTGGCGTTTGCCGATTTCGGCGCGAAACGCGCTCTGAATGCGGGTTTCGAGCGCGAGGCCAAAATCCTGCAAGTGATAGACGAAGAACATGCGGTCGCGATTCAAGCTAAACTGAACGCGCGCTTCGACCATGACCTTATGGTTGTCGGCCGTGGTCGCAGCGAACGGCAGCGGCACGCAATATTGCGGGCGGAGATTCACCGCGCCCGTGCGTTTATCCATCAGCGGCGTCAGCTTGCGCTGACCGGTGGCGGGATCGAGCGCGACAAATTCGATGCGCGGCGCGCTATCGCCGCGTACGACGAACTCCTCCGGATCGATGATGATGCCGCGTCCCTTGAGCGCGCGTTTGAAGCCCTGATCGTTGTGGGTCATGTAGGTGAAATCGACCCGGGTCTGATAGAATTTCCAGACCAGATAAACCAAGAGCAGCGCCAGCAAGACGCCGCCGATCCATTGAACGATCTGCACCCAATCCATGATTGTCCCCTCGCGTCTCCGCCGCGCTCAGAGCCTAGATCAATTCAGCGGCGGCGGAAATCGCATACCCCTGCTTGAGACAGCCGCTCGCCTTCACTCCCGGGCCAAAATCCGGAACGGCTTGTTCTCTTCCCCTCCAGACAACGGAGGGCGGGGACGCGATGACACCGCGTCGTGAAGCGTTCCTTTCGGAACGCGGAACGTGAACGCGACATCCTCGCGTCCCCGTGATCGTTTGAGCGCCGGCATGGCTGAGGGCGGTCTTTCACACCCGTGGACAAGTCGCCGGCGGCATGCAGGCCGTGCGCTGTTCTCGCGCGACCTCGTGTCTTCTCCCGCGGTTATCGTGCTCCGCACGCCTCCCGCGGGCTTCCGGCGGTTCGACCTCCACGCTCACCCAAAACACTTCCCCCGCGTGCGGGGGAAGTCCCGAACGCAGCGAGGGGATGGGGGGCAAACTTCGCCCCCTCCGTCAGCCTACCCCCGGATCAAGTCCGGGTTCGGCTGACACCTCCCCCGTGAACGGGGGAGGTGTTTGAGTCTTGCGCTTGGACATTCCGCCTCACGCTCAATCACCCCGCTTCTGGCTTTGGCTGAACAGCGGACCAGCCGCCCTCCTGCCGAAGCGGTGCATGCAACGTACAACAGGGCTGAACCCGGCCGGATTGATTTTCGCCCGCACCTTTGTTTTCAAGAGCGGGAGCGCTGTCGCGTGTGGGATAGAACGCAATCTATCCCCCTATTGCCATCACTCCACGCACGCGAGGAAGTCTAACAGCGCGTCCCACGCCTCTGGCTCATCGAGCATCGGCGCATGGCCGATATTGGACACTTCGACGCTCGCCAGATCAGGCTTCAGCGCGCGCATATAGGCAAGCGTCTCCACACTGAAGAGATCGGAGAGCGCGCCGCGGACGGAGAGCATCGGCTTGGCCGCAAGCGTCTGAAACAAAGGCGTCAGATCGGCCGGCGGCGCATCGGCGGATTCAGCGAAGGCGAGCGCGATATGGGGATCGTAATCGGCCTGCACCTGGCCGGTCTCGAGCTCACGGAAGGTACGGCGCGCGAACGCGGCCCAAAACACATCATCATCAAGCCGCTCGGGAAACGCCGCGCCGGCCACGGCGCGCACGGCAGCATGAGCGGCATCCCATGACGGCAGGGGCTGTACGCGCCCGACATAGCTCGCGATCCGCGCAATGCCCTCTTTGCTGAGACGGGGGCCGATATCATTGAGCACAGACGCGGCGATGCGATCGGGCGCGAGCGCGGCCACCACCATGGTGATCAGACCGCCCATGGAGGTGCCCAGAAACACCGCGCGCGGCACGCGCAACGCATCGAGCAAGGCGAGCACGTCCTGCGCATACACGGCCGGTACATAATGCGCGGGATCGGGATCGTTGGCCGATTGGCCGCGCCCACGCATGTCAGGCGCGATCACGCGCCGGCCAAGTGCTGCAATGCGCGGGGCGATGATTTCGAAATCGCGCGAATTGCGGGTGAGCCCGTGCAGGCAAATGACGGGCAGCCCCGTCGCCGGAGCGAGCGGGGCATAGTCGCGTGCATACAAGGACAGCCCATCGACCGTGGCGACGATGCGCTCCTCGAAGCCGCCAATGAACGCGCCGGAATCCATGAAAAAACTCCCCTAGCCCGGCGCGTGCGTCGGCGCGGCGGCGGTGTTGGCGTCGGCATAATCGACCGCGCGCATAGCGTTGAGCCGCGCAAGCCAGCGCGTCTGAAACGCGGCGCGCTCGGCGGCGGGAACATCGGCGCACGAGCGCAAAACCACCTCGGCAGCGCCCACGGTGAAGCGGTCAAAGCACAGGCCGTCGAACGCCGCTTGCCGTTCCAATTGCGCTTGGATAATGCGCGCGGCGCGCGCCTCGCGACCACGCGCGGCCTCGGCTTGCGCTTGCGCGATCGGCCCCTCGCCGCGAAAGCGCACCAAGAAACTGATCGGGCTGGGCGTGAGCGTGGGGCGCGGCTCCTGCGCTTGCGCCATCTGGAACAAGCCTTGCGGCACCCTTAGGGCGTCTGGCGCCCGCCACGGCGCGGCCACGAAGATCGCAGCCAGCATGATGGCCGCGCTCACGGCAATGCCCCAAAGGCGTGCGGGCTCACTGGCGGTCAAGGCGAGCTCAACGCCAAGCCAAGATCGAGCGACCCGCGCCCGCTTGGACGCGCGCAGGTCGCTGAGCCTTCAGCGAGCGGCGTGGCGTTGCGCGACCGCGCGCATTCGATCTCCGCGAAATTAGCGCCATGCGGCGCCAGCGCCCGTGTGAACAGAGCGTCCTCAAGCGGCCGCCCGCGCAATCCGCTTTGCGCCGCCAACAGCGCCAACGCCGCTGAGACGTGCGGGGCGGCCATGCTGGTGCCTTGGGAGAAGGCGTAATAGCAGCGCTCGGTGGAATTGCGATTCACCGGATCGTAGCAGCCGGCTTGCGTCGCCTTGGTGGAGAGCACGCCGTCGGGGCGGCCATCGCTGTCGCTATCGGCGAACACGTCCCCGCCCGGCGCGAGGATATCCACCTGCGGGCCAAAGTTGGAATAGAACGCAAGCTGGCCGCGCGCGTCGCCAGCGCCGACAACAATCACATTGTTGCAGTTCGCGGGCGCATAGAGCGCGGCCTGGTTGGCTTTGTTGCCGGCGGCGACCACGACCACGACATTGCGCGCCACGGCAGCGTCGATCGCGGCTTGCATCGAGGCCGGGCAGGGCGCCTGAATCGAGAGCGACATATTGATGATGTCGGCAGGCGTCGCGTTCACGATCTGCTGGTTGCCGGCGCCGAGCGCGGGCGCAAGCCCAGCGGCCCAACGTATGCCGGACACGATGTCCGCCAGCTCGCCGCCGCAGCGGCCAAGCACGCGCACCGGGATCACGGTTACGCTCCAGGCGCCGCCGGCAACGCCGACGCGATCATTCGTGGCCGCAGCACCTACGGTGCCAGCGACATGGGTGCCGTGATAAGAGTTTTCCGTCGCGGCG
Organism: Hyphomonadaceae bacterium; assembly: GCA_022843225.1. Lineage (GTDB taxonomy): Bacteria > Pseudomonadota > Alphaproteobacteria > Caulobacterales > Aquidulcibacteraceae > Vitreimonas. Next base: position 10,760 of record JALHOC010000020.1, read on the forward strand.
CCACAGCGATCGCCTGCGTCTTGCGCGTTGGCGTCGATGCCGTCGCCATCGCCGCCGCGTTCGATATTGGCGATCAGGTCAACGCCGCGCGCGACATTGCCGGACGCCGCGATATCCGGGTGCGTTAGATCAAGGCCTGTATCGAGCACGGCGACGCGCACCTGGCGCGAGCCGATTTGCGCGGCGTCCCAGAATTGGGCGAAACCCGCGCCGCCGGGCGTTTGGCCCTCGCCGGCGCCACGCGGGCGATAATTCCATTGCAGCGCATAGAGCGGATCATTCGGCACGCCGCCGACTTGCGGCGCTGGCGCAGGCGGCGTTGTCGCCCGTGGCGTTGTCGCCGGGGGCGTTGAGGCCGGGGGCGTTGTCGCGGGCGGGTTGGTTGTGGGCGGACGCACCGGCGGCGGCGCGCTCGGACGCTCGCGCGGCGGCAGTTCAAAGCCAGGGTCGGCAATGTAGTTCGGCTCCACGAACTCAAATTGCCGGGACGCTTGCAACCGCGCGATGGCGCAGCGCGTCGCCAAGGCGACATCGGCTTCAAGTTGTCCCTGACTGACGATCCGCGGGCACCGATCGGTCGTGTTCCACTCAATCGATAAAGGCTCATCAGCTTGCGTCGCGGCGTCGCCGCCTTGTTGCGCGAAATGGAGCGAGGTTGGCTCCGCGGCGATCGCGGCGACATTCACGGTAACGACGCCGCCTGGGCGCACTTGAATCTCGCCGTCAATGCCAAGACGGCCCAGCACATCGCGCGCGGCGGAGCGCGCCGTTTCGGAGGCCTCCACCTCGGCGCGCTGGCGCACCTCGGCGATCATGTTTTGCGGCAGCGTTTCGATCGCATCGAGACCGTCGGCGCGCAACGCGCGCACGAACGAGGACGCCAGCCCCATCTCGCTTGCGGTCTCGGCCAGTTCTTGCTCAACCCGAGCTCCGACAAGAATCTGCCCGGGCGCAACCAGCACCGGCTCGGCCGCGAGAAGGCCGGCGACCTGATCCTGCGGCTGCACTGCGCCGGACAGCGCGCGCGCCTCGACCGGCACATCGTCCAGAGGCGCGGGACCTGGCGCTTCGACGCCCCCACCCCGCATACGCTCGACGAGGTCTCCGATTTGGTCGCAGGCGCCCAGAGCCAAAAGCGGCGCCAGCGCCAAGGCGGCTAGACTCCAGCGGCGTTGCGACATGCTTGGTTCCCCTCGCTTCCGATGACTATGACGTAGAACTTGGGCTTGGCTTATGACAAGGCAATGTCAGCGGCTGCCGGTGGAGAAGGGCCGGACGTTGAGCGAGCGATGAGTACTTTCCCCCTGGCGGCGAATTTGGCGGCAGCCCGCGCGACCGAAACGCCGCGCGTCCGCACCGAGGACGAGGCCGTGACGCTGGCCAAGGGCCCCGTTTTCCTTACCATGGAAGAATTGCCAGAAGCGTTTGACCGGCCTGAGGCTGCCGAGGTCGCGGTCCCAGACCTCTACGGAACCGGCCTGTACGAACTCTACTTCCGCGACGGGGCGTGGCGGGTGTCGATGCGGTACTGGCGGCCAGCCCCGCCGGCCCCTGTCGCGCGCACCGGAGAAGCCGCCGCCAAAAAACCGCTCGGTCACGCCCGCACGCCGGAGGATGCGCGCGCGCTATTGGGCGCGCCCGCAGAACTCGCGCAAGACGTCCTGCCAAACCTGTATGTCGATCACAAACAGCTCATGCGGCGTTGGGGTAACCTGGTGAACACTGGGCTCGGCGAGATCGTTGAGCGCGAGGGCAAGTTCGCGCTGGCGATCAGGTATTGGCGGCCTTTGCATGCGCCAGGAATCGCCGCCCCACTCGCGCCCGCAGAACGCAGCGAACTGGCCGCACGCCTCGCAGCGCCGCTGCGTGGGGAAGCACCGCAAGACAATCTCGATGTCGGCTTGTTCGAAAACCCTGCGCCGGAAAACCCGAATGTTGTGCTCGTAACCGACGAAGGCGACGGGCGTTTCAGAGGCAGCGAGTAACGAGAGACGCCTCGGCAGCATCCCGCAGCCTGCACAATGCGGGGGAGCCCGTGCAAAACCGATAACGTGCCGAGGCGTCGGAATCCTGCGTACCAGTTGACCTCGGCGGGCGCATTGATCGCACGCAACGGTAATCGCCCACTCAGGCTGGTAGTGTGACGCGCACCTTGGCCCCCCTCTCGGAGTCCAAGATGACGATCTCGCCGCCATGCGCGCGGGCGATGCCGCGGGCGGCGGCAAGCCCAAGCCCCGCGCCGCTCATGCCTTCGTTCAGACGCACGAAGGGTTCGAACACCGCGTCTCGCTGATCAGCGGGGATGCCCGGCCCATCATCGTCGATGTCGACCAAGGCTGTGCGGTCACGGAGCATCAACGTGATGCGCGCGGATGCGCCGAACTTCAGAGCATTATCGACGAGATTGGCGAACAAACGCTTCAAACCAAGCGACTGCCCAGTGATGATGACGCGCTCCGCGTCCGCATAACTCACGCTGAACCCCGCTTCGAGGCGGTCATCAGCGATGCTTTGCAACAAAGCTGATAGATCGAGCCGCACGCGCGCTTCTTCGGCGGGATCGTCGCGCGCGAAAGCGATGAACGAAGCGACAAGCGATTCGACTTCGCCAATCTCCTTGGCCATCCGCTCGCGTTGCTCAGGCGGCGCGTTTTCAGCGACAAGCCGGAGGCGCATCAGCGGCGTGCGCATGTCGTGCGCCACCGCAGCGAGTGTCTTGGTGCGATCAGCGATCAAAGTGCGCAAACGCGCTTGCATCGTGTTGATCGCACGCGCGGCGCCGCGCAATTCGCGCGGACCCTCCTCGCGCACGGGTTCGCTTTGCGGGTCGACACCCACGGCTTGCACCGCATCGGAGAAACTGCGGATGGGACGCGTCAACCGGCGCGCGAACCAAACAGCCAGCAACGAAAGCGTTAGCAAAGTGCCGCCAATAATGCCGGCAGCGCGCGCGATCCAACTGATCTCGGCCCAATTGCGCCCTTGGCGCATGACCAACCAACGCCCGTCCGGCAGTTGCGCGCTCACCTCATAGTCCGAAATCAGCACCGCGCCACGAGGCGGGGGAGCGAAGATCGGCGGCATGGGCGGCGTCGGGACAACGGCCGCAGACGGCGGTTGCGATGTCGTACTCGGCGGCGCGGGAGGAGGAGGCCTGGGAATACGAACCTCAAGCGGACCGCCGCGTTCGGTGTAAACTTCGACCTGGGCTGGGCTTGGCGTCCGAATGATGACGCCTCCGCCGTCAGCGTTGGCCTCGCGCGCGGCGCGCATGGCCTCTGCGGCTTCTTGCTGGGCTTCGCGTATCGCCTCGATCCGTGCGCGATGTTCCTCCCAATGCGATTCGCGCTCAACGGCGCGTTCAGCACGGTGCGCATCGCGCTCCGCACGCGCGACCTCGCGCTGAATTTCTTCGAGATCGCGCACGCGAAAAACAAAGGTTTCGTTACGGACAATACTCGACGCCCCGACCCGCACCTGCTCGGGCGCTAAGGCTAGGCTGTTGGCGAGCTCGAATTGCGTTGGTTGCAGATGCGAGGAAAGAACGCGCGAATCGGGCGCATTCCGCTGCACGAACCAACTCAAACTGTCGCTTGGCAAAGGGCGCCCCTCAGCCAGCATGAAGTCGTAACCAGCGCGGAATTCGTCCGCGACCGTATCGGCCGGCGTCACGTCTGGCGGGCGCGGCGGCAACCAGATGACAATCGCGAGCACGGCCACGAATGCCGAAGCCAGCGCCAACGCCACCAGGAAGCCCAGATACGCCGCGATCGGCAAGCCGCCGCCAGGACGCAAGCTTGTTTGCATCAAGATCTCGGCTTCACGGCAAAGAGATAGCCCTCGCCCCGCACCGTTCGAATGACCTCGACTCCGGGACGCTCAAGCTTGCGACGCAGCCGGCTCACTTGCACATCTACGGCGCGATCGAACACGTTGCCATCGTTGTCGAACGCGAAATCCAGCAATTGCTCACGCGAGAGCACACGCCCCGGCCGCTCGACAAAGGCGCGCAGCAGACGAAACTCGCCGGACGACAGGGAAATCACCACGCCGTCGGGATCGTGCAGCTCCCGTCGCGCGACATCGAGGCTAAAGCCCGCGAACCGCACGGACTCCGCATACGGCGCCTCGGTCTCGCGCGAACGGCGCATAACAGCCCGCGCGCGCGCCACAAGCTCACGCGGATTGCAGGGTTTGGCGAGGTAATCGTCGGCGCCGATCTCGAGACCCACGATACGATCGGCGTCGTCCCCCAAGGCCGAGAGCATGATGATGGGCGGGCGCCCTTTGCCGGAGAGACGCTTGCAGGCTGAAAGCCCATCCTCACCGGGCATCATCAGGTCGAGCACTATAACATCCGCGCCCTTCGCGGTCAGCGCACGCTCCATGGCCGCGACACTTCCGGCGGTCGCAGCCTCGAAGCCTGCGCGCTCAAAAACCTCGGCCAAGCCAGAGCGAATGTCGCTATCGTCGTCCACAATCAGGACGCGGGGGCGCGGCGCGGGTTCGGACATAACCGCCATGTTATTGCGGCCTTGGCCCCGCCAACAGAGGAAACAACGCCGAGAGCATCGACTCCGCAGTCGGCGGCTCGCGATTGGTGAGCACAATCAGCGTCCAGTCGCCGTTGCCAAAGAGCACGGCGTTAACACCTGGCGCACCGCCAAGGAAACCCGAGCGCGCCGTGGCGCGGCCGGGCTCAGGCGTGCCGCGTACGACCTGCGCGGTGAGTTCGGAGTTGAGCAAACGGTGTTCGCGCAGCGCATTATCGAACGCAAGCAGATCGCGAAGGGTCGAATACGCGTTGCCCGCCGCACTGCCCGCATAACCGTGAAACTCCGAAACATCCATGAGCGGTCCGTCCGGCCCGCGCGGGGTACCTGTGAAGGACGCGGTGTTGGCCGGCAATTGGTCGCGACGGAAAAAGCCCGAACTCGCCATACCAGCTGGCGCAAAGACGTGGTCAGCGACGTAGGCCTCGTAACTCTGTCCGGTCACGCGGGCGATGATTTCGCCGAGCACGATGTAACACCCGTTGCAATAGGTTTCACGCGCGCCCGGTGCGAACATTGGCGCCCGCGATGAGACGAAACGAAAATAGGCGGCGTTAGATGTAAGGTCCTCCATAGACACCGCGCCGAAACCAGGCCCGACAAAATCTGCGACGCCGCCGCGGTGCTTCAGCAATTGGTCGATGGTCGCGGCGCGCGTGGCTTCCTGCGGATAGTCAGGGATGATCTCCCCGACAGTCGTGTCGAGCGTCAGCCGCCCCGCTTGGATCAGTTGCGCAATCGCGACATGCGTGAATGCCTTGCCGATCGAGGCGAGAGGGAAATGCGTATCTTGGTTGAGCGCGCGATTCGATACGAGATCGCTGACACCGCGGGCGCTCGCATAAATCTCACGCCCGTCTCTCGCGACCAAAACCGCTCCGTTGAACATGCCGTCGCGGTTAAGGCCGGAGAGCCAAGTGTCAAGCTCGGCTCTGATCCTGGCATCGCTCATCCCCTGACTGATGGCGGGCGGCGTCAGAGCAGGGCCTCCGGGTCGAATTTGTTGAGCCTGCACGGGCAGTAGGAACGTAGCTAGCGCCAGAACTGATCCAGCCAAAGCGCGCAAAAACATAGCCATGCAGAGAGTCCCCTGTGATCCCTGTGATCGAAGACTGAGCAATACGAGTCCTCTGTTTCAACAGTGTTTCAACGGTGACGTACGCCCGAAACGTCGAGAGCCCACAAAGGTGCCTCGTTAATGAGCCCGAACGGCTCGAATGAGGGATTGGTCATGATGAAACTGACAACCGCGCTGGGCGTTGCGCTCGCCTCGCTCACAGTCGCCGCGTACGCCGATTCGAGCGGCCCTAACGTCGTGATCCGCCAGGTCGGGCCGGGCCTGCACCATGGTGGCGGCGACGCCGATAATGACGGCTGGATCACACGCGCCGAGGCCAGCGCGGGCGCCGCGCGCATGTTTGACGAGATGGACGCCAACGATGATGGCCGCTTGACCTCCGAAGACCACGCCGGGCGCCACGAGCACATGCGCGCGGGCCACGGTCCGGACGGCGTTCACGTCATGGGCATCAACGAAGACAATTGCGAACGAACCTCAGAGGGCGAGGGCGACGATCGGCGCGTGACCGTAATTTGTCGCGAAACAGGCGACGGGGAACGCAGAACCGAGCGGACCGTGACCATTGTCAGAAATGGCGAACAGCTCGACGAGGCCGAAATCCAGCGCATCGAACGGGAAGCAGAGCGAGTCGCGCGCGAGGCTGAGCGCGCTGCGCGTCATGCCGAACGGCGCGCGCGCTCGGCCGCCAGAGACGCCGACGACGCCGCGCGTGAAACCGAGCGACGCGTGGTTGTCGTGACCGGCGGTCCTGACGGCGCGTGGGTTGATGGCGTGCCGATGCCGCCAATGCCTCCGCTTGCGCCGATGATCATGATGATGCATGGCGGCGGCGAGGCCGATCTGGATGGAGACGGCGCACTCTCGCGCGATGAGTTCGTCGCGCAGCATTTGCGGTTCTTCGACGCACAGGACGCGAACCGCGACGGCCGCATCGAAGTTCCACGCCCGCCGCAACCGCCGGCGCCGCCAGCGCCGCCGGAGTCTCCGCGCCGCCGGTAATGCGACGAGGCGTCGCCCGCGCGCGACCAACCTCGTGGCGGCGCCTGCATCCAAACACAATGTCAGCTGCATCATACGTGTATCGACAAGCACCGCAGCAGCACCACGAAAGGAGCAAGATCATGTCCAAACTACTCAACATCGCCGCTGCACTGGTGTTCGTGGCGCCGCTTGCGATCGCCCTTGTGTTTCAAGCCGCTCTGATCGTCGCCTGATCCCCCACACCCGCCTGCGACGGTCATTCGGAAGGCGCGAACCTTAAACGGTTCGCGCCTTTTCCTTGTGAGGCGATCATGAACGTCAAGACATGACCGGGCCGACGAAAAATTTTCGCTCCCAGCATCCAAGCGCGTCGCTGCCGGCATCTCATAATCAAGAGATCAACACTGATGCTTAAGGAGCCCGTCATGAGAAAGTTTTTCGCTATCGTCGCCGCGATTGTCGTGGTCGCCCCTGCCGCGTACGCCGCCATTTTCCAAGCTGCCCAAATCCTAGCCTAACCCTCCCATCGTTGCGCAGCGATGGCGCGGGACCCTTAGGGTCTCGCGCCATTTTTTGCGCGCTTGGCGCAACAGCGCCGGAACGCTTACAAGCTCCGCCTATGAATATGTTGGTGCTTGAGATGCTGGCGCGCGGCATAGCCATCGGCGCGCTGGCGGCGATGGCGGCGGGTTTCGCCCGAGAGACCGCCCGCGCCCACGTCCGCTTCGTGGGCATCCTGTTTTGTGTGGGCGTCATCGCCTATGCGCTCAACACGTCGCCGCTGATCGCCCCGGCGATCGGGCCGCTCGCCTACCCTGTGCATTTCCTGTCGCTGGGCGGCGCTGGATTGTTTTGGCTGTTTATTGTGACCCTGTTCGAGGACAGGCCGCTGTCTTGGCCGAACTTCGGTCCTTGGATTTTACTGACCATCGTGGGGTTCGTCGGCGTTGTCGCGCAGCGCCCGCAGGCCTCCCATGTATGGATCGTTCACAATCTGATCGAAGCGGGGTTCGCCATCCATGCGCTGTACCTGGTGGCGCGCAGCTGGCGCGGCGATTTGGTGGAAAGCCGTCGTCGCCTGCGTGGGCCATTCCTCGCCCTAGTGACGCTTTACGTTCTGTCGCTCTCGGCATTCGAGATCGCCGAAAGCCTGGGCTATTTCAAAGACTGGTTCCGCCCCTTGGGCGCGTGGACGCTCGCGCTCTATTGCGTCGCCGGCGCCTTCGTTTTCCTTCAGACGCGCGCCGAATTGTTTGGCGCGGCAGCGCCCGCTACGCCTGCCGCCCCTGCTGTCGATAGCGGCACGCGCGCCCTGCTTGATAAGCTCAACGCGGCGATGGACTCAGGCGCCTGGCGGCGGGAGGGCTTGACCGTCGGCGATCTCGCCGCCGAGGTCGGCGTGCCGGAGCATCGGTTGCGGCCGCTGATCAACGACCATCTCGGCTTTCGCAACTTTGCCGCATTCGTGAACGCGCGTCGCATCGAGGCGGCGAAAGCCATGCTGAGCGACCCCGAGCAAGCGCGAACGACCGTCGCGGCCATCGCTTTCGAATTGGGCTTCGGCTCGCTCGGCCCCTTCAACCGCGCCTTCAAGGAAGCGACGGGGGTGACGCCGACGGAGTTTCGGCGCGCTCCAACCTCGCCGAATCCCAAAAACCCTGGCTGAATCCGAAACCGACCAAGGTTTTTAGGCCTCGGCGAGCCTTCCTCAGCCATATCGCCCATCGCTCTCCTCGCGAACCCAACGCACTGGAGAGCCGCAATGGATTTCACGCTACTATCCGACATCGCCGGCCAATGGCTGGACAACGCCGAAACCGACGTCACCCGCTACGCCCTCTTCGCCATCGGCGTCTGGCTCACCTTATGGGTGGCGCTGGCTGGCCTGCTCCGCGGCCGCAAGATCCGCGAAACAAACCCGCCCACGAAACAAATGGCGGTCGAGTTTCTGGTCTCGCTGCGGTCGGTGGCGATTTTCTCCACCATCGGGCTTCTCACCTTCCTGCTTGAGCGGTTCGGCCTCTTGCCAGGGCCGCAGATCGCCGCCGGCTGGGGGCCGGTGTGGTTCTGGTTCAGCCTTGGTCTGATGATCGTGGCCCATGACGCCTTCTTCTATTGGTCGCACCGGCTGATGCACGACCCGCGCCTATTCCGCCGCTTCCACCGCCGCCACCACAAGAGCCATAATCCGTCGCCCTTCACCGCCTACAGTTTCGATCTCGGCGAAGCCGCGATCATGGGTGTGTTCGTGCCGCTGTGGATGATCTCTGTGCCGACGCAATGGCCGGTCGTGGGCCTCTTCATGCTGCACCAGATCGTGCGCAACACTTTAGGACATTCGGGCTATGAATTGATGCCGGCGCGCGGCGATGGCCGGCCGATGTTCGACTTTCTCACGACCACCACGCACCACGACCTCCACCACGCCCAAGCGGGTTGGAATTACGGCCTCTATTTCACGTGGTGGGATCGGCTGATGGGCACCGAGCATCCTGAGTACCACGCTCGTTTTGCCGCCGCCGTGCGCAAACCCCTATTGACGCGCCAACGCGCCAAGCTCGCGCCGGCGGCCAGTGTCGCGATCACAACTTTGGCCCTCCTGCTGCCGCCTCAAGCCGCGCGCGCCGAGACCCCCGCCGCGATCGCCGGCGATTGGGCGACGCCGGGCCTCGGCGCCGTGGTGCGCCTTGGCCCTTGCGCGAACAGCTCCAATACGTTGTGCGGGCGTCTCCTCTGGGCGTGGGACGAAGGCAGCATGCGGCCCAATGCCACCGGCTCGATGATGCTGCGCAACGCCGCCTGGCGCGACGGGGCGTTTCGTGACGGCGAACTCCTCAATCCCGAAGATGGCCGCACGTATCGCGGCGAGATTAGGATTGAGGGTCGCGATGCTTTGCGTCTGCGCGGTTGCGCCGGCCCGTTCTGCCAGTCCCAGGTCTGGCGGCGCTTGGAAAGCATTCCACGCCCGAATTTACCGCCGAATTGAGACGCCCAATGCATCCGATCGCGCACGCCGCTGCATCTCAAGATCAAGAACCTCGAAACGCACCGAAACAGGAGTTGAAAATGACCAAAGCCGCCAACCTCTTCGCCGCCATCGTCCTGGTTGCGCCAGTCGCCGCCGCGATCCTCATGCAAGCCGCCCAGATCGTCGCCTGATCCCCACCCGCCCGCGATGGTCGCAACCAGAAGACGCGGACCTTCCGTAAGGTTCGCGTCTTTCTTGTTTGCGCGCTTGATCTAAGCTGCGCGCAAAGCGGAGGGAATAAATGGGCTCGGTCAATCCAAACGGCGACCAGATCGCGGGTATGATGGCAAGCGCAAGCGACCCCTCGCCGATCAACATGATCAATCTGATCCGCTTCCGCGCGAAAGCCGACTATCCCGCCGATCATGCCTGCGCGCGCGAGAGTTTGACCGGGGAGCAAGCCTATCAACGCTACAGCGCCGCCACGCTCCAGTTCCTGGCCAAGCTTGGCGCGCGCGTTGTGTGGGCGGGCGCACCCAATCTGGTCGTAATCGGCCCCAGCGACGAACGCTGGGACATGGCCTTTATCATCGAATATCCGAGTGTCGGCGCAATGCTCTCGATGATCGGCGACCCTGAGTATCAGAAGATAGCGGTGCACCGCACCGCCGCCGTCGAGGACAGCCGCTTGATCCGCTGCGCGCCGCGCGCGACGCCTTAACCGCCGCGCACCCGCACGCGTACGCTCTCGCTTTGCCCGTCTGCGTCCACAACCGTGACATCATAGAAACCTGGAGCAGCGGGACGCCAGATCGCGCGACCGCTAGTCGGTTCAACATCGACCCGCGCGCCTTCGGCATACCAAGTTAGCGGCGCGCGCCCGCCGCGCGCGGACAACGAGAGCCCGCGCGCCTCGGCGCCATAGTCCAGCACCAAAACCTCTGTGTTCGCGGGTGGGAACAGGATCGCCAGTCCTTCGCGCGCGTCTTGCTCGAACCGCACCAGGGAGGGCGCCGGCCGGTTGCGCTCCTCTTCCGGCGCTGGCGCGAGTTCGCTCGGCGCGCCGATCAGATCGAACGCCTCGAACAGAATTGGCAACGCAGCCGCGCGACCAGTCGCGCCCGGGCGCGGCGCGCCGTCGGGCCGGCCTACCCAAACGCCGATTGCATAACCGTTCGAGACGCCAAATGCCCATGCATCGCGAAAGCCGTACGAGGTGCCGGTCTTAAAAGCGATGCGCGGGGCGTTGCGCGCCACATGCGCAGGCACGCGGCCCGCAGGATGCGGCGAGGTTGCAAGAATCTCAAGCACGCGTTCGGCCGTTTCGCCGCGTACAAAGCGGCGCGGCAAGGCAAGCAACGGCGCGGTGTCGTCGGCCAGCGGCCGCGCGCTGCCGTCATCGCCCAACGTCGCGTACAATTGCACCAAATCCTCGAGCGTCATTCCGACGCCGCCGAGCGCCAGCGCAAGTCCAGGCTCGGCGATGGCGCGGCGCGGCATGCGCACGCGCGCGCCCGCGCGCGTCAGCGCAGCCTGGAAGCGGCCCGCGCCAATACGCTCCAATGTCGCCACCGCCGGCAGATTGAGCGAATGACGCAACGCGTCCTCTAAAGAAACATCGCCGTGGAAACGGCGGTCGAAATTCTCCGGCAGATAACCGCCAAAACTGCGCGGCGCGTCACGCACCAGAGTTTCCGGCGCGGCAATGCCTTCGTCGAAGGCGATAGCGTAGAGAAACGGCTTCAGCGCCGAACCTGGCGAGCGCACAGCGCGCGTCATGTCGATATAGCCGCCAGCGCGCTCGCGCCCGGCGCCGCCGATGCGCGCGCGTACTCCGCGCCCCTCGATCTCGACCGCCAGCATCGCGATCTGCGCGTCGCGTTCGAGCCCCTGCGCATGACGGCGCGCCAGCGCTTCGAGATCGCGTTGCAAGCGCGCATCGAGCGCGGATTGGACCACGCCGTCGCCCGGGTGCGCGTTCACCAAAGCTTGCGCCCCATGCGGCGCCGAATACGGGAACGGCGCGCGCGTCGGGATGGCTATCTGGCGGCCTTCAGCCGCGCGGCGGTCAGTGATCAAACCGGCTGAGACGAACATGGAGAGCATGCGGTCACGCGCTGTGCGCGCGGCTTGCGGGTGACGGTCGGGCCGACGCGCCTCCGGCGCTTGCGGCAGCGCGATCAGAAGCGCCATCTCGGCATCGTCGAGCCATTGTGGGTCGCGCTGAAAGTAAGCGCGGCTAGCGGCGCGCACACCTTCGAGGTTGCCGCCATACGGCGCCAGGGTGAGATAAGCCGCGAGAATTTCGCGCTTCGACAACCGGCGCTCGATTTGCAGCGCGCGGATAATCTCGATGAGCTTAGATGGAATTGTGCGCGGGCGCGGTTCCAACAATCGCGCCAACTGCATGGTAATGGTTGAGCCGCCTTGGGTGATGCGGCCCTGACGCGCGTACGAAACACTGGCGCGCGCCAGCGCAATCGGATCGACGCCCGGGTGAAACCAAAAGCGGGAATCCTCAATGGCGATCAAACGACGTTGAAATTCAGGATCGATTTCATCGAGTCGCGCTTCGAGGCGCCAAGCGCCCTGTGGCGTGGTGAACGCCATCACCCATTCGCCGTTGCGATCGACAACGACAGGCGAAACCTCGCGCACCCGCGCCAGCGGCGGCGGAAAAGTCTGATCGAGCGCGAACAGCGTGAGCATGAGCGCGAGCACCATTGTCGCGACACGTTTACCCTTTGGGGTTAAGGGCAACGGCGCGCGGGGGCCCCGTTTCATTCCCCCCTCTCCCTTACCGAGAGGGGAGCAGCGGGCTCCTTGCGTCTCGTCATTGTCCTCGTGGCGCAATTGTAATGGCGCTGGTGGTGGTGCGCGCCATCACGCCAGGGCGATACATGTCCTCTGCTTGCGCGGCGGGCAGAGTGAAACGACCCGGCGTCACCGCACGCACCATGTAAGCGTAGCGGAACGGCCCGCGCAGATCAGCGGACGCCACGAACCGGTCGTCACGGCTTTCTTGGACCTGATTGTACGTGATCTCGCCGACCCAAGCGAATGGCCCACGACGCGACCCGCCATCCCAGTTCGTGCCCGACCCATCCATCGGCGTCAGCAGCGACTCGATCTCAAGTCCGGCCGGCAAGAGATCGACAACGACCGTGGGATGATTGCGCGCGCCCTCGGGCTGGCCGGAGACCACCACGATCAAACGATCGCCTTGGCGCACGGCGTCGAGGTCAGCCATTGTACCGTCGAGACGGAACACGCGCTTATCGATCGTGTAGCCCGCCTGCATGGAAGGCGGCGCCTCGATTGGTACGCCTGACGCCGCAATGGTGCGCCACGCCGGCCCGCGCGCTGCGTTGCGGAACACAAGCCCAGCAGCCAAGCGCTGCGCATTCGCCATGACGCGCCGCTCGGCCATGGCTTGGCCGTTCAAAGTGACATTGATCGGGCCTGCGCGTTCCAACAACGCATTCGCCGCCAGCAGAAGCTGCACTTGCTCCTGCGTCATAAGCAGCCCCGCCTCCGGCGCGTCGCGCTCAAGCCGGACGCGCAGTCGGTTGACCAGGTCGGTCTCGCCCGCTTCGGCCGCTAACGCCAACACGCCCGCGAGATCGCGCAGTGGAGTCTGGTACCAATCGCCGACATTGCGATAGCCCAGAGCCCGTTCGGCTTGCTGGAACGCGTTCCTCGACCGCGCGCGGTCGCCCATATGGGCGAGCGCGGCTGCGATATGCGCGCGCGCCAATGGCGAAGGCTCATCGCGCAAGCGGTTGTCGTGATAATAGCGCAGCTGGCCAATATCGGCCTCGCCATTGCGCGCCAGTACATAAAGCGCATAGGCCGCCGCGCGCGAGCGCATCAGCTCGTTGGTGTCGTTCGACCCTGGCCACCGATAGACCTCGAACTGGTAGCCGACCGAGCCGAAATCATTGAGCCGCGCGACGCGGCGCAGCGCCGCATAGGCTTGTTGCAAGGGCTGACGGGGCACCGCGAAGCCCTGAGCACGCGCGCGCGACAGGAAGTCGGTCACGTAGGCGCCCAGCCAAGGCGAGGCGTAGCCGTCGCCAGCGCTCCACAGTCCGAACGCTCCGTCGGGACCTTGGCGATCGAGCAATTGCGTTGCCGCCTCTTGCACGCGCCGTGTGATACGGGGATCGCGCGCGCGATCTGCCTCGGACGCAAGCGTATTGTAATAAAGCAGCGGCATCGCCACCGATGTCAGCTGTTCAGAGCAACCGTAGGGATAGCGATACAATTCGTCGAGAAGCGGCGCGGGATCGATGCCCGCGAGGTTCGAGAATGAAATCAAAGCTTGCGAGCCCGAGGGCTGGAACCCCGCCAGAGTATCCGCGGGCGCTCGCCACGAGGCGCCTGCGGCCTGCGGCTCGGTGCTTGTGATTGTGATCGGCATCCAGGGCGCGCGCGATTGGATGTCGTACGTGCGCTCGACAGACGTGAAGCCGCTCGGGCCTTCAAGCCGCAACGTGATGCGCCCAACGCCCAAAGGCCCGCCGCTAATTGGGATCAGCGCTGTTTGCCGCTGGCCGCGCGTGAGCTGGAAGCGACGCGGCTGCGTTTGGATGCGTGCGGTGTCGGAACCCGCGATCGTAACGGTATAGGCGCCATTCGGACCTTCGACATTATCGATGTTGAGCGCACCTTGCGCGGCGTCGCCCGGCGCCAGGAAGCGCGGCAGGATCAATTCCGCCACCACCGGATCGCGCACGACAATCTGTTCGGCGTCTTGACCCAGTGCGGTTTGGCTCCACGCCACCGCCATGAGCCGCAGCGTGCCGTTGAAGTCCGGCACATCCATGGGGATCATTGCGCGACCGCCGCGCACTTCGACGATATCGGAGACAAGCGCGACCGTGCGCGTCGGCACGACCGTTAGCCCTTCGCCCCCCAAACTATCGCCACCTTGGCGCGGCGTTGCCGGCGCGCCAAGGTTTGGATTGAGCAAGCGGCCATAATCGTCGCGCACATCGACGCCGAGCGCGCGTCGGCCGAAGAAATAATCGACCGGGTTGGGACTCGTATATTTGGTGATGTTGAGGATGCCCTCATCCACCATGGCGATGGCGACGCGCACGCGCTCTCCGCTTTGGACGTTGCGCACCTGCACCGGCACTTCGATGCGCGTGCGTGGGCGCACGTTCTCGAGGCCGGCGCCGGCGATCACTTCCAATGTCCGCCCGCCCATATCGACCGGCACGTACGCCACGCCGATGGCGCGGCGCGGCACCGGCAAATTCACCGGATCGCGCGGCGTGATGACAGTGACCAGCACATAAGCGCCAGAGCCCCACTCCGCAGAGACAGGAAGGTCGATTGTCGTGCCCTCAGCGCTGACGCGCACGGTGCGGGTTTCGATCACGCGATCAGTCGCAACCACGATTTGCGCTTCGCCAGCGTACGGCGGGCGAATTTGCACGCGCGCGCGCGCGCCAGGCCGCACAGAATCGCCGGGCGCGACAACACTGACCATATCCGGCGTCGCGTCGTCGTCAGCCGGGCCGCCCCAACCGACGCCGAAGCGCTGCGAGGCTTCCGCACCCGTGCGAGTCTCCCGCACGATCAAACGGTAGGAGCCCGAGCGCAGGCCATCCTTGGCGATGCGCAGCGGTTCGCCGGCGGGAATGTCGACGGTTGCGCCATCGACGGGAATGTCGCGCCCGGTACGCCGCCAGCGCCAATTCCCGTTGTCCAGATACCAATCGTAGTTCCAGTCCTCGCGCACCAGCTGCCATTGCACGCCGCGCACGCCGACGCGATTGGCGGCCGCATTGAGCGCGATCACATCATAGGCGACGCGCTCTCCCGCCCCGGCGCGGCGATTTTCGAATTGCGGCTTCAGGCCGATATAGAGATCGCGCAGACGCACCGGCAGCGTGAAGCCTTCACGCACCATGCGCCCGCCCGGATCGGCGACCGAGACCACCATGCGCGCGCGCAGCGGCAGCGTCGTATCCGGCTCTTCCGGCAATTGCAGCGAGAGCTGCGCCGCGCCTTGCCCATCCGTGACGGTTCCCGGCAGTTGGAAGAACCGCTCGTTGAAGCTTTCGTCGGCGCGGCCGAACGCAAAGCCTTCTTGCTCGGGGAATGGATTGGGATCGACGACGAGACGCGCTTCCGCCTCCACCGCGAGGCCCGATCCCGGCGCGCCATAGAGGAAGTCCGCCTGCACGCCCACGGCTTGGCTCTGCCCACGACGCAAGATCACATTGCGCTCATCGAGCTGCTCTTCCGAAGGATTGAAGGTGACGCGCAGACGCTGCGGCACGAAATCCTCGACCGACCAGCTCACTTCGCCCGCGATTGCGTCCTGACCATCGACCAAAAGCTCTGCGCGCCACTGTCCGCGCGGGGCGCTGCGATCGAGCTCAATATTCTTGGCGATAGCTCCGCCATCGACAGCCTCGGTCAAGCGCATGCGGCGCGCTTCGGTGCCGTTTGGGCGATAGACGACGAGCGTCGCCTGCCGATCGGCGATTGCGCGGCCGACTTGATCGCGAATCAAGCCAATCAAACGCACGCGCTCGCCAGGGCGATAGATGCCGCGCTCCGTGTAGAGATAGGCGTCGATGTCGCCGGGCGCGCGGCGTCCATCCACGCCTCGATCGGAGAGATCAAGGCTCGCGCCCTGCAAGTCGAGCGCGGCGAAGTCGCCGCCGGCGCCATAGGCCATCACGTATCGGGCACGCGCGGGCCCCTCGCCATTGACCAAGGCTTCAGCGAAGCGCACGCGGCCTTCCGTATCGGTGCGGGTGCGCGCGAGTTCTTCGTTGTTCTGCGCGATCAAGGTGAGCGTCACGTTCGCCATTGGTCGCGCCGTGCGCAGCGAGCGCACCACGACATCAACACCGGTGGCGCCACTGAACGTCTGGAGCGCTAGATCCGTATACATGATCCAACGATAGGCGGACGCAGGGCTCTCGTTTTCACCGCTGCCGCGCTGACCAGCGCTCGGGCTTGAATCACGTATCTTGACGACATAGGCGCCTGGACGCATCTCGCGCAGCGCCGCGCCAAGCGCGAACACGGTCGTCACCGCGCTGTTGCGGCGGCTGGCGTCAACGTCGATTTCGCCTTCATAAACGGGCACGCCAACGCCCTCGGCGGCGCCGTCGAAGCCCCAATAATTCCAGCCGCCCTCTTCATTGATCTCGCCTTGAGATATCGTGTGCTGAGACAGAATGCGGTCGGGCACGCGCAGCACTTCGACCTTGATGCGCGAAACATTGACCGTCTCGATCGCAATGCCATCGGCTTCGGCGCGCGGCAGAATGGTGCCGTTGCCGGCGAAGCCGACATAGGTGGGGCGATCGCCGAAAGTAAGCGTGAAGGTTTCATCGGCCTCGGTGCGTTCGCCCGATTGCGCGGGCAAACCTTGGCGGACCGTGATTTGGCGCTCTGGCTCGAACGGCAAGCCGCCCAGGCACAACAAATTGCCCGACACGTCCGTCTGCACCGGGATCGCCGGCTCAATGACCAGGTAATCGCTAAAATTCACCGAAGCGTCGGTCGAAAGCGCTTGGCTGAATTCTAAACACGCGCGCGGCTCGGCTTGGTCCATCTCGGCGCGCAGGCGTACGAAGGCCATGCCCTCAACTTGGGCAATGCCCGCGCGCGGCGCATCAGCGTTGCGCGCGCGTTCACCTGGGAACACGGCGCCGATCTGCATGGCTTCGACCACCGAGGCGCCGGTACCAACACGCCCCAACACCGCGCCGCCCCAAAGCCCAATCAGAAGCGCCACGGAGGTTGCAAGTACCGTGTTGCGATTGGCGATGAGATATTCGCGCGCGGGCGCAATCCAGGACCAATCCAATTTGCGGGGATCGATACGTTCGGCGAGCGATTTCCAGTCGAAGGCAGCCATCGTGCGCGTCTCCCGTCCCACCCGGACAATCCAGCATTGCCCGAGGCTCGCGCTGCCGGCAAGTCAGCATTAATTTCCGGCAAAGTTCAGGCGGAGCGTCGCCAATCATTGAAATTGAGCCTCCTCACTAGAAGGCGCGCTGATCGCCAGATAGAACACCTCAAAACACAAAGATGACGGCGGCGTCGCTTTTTGGGCGCCGTTACGGGAGGTAGACGACACATGACCGACGCTGGCGCCAAGCCCGCCTTTCCCGCCATGCCGATCGAGCATGCGCACAAGCTGCTGACACAGCCCGGGACGATGTTCGAGGTCGGCGAAGAGACCATTCGCGGCGTCACCTTCAAGGTCTGGAAAAACGCCCCCCCGACTCTGCGCGAAGTGTTTGCGCTCGCCGGGATGTTTGGGCCGCGCGAGTTTCTCGTGTTCGAAGACGAGCGCGCTACGATTGCCGCCTTCCAGACCGCCGCGAAAACGTTCGCGGCCGAGTTGATCGCCGATGGCGTTAAGCCCGGCGACCGCCTGGCCATTGTCATGCGCAATCTGCCGGAATGGCCGGTCGCGTTCTGGGGTGGCGTGTTAGCAGGCGCGATCGTGACGCCGCTCAATGCCTGGTGGACCGGCGCCGAACTCGAATACGGCCTGCAAGACAGCGGATCGTCGGTCGTGGTGGTTGATAGTGAGCGCTATGAGCGCTTGCGCGATCACCTGCCGAATTGCCCTGATGTGCGCAGAGTTTACGTCTCACGGCTGCGCGAGGATATCGCCGACCCGATGGTGCGGCGCCTGGAAAGCGTGATCGGCGCCACCAACGCATGGAAGGATCTGCCGGCGCCCGCCGAGGGCGCCTACCCGCCGCGCCTGCCTGACGACGATGTGACGATCTTCTACACGTCGGGCACGACGGGCAAACCGAAAGGCGCGGTGATCACCCACCGCAATATCATTTCCAACATGCTGAACTCAGCATCGGCGCAGGCGCGCGCGTTCTTGCGTCGGGGCGAGATGCCGCCGGCGCCCGACCCGACCGCGCCGCAGAAAGCCTCGCTGATGTCGGTGCCGTTCTTCCACGCCACCGGCTGCTTTGCCGTCATGATTCCGTTTATGATGGGTGGCAACAAGCTTGTGATGCAGCGCAAATGGGACACCGATCTCGCGCTCCCCCTTATCGTGAAAGAGCGCATCACCCATGTCGGCGGCGTGCCGACAATTGCCTGGCAGATCCTCGAACATCCCAAGGTCGATGAATACGACCTCTCTTGTCTTGAAGGGATTTCCTATGGTGGCGCGCCAGCCGCGCCAGAACTGGTCAAGCGCATTAAGCAACGCTTTCCTCTCGCCGTGCCAGGCCAGGGCTGGGGCATGACGGAAACGTCCGCCACGGCGGTGTCGAACAATGCCGAAGACTACGAGCGCAAGCCGAGTTCGTGCGGCGTGCCCGCCGCGACCGGCGAAGCCAAGATCGTCGGGCCGGACGGCGCCGAGATGCCGCGCGGCGAAGTGGGCGAGCTCTGGTACAAGGGGCCTGTCGTCGTGCGCGGCTATTGGAACAAGCCGGAAGCCACGGCGGAAACCTTCGTCGATGGTTGGGTGAAAACCGGCGATCTGGCGAAGATGGACGAGGAAGGCTTCCTCTATATCGTCGACCGCGCCAAGGACATGCTGATCCGGGGCGGCGAAAACATCTACTGTGTCGAGGTCGAGAATGCGCTCTACGATCATCCTGCGGTGATGGACGCGGCTGTCATCGGCAAGCCGCATCAGAGCCTGGGCGAAGAACCGCTCGCCGTCGTGCACCTGAAGCCGGGCATGAACGCGACCAGCGATCAGCTACGTCACCACGTGGCGCAGAAGATCGCCGCGTTCAAAGTGCCGGTCGAAGTGATCTTCTGGCCAACGACATTGCCGCGCAACGCCAACGGCAAGATCGTGAAGCGCGATCTGAAAGCCGAGATCGAGAAGCCGCAATTCTAGGCGACGAGCAAGGCTCTACAGCGTCGCCAGCCAATCGATGATCTGACCCGTCGTGGCGTCGGGCGCTTCCTGCTGCACCCAATGGCCAGCGCCGGGGTTGATGTGGGCGCCGCGAAAGTCCGTGAGCTGCTCGCGCATTGTCGCGATCAGGGTATCGGGATTGCCGTCGCCGAACATCTTCAACACCATGTCCTGCGCGCCGGCGATGAACAGCGACGGCTGATGGATCTTGCGATCTTCGACCGCGTTCATCATCGCCCAGTCGCGCTCGAAATTGCGGTAACGATTGATCGGCCCGCGAAAGCCTGAGCGCTCGAACTCGCCGACGAAATAGTCGATGTCGGCGGGCGAGAGCCATGATGGAAAGGGATCGGGATCGGGCAACCCCTTCAGCATCGGCTCATCGGCGGGTTTGTTGTTATCCCCCCAACGCCCGTCAGCTTGGGCCGAAGCGGCGTAATACATGCGTCGCAGCGTGCCGCGCACGTCGACCTCGAACTCGGCCTCGGCGACACCCTCGTTCTGAAAATAGGCCATGTAGAAGAATTTGCCTTGGTCGGTATACATGGCCTTGAAAATTTGGCTGAGCGGCATCGGCGGCAGCGCATAATACGGCACCGATAGCCCCGCCACGCCGCGCACTTTGTTCGGGTGCAACACGGCTGTGTGCCATACGATTGGCGCGCCCCAATCGTGCCCGATCACAACAGCCGGTTTTCCCGGTGAGAGCGCATCGATCACGCCGGCCACATCCGCGGTCATGTTCGCCATCGAATAGGCATCGACCGCGTGCGGCTTGTCGGAGCCGCCATAGCCGCGGACATCGATGGCGCAGGCGGTGAACCCAGCGGCAGCCAAGGGCGCCATCTGGTGGCGCCACGAATACCAGCTCTCGGGAAAGCCATGCACCAAGACAACCAGCGGCCCCTCGCCTTGAACCGCCGCGCGCACGCGGATGCCATTGGTTTCGATCATTCTGAAATCGGGGCTCATGGCTTCTCCTTCGCGAGGCAAGCGCACTTATAGCCCCCGAACAGGCGCGCCGCATCACTTCTCTGGCGGCAATCAGCGCGCGCCTCCCTCGATCACCTCTGCGGCTTCCTCGTTGAGCGCCTTGGCCTCGCGGCTGGGCACGATCAGCGGCGCCGGTTGCGGGGTCGTCATATTGCCGCGCAACAGCGAGCGCCCCGCTTCAAGCCCCCCCGCAATCTGGGCTTCGAGCCGTTGCGCGTCGCGATCGCGGACTTCTTCGATCGTCTCGGCGATCTCAATGTCGTCCACGCCCAGCCCGCGCAGCACTGCGCCTGAGAACGCGAGCGCCGATTCCATGGTTTCGCGGATTTGGTAGTCGACGCCAGCCTTGACCAACCTCAGCACGTGACCACGATCGAAGGCGCGCACGAAGAGCTTGGCTTGCGGGAATTCGGCCTTCACTAAGTCGACGATCTTGTCGGCCACTTCCGGCTTGTCGATGCACACGAGGATCGCCTCCGCGCGTGAGGCGCCAGATGCGTGCAGCACGTCGAGTCTCGAACCATCGCCGTAATAAACCTTGAAGCCGAACTTCGCTGCGGCGCGGATCATGTCCACATCGTTCTCGATCAAGGACACGTCTATGCCGCGCGCCAGCAAGGGTTGGCTCGCCATTTGCGCAAACCGGCCAAAGCCGATGAACAGGACACGGCCCTCGAGGTCTGCCGCCTCCTCGACGCCATCGCGCGATTCCGTCGGCGCGGGCGTCAATCGGCGTTGCGCGATCACCACCAACGGAACCATCGCCATGGAGACAATGACTATCGCCGTCAGGATGGAAGCGAGGCGCGGATCAAAAATCCCTGCCGCCAGCGCCGCAGCATAAAGGACGAACGCGAACTCTCCACCTTGCGCGAACAAGGCGGCGCGCTGCACGCTCTCGCGCCAATCCGCGCCAAAGAGGCGCGCCACCAGAAAGACGCCAAAACCCTGCACCGCCATAAACACCAGCGCGCCAAGCGCGATGATCTGCCAGTTCGCCAAAGCCGCAGGAATGTCGAGCGACATGCCCACGCTCATGAAAAACAAGCCGAGCAGGATGCCGCGAAACGGCTCGACGTCGGCTTCCAATTGATGACGGAACGACGATTCCGAGAGCAAAACCCCAGCTAGAAAGGCGCCCATCGCCATCGAGAGCCCGCCAAGCTGCATCAAGAACGCCGCGCCCAAAACCACAAGTAGCGCCGCGGCCGTCATCACTTCGCGCGCACCCGAGCGCGCCAACAGCATGAAGATCGGATTGAGCACCCAGCGCCCAGCCGCGAACACGCCAGCGATGGCGGCCGCCGCGATCAGCGCGCTTTGCCATGCCGGCGGCGCGTTCTCGGCCACGGACGCGCCATTGAGCGAGGCAAGCACCGCCACCAAGGCCAGCAGCGGCACGATGGAGAGGTCTTCGAACAACAGGATCGCTGTGGCGCGTCCGCCCGCGGGTGTCGCGGTTTGGCCAGCGTCATCCATCATTTTCATGATCACAGCCGTCGAGGACAGCGAAAAACCAAGCGCGGCGATCAAGGCCGCTTGCCAGCCCAGTCCGTAGAGAATGCCGACGCCCGCCAGCAACGACGCGCACACGGCCACATGCGCCGCGCCCATGCGGAAAATGTCACGCCGCAGCGCCCACAATTTCGCCGGGCGCATTTCAAGACCAATCAGAAACAGGAACATCACGACGCCGAGTTCGGCGGCGTGCAACACCGCCTCGGGCTCGCCGATGACGCGCAGGCCGAAGGGTCCGATGATGAGGCCGGCGGCGAGATAGCCCAGCACCGAGCCCAAACCGAGACGGATGAAGATCGGCGCCGCAACGACCCCCGCCGCCAGCACAGCCACCGCTTGGGCCAAACCCAGCCCGCCATCCGTTTCAACCGCCATTGGTACCCTGTTTGGTTTGCCCAGGGGGCTGCAGATAGCACGCGCGCAGGCGCTTTCCATGGGCGGCGAATCCGATTCAACGTCGGTGACTCTGTTGAGCCTTGGGCGGGTCCGCCTTGGAGCGCGCGCGATGATCGAAAACACAAAGCTTACAGCGCTGGTCGCTTCGCGCATCTGCCACGACATGGTCGAGCCGATGTCGGCGATCATCCAGGGTCTGGAAATGATCAAGGCGCAGGAAGGTGCCAAAACCGACCCAGACGCCCTCTCGCTTTTGGATCATGGCGTGGGCAAGGCATGGGCGAAGCTCGAATTTTTCCGCTTCGCCATGGCTGGCGCGATGGCGGAAGGCGAGTCCACCTTGGAGGAAGGCCGTGAGGTCGCGCACAAGCTCTATTCAGCCTTGAAGGCCGATTTGAAGTGGAACGCGGCTCACGTGGCGATGCCCCGCCCAGCTGTGCGCGTGATCGTGAATTTGTTGCTGATTGCCAACGAATGCTTGCCTCGCGGCGGCACAGTCGAGGTGGTCGCGGAGAAGACGGCGTCGGGCGGCGAAGTGCGCATCATCGCCGCCGGCCCGCGGGCCAAGTTGCGCGAAGCCACGGCGCTGGCCTTGCGCGGCGAAGGCGAGGAGCCCTCGGGCCACACCATCCAGCCCACGCTCACCGGGCTCCTGGCCCGTCAAGGCGGCGTCGAGCTTTCGGCCCGCGAAAGCGAAGAGAGGGTCGAGCTGATCGCCCGCTCGCCCGCCTTCAAACTCTGAACAAGCCTTTAAGGCTCATTAACCGGCAAGCTGCACAGTCGTGCGCGAATCCCTAGGAGTTCGCTCATGAAACGCTGTCTCATCGTCGACGACAGCCGCGTGATTCGCAAAGTCGCGCGCCGTATTCTCGAAGACATGCGCTTCGAAGTCGAGGAAGCCGCTGACGGGCTTGAAGCGCTGCAGGCATGCCGCCGGCAGATGCCCGACGCGATCCTGCTGGATTGGACCATGCCGGTGATGTCGGGCATCGATTTCCTCCGCCAATTGCGCAAGGAACCGGGCGGCGACATTCCGAGCGTCGTGTTCTGCACCACGGAAAACGATGTCGAGAAAATCGCCGAGGCGCTCAAGGCCGGCGCCAACGAATACATGATGAAGCCTTTCGATGGCGACATCCTGCACTCCAAGTTCGCCGAGGCGGGCCTGATCTGATGCTCAACGACGCTGAATTCGCTCTCGTCGCCGGCGAGGTGAAGGCCCGGTCTGGCGGCGTGCTTACACGCGAACTTGCCGGCGCGGTGGAAATCCGACTGCAACCGCTCGCGCGCCGCGAGGGTTTCGCCTCCGCGTCGGAGCTGATCGCCGCCGCGCGCATTCGCCCCGACGGGCGCTTGTGGGCCGGCATCGCCGACGCGCTGGCGCAGTGCGAGACGCGTTTCTTTCGCGATCGCGCCATGTTTCAGCGCTTGCACACAGAGATCATCCCCGCCGCGCTGGCGCGGCGCGGCCATGAGCGTGTCCGCATCTGGTCGGCAGCGTGCTCAACTGGGCAAGAGCCTTATTCGATCGCGATGATGCTCGAAGAGATGCGCAATGAGGGGCTGAACCCCGCCAGCGAAATCATCGCCACCGATTTCTCCGATCGCCTGATCGAGAAAGCGCGCTCGGGCCTCTACACCCAGTTCGAGGTGCAGCGCGGGCTGCCGATCCGCAAATTGATCGCGTACTTTGAAAAGGCCGGCGATCTTTGGCGGCTGTCGGATCGCTTGCGCGCGAATGTGCAGTTCCAGAGCCACAATTTGATGAAGCACCCTGGCCATCTCGGCCAGTTTGACATCATCATCCTCTCACATGTGCTGAACAGCTTCGACGCAGACGCGCGAACGCAGATTGTTCAGCGCGCGGCGGAAATCCTGCATCCGCAAGGATGCATCATACTGGGCGCCGGCGAAACCATGCCAGCGGGCTGCGAAGGCCTGACGTTCTCCAATGGCATGATCAGCCGTGCCGGTGCGGCGCGGCGCGCTGCCTGAGCAGCATCGCAAGATATCGACCATTCGTCGCAAGGGCTTTGCGCGGGCAGCGTCTTTCGCGCCCTCACGCATGCATGCGCCAACTCCTTGCCCTCGCTGCCCTCTTTGTCGCCGCTTGCGCCACCACCGCGCCCGCCAGCGCCCAGTGCCCGCCGCCGGGGTGGGACCGCACGCGGCTTGAAGCGCTGAAAGCGGCCGACTTCGAGATCACCAACACCCGCGAGCGTCGCGCCTTTGCCCAGGCGATCGCGGCCTGCGTCGCTTCAGCCGATCCGTTCTTGCGCGATGGAATCGCGTTCGAAGGCCTGTCGCACATGCTGCGCGCGCGACACTTGGATGTGGCGACGCAAACGGCGCTCACAACCAATATGCTGGCGCGGCTCGACAGCGCCGACCCGCAAGGCTTCGAGCGCCCGTTCGCCGCGCTTGTGCTGTCCGAACTGGTGCGCGCCGACCGCATGAACAGCCACTTCACCGACGACATGCGCGCGGATGTGATCAATCGCTCAGTCGCCTACGTCGCCGGCATACGCGATTATCGCGGCTTCGACGAACGCGTAGGCTGGCGCCATGGCGTCGCCCACGGCGCGGACTTGCTGATGCAATTGGCGCTGAGCGAAAGTACGACACGCGACGATCTCGCCCGCATGCGAGACGCTCTCGCCGCGCAGATCGCGCCGGAGGGTCATTTCTATGTCTATGGCGAGCCCGAGCGCTTAGCGCGGCCGATCCTGGTGATGGCGCAGCGTGGGGTATTCACCGCCGAGGACTGGAGCGCCTGGTTCGCACAAATCTCCGCGCCCGCGCCTTTGGCCTCGTGGGGCGAGGCGTTCTCCTCGCAAGCTGGGCTCGCACGTAAGCACAACGTCTCGGCGTTTGTGAACGCGATTTGGATCAATGCGCGCTTGAGTGAAAATGCCGGCGTGCAAGCCTTGCTGCCGGGCGCGGAAGCGGCGCTGCGCGCGCTGCCTTGAGGTTACTCCGCCTCGAGTTTCGCCAGCACCACGCCTTCGCTCACCTGCGCACCGGACTTGGTGTTGAGTTCGAAGAGCTTGCCGTCGAACGGCGCGGTGAGCGTGTGCTCCATCTTCATGGCTTCGAGCAGAAGGATGGGATCGCCCTTCTTCAGCTTGGCGCCGACTTTGGCGGCGACAGAAACGATCTTGCCCGGCATCGGCGACAGGATGGCGCCATCGCCGGCGGCCAACTCGCCGCCTTCGCGCTCGCCGGTGTCGAGGGTGAATTCGTATGCTTCGCCGCGATCGAACACGACCACCGCGCGACTGCCGATGCCGATCGTGTTGAGCCCGCGGGGTTCTTCCGGGAACGTCCTCGTATCGGTATCCCAAGCGATCGCTTCCTCGCCCAGGCGCAAACGCACGATCCGGTGCGGCGGCGCGTTGAGGCGAAAACCACCGAGCTGCCTCCACGGCGAATGACTGGCGCCGTACATCATCTCTTCGCCAAGAAAGCGGGAGGCGGCCATGGCGACAGCGTCGTCACGCGCGGGCGGACGGCGCGCGAGCTTATCGCCGCGCGCGGCGATAAGTGCAGTGTCGACGTCGCCCTTAATGAAGGCATCATCCTTCAGGCAACGCACAAGGAAACCGGCGTTTGTCTTGACCGGATAGATTTCGAGGTCGCTGCACGCGCGGCGAAGCATATCGATCGTCTCCCCGCGCGAATGGCCAACGGCGATCAGCTTGGCGATCATCGGATCGTAAAACGGCGTCACTTCGTCGCCGCTCTCCACCGCCGCTTCGATACGCACGTGTTGCGGGATGTTGAGGATGTCGACGCTGCCGGTGCTCGGCAGGAAGCCGGTATCGGGGTTCTCGGCGTAGAGACGCACCTCCATCGCGTGATTGCGAATGCGGAGCTCGCCCTGCTTCAGCGGCAGCTTCTCGCCGCTCGCCACGCGCAGCTGCCATTCCACCAAATCCTGCCCGGTTATCTCTTCCGTCACCGGGTGTTCGACTTGCAGGCGCGTGTTCATTTCCATGAACCACACACGATCCGCGCGGAGGCCTTCGCTGGCGTCGGCGATGAACTCGATGGTGCCGGCGCCGACATAGTTCACGGCGCGCGCGGCGAGCACGGCGGCGTCGGTGACGGCTTTGCGCGTCGCCTCGTCCATGCCCGGCGCGGGCGCTTCTTCGATCACCTTCTGGTGGCGGCGTTGCAGCGAGCAATCGCGTTCGAACAGATGCACGACATTGCCGTGCGTATCGCCGAACACCTGCACCTCGATATGGCGGGCGCGAGCCAAGTACATTTCGAGCAGCACGCGATCGTCGCCAAACGCAGCGGCCGCTTCGCGCTTGGCCGATTGCAGCGCTGCTTTGAAATCGCCCTTCTTCTCGACCTTGCGCATGCCTTTGCCGCCGCCGCCGGCGACGGCTTTAATCAGCACCGGATAACCGATTCCGTCGGCCTCCTTCTGCAAACGCTCTTCGCTTTGATCTTCGCCGAGATAGCCGGGGGTCGTCGGCACGCCGGCTTCAGCCATGAGTTTCTTGGCGGCGTCTTTGAGGCCCATCGCGCGGATGGAGTCCGGCGTCGGGCCGATCCAGATCAAGCCAGCATCGATGACAGCCTGCGCGAAGTCGGCGTTCTCGGAGAGAAAGCCGTAGCCAGGATGGATGCCCTGGGCAGCCGTTTGCTTCGCAGCGGCGATGATCTTCTCGCCGCGCAGATAGCTCTCCTTCGCGGGCGACGCGCCGATGTGCACGGCTTCATCCGCCTCGCGCACGTGCAGCGCTTTAGCGTCAGCGTCGGAATAAACCGCGACGGTTCGGATGCCGAGGCGCTTCGCGGTGCGGATGACGCGGCGGGCGATCTCGCCACGGTTTGCGATGAGGACGGATTTAAGCATCA
>JALHOC010000021.1 GCA_022843225.1 Hyphomonadaceae bacterium
TTAACCACGGTCGTGCGCGAAACGCTCAGCGGTCAGGGCGTGGAAGCCGCCGCGCAAAATGCCGAAGGCATCGACGCCACGACCCGCGAGGCGCTGGTGCAATGCGCGACCCATGCCGCCATACAAGGCGCTGTCAGCGAAGCCGGGAACTAAGCGGGCGCTTTTGCTAACGCAGACTGGCGCAGAAACGCTGGATGCGCGCGCAGGCGTCTTCGAGCGCGGCGTTCGAGGTGGCGTAAGATATACGGAACGCCGGCGCCAAACCGAAAGCTGTTCCGTGCACGACCGCCACACCCTCGGCGTCAAGCAAGGCGGTCGCAAACGCTTCGTCGCTCGCTATCACGGCGCCTGCTGGCGTTGCCTTGCCAATCAGCGCCGCGATCGAGGGATAGACATAGAACGCGCCCTCTGGTGTCGGGCATTTGATGCCATTGGCTTGGTTCAACATTGACACGACGAGATCACGTCGCTCTTGAAACAGCTTCTTGTTCTTCGGAATGAAATCCTGCGTGCCATTGAGCGCTTCAACGCTCGCCCATTGCGAAATCGAGCACGGGTTCGAGGTGGTCTGCCCCTCGGCATTGGCCATCGCCTTGATCAGCCATTCCGGGCCGCCCGCATAGCCAATACGCCAGCCTGTCATTGAATAGGCTTTCGACACGCCGTTCATCGTCAGCGTGCGCTCGTACAAGCGCGGCTCTACCTCCGCTATGGTGGTGAATTTGAAGTCGCCATAGGTCAGGTGTTCGTACATGTCGTCGGTCAGCACCATGACATGCGGAAAATCGAGCAACACGGCGGCGATCGCGCGCAGTTCGTCAGCGGTGTATGCCGCGCCGGACGGATTAGACGGCGAATTCAGCAACACCCATTTGGTGTGCGGCGTGATCGCCTTGGCGAGATTTTCCGGCTTGAGCTTGAAGCCGTCCTCGATGCGGGTCTCGACGAACACGGGCGCGCCGCCGCACAATAGCGCCATATCGGGATAGCTGACCCAATACGGCGTCGGGATCACGACCTCATCGCCGGGGTTCAACGTCGCCAGGAACGCGTTGTAGATCACGGGCTTGCCGCCGGGAGACACATTGATCTGGCTGCGCGTGTACGTCAGCCCGTTCTCTCGCTTGAACTTGGCACAGATTGCGTCCTTAAGTTCCGGGATACCATCGACGTCGGTGTATTTGGTCTTGCCCTCGCGAAGCGCGCGAATGGCGGCGTCCTTTATGTTGTCGGGCGTGTCGAAATCCGGCTCGCCTGCCGAAAGCGCGATGATGTTGCGGCCTTCGGCCTTGAGCGCGCGCGCCTTAGCGCTGATGGCCATGGTGGCCGACGGTTTGATGCGCTGGAGCGCTTGGGAGACAGTGTGAGTCATCGCGCCGGAGCTTTCGCATAGGCCTCTGGAGCCGACAAGTTTTTCACGGCTCCGCACCTTGAATCAGACAGGAAAACGACCCGGGATTGCTCCCGGGCCGTTTGTTTATTGGACGTTTCTTCCCTGATTTTTACTTCGCAGCTTCCGGCTGCCGCAAGCGTGCGGCGTCCTCGGCGCGTTCGATCGCCAATTGCTCATCGCGGTCCGCGGCAAGCTTCTGATAGCGGCGTAATTGCCCGCCCGTTCCCGCCGGGATGAGGCGGCCAACGATGACGTTCTCCTTGAGCCCTTCGAGCGTGTCAGCCTTACCATAGGAGGCGGCTTCGGTGAGCACGCGCGTGGTTTCCTGGAACGAGGCCGCAGAGATGAACGAGCGTGTTTGCAGAGAGGCCTTTGTGATGCCGAGTAGCATTGGCTGCGCGCTCGCCTGCGCCAACCCCAACTCCTTAACGCGTTTGTTCTCGTCCTCGAGATCGAGCGCCTCCACCGCTTCCCCTTTCAGGAACTCGGTATCGCCTGCTTCCATTACTTCGACCTTCTGCAGCATTTGGCGCACGATCACTTCAATGTGCTTGTCGTTAATCGGCACGCCCTGCAAACGATAGACCTTCTGGATTTCCTCGACGAGGTAGTTCGCGAGCGCTTCGACGCCGAGGATCGAGAGGATGTCCTGCGGCGCGGGATTGCCGTCGAGCAGATAATCGCCCTTCTTCACGAAGTCGCCTTCTTGCACCGGAATGTGCTTACCCTTCGGGATCATGTACTCGATCGCCTCGAGGCTTTCGTCTTCCGGCACGACGCGCAGGCGGCGCTTGTTCTTGTAATCCTTGCCGAACTCGACGCGGCCATCCGATTCCGAGATGATCGCGTGATCCTTCGGCCGGCGCGCTTCGAACAATTCCGCCACGCGCGGCAGACCGCCCGTGATGTCGCGGGTCTTGGCGCCGCCCGTGGGCATGCGCGCGAGATCCTGACCGGGCGACACGTCATCGCCTTCGGTCACCGAAAGAATGGCGCCGACCGGCAATGAGTACGTCTTCACCACTGCGCCCTTGGCATTCATCACCGAGATCGCGGGCTTCAGCTCCGAGCCTTTCGCGGTCGAGCGCCAATCGATAACGACGCGCGACGTGATGCCGGTAGCTTCGTCGAACTCGTCGCGCACCGAGACGCCTTCAATGACGTCCTCGAACTTGGTCTTACCAGCGACTTCCGTCAGGATCGGCGTCGCATAGGGATCCCATTCCGCCAGACGATCGCCGCGCTTAACGCTCGATTTCTCGTCCACGCGCAGACGCGCGCCGAACGGCAGCTTGAACGACTGACGTTCTTTGCCTTCGTCATCGACGACAACGATCTGCATGTTGCGGCTCATGACGATAAGATCGCCCTGGGGGTTCTTCACCGTGTTGCGGTTGATGAACCGGATCTTGCCGTCATGCGCGGATTCCATGCCCGATTGCTCGGCGACCTGCGCCGCGCCGCCGATGTGGAACGTGCGCATGGTGAGCTGCGTTCCCGGCTCGCCGATCGATTGCGCCGCGATGACGCCGACCGCTTCGCCGACATTGACCGGCGTGCCGCGCGCGAGGTCGCGCCCGTAGCAAGCTCCGCAAACGCCGGTACGGGTTTCGCAGGTGAGGACTGAGCGCACCTTGACGCCCTGCACGCCCGCCTTCTCAATGGCGAGCACGAGGTCTTCTTCGAGGAAGGCGCCAGCTGGCGCAATCACCTTGTCGGTGCCCGGGTCGAGCACGGGCTGCGCGACCGTGCGGCCGAGAATGCGCGTTCCAAGGCTGACGACAATGTCGGCGCCGTCGATGACGGCGGTCATCTGAATGCCGTCTGTGGTGCCGCAATCGTCCTCGGTGATGATGCAATCCTGCGCCACGTCGACGAGGCGACGCGTGAGATAGCCCGAGTTCGCGGTCTTCAGCGCCGTGTCCGCGAGGCCCTTACGCGCGCCGTGGGTCGAGTTGAAGTACTCGAGGACCGAGAGACCTTCTTTGAAGTTCGAGATGATCGGCGTTTCGATGATCTCACCCGATGGCTTGGCCATGAGGCCGCGCATGCCGGCGAGCTGCTTCATCTGGTTCTTCGAACCGCGCGCGCCCGAGTGCGCCATCATGAACACGGAATTGAGCTCGCCCAAGCGGCCGTCCTTGTTCTTGGCCGGCCTTGAGGCTTCGTCCATCATCGCGTCAGCGACTTTGTCAGTGCACTTCGACCAGGCGTCGACGACCTTATTGTACTTCTCGCCCTTGGTAATGAGGCCTTCGGCGTATTGCTTCTCATATTCAGAGACGCGCTTGCGAGTGTCCTCGACCAGTGTTTCCTTGGCTTTCGGCACCACCATGTCGGCCATGCCGAACGAAATACCGGCTTTGCAGGCTTCGCGGAAACCCAGCTGCATGATGCGGTCAGCGAAGATCACCGTCGCCTTCTGGCCACAGAAGCGATAAACCTGATCGATCAGGTTGCCGACTTCTTTCTTGGTCATCGTCTGGTCGAGAAGCGTGTAGCTGATCTTCGGATGGCGCGGCAGCAACTCGGCGAGCTTCATGCGCCCCGGCGTCGTGTCGATCGTCAAGCGCAGCGGCTTGTTGTTCGCGTCGACCGTTTCGTAACGTGCCTTGATCTTTGTGTGCAGGCTGACGACGCCTGCTTCCAGCGCGGACTCGATCTCGCCGATTGAGCCGAACAACTTGCCCTCGCCCGGCTCGCCGTCCTTGGTCAGGGAGAGATAATAGAGCCCGAGCACGATGTCCTGCGACGGCACGATGATCGCCTTGCCGTTCGCGGGGCTGAGAATGTTGTTCGTCGACATCATCAACACGCGCGCTTCGAGCTGCGCTTCGAGCGACAGCGGCACGTGCACAGCCATCTGGTCGCCGTCGAAATCGGCGTTGAACGCCGCACAGACCAGCGGGTGCAGCTGGATCGCCTTGCCTTCGATCAGCTTCGGTTCGAACGCCTGGATGCCCAAGCGGTGCAAGGTCGGCGCGCGGTTCAACAGCACAGGATGCTCGCGGATCACTTCTTCGAGCACGTCCCAGACTTCGGGGCGCTCTTTCTCCACCATGCGCCGCGATTGCTTCACGGTGCCCGAGAGGCCTTTCACGTCGAGGCGCGCATAGATGAACGGCTTGAACAGCTCGAGCGCCATCTTCTTCGGCAAACCGCACTGATGCAGCTTGAGATCCGGACCGACGACGATCACCGAGCGGCCCGAGTAATCGACGCGCTTGCCGAGCAGGTTTTGCCGGAAGCGGCCTTGCTTGCCCTTCAACATGTCGGCTAGCGACTTCAGCGGCCGCTTGTTGGCGCCGGTGATGACGCGGCCCCGACGGCCATTGTCAAACAGAGCATCCACTGCCTCTTGCAGCATCCGCTTTTCGTTGCGGATGATGATGTCGGGCGCACGCAGCTCCATAAGCCGCTTCAAACGATTGTTGCGGTTGATGACGCGGCGATAGAGATCGTTCAAATCCGAGGTCGCGAAGCGGCCGCCATCGAGCGGCACGAGCGGGCGCAGTTCCGGCGGTATCACCGGTACGACCGTCAAGATCATCCACTCGGGCTTATTGCCCGAGCGAATGAACGCCTCGACCAGCTTCAGACGCTTGGCGAGCTTCTTCGGCTTTAGCTCGGAGGTCGATTCCGCGATCTCCTTGCGCAGCTGCTCAGCTTCCTTTTCGAGATTGAGCGCCATCAACAATTCGCGAACGGCCTCGGCGCCGATCATCGCGGTGAAGCCGTCCTCGCCGTGCTCATCTTGGGCGCGGGTATATTCTTCTTCCGTCAGTAGTTGCTTGGCTTCGAGCGGGGTCAAACCCGGCTCGATGACGATGTATTGCTCGAAATAGAGGACCTTTTCGATATCCTTCAGCGCCATATCCAGCATCAACGCGATGCGCGACGGCAGCGACTTCAAGAACCAGATGTGCGCGACCGGCGCGGCCAATTCGATGTGGCCCATGCGCTCGCGGCGCACGCGCTGGAGCGTCACCTGCACACCGCACTTTTCGCAGATGATGTCCTTGTACTTCATCCGCTTGTACTTGCCGCACAAGCACTCGTAATCCTTGATCGGACCAAAGATGCGCGCGCAGAACAAGCCGTCACGCTCAGGCTTGAACGTGCGGTAGTTGATCGTCTCCGGCTTCTTGATCTCGCCAAACGACCAGGAGCGAATTTGCTCCGGGCTCGCGATCGAAATCTTGATCTGATCGAACACAGGCGCCGGCGGCTGGTTGTTGCCGAACGTGGAATTGATCAGGTCTTGGTTCATAGCGTTCATTCTGGGAGTTCTCCCTGGTATCTCGTTTAGTCCCTTCACCCCCTAGGGAGAGAAGGTGGCCCGAAGGGCCGGATGACGGGGCGGATCAAAGGACTGATCGTGCGCCCTTGCGACGCTGGTCCTTCACGCCTCCCCCTCACCCTGCCCTCTCCCCGCGAGGGGGAGAGGATTGGTTCTATTCCGCCGCCTTCAGGCGCGCGCCGTCGACAAGCTCCACGTTGAGGCCGAGGGAGCGCATTTCCTTCACGAGCACGTTGAAGCTTTCGGGGATACCCGCTTCAAACGTGTCGTGACCGCGCGTGATGGCCTCATAGACCTTGGTCCGGCCGGCGACGTCGTCGGATTTCACCGTCAGCATTTCCTGGAGCGTGTAGGCCGCGCCGTACGCTTCGAGCGCCCACACTTCCATTTCGCCGAAGCGTTGACCGCCGAACTGCGCCTTGCCGCCCAAAGGCTGCTGGGTGACGAGCGAGTACGGGCCGATCGAACGCGCGTGAATCTTGTCGTCCACCAGATGGTGCAACTTCAGCATGTAGATGTAGCCGACTGTCACGGGACGCTTGAATGTCTCGCCCGTAAGGCCATCGCGCAGCATCACTTGGCCGGTTTCGGAGAAGCCCGCCGCCTTCAGCATCGCGCGAATATCGCTGTCCTTGGCGCCATCGAACACGGGCGTCGCCACCGGCACGCCTTTTTCGATATTGTGCGCCAGCTCGCGCAGCTCTTCGATCGTCTTAGGCAATTCGTCGTCGCCGTAGATTTCCTTAAGCTTCTTGTCGAGCGGCTTGCGGTCATTGTCGCGCTCAAGCGAGTCGAGCGCGGTGCGCACTTGTCGCCCAATGCCCGCACAAGCCCAGCCTAAGTGCGTTTCCAAAATCTGACCGACATTCATCCGGCTCGGCACGCCGAGCGGGTTCAGAACGATATCGACATGCGTGCCGTCATCGAGGAACGGCATGTCTTCGATCGGCACGATCTTGGAAATGACGCCCTTGTTGCCGTGACGGCCGGCCATCTTGTCGCCTGGTTGCAGCTTGCGCTTCACCGCGACGAACACCTTGACGACCTTCATCACGCCCGGCGGCAATTCATCGCCGCGCTGCAGCTTATCGACCTTGTCCGCGAAGCGCGCGTCGAGGCGCTTCTTGGCGTCGTCATACTGCTTCTTCAGCGCTTCGATTTCGGTCATCGCGGCTTCGTCATCGAGGCCGATCTGCCACCACTGGCCGTGGGAAAGTTCGTCCAGCGCCTCTTGCGTGACAACGCCCTTCTTGAACCCTTTCGGACCCGACGCCGCGGACTTGCCGACAACGATTTCCTGCAAGCGACCGAAGATGTTGCGCTCAAGGATCGCCAATTCGTCGTCGCGGTCCTTGGCGAGGCGTTCGATTTCTTCCTTCTCGATCTGCAGGGCGCGTTGGTCCTTATCGACGCCGTGCCGGTTGAACACCCGCACTTCGACGACCGTACCATTCACGCCCGGCGGCAAGCGCAGCGACGTGTCGCGTACGTCGGAGGCTTTTTCGCCGAAGATGGCGCGCAGAAGCTTTTCTTCCGGCGTCATCGGGCTTTCGCCCTTCGGGGTCACCTTGCCAACCAGGATATCGCCCGGCTCCAGTTCGGCGCCGATCGCCACGATACCCGCTTCGTCGAGGTTGCGCAGCGCTTCCTCGCCGACATTCGGGATGTCGCGGGTAATTTCTTCCGGGCCGAGCTTGGTGTCGCGAGCCGCGACTTCAAACTCTTCGATGTGGATCGATGTGAACACGTCGTCTTTGACGATGCGTTCGCTGATCAGGATCGAGTCTTCGAAATTGTAGCCGTTCCACGGCATGAACGCGACGAGCACGTTGCGGCCGAGCGCCAATTCACCGAGTTCGGTTGAAGGGCCGTCGGCGATGATGTCGTCGGCCGTCACCAAATCGCCGACTTTAACGATCGGGCGCTGCGTGATGCAGGTATTCTGGTTCGAACGCTGGAATTTCAGCAGCCGATAGATATCGACGCCTGGCTTGGTCGGGTCGCGCTCTTCAGTCGCGCGCACAACGATACGCTGGCTGTCGACTTGTTCCACGATGCCGGTGCGGCGGGCGGTGATGGCCGCGCCGGAATCGCGCGCGACTGTGCCTTCCATGCCAGTGCCCACAATCGGCGCATCCGCGCGCAGAAGCGGCACGGCTTGGCGCTGCATGTTCGAGCCCATCAGCGCACGGTTGGCGTCGTCGTTCTCAAGGAACGGGATCAAAGCCGCAGCCACTGACACAACCTGTTTCGGCGACACGTCCATGAGGTCGATTTCGTCGCGCGGAATCAAGGTCGCTTCGCCTGCTTCGCGCGCTTGCACGAAGTCGTCAACGAGCCTGCCCTTTGTATCGATCTCGGCATTGGCCTGAGCGATCTTATGCTTGTTCTCTTCCATCGCCGACAGATAGAGAATTTCATCGCTCGGCTTACCGCCGCTCACTTTGCGATACGGGCTTTCGATGAAACCGTACTTGTTGACGCGCGCGTGCGTCGCCAGCGAGTTAATCAGGCCGATGTTCGGGCCTTCGGGCGTCTCGATCGGGCAGATGCGGCCATAATGCGTCAAGTGCACGTCGCGCACTTCAAAGCCCGCGCGCTCGCGAGTCAAACCGCCCGGACCGAGCGCCGAGAGCCGGCGCTTGTGGGTGATTTCCGAGAGCGGGTTGGTCTGGTCCATGAATTGCGACAGCTGCGAGGAGCCGAAGAATTCACGCACCGCCGCCGCCGCAGGCTTCGCGTTGATCAGATCGTGCGGCATCACCGTCTCGATATCGACCGATGACATGCGCTCTTTGATCGCACGCTCCATCCGCAAAAGCCCGATGCGGTACTGATTTTCCATCAACTCGCCGACAGAACGCACCCGACGATTGCCGAGATTGTCGATGTCGTCGATGTCGCCGCGGCCGTCGCGCAATTCCGCGAGCGTGCGCAGCACTTCGATGATGTCCTCGAGGCGCAAGGTGCGGATGGAATCGTCGGTATCGAGCCCCAGGCGCATGTTCATCTTCACCCGGCCGACAGCCGAAAGATCATAGCGCTCGGAATCCGAGAACAACCCGTTGAACAGGGTTTCCGCGGTTTCGATCGTCGGCGGTTCGCCCGGACGCATTACCCGGTAAATGTCGAACAGCGCCTGCTCGCGACTCTCGTTCTTATCGAGCTTCAAGGTGTTGCGCAGATACGGGCCGTTGGTCGCCGGATCGATGTCGAGGATCGGCAGGTCGTCGACGCCCGCTTCGATCAAGGTCGCGAGCACGGTTTCGCTCAAGGCGTCGCCGGCTTCGATGTAGATCTCTCCGGTTTCCGGGTTGACGATATCCTCGGCGATGTAGCGGTCGAACAGGTCCTCCGACGGCACCATGATGTCGACGACGCCGTCCTCGACCAGTTTGTTGGCGATCCGCGCGGAAATCTTCTTGTGCGATTCAGCGACAACCTTGCCAGTCTTGGCGTCGACCAGGTCATAGTTCGGCTTCACGCCGCGCCACCGCTCGGCGCGGTACTTCGTGGTCCAGCCCGCGCGCGTGCGCTTGTAGATCGAGGACTGGTAGAACGTCGCCAGGATCTGCTCGTTCGACATGCCCATCGCGTAGAGCAACGTGGTCGCCGGCAGCTTACGCTTGCGGTCGATGCGCGCGAACATGACGTCCTTGGCGTCGAACTCGAAGTCGAGCCAGGAGCCGCGATACGGAATCACGCGCGCGCCGAACAAGAGCTTGCCCGAAGCGTGGGTCTTGCCCTTGTCGTGATCGAAGAACACGCCGGGGCTGCGGTGCATCTGGCTGACGATAACGCGCTCGGTGCCGTTGACGACGAACGTGCCCTTGTCGGTCATCAACGGAATGTCGCCCAAATAGACGTCCTGTTCCTTGATGTCCTTGACCGACTTCGCGCCCGTCTCCTCATCCGTCTCGAACACGATGAGGCGCAGCTTCACCTTCAGCGGCGCGGCGTAGGTCATGTCGCGCTGCTGACATTCTTCGACGTCGAACTTCGGCTCTTCGAATTCGTACGAGACGTACTCGAGCACGGCGCGATCGGAGAAGTCGCGGATTGGGAACACCGACCGGAAAACGGCCTGCAAACCCTCATCGATGCGCTCGTAGGAGCGCTGGTCTTTCTGCAGGAATTGATCGTAGGAGCTTCGTTGAACCTCGATCAGGTTTGGCATCGCGCCCGCTTCCGGGATTTTGCCAAAGGATTTGCGAATACGTTTTTTACCCGTGAACGACAGCGCCATCGTTTTCCCCGTCTGCGCCGCGCGCTGGAATTCGAACCTCCGGCCACTAAGGTTCGCCAGCGACGGCAGCATGAGCCGCTCCGCCCGAGATTGTCCGGTGTTTCGCGTTTCGCGCCGCGAGGCCGGATCGTGTCTGGAGTTCCGCGGGCGGGCGGCGCTCCGGTGCGTCCCTTAAGGACGCACAATTACGGAAGCGCGGAGCCGTCATCCTGAGACGGCCCCGCCTTCCGTGCTGTTCTGTGCGAGTTACTTCAGATCGACCTTCGCGCCGGCCTTTTCAAGTTGAGCCTTGAACTTTTCGGCATCGGCCTTGTTCACGCCCTCCTTCACAGGCTTCGGCGCGCCTTCGACGAGGTCCTTGGCTTCCTTGAGGCCCAGGCCCGTGATCGCGCGCACTTCCTTGATCACTTCGATCTTCTTGTCGCCAGCGCTGGTGAGCTGGACCGTGAATTCGGTCTTCTCTTCAGCAGCGGCGGCAGGCGCGGCGCCAGCTGCGGCGGCCACGGCGACCGGCGCGGCGGCGGAAACGCCCCACTTTTCTTCCAGCATTTTCGACAATTCCGCCGCTTCCAGCACGGTCAGCGACGAGAGATCTTCAACGATTTTGTCCAGTTTCGACATGATGTCCTCTAACGTTTATTCGGTTCAAAATTTGCGGAAATGACGGATGCTTAGGCAGCGTCCTTGGTGGCATAGGCGTTGATAACGCGGGCCAATTGCCCGCCCGGCGCCGCCAGCACGCCTGCGATCTTCGTCGCGGGCGCCTGCACGAGGCCGATGATCTTGCCCCGAAGCTCGTCGAGCGAGGGCAGCGTGGCCAAAGCGGTCACACCCTGCTTGTCGAGCAATTGGTCGCCGAACAGCCCGCCCAAAACGACGAATTGTTCTTTTTCCTTGGCGTACGCGACGGCGACCTTGGCGGCCGCGATCGGGTCCTGGGAATAGGCGATGGCCGTGGGACCAGTGAACAAGCTAGCGGCGGCTGACTTGGCCGTGCCGTCGATCGCGCGTTGCACCAGGCGATTCTTCACCACTTTGAGCGCGCCGCCTTCTTTACGAAGGCGATTACGCAGTACCGTCATGTCCGCAACGGTCAGTCCGGAATAGTGGCCGACGACCACGACTCCAGCCTGGGCGAATAGGCCTTTCAGCGCTTCCACCGTTTCGGCCTTTTGAGCTCGATCCATTGCGGTCTCCTCTAAAAGGTCGCCCGGCCAATCCGAGCGCCTCGAAAGCGCGCGCGGACGAGCCGACCGGTGGAAAAAACCTCCGAGCGGCGCGCGAACCGCGCGCAGCCTGTCCCAGAGGCCGGCCTGCGGGAGCGGGCTTGACAGCCACCCCCGAAAAACGTCAGCTTCTGTCTAACGCCGGCTTGTGGAAGCCTGGGAAACCCCAGCCTTCTCAACAATTTAAGCCACGCACGTAAAACCCTTTCGGGTCAGACGGGCGCGACGGCCTGCGGTCTCGGACAGGTATCGACGGGTTAACGTGCCGCCGAACGGGCGCATATGCACGCTTTAGCGAAGCACCGCAAGGGGTGCGATTGAGGCGTTTTTGGGGCGCCACACGCGCCCAGAGCCAACGTAGCTCGCCCTACTCGTCGGAATGCCAAAATACGCCATCCAGTTCGGCGCTAAGTAGAGCGCGGCGCCAACTGGCAGCGCCATGAACAAAGACGTCAGCCGGCGGGAACTGTCATGCGTATGGGAATTGGCGTCTCCGCAGCGGCGCAGAGGGGTTGGCCTGTATAAGCTTCCGCGTGCGCGACACAGGACACGGTCATGGTCCAGGGACCGCCAGCGGTCTCCAAGGGCCCGACCCAAGCGGCCAATTGCTCGCTATTCCATAGGTTGACGATGAAGCGCTGTTCGGCGGTCATGGCCTCCACGTCGGGGCCTCGCGCTTCGTGGACCAATTGGCCATCCACAAACCAGCGTATGCTCTCGGGCTGCCAATCGAATGCGTAGGTGTGAAAACCATCGGCAGCGTCGAACGGTAATTGGATGACGTGCTTCGTCTCCCGGCCAGCAGAGAAGTATGTAAGCTCCAACCGACGGGTATCGCGGCCGAGCACTTCCATATCGATCTCGTACCAGGACTCACGGCCTTCCGGGCGCGTGAACGTGAACACGCCGCCGACCAATCCCGACCCGCGCGGCATGCGTAAGCGCGCCTCGAAATAGCCGTAGCGATAGAGCTCGCGACTTTGCAATTCACCAGACGCGAAGGGCTGATCG
Source organism: Hyphomonadaceae bacterium (assembly GCA_022843225.1). Classification (GTDB taxonomy): domain Bacteria; phylum Pseudomonadota; class Alphaproteobacteria; order Caulobacterales; family Aquidulcibacteraceae; genus Vitreimonas. Next base: position 12,177 of record JALHOC010000021.1, read on the forward strand.
GCGCCACGCTGGCTTTGCGAGAGAATGATCGACAACCCGTCTTCACCAGTTTGGACTTGTCGCCGCCGCCAATCATTCGCGGTCCAGGCGCCGTTCGACCAACCATCCGAAACCGCCCATAGCCGCGCTTCATCGAGACTCTTAAAGCGATCCAGGAACACGGGCGGCGCGTGGAGCACACGGGGCAGCTCGATCTCGTCGAGCGCCGACAGCGGCATCATGACTGGCGCCGGCGGCAACATCTCAAAGCGCATGATCGGGGCGAAAATCCATTGCGCGTCCGGCGTGGCGAAAAACGCCACGTCCTCGATGTCGACATGCCCTTGAGGCTGGGGCGCATTCAGCTGCAGCTGGCGCACGTCGTTCCAGACGAGGCCGCTCAGCGCCACGGTGGCGCACGTCACTTTTCCCGCCCAACTCATAGCGGTTGCGCACTCCACTCACTGTGGAACCTATGCAGATTCCCCAGCATGATGCGTGCGCACGCCCGCGTCGGGCGAAAACCAGGGCGCCAGCGCCCCTCTCGGCTTAGTCTGCCGTCAAGACCGGCCCGCTCTCGGCGCAAAGCGATGCGCCACGATAGTCGCGCGCCTGCGCCACGCAGGCGACATGCAAGTGCCAGGGCGCTTCTTCCGGACGAACGCGCCCCGTCCATCGATGCAGTTCCTCGGTGTTCCAGAGATTGATGATGAATTTTTGGGGCAAACGCAGTTGCTGGACACGCTCGCCGCGCGCTTCCCACACAAGTTGATTGTTGACGTAGAAGCGAATGAAGTCTGACTGCCAATCGAAGGCGTAGGTGTTGAAGTTCTGCGACGCGTCAAATCCGAGATGAATGAGCTGCTTTCGGCTTCGTCCGCCAACATGATACGCGAGTTCGAGAACGCGCGTGTTCGACCCGACGATCTCCATGTCGATTTCTTGCCAAGTGCCCTGCCCCGAGGGTCGCGTGAAGGTGAAGAAACCCGTGACCACGCCCGCGCCGCGCGGCACCCGCATGCGGGTCTCGAAATAGCCATAGCGGAAGGTGTCCATGCTTTGGATTTCGCCCGACGTGTAAGGCTTGGATTCGCCTGCCGCGTGCGGCGCCAGCGTAATAACGAGTCCGTCGGCGCTGGCCGACACCTGCTCGCGGCGCCAATCATTCTCGACCCAGGAGCCATTGTCCCAGCCATGGGAGATGTACCAGCGCTCAGCATCCACGATGCCGAAGCGGTCAATATAATTGACGGCGGACATGTCGCGCGGCGTGGTCGCCCCTGGCGGGGTGCTCGGCACAGTCGCTTGATCGCGGCTGATCGCGCTCTCCGCAGGCGGCGTCGGGTCCGCAAAAATAACCAAAGCGGCCACGGCAGCCAGCATCAACGCCGCCACCAGGCCGATCATCACGAAGCGATTGTATCTTAACATCGGGTTCACCACACCCGCCCGGGGTGCAAGGTTTACGCCCGTTAACCATTGCGCGCTCGTTTCGGTTTTTCAACGATTTTGCGCCGCTTATTCCGCGCAGAGCGAGCGCCCCGGGTAACGCGGGGCATAGGCCAGGCAGCTTACCGTCATCCGCCACGGCGCCTCCGCGGGATCGATGACGCCCAGCCAACGCGGCATGCGTTCGCTGTTCCAAAGGCTCGCGAACATCCGCTGCGGCCGGTTGAGTTCCGCGACGCGCCCGCCGCGCGACGTGTGCACCAGGCGATTGTCGACATACCAGCGGATGCGATTGGGCCGCCATTCGAAGCCGTAAGTGTGGAAGCCCTCGGACGGGTCGAAGGGCAGGTTGATCACCTGCAAATTCGCCTGCCCCGCGACATGGTAAACGAGTTCCAACCGGCGCGGATCGCGGCCGAGCAATTCCATGTCGATCTCATTCCAGGTCGCCTGACCATCGGGGCGCGTGAAGGTGAAGAAGGCCGCCACCAGGCCATTGCCGCGCGGCATGCGAAATCGCGTTTCGAAATAGCCGTAGAGATATTCCTCGCGCGTGGCGATTTCGCCGGAGATGTACGGCTTCGGCCCCTCGCCCACGCGCGGCGCAAGCGTGAGCACAAGGCCGCTCTCGCTCAGCGTGGTTTGGCTCGCGCGCCATTCGGTCGAAAACCAATCGCCGGAATGCCAACGATCCGACACGCGCCAGCGCGGATCGAGGATGGGCCCATCGAAGCGATCCACGAACGGCGCGGGCGCGGCGTTCGCGGCCTCAGTTTGCGCGCGCGCCGATGGCGCGAGCATCGCAAGACATGCGCCGACAAGCGCTAGCAACCAGCAGGGTAACTTCATGCGCAAGGTTTAACAGAGCGCACGCGCCCTCCAACCCCTAGCACCCAGACACAAAAACGCCCCGGCTTTCACCGGGGCGTTTCGTGTTTTGGTCCGGAACGAGGGCTTACGAAACCGCCGTCGCATTGCTCGGGTCGATGCGCACGCCTGGACCCATGGTGGACGACATCGCCACCTTGCGCACATACGTGCCCTTCGCGCCGGTCGGCTTGGCCTTCACGACCGCATCGATGAAAGCCTTCGCGTTCTGGTGGATCTGCGCTTCAGTGAAGCTCGCCTTGCCTATGCCGGCCTGGACGATGCCCGCCTTCTCGACACGGAACTCCACCGCGCCGCCCTTGGCGTCGGCGACGGCCTTCTTCACGTCCATCGTGACGGTGCCGACCTTCGGATTCGGCATCAGACCGCGCGGGCCCAGCACCTTGCCCAGACGACCCACGAGCGCCATCAGATCGGGCGTGGCGATCAGGCGATCGAAATCGATCTTGCCGCCATTGATGATCTCGAACAGATCGTCCGCGCCGACGATGTCAGCGCCAGCCGCCTTAGCTTCTTCAGCCTTGGGCCCGCGCGCGAACACAGCCACGCGCGCCGTGCGGCCCGTGCCGTTCGGTAGCGAGACCACGCCGCGCACCTGCTGATCTGGATATTTGGGATCAACGCCCAGATTCATCGACACTTCGATCGTCTCGTCGAACTTGGCGCTGGCGCGCGACTTGATCAGTTTCACCGCCTCGTCGAGCGAGTGCAGCTTGCGCGGATCGATGCCGGCATGGCTCTTGGCCATGCGCTTGGTGACGCCCGGAATCTTCTTTTTTGCTTCAGCCATGGCCCTACTCCACCACTTCCACGCCCATCGAGCGGGCAGTGCCGGCGATCATTTTCGCGGCTTGGTCGAGATCGGCGGCGTTTAGGTCCTTGCCCTTGGCCTTCGCGATGTCCTTGCACTGGGCCATTGTGATCTTGCCGACCACATCAACGCCTGGCTTCTTGGAGCCCGAACCTGGCTTTTTCTTGGTGTCGAGCTTTGCGGCCTTCTTGATCAGGAACGACGCCGGGGGCGTCTTGATCTCGAAGGTGAAGCTCTTGTCCTGATAATAGGTGATCACGACGGGGCAGGGATCGCCCTTATTCATGTCTTGCGTGCGGGCGTTGAAGCCCTTGCAGAATTCCATGATGTTCAAACCGCGCTGACCGAGCGCGGGGCCGATCGGGGGAGACGGATTCGCCGCCCCGGCCGGCACTTGGAGCTTAATCTGCCCCAGCACCTTCTTCGCCATGTAAGCCTCTCGCTTAACGCCGGGAGATCGCTAAACCGCCCGGCCTGAGTGGATGCGTGGTCCGGGAGGCGAACTCCCCTCCCACGCGGAAGCGGCGGCGTATAGCGGATAGCCTGGGGCTTGTCACCTGCCCCGAAGGCAAAACGGCCGCCCCCGAAGGAGCGGCCGTTGAGTTGGTCGCCGCGTTGGCGGTTTAGCCTTAGTAACGCGCCCGCAGCGTCACACCGTACGTACGTGGGTCGCCAAGGAACGCGCCTTGAGTGCCTCCCGCCGCCCCAGTTTGCAGCGGCGCATCAAACATGATCTGCGCGTACTCCTCATCCAGTAGATTACGAGCCCACACATCAATGCCCCAACGATCATCACTGCTCGACAAGCCGAACCGCGCATTCAAAAGCGTGTAGGCAGGTTGCACCTTTGACGGACGCAAATCCGACCCCGTGTTCTGATCGTCGACATAGCGTGCGTCCAGGTACGCCAACATGTTCATGGCACCGTTGAAAACCGGGCGCTCATAAGTGAAGGCGCCCGTGGCGGTCCACTCTGGCGCATTTGTGAGCTGACTATTGGGCAGTCGTCCCAATGTACGCTCGCCCGAGATCGGATTACGGTTTGCGGCAACCCAGCCGGTGTCAGCGCCGTACACCGCATCAGTGTAGGCGACCCCGCCCTGGAACGACAGACCTTCGATCGGCGTCCTCCAGATCACATCAAGTTCCGCGCCTTCCGATGTCACTTCAGGAACGGAGGTCACGACAAAGCTGATGCCGTTGAAGGTGTTGAGTTGGAAGTTCTCAAATTCGTTTTGAAAGACAGCGAGGTTCAGCAGTAAATCGCCGCCAAACCACGTCGACTTCAGACCGAGTTCGTATGCATCGACGAGTTCGGCGTCGAAGTCAGAGCGCGGCGCCCCCCCCAAATACGTGAAGTCAAAGTTGCGGTCGAGATTAAACCCGCCGCCCTTATAGCCGCGCGAAAAAGACCCATAGACCGATACTTGATCACTGAATCTCTGGCGCAGCGATACCACGCCCGACCATTCCTCTTCGCTGCGCGATTGGTTGTAGCCGAGCGCATCAATGTCATTGCGCAGCCACGGCGTGCAAAATCCGGACCGCAGAGCCACGATGGCTCGCTGGGCGGAATTCGGTGCCGGCCCGACTCCAATGGGCTGAAGCGTGGGGTTGCAGTTACCAAAGCTAGCCGGCGTTTCACTGCCTGCAAAGATGACTGCCGGAAGAGCCGCAGCGGTAGCGGCAAGCAAGGGCGCCGCGTTGAACGATGTGTTGAAGGATGACCGCAGTTCCTTTTCTTCTTGGGTGAAGCGAACACCGACCGTCAAATCGGTGTTTTCCGAGAGCGCGATGATGTTGTGCGTGAAAAACGCACGCGTCTCGCCGGTTTGACGATGCACGTCGCGCTGGCCGCTTCCCGCGGGAACCGCGGCAAGCGCCGTGAACAGAGTTCCTAGCGAACCACCCGACGCCACATTACCGATGCCGGGCGTGATCGTTCCGCCGGAAATGATGTTGTCGAGGCTCGTGAAGTATGCACCGTATTGGGTTCCGGTCAGGAACGAGAAATTGCGGTCCACGTCTTCGTTCGAATAGAAGGCGCCGACCAGCCAATCGACAATTCCAGTCTGCCCTGCGAGCCTAAACTCCTGCGTAAACGTCCTGTACTCAGTGCCATTGTCCGGCCCTTGCGGTACATACGTTAGATCAACCTGAGAAAAGTCCGTGTCGGAGCCGCCGCTGGACGTCCACACGCGCTGCGCCGTAATCGAAGTCAGCGTTCCTAAACTCACGTCCCAATCAAACTGTGCTGAAATCCCGCGATCTTGGATATCTTGCGGATAGGCGCGGTTTGAGAAAGAGCGTCTATCACCAATGTCTCCCGACCCCAAAGCGCCACGCGGGTTCAGCGCGGTGACGTTCGGTCCATAACCGCCGAGATTAGCGATCAGCTGCATGCGGCCGACTCCGAACGGCACTGGCGGATCAACCGTGCCCGCAGCGTTCAACGCCGTGAATGGGTTTCCGTTCAGCAATGTAGGGTCATAAATCTGGGCGGCGCAGCAATCCTCGTTGCGCTCGCTGAAATCCGCGATAACCCGCATATCAAGCGTGTCCGAGAAACGAACCGCCATTTGTCCGCGCACTGTGAACACGTCGCGTGAATTGGCTTCTCCCACACCGGCATTGTTTACCGCGCCCAAGAGCGGGTTGGCGCCGTCGACGTTCGAATCCAAGAAACCGTCTCGCGTCGCGGTTGCGCCAAAGAAGCGAAACGCGACGCTGTCTGAAACCGGCAAGTTCACATTGGCGCCGAACCGAGTTTCGCCGAAGTCGCCATAGGTGAACTCGGCGTTCGCATCATAGCCAGAGAAGCTGGGCGCACTGGTCGCTATGGTGATGAGCCCAGCCGAAGTGTTGCGACCAAAGAGAGTTCCTTGCGGGCCACGGAGCACTTCGATCTGTCGCAGGTCGCCAAGATCAGTCAGCGCAACGCCGTTCCGGGCGCGATAGACGCCATCAACGAAAATCCCAACAGCCGATTCAAGCCCGGGGTTGGATCCTTGTGTTCCTATGCCGCGCAATCGCGCGGTAGCGGACGACTCACTCTCCGAAACGTTGAACTGTAGCGAAGGTGCCACTGACGTTAGATCTTGAATGTCGCGGATACCGGAATTCTCAATCATGGCAGCCGTAACCGGCGTAACTGCGATAGGGACATCTTGCAGCGCCTGATCGCGCCGCGTCGCGGTGACGATGATTTCGTCTTCCTGCGCGCCATCTTGCGCCATCGCCGGGCTGGCGACGACGACACCCGCTACGCCCATCAGCAAGCCCAGGCTCACGCCCAGGCGCAGCCGCTTTGCACGTCCATCTGTTTTCGACATGTTCAATCGCCTCCCAAACACGGCACGCGCTTCTGATCACGAGCGCTTAACGCCATGTATGTTACGCAATCGACGTCAAAACGCCATGAAACCGCAACGGTTCACGCTCTGAACACGAAAACACCGTGTCCCGGCTGTAACGCATTACCTAAGGAAGTGATTGCCCTGCGCGCTCACAATCATTCCGCTTAGTAATCATGCAGCCGTGCGAAGCGGTCCCGATGGTAACCAGCGCCGCCATAAAGGCCTTCGGCCACCCGCGCGCGCTTGAGATAGAAGCCGGCGTCGTGGGCGTCGGTCATGCCAATGCCACCATGCATCTGGACGAACTCGTTGGAAACCAAGTGCAGCGTGTCCGACGCGCGCGCCTTCGCCAAACTCGCCCAAGTCGCGATATCCTCGGCGCCGCGATCGAGCGCATCCAGCGCTGCGTAGACGCATGAGCGCGTGAGTTCGAGATCGGTGAACATTTTGGCGGCCCGATGCTGCAACGCCTGGAAGCCGCCGATCACTTGGCCGAACTGCTTGCGCGTTTTGAGATACTCGCCTGTGATTTCGAACGCTTCCTGGGCTTGGCCCAGCATTTCGGCGGCGAGGCCGATACGGGCGCGATCGAGGATCGCTTCGATGAGCTTCGTCCCACCGTTTAGCGGCTCTGCTTCCGCATTTTCAAATGCAATGTCGGCCGCGCCGCGGCTGTCGACAGTAACGAGCTCCGCGTGCGTCACGCCCGTCGCATCGGCTTTGACGAGGTAGACGCCGTCCGCCCCCGAGACGATCAGCAGATCGGCGATATGTCCGTCGGCGACATAGGTTTTCTGTCCACTGAGCTTGGCTCCGCCTGCCTTCAGCTTACTCTTCTCGGGCGAATGGTGTGCGCCTTCGTCAACAGCGAGCGCGGTCACCACTTCGCCCGCCGCGATCTTCGGCAGCCATTCCGTTTTCTGTTTATCGCTGCCGCCCAGCACTAGCGCGCTGGCGCCGATCATCGCAGTCGATAGCAAGGGCGACGCGGCAAGCGTGCGCCCGGTCTCTTCAAGCACAAGCCCCAAGCCAACATAGCCGAGCCCTGCCCCGCCATGCTCCTCCGGCACGACGATGCCGGCCCAGCCCATCTGCGCCATCTCGCGCCAAAGTTCGGGATCGCGACCGTTCTTCTTCTCGTCGCGCATCTTGCGGAAGCGCGTGACCGGCGCTTGCTCGCGGCAGAAATCGCGTGCGGCGTCCTTCAACAGGCGCTGTTCTTCATTGAGCGTGAAGGTCATTGCGTGTCTCGCAGTCCAAGCACGCGCTTGGCGACGACGTTGAGGTTCACTTCCGTAGTGCCGCCTTCAATCGAATTGCCCTTCGATCTGAGCCAGCCGCGCGTAACGCCGAGTTCCTCCGGCGTATAATTCTTGCCCGCCCAACCAAAGGCGCGATTGCCGGCGGCTTCCACCATAAGTTCGCAGCGCTCCTGATTGAGCGTCGCGCCCGCGACTTTGAACATCGAGGCCATGTGGCTGACATTGCCGCCGGCCTTGGCTTCTTCCTGCGCGCGCTGCGTGGTCAGCGCATAGGCGCGCTCTGTCATCTTGTGCGCCGCGATACGCGCACGCAGATCACGATCAGCGAGTACGCCATCTTCCAAGCCCACATTGTTCTTGGCGATATCGACCACATCGAGCCGCGCGCCCGAGCCAAACCCGGAAATATTGGTGCGCTCATATTGCAGGAGCCGCTTGGCGATCTCCCAACCGCCATTCAGGCGGCCCACCATGTTTTCCTTCGGCACCTTCACATCGGTGAAGAAGGTTTCGCAGAAGGGCGAGGAGCCGGAGATCAACTTGATCGGTCGCGTCTCGACGCCCTTGCTCGTCATGTCGATCAGCACGAAGGAAATGCCTTCGTGCTTTACGCTGGTGTCCGTGCGCACGAGGCAAAAACACCAATCAGCCTGATCCGCGTAAGAGGTCCAGACCTTCTGGCCGTTGATTAGCCAATGATCGCCCTTGTCCTCACACTTGGTTTGCAAGCCGGCCAGATCGCTGCCCGCACCCGGCTCGGAATAGCCCTGGCACCAGCGGATTTCGCCGCGCACGATTTTGGGCAGATGTTCCTTCTTCTGCTCTTCATTGGCGTATTCGAGCAGCACGGGCCCAAGCATCCAGAGTCCAAACGAGAACAAAGCTTGTCGCGCCTGGATGCGCTTCAATTCGCTCTGCAGCACAGCCTCTTCGGCCTTGCTTAAACCACCGCCGCCATAGTCTTTCGGCCAGGTCGGCGCGGTCCAGCCTTTGGCGCCCATCCGCTCTAGCCAAAGCTTGGAGTCGGCGTTCGCGAACTTGAAAGTGCGTCCGCCCCAAACCCAATCCTCCTCGCTCGCCATCGGCGTACGCATCGAAGGGGGGCAGTTTGCTTCCAGCCACGCCCGCGTCTCGGCGCGGAAAGCTTCCAGATCGGCCATGGGTGTTCTCCCTGGCGCGATCTAACACTAGCACAGCAATTCGCGCCAGACTGGCGCAAGGGCAGCCTTAGCGCAGCTTTTCCACTTGGCTGTATTCGAGATCGACTGGCGTCTCGCGGCCGAAGATCATCACCGCGACCTTCAAGCGGCCGCGTTCTTCGTCCACTTCCGACACCATGCCCTCGAAGCTCTGGAACGGGCCGTCCGACACGCGCACGCGCTCGCCGGTTTCGAAGTGAATGAGGTTGCGAGGCTTCTGCGCACCGACTTCGGCGACGCGCCCCAGAATGCGTTCGACTTCCTTGTCGCTCACGGGTTGGGGCTTGTTCTGCTGGCCCAGGAAGCCGGTCACTTTCGGTGTGTTCTTGACCAGGTGATAGGCTTCGTCGGTCAATTCCATCTTCACCAGCACATAGCCCGGGAAGTGGCGATGCTGACGCACCTTCTTGGCGCCGCGCACGACTTCGGTGACTTCCTCGGTCGGCACTTGAATGTCCTCGAATTGCTCTTCGAGGCCCTGACGTTGCGCCTGATCGCGGATCGCTTCAGCGACCTTGCCCTCGAAGTTCGAGTAAGCGTGCACGATGTACCAGCGCGCACGGCCCGATGACGGACGCGGCGCGACTTGAGCTTCTGTTTGCGCTTCGACCATGTCAGCCGCCCGTGCTCAGGTTCAGAAGGAAGCGAACCAGATGGCCGACGCTCCAGTCCACGATGAAAAAGAAGATCGCGGCGGCGATGCCCATGATCAACACCATGATGGTCGAGACCGTCACTTCCTGACGCGTCGCCCACGTGACTTTGCGGCCCTCGGCGCGCACTTCGCCGAAAAAGCGGAACGGACCGCCGCGACGTTTAGGTTCTGTTTCTTGGTCGGCGGAGTCCATCGACATCGGTTTTTCTGCGTCCTCAATCTTCGTTCAGTTCGTGTTGCCGCCGGCGCCTCGCAAGGGGCCGATGGCAGGAGTGGAGGGACTCGAACCCCCGGCCCTCGGTTTTGGAGACCGATGCTCTACCAGCTGAGCTACACTCCTAGACCCGGTTGACGCCGGCTTCCCGCCGCCTTCGGCGCTGGCAGCTTGTCGCTGACGGACAGCCAAAAGAGCGGCGGCCGGAGGGGGTAACCCACCGGCCGACATCAAGTGGGGGCTTATGCCTTATGGCGTCGCACGCGGCAAGGGCGCGAGAATTGGCCCCTCCCACCACCGGCCCCACCAGACCTCGAGAATTTGTCTTGATGACATACCAACCGGTTGGTATTCTCAGGCGTGCCGTCGCTCACCGCATCCTCAAAGCCGGACGCCCGGGCCAAGCTCCTCGACGCAGCGGTGCAGCTGATCCGCGCCCAAGGCTATGCCGGCACAACGGTTGATGATCTCTGCCGCGCCGCTGGCGTCACCAAGGGCGCATTCTTCCATCATTTCGCCAGCAAGGACGCGCTCGCGGTCGCGGCAGCGCATTATTGGTCGGAAACCACTAGCGCGCTTTTCGCGTCGGCGCCCTACCGCGATCACGCCGATCCGCTCGACCGTGTGCTGGCTTACATTGATTTCCGCGCCGCTTTGATCGAAGGCCCGCCGGCCGAATTCACCTGCTTGGCGGGCACTATGGTGCAAGAGGCGTTCGCCGCCAATGATGACATTCGCGCCGCATGTGAGGCGAGCATTTTCGGTCATGCCGCAACGCTTGAAGCGGACATCGAAGCCGCGCGCAAGGCGTACAAAATCAAAGGCGATTGGACAGCGAAGAGCCTCGCCCTTCACACGCAAGCCGTGCTGCAGGGCGCGTTCATCCTCGCCAAGGCGCAAGGCGGACCCGAGATCGCGCGCGACATGGCCGCGCATCTAAAACGCTACGTACAGCTTTTGTTTTTCAGGGGACAGAGTAAGTGACCGAAACTATCACCGTCGAAACGAAAGTCGCCGCACCAATCGAGGAAGTTTGGCGCGCTTACCTCACGCCAGAACACATTAGGCAGTGGAACGCCGCGTCCGATGACTGGCACACCACAGCGGCGACCGTCGATCTGTGCGTCGGCGGAACTTTCAGCTATCGCATGGAGGCGAAGGACGGCAGCTTCGGTTTTGATTTTGCCGGCGTCTATACCAAGATCGTCGAGCGACAGCTCATCGAGTATGAATTCGGCGACCGCAAGGCGAAAGTCGAATTTTGGTCGGGCGAAGACGGCGTCTCCGTCCGTGTGACATTCGATAGCGAGTCCACGCATTCAATTGAACAACAGCGCAATGGCTGGCAGGCGATCCTCAACAAGTTCACGCGCTACGTTCAGTCAAAGCAACAGAAAGTCCGCACCTGTCTCTGGTTCGATGGCAACGGCCACGAAGCAGCGCGCTACTACGTGTCGCTGCTGCCAGACAGTTTCATCGAAACGGAATGGGTGGGCGATCCCCCGCTCGTGGTTGAGTTCACACTCGCCGGCGCGCCGATGATGATCTTGAACGGCGGACCCCACTACAAGCTGAACCCAGCCGTCTCGATTAGCGTGCTCACCAAAGATCAAACTGAGACCGATCGCCTTTGGACCGCGCTGCTCGCTGGCGGCGGCGAAGAGAGCATGTGCGGCTGGCTGGTGGATCGTTACGGCGTGTCGTGGCAGATCACGCCGGAGGCGCTGATGCGCATGCAGGTGAGCGAGGATCAAGTCGCCGCCGAACGCGCGCGCCAAGCCATGTATAAGATGCGCAAGATCGATATCGCCGCGCTCGAAGCGGCGTTTCGCGGATAAGGACAGGAGAGAGACATGTACGTGGATGGCTTTGTGATCCGGTTCCGAAGGCAAATCGTGAGGCGTATCTCGCGCTCGCGGCGATGGCCGCGCCGATCTTCAAGGAGCACGGCGCGCAGAGCGTCGTAGAGTGTTGGGCCGACGATGTGCCGAGAGGCCAGCACACAGACTTCTTCATGGCGGTGAAATGCACCGAAGATGAGACGGTCGTGTTCTCTTGGATCATTTGGCCGGACAAAGCCACGCGCGACGCCGGCCAAGCCAAGGTCATTGCCGATCCGCGCATGCCGGCGGACGTTCCGTTCGACGGCAAGCGCTTGATCTTCGGCGGCTTCGAGGCAATCGTAACGGCGTGAGCGTCTCAGGCGGCGCCCAATTCAAACCAGGCGCCGCCTGACCAGACGCCTAGCTTCTCATTGCGGCGCTCAGCCCACTCGACCAATTCATAGAACGGCGCGCGCAGCACACGCGCCTCCAAGCGCCCGCGCACATGCACATAAGGGCGAGGCGCGTCGCCATCGTAAGTCACGCGCACGGGATGCTCGGGGCCTGCCGCGACCACGTCGCCGACATTCGTGGTAAACAGGATCGTCTGCGCCTCTCCCTCCCCGTGGCGGTCGGCGCGGATGGCGACGAAGGGCGCATCTGCAACATCCACCCGAATCTTCTCGACCGGAGTGACCAGATATGTCAGCCCATCTTCGTCCTTACGCAGGATTGAGGCGAACAGCCTGACCAAACTTTCGCGCGTGATGCGCGTGCCCTCGTGTTTCCAGGTTCCATCGGCCAGGATTTCAAAACCGGCCTCTCCGCAATAGGCGGGGTTCCATTGGTCGACGGGAGGCGGGCCCTTACCGCTCTCAGAAGCCTGGGCCTTGAGCGCAGCCAATACTTGATCCAGTGACGACATGTTCAATCCGCTCAATGCCTTAAATCTGCCCCGCGCCGCTTTCAGGCCAAGTGGAGACCGGTTGGCCGCCCGGAAAGCGGCGAAAACAAGAATTAAGCGAGCTTCGCGCCCATGAGCAATTCCACCCTAGACCCTCAGGCCCTGGTGGCGGAAGCCGAGCGGGCGGGCTCCGCGCTTGAGCGCGTGCGCGGCGAAATCGGCAAAGCCGTGTTCGGGCAAGAGCGCGTGATCGAATTGACTTTGGCTGCGATCCTGGCGGGCGGCCACGTGCTGCTGGTCGGCGCGCCGGGTTTGGCGAAAACACGGCTGGTCGAAGCTATGGCGCGGGTGCTGGGGCTCGATTGGGCGCGCGTGCAATTCACGCCCGATTTGATGCCGGCCGATATCTTGGGCTCGGAAGTGTTGGATCAGGACGCCACGGGCCGTCGCCAATTCCGCTTCGTGAAAGGCCCGATCTTCACGCAGCTCCTGATGGCCGACGAAATCAATCGCGCCAGCCCGCGCACGCAATCGGCCTTGCTGCAAGCTATGCAGGAACGGCATGTAACGATCGCCGGCCAGGCCTATGACGTACCCGCGCCGTTTCATGTGCTCGCAACGCAAAACCCGATCGAACATGAGGGCGCCTATCCGTTGCCGGAAGCACAGCTCGATCGCTTCCTGCTGCAAGTCGATGTGCCTTACCCGGATGCGGAAATCGAACGTCGCATTCTGATTGAAACCACCGGCCTCGACGAACAACGCCCGCAAGCCGTGCTCGATGCCGGCGCGCTCATGCGTCTGCAGCAATTGGTGCGGGCGATGCCGGTTGGCGAGAAAGTGTTGGCGAGCATCCTTGAATTGGTGCGCTCTGCGCGCCCGGAATCCTCGCACGATCCGCGTGTGAGCCAGCATGTGGCGTGGGGGCCAGGGCCTCGCGCCGGGCAAGCCCTGATGCTGGCCGTGCGCGCACGCGCGCTGCTGCGTGGGCGCTTGGCGCCGGCCATAGACGATGTTGCGGCACTCGCGCGTCCCGCGCTTGTTCACCGCATGCAGCTGTCGTTCGGCGCGCGCGCCGAGGGCTTGGACATAGACACGTTGGTCGATGAACTCGCGGAGCGCGCGGCTTAAGTGACAGCACAAGCCCGCCTCGACGCGCTCGCGCTTGCGGGCGATTTGCCGGGCGTGCTGCTCGACGCAAAGCGCCTCGCGGCCAGCGCGCCTGGCGTACACGGGCGCCGCCGCGCCGGCCAGGGCGAGGCGTTCTGGCAGTATCGCGATCACCGCCCCGAAGATGGCGCGCGCCTAGTGGACTGGCGCCGCTCGGCACGCGGCGATCGTTATTATGTGCGTGAGCGCGAACGCGAAGCGGCGCAAACGGCGTGGTTCTGGATCGACCCGGAGCCTGGCTTCAATTGGACAAGCGATAGCGCGCGCACCACGAAGCTTCGGCGCGCGCAGACCTTGGCGCTCGCGCTTGCCATTCTGCTCGCGCGCGGCGGCGAGCGTGTCGGCGCGTTGGGCCATCCCGCGCGCGCAGGGCAACGGGCGGCGGAGCGTTTAGCGCAAGACTTCCTCGCGCCGGTCCGCGACGCTGAAGCGCCACCGCGCGCCTGCTTGATTTTCCTAAGCGACTTCTACGCGTCGATTGAGACCTGGCGCTCGCGCTTGAGCGCCGCCGCCGATGCTGGCGCATCTGGCGCTCTGGTGATGATCGCCGATCCGGCCGAGGAAGATTTTCCGTTTCAAGGCCGCACATTGTTTCGCGCGCCCGGAGCGCGCGCGGAAACCTTGATCGGTCGCGCCGAGAATGCGCGCGCTGAGTATGCCGATCGCCTCGCCACACACCGCCGCGCCATTCATGCGCTCAGCGCGCAATACGGCTTTCCGCTTCTCTTGCACCGCACCGACCGCGCGCCAGCGCCGACATTGGCCATGCTCATGGCGCTGGTCGCGGAGCGCTTCGCTTGACTTTCGGTCCGCTTCTCTTCGCGGCCCCAGCGGCATTGCTCGCGCTGATCGCGCTACCTGCCTTGTTCTGGCTGATGCGCGCGACGCCGCCGCCGCCGCAGCGCGCGGAATTTCCGCCGACCCGCCTTCTCGAAGGCGTGCACACCGAAGAGCAAAGCCGCGAACGCGCGCCGCTATGGCTGGTGCTGCTGCGCGCTTTGATGGCGGCGCTGCTCATTCTAGCCTTTGCCAAACCGAGCCTCGCGCCCAGCGCCGCCGCGAGCGCGCAAGGCGGGCGCACCTTGATCGTCATCGACGATGGCTGGACCTCCGCGCCTTTCTGGTCCGAGACCCGCGCGGCGGCGGCCGCAGCGGCGGCGAGCGCTGAACGCGCGGGCGCGCCGGTGTTCCTTCTGCTCACTGCACCCGCCACGCGCCCTGGCGATCCGGCGGAGGCGCTGACCGCCGCTGACGCGCGCACGCGGATTGGACGGCTTGAGCCAAAGCCGTGGCGCCCCGACCGCGCCGACGCGGCGCGTCACCTCGAACAAACGCAAACCCGCTTTGATCGCATCATCTGGATCAGCGACGGCTTGGACGATGAAGGCGCGAACGCGCTCGCGGACATTCTGCAACAACGCGGCTCACTCAGCGTGCGTGTCCCAGCGCAGACGGCGCGCGCCATTATCGCCGGCAGCGTGACGCCGCAAGGCGTGATTGCCGAAGTGCGGCGCGCCGTGAACGGTTCGCCCGTCGCCGCGATCGCGGCGGAAACCTCCGAAGGCCGTGCCCTGGGCGCAGCGGAGTTACGCTTTGACGGCGATGCGCAAACCGCATCCGCGCGCATCGAGCTGCCGCCCGAGATCGCCGCGCGCGCTGCGCGCGTGCGCATTGTTGGTGAGCAAAGCGCGGGCGCGATGAAATTGTTGCCGGCGGGCGCGGGGCGGCCCTTCGTGGGGTTGATCGATCCCGGCGGCGCAGGCCAACCGCTGCTTTCGGAATTGTTCTATGTCGAACGCGCACTACAGCCTTACGCGACGCTGCTGCGCGGTTCAGTCAGCGAATTGCTCAATGCGCGCGCGCAGGCCTTGATCTTGCCCGACGCGGCGGGCCTTGCGCCGCCCGATGAAGCCGCGCTCACGCGCTGGCTTGAAAGCGGCGGATTGCTGGTGCGCTTCGCCGGACCGCGACTTGCCGACACCACGGACGCGCTTGTGCCGGTACGCTTGCGTCCTGGACTGCGCACGCTCGGCAGCGCGCTTGCTTGGGAGACGCCGCTCGGGCTCGCGCCCTTTCCCGATGATTCCCCATTTGCCGGCGCTTCGACGCCGGCCGATGTACAGGTGCGCCGTCAAATTCTCGCGGAACCCGCCTCGCTGGAGGAAGCGCGGGTGTGGGCCAGGCTCTCGGACAATTCCCCCTTGGTGACAGCGCAGGCGCGGGGCAGCGGCCTGATTGTGCTGTTCCATGTGAGCGCCACGCCGGATTGGTCGGACCTGCCGCTGTCAGGCGCGTTTGTAGAGATGTTGCGCCGAACCTTGGCGTTCGCGGCGCGCGCCGATGGCGCCGGCGAACGCGAAATCACAGGGGGGCCTTACCTGGCCGAGCGTGTTCTCGACGGCTACGGCGCGCTTGCGCCGGCGCCTGGGGATTCACAACCTATTGCGCCGGAAGCGTTCGCGCTCGCGCGCGCCTCGCCCACGACGCCGCCTGGCTTGTACGAGCGCGCGGGCGTATCCGCAGCGATTGATGCCGCGCGCCCAGAGGATTCGTTCACGCCCCTGCGCTTGGCCGACGGGATTGCGCGCGCGGGGCTCTCCGCGAATATCGAGCAACCGCTTGCGGGTTGGTTGTTTGGCGCGGCCGCGCTGCTGCTGGCGCTCGATCTCTTGATCTCGCTTCTGTTGATCGGGCGACTGCCGCGCGTGCCGCGCCTCAAGCGCACCGGCGCTGCGGCCGCGTTTGCGCTCTGCGCGCTCATCTCGGTTCCCGATGCGCAAGCCCAGCAAGGCGTCGATCCGACGCAAACCCTGCGCTTGGCCTATGTGCGCACTGGCGACACGCGCGCCGACCGCACCTCCGCCGCCGGGCTGCAAGCGCTGAGCGAGATACTGACGCAACGCACATCCGTTGAGCCCGGGCCTCCGCTCGGCGTCAATCTCGATAGCGACGATCTTTCGGCCTATCCGTTTCTCTATTGGGCGGCGCCCGCAAATCCGCAGCGCCTCTCCGACCGCGCCCTCGCCAACATCGATCGTTATTTGGCAATCGGCGGCTTGTTGCTGGTCGATACCCGCAATGCGGGCGCGGCGGGTCGCCCGGCCGCGACCATGCTGGCGGGCGTCGATGCGCCCCCGCTTGAGCGCGTCACCGCCGATCATGTACTGGGGCGCGCCTTCTATCTGCTGCGCAGCTTTCCGGGGCGCACGCAATCGCCGCAGCTTTGGGCGGAGTCGGCAGCGGCAGCGGCAGCGCGTGATGGCGTCGCGTCACTGTTCGTCGGCGATGGCGACTGGGCCGCGGCCTGGGCCGGTAATGTCGGCAACGAGCGCCAGCGCGAATTGGCGCTACGCTTCGGCGTCAACCTTGTGATGGTGTCGCTCACCGGCAATTACAAAGCTGACCAGGTGCATGTGCCGGCGCTACTCGATCGCCTTGGCGGCAGCCGATGATCGCTGGCGCGCGTATTGGGCTCGATCCAGCGCTGCCGATGAGCGCGATCATCGCGCTGGGCGTTCTCGCATTGGTTCTGCTCGGCGTTTACATCTGGCGCGGCGGCGGCGCACCGATTTTGCGCGCGCTCGGGCTTCTGTTCGTATTCATCGGCCTGACGCAACCGCAATATGTACGCGAAACGCGCGAACCGGCTGAAGATGTCGCGCTCATCGTCGTCGATCAAAGCGAGAGCCTGGCGCTTGCGGGCCGGCGCGACGCCGCGCGCGCCGCTGGCGATGCGCTGGCCGCGCAACTGGCCGCGTTGCCTGGGCTCAATGTGCGCGTGCGCGAAGCGCACGGCGGGCCGGATGGCACGTTGATCACCAGCGTCGTGGAAGATGCGCTGGCCGATGTCGCGCGTGACCGCATTGGCGGCGTCATCCTCGTCACCGATGGCCAAGCGTCCGATCCGCCAACGGCGCCGCGCGATCTGGCGCAACTTGGTCCCGCGCATCTGCTGATCGTGGGCGATCCCGCGCGCGGCGATCGCCGCCTGGAGCTCACCTCAGCGCCAACATTCGGCATTGTCGGCGAACCGATGCGCATCACCGGCCGCGTTATTGACCCAGGCCGCGACGGGCCGGTGCGGGTGCGGGTTTCCATCGACGGCCAACGCGTCGCGGAAACCAACGCCGGCGCCAACAGCGCTTTCTCCATCGATGTGCGCTTAGCCCATCGCGGCCGCAATATGGTGATCGTCGAGGCTGAGGAAGGGTCGGCGGAGATATCGCTCTCCAACAATCGCGCCGCGTTCGCCGCCAACGGCGTGCGCGATCGTTTGCGTGTGCTGCTTATCACCGGCGAACCGCATCAAGGCGCGCGCGTCTGGCGCAATCTGCTGAAATCAGATCCCGCTGTCGATCTGATCCACTTCTCGATTTTACGTCCGCCGGACAAGCAAGACTTCACACCGCTCGGCGAGCTTGCTTTGATCCCCTTTCCAACTGAGGAATTGTTCGAGCGTCGCTTGAACGATTTCGATTTGATCATTTTCGATCGCTCGCCCCGGCGTGGCATCTTGCAGGCTTATTATTTCGCCTCGATCGCGCGGCGCGTGGAGCAAGGCGGCGCTCTGCTGATCACGGCGGGCGAAGCAGAAGCGGGCTTGGACGGGCTCTATCGCACCGCACTTGCCGGCATTCTACCCTCGCAACCCACCGGCCAAGTGATCAACCGCCCCTATCGGCCCGCGCCGACGGCGCTCGGCCAGCGTCATCCCGTTGTGCGCGGCTTGCCTGCGCCGGAGCGCTGGGGTCGCTGGACACAGCAAGTCGAGGCGCGCGCGAGCGGCGGCCAAACCGTGCTGCAGGGCGCGGACGGGCGACCGCTGCTTGTGCTCGACCGCGCGGGTGAAGGCCGCGTGGCGCAATTCTGGTCGGATCAACCCTGGCTCTGGGCGCGCGGCTATGAAGGCGGCGGCCCGCACGGCGAGCTGCTGCGCCGACTCGCGCATTGGCTGATGCAAGAACCAGAACTCGAAGACGAACGCCTGACGCTCGATCCCGGCCCGCGCGGCTTGGAGATCGAACGCTCGACACTGCAAGCCAACGCGGACCCCATCGAGCTGATCGCGCCCTCCGGTACGAGAACCACCGCGACTTTGGAGCAAGCCTCGCCCGGCCTGTGGCGCGCGCAAACGCCGGTCACGGAACAAGGCTTGTACGAAGCGCGCAGCGGCAATTTACGCGCGTTCGCGGCGGTTGGCCCGCTTAATCCGCGCGAAGCGTCCGCGCTCGCGGCGACGCCGGACATCTTGCGCCCGTTCGCGGAAGCGACCGGCGGCGGCGTGATCTTGACCGGCGAGGATGGGCGGCGCCTGCCGCAAGTGCGGCGCATCGAACGCGGCGCGCGCGCCAGCGGCGGCGATTGGATCGGCATCGAGCGCAATGGCGCATATACGGTGCGCGCCGCTGTTGCCTCGCCGCTTGGACCCGGCTGGCTGTGGGCGCTGATCGGCGTGGCGCTGTTGTTCTGGGGTTGGCGGCGCGAGAGCGCTTAACGCGCCGGCGCGCGCACGAGCCCCTGCACGGCGTCGAGCCCGCCGGGTCGCAATTCCATCCACAGCACGCGCGCGGGATCTACCGGACCCGGCAGAGAGATGCGTTGCGCGGGCGCGACGCTGAAGCCGAGCGGCTCGAAGAAGCGCGCGGTTCCCACGGCGATGACGCCATTGCCGCCCGTGGCGCGGCACGCCACGATGGCGGCGCGCACCAGATCCGCGCCCAGCCCCGCGTTTTGCGCGGCGGGATCAACCGCGAGCGGCCCCAGAAAGAACACCGGCGCGCCCGCTTCGACGCGCCAAATCCGGCACACGCCCACGACATCGCCGGTCGCGCTCAACGCGACGCGCGACAAGGATAGCTCAAGAACCGCGCCGCGCTCGCGCACGCGCTCGCTCGTCTTGGCGAAGCGCCCCGGCCCGAAGGCGCGATCCAACACGGCCTCTATGGCGGGGCCGTGTTCGGGTTTTTCGGCGGTGAGCGTGTGGGCCATGCGAGGCGCCGCGCTTAGGGGCAGGCGCGCGGCGCGTCAATGTCGCCCGCGACGTTTGCGGGCGTG
The DNA here is from genome assembly GCA_022843225.1 of Hyphomonadaceae bacterium. Classification (GTDB taxonomy): domain Bacteria; phylum Pseudomonadota; class Alphaproteobacteria; order Caulobacterales; family Aquidulcibacteraceae; genus Vitreimonas. The sequence continues at coordinate 31,941 of JALHOC010000021.1, forward strand.
ATCTCAGCGGTCCATAGTGAAGACTCACTTGGCATCCCTCTCCCTTCCCTCGCTCGCGCTGTTCGCCAATCCGCTGTTCGCGCGATTTTTGGCGGCCCGATGGCTCAGCACCTTGGCGCTGCAGATGCAGCTCACCGCCATGGGCTGGCAGGTCTATGATTCCGCGCGCGCAGACGGCCAATCGGTGCAGGAGGCCGCCTTTGTGCTGGGGCTTGTGGGCCTTGCGCAATTTCTGCCCTTGCTGGTGTTGTCCTTGTTTGGCGGGCAAGTCGCGGATCGGTACGACCGCAAACTGATCCTGACCTTGGGCTTCGCGGCCAAGGCGGTGATCGCGGGTGCGCTGGCGCTCTGCGCCAATGCCGGGCCGGGCGTGATCATACCCATGATCTTTGTCGCGGCGGCGTTGTCTGGCGCGATCAACGCCTTCGTGCCGGCGGCGGCGTCAGCTTTGATGCCGATGCTGGTGCCGCGCTCGGATTTGCCGCAAGCGATCGCGTGGAGTTCGCTGGCGTTCAATTCCGGGCTGATCATTGGGCCGGCGATCGGCGGGCTGCTCTACGGCGTTGGCGCGCCTGTTCCGTACATGGCGACCTTCACGCTGCTTGCGCTCGGCGCGTTGCTGCTGCTGACGCTCAACGCGCCGAAGCAGCTTCCGGACGCTGGCGCGCGCACGCTTGCCATGATCGCCGAAGGCTTGCGCTTCGTCTGGGGCAACAAGATCGTGTTGGGCGCGATTTCGCTTGATCTGATCGTTGTGCTGCTCGCGGGCGCGGTGGCGCTGTTGCCGGTGTTCGCGCGCGACATCCTGCATGCGGGTCCGCAGGAGCTGGGCCTTCTGCGCGCTGCCATGGGCGCAGGCGCGAGCGTCGTGGCGCTTGGGCTCGCCATCCGCCCGCTTCGCACACGCGTGGGTTTGTGGATGTTTGGCTCGACGATTGCGTTCGGCGTCGCGACCATCGTGTTCGGTCTCTCCACGCATTTGTGGCTCACCATCGCCGCGCTCGCCTTCGCCGGCGGCGTCGACATGATTTCCGTCTATATCCGCCAGAGCCTGATCCAGCTTGCCACGCCCGACGAAATGCGCGGGCGCGTCGCCGCCGTGAGCTTCGTGTTCATCTCCGCTTCCAACGAATTGGGCGATTTCGAAGCTGGCCTGATGGCGCGCATTTTGGGACCCGTCACCGCGGTGACGCTTGGGGGAACGCTCGCGATCGCGGCGTCGCTCGGCTGGATGCGGCTCTTTCACGAACTCGCGAAGGCGGATGGGTTTGAGCTGAAACAGCGTTAGAGTTTATTGCGTTTCAGGGCGATCCGTCAGCAGCACACAGGCCGCCGTGCGCTCGTTGCGCACGACGCGCGCGCGCTGCACCAAGGTCGCGGCCCGGCGGCGCACATACGGCCCGGGATTGTCCGCGCGCCAGCGATTGGGATTGGGCAACACCGCCGCGAGGCGCGCGGCTTGCAGCGGCGTGAGATCAGCAGCGGAGACGCCGAACCGCGCGCGCGCGGCCGCTTCGATGCCGAAATTGCCGTCACCCCACTCGGCGGCGTTCAAATACGCTTCCATGATCCGCCGCTTCGGCCACATGAATTCGATCAACGCGGTGAAGTAGGTTTCAAAGCCTTTGCGCACCCAGGAACGATCCGGCCACAAGAACAAATTCTTCGCGGTCTGCTGGCTGATGGTCGAGGCGCCGCGTACGCGCCCACCGCGTGCATTGGATTCCATCGCATCCTGGATGGCTTCGACGTCGAAGCCGTCATGGGTGCAGAAGCGCGAATCCTCGGCGGCGATAACCGCGCGCACGATGTGCGGCGACATCCGGTTCATCGGGATCGGGTAATGGCGAATGGTTTCGCCTTCGGCCGCGCGCTGCAGCATCAACATCGTGCGCGGCGGATCGAAAAACAGATAGGCGCCGGCCCAGGTCACCGGCAGCAGCACGAACGCGACGAACAGCACCGAGATCGTGGTGATCAGGAGCCCGTAGCGCTTGCGTCGCTTAATGCGCCCGAGATCGAGATCGAGATTGATACGCGCGTCGCGCGCGCGTTGACCCCCGATCCGGGATGCGCCCGGCATGGGAATTTCCGGCGGATCGAACAAATCCTCGCGCGCAGGCGCGGCCCGGCGCGCTTGCGGCTCGAACAAGGGCTCGTCGTCCGCAGGCGCTTCAGCGGGCTTTGGCGGCGGGCGCGCATCTTCCTCGTCAGGCGTCATGGGCCCCACTCCTCTGCGACGGCTGGATCCCCCTCCAGCCCCGCGCGAACTGATTTGAGGCGCTGGAAGGCGTCGCCGTCAAGCAGGCGCGAGAGCGCCCACACAGCCATGCCGCGCACGAGGGATGAATTATCCTCCAGAAGGTGCATGAGGGCAGGCGCAAGGCTGGAATCTCCCGAATTACCAATCGCGCAGGCGACATTGCGCACGAAACGATCCCGGCCGGTGCGCTTGACGGGCGTACCCGCGAAGCGGGCGCGAAACTGGGCGTCGTCCAACGCCGCGAGATCATCTAAGGGCGCAAGCCGCAGCTCATCGCGCATCGCCAGGCGCGTCTCGCGCGCTTCAGCCGCGAACTTGTTCCAAGGGCATACGGCCAGGCAATCGTCGCAGCCGAAGATGCGATTGCCCATCGGCGCGCGAAACTCGCGCGGAATTTGGCCTTTGTGTTCGATGCTAAGATACGCGAGACAGCGCCGCGCATCGAGCTGGTACGGTACGGGAAAGGCGTTGGTAGGGCACACATCCAAGCATGCGCGGCATGAGCCGCAATGATCGTCATGCGGAGCATCTGGTTCGAGGTCGGCGGCGCTAAGAATGGCGCCCAGCAAGAGCCATGAGCCATGTCCACGCGACACCAGATTCGTGTGTTTGCCTTGCCAGCCTAAGCCAGCGCGCTGCGCGAGCGGTTTTTCCATCAGCGGCGCGGTATCAACGAACACCTTCACATCAGCGGCGCTCTCGCGCGCCAGCCATTGCGCGAGATCCTTAAGCTTGCCTTTGATGACATCATGATAATCACGCCGCGCGGCGTAAGCGGAAACTAGGCCGGCGCCCTTCCGTTGCAACAGCGCAATCGAATCATCGGGCGGCGCATAGGACACGCCGATGAGGATGGCGCTCTTCGCCTCCGGCCAAAGCGCCTGCGGATGCGCCCGAGCGGGCCGCGCCATCCAGTTCATGTCGCCGTGGCGACCTTGCGCCAAGAATTCCTCTAGCCGTGCTTCGGCTGGCCACGCGTCTGCGGCTGCGGTCACGCCAACCGCATCGAAACCGAGTTGATCGGCGCGCGCCGCGAGCGCGCGCTTGAGGGCGCCGGTCGTTGAATCCACGCCCTCCTATGGCCCAGCCGTCACGAGCTGGCGAGCCCCGTGAGATTCGTGCTTTCGCCCGCCCGCGACGCGCTTCATAAATCGCGCCATCGGCTGCCCAGGAGCGCGCGTTGGACCTTCTCGATCTTGCCCGCGCGGCCGTGCTTGGCGTGCTCCAGGGGTTGACGGAGTTCCTACCCGTCTCCTCCACAGGGCACTTGCTCATCGCGGGTCGCGCCATCGGCTATGATGATCCGGGTGGCGTGTTCACCGTGATGATCCAACTCGGCTCGATCCTCGCCATCATGTGGCTCTATCGGCAGCGGATCATCGATGTCGTGCTCGGCTTACGCACCAAGCCAGATGCACGCCGCTTCGCGCTGATGTTGTTCTTGTCCTTCTTGCCTGCCGCGTTCGTCGGACTGTTCGCCAACAGCTACGTCCGCAACGAATTGTACCTGCGGCTTGATATCGTCGCGTGGGCGCTGATCCTCGGCGGATTCGCCATGCTGGCAATTGAGAAATGGCCGCCCAAGATCGAAGTGAAGGACGCGGCCGATACGCCGATCTGGCGCGCCGTTGGCGTCGGTGTTTTTCAGACGCTGGCGCTGATCCCTGGCGTCTCACGCTCGGGCGCGACGATTTTCGGCGGGCTCGCCCTCGGCCTCGACCGACGCGCGGCGGCGGAGTTTTCGTTCTTCCTCGCCATGCCGACCATGATGGCGGCGTTCGTCTTGGACTTCTGGACCGTAAAAGATCACATCACGCCAGACCGCATCGCCGAGATCGCCGTGGGTTTCGTATTTGCGTTCATCTCCGCGGCGCTGGTGGTCAAGCCGTTCCTGGGCTTCGTGACGCGCGTCGGCTTCGCCCCGTTCGGATGGTACCGCATTGTCGCAGGCGCGGCGTTGCTTGGCGTTCTAGCGCTGGGATGGATGTAGACGCTAGGGGGTCGGTTGCACCGCTCTACGCGCGGCCATCGCCAGCAACCCAATCCACGCAATCGCGAACGCGCCATTCATGGCGTTGGCATAGCGCACATGGTCCAGCGCGGTTACGCCCACCCCAAGCGCGGGCAGAACCAGAAGAAGTCCCAACACTGTGCGACGGCGCTCGCCGAAGAAGCATAAACCCGCACAGAAGAATGCATGCGCCGCGAGCAGCGCGAACTTGCTCCATGCGCCGAATTGCGAGCGCGCGAGCAGCGCCTCCGAGGCGTCGATATCTTGCGTGATGCCGAGAAGCGTCGTGGTCTCGACATAATCGCCCACGAGCGCGCCTAGCGCCGCAGCGATCGCGGCAATCGCCAGCAAACGCGGCGCGCCATCAGCCAGGAAGATCGCGCCCGCGATGCAAAACCCGGTGTAAAGCGGAATAAAGGCGATCAGATCGAGGGTGTTGACGGCATCCATCGCCGCGATCGCGAGCGGGCGACAGGCGCTGCCAACTTCGCCAAAAATCCGCGTGAGGTCTGCGTCATTACGCGCGAACTCGAATTGCACCACCGAGCCCGGCGGCAAACATTGTGCCGCCGCGCGCATCTCCGGCAATAAAGCGAACGCAACGAGCACGGCGAGCGAAGCGATACCGAAGGCGACGCTTGCCCAAGCCCACGCGCGCGCGCTCAAACCGCTCTCTGCTTGGTCTGGAATTGGCCGTACGGACGGAAGCGCCAGATATAGCTCGGCACGATAGCTTCGACGCTCTCAAGATTGGTCACGCCCAGATCGGCGATGGTTCCCACGCCCGCCTCGGAGCCAACGACGTTGTCGCGCTTCAGCATATTCACCTGATCGCCGGTCAGCGGCGGATCGAACGGCAAGATGCTGAACAATCCGCCCGCGATCAGCCCCATCGGCTGCGCCACCACGAAGGGCAGCGGAATCAGCGGCACATTGCGCTGGGTTTCCTTGCGGATGTAGTCGAGCAGATCTCTGAACGAGTACTGACGCGGCCCGCCCAATTCGTAGATGCGCCCGCGCGCATCGTCGCGATCGAGCGCGGCGCACACGGCATCGGCGACATCGCCGACGAAAATCGGCTGGAACTTGGTCTTGCCACCGCCGATCAAGGGCAAGCCGCCGAACACCGGAATGGCCGACATCGTCTGCGCCATCGCGCCGAAGCGATTAAAGAACGCATCCTCCGGCCCGAACACGATGGACGGGCGTAGAATGGTCGCGCTCGGCACGTGCTCCAGCACGGCGCGCTCGCCGCGATACTTGGTGCGCGCGTATTTGGCGCCTTTGGGCGCTGCGCCAATCGCGGAGATGTGCGCGAACTTTGTAATGCCGCGTTTCGCGACGGCCTCCGCGATCGCGGCGGCGGCGTCGACATGCAACGCTTCGAAGTTCTGCTTGCCCTTCTCCGCCAGCACCGCGACGAGATTGACCACCGCGTCGGCATCCTCGAGCGCGCGGTCAATGCTTTCGGGGAAGCGCACATTGGCCTGTACGAGTTGAATTTGGCCGACATCGCCCATCAGGCGCAGCTCATAGCCCAGATGCGGGCGGCGCAGCGCCACGCGCACGCGCTTGCCGCGCTTGGCGAGCGCACGCACCACTTGTTTGCCGATGAAGCCCGAGCCGCCAAACACAACGACCAGATCGCTCATGAATTTCCCTCGTTTCGG
>JALHOC010000022.1 GCA_022843225.1 Hyphomonadaceae bacterium
TGGAGCGGGCGGGGGGAATCGAACCCCCGACATTCAGCTTGGGAAGCTGACGTTCTACCTCTGAACTACGCCCGCGAGGGGGCTCCTCATAGCGGCAAACTGGGGGGCATGGGAAGGCGGCCTTGTGCGGACTTGCCACAGCCCGATTTGGGGCCGAAAGCGGCCCGCGGAGACAGCGTCGGCTGGCTAAGGCGAAGCGTCAGGAGGATGTCATGCGCGGTTTCATTGTCGATCTCTGGGACAACGAAGTCGTTCCCACGCTCACCGAGTATATTCGCATTCCCAATAAGTCGCCGTCCTTCGAGCCCGATTGGGACAAGCTCGGCCATATGGACCGTGCTGTAGATCTTTTCGTCGGCTGGGCCTCGGCCAAGCTTCAGGATTTGCCGGGCGCCACCTTGAGTGTGGAGCGCTTACCCGGGCGAACGCCGTTGATCTTCATCGATGTGCCCGGCGCTAGCAACGACACGGTGCTGCTCTATGGGCACCTCGACAAACAACCGGAGATGACCGGCTGGGCCGAGGGTAAGGGGCCCTGGGTTCCGGTGCTCGAGGGCGACAAGCTCTATGGCCGCGGCGGCGCCGACGATGGCTATGCGATGTTCGGCGCGCTGACAGCGTTGCTCGCGCTCAAGCGCGAAGGGGCGCGGCACGCGCGGGCCGTGATCGTGATCGAGGCCAGCGAAGAATCCGGCTCGCCTGATTTGCCATTTTATATGGATGCGCTGGCCGAGCGGATCGGCGATGTGTCGCTGGTCGTATGCTTGGATTCTGGTTGCGGCGATTATGAGCGCTTGTGGCTGACGACATCGCTGCGCGGGATGCTCGGCGGTGTTTTACGGGTGGATGTTCTGGACGAAGGCGTGCACTCCGGCGACGCTTCGGGCGTTGTGCCGTCAAGCTTTCGCATCCTGCGCCAATTGCTGGCGCGGCTTGAAGATATTGAAACCGGCGCTATCGCGGGCGCGGCGTTCAACACCGAGATTCCGCCAGCGCGCATCGCGCAAGCGCGCGTTGCCGCGCAAGCGCTGGGCGATGAAGTCTACGCTAAGTTTCCATTTGTCTCGGGCATGCAGCCAGCGACCAGCGATCTGGCGGAGCTGGTGTTGAACCGCACCTGGCGGCCGGCGCTTTCGATCACAGGCTTTGCTGGGGCGCCGGCGCCGCGCGACGCCGGCAATGTCTTGCGTCCGTTCACGGAAGCAAAGCTCTCTTTGCGTGTGCCGCCGACTGCCGACGCGAAGGCAGCAAGCGCGGCTCTCAAGGCTTTGCTGGAGCGCGATCCGCCCTATGGCGCGCGGGTGAGCTATGAGCCGGAGAAGGCCGGCGCCGGCTGGAACGCGCCCGCTGTCGCGCCCTGGCTTGAGGTTGCGCTCGAAGACGCTTCGCGCGTCGCGTGGGGCAAGCCCATGGCGATGATGGGAGAGGGCGGATCGATTCCGTTCATGGGCATGTTGGGCGAAAAATTTCCGAAAGCGCAGTTTGTTGTGACGGGCGTTCTGGGCCCCGCGTCCAACGCGCATGGGCCGAATGAATTCTTGCACATCCCCACCGGAAAGCGCGTCACGGAAACAGTCGCGCGCGTGCTTTTGGCGCACGCCGCGCGCTGACCAGATTAGCCTGTTTGCTTCTGCTGTGCGGGCGGCGCCATGATCGCGGCTGCCAGATTGGGGCGCTGGCGCGCATAGCGCATCACCGTGGCGGCGAGCACATCGCGATCGGCGGGCTTGATCATGTGTTCGGCGGCGCCTAGAGCGAGCGCGTGCGCCCGATCCTCGTTGACCGAAAGCACGATCACCGGGATGTCACGCGTTTTGGGGTCTTGCTTAAGACTCTGCAGCACGCGCCAGCCGGAGCGATCCGGTAGGAAGATGTCGAGCAACACCAAAGCTGGGCTTTTGGCGCGTGCAAGTGTGAGTCCGGCGTCGCCGCCGCCGACGCCTTGCACGGCAAAGCCCGCGCGCGTCAGCGCGCGCGCGACAAGTTCACGTGCGTCAGCTTCGTCTTCGATAACCACCACGAGCGGCGCATCAGGGGCGCCTTGCGGCGCGTCTATTGGCGCGGCCGCGCCCCGGGCGGCGGCTGCGTCCTGGAACAATGCTGGCACGTGCAGCGTGAATGTGGCGCCTTGGCCGAGCGCGCTCTCGACCGAGACGTCGCCGCCCAGCAATTGTGCGAGACGCCGCGTAATGGTGAGGCCAAGTCCAGTGCCGCCATATTGACGCGTGATTGACGCATCGGCTTGGACGAAAGGCTGAAACAGGCGTGACATGTGATCGTCCGACATGCCGATGCCGGTATCGGCGACAGTAACGAAAATCTGGCTGACCCCGTGGTGATCGCGCAACGACACGCTAACGTCGATTTTTCCGTCTTTCGTAAACTTGCAAGCGTTGGAGAGCAGGTTGAGCACGCATTGGCGCAGGCGCGTTGCGTCGGTGTGGGCGACGTTTGGCGGCACGTCGCAGGCTAGCGATAGGGTATTGCGGTTCTGCTCGGCGAGCGGACGCACTGTTTCAAGCAGATCTTCCAGCAATTCCCCGGCGTCGAAGTGTGCGGGCGAAACATCGAGGCGTCCGGCTTCTATCTTCGAAAGATCGAGAATCTCGTTGATCAGGGTAAGCAGGTGACGCGCCGCCGCCAGAATACGGCTTAGGTCCTGCGCCGCAGGGCTGTCGCCCTTGTCTTCTGCGTCCTCCTGCAGCATTTCCGCATAGCCGATGATCGCGTTGAGTGGCGTTCGCAATTCGTGGCTCATGCCCGCGAGAAACTGCGACTTGGCTATATTGGCGGCCTGCGCCTCGTGATGCGCATGCACAAGTTCATTGATCGAGTTTGCGATGACGGCCCGTCGTTGCTCGATTAACGTGAGTTGCGTTTCCAGACGTGAGATTGGATCAGTGTTGGCGTGTTTAGGAGTAGTCTCCGGTGTCGTCGGAATTGTGCGGGTTCCGCCGTGCGACAATTCATTGCTGATCACCATGAACGACCGTGCTTGGGCCGCGAGCGTCTGCTCCGTTTGATCCACAAGAGACGAGAGCGCGGCCAAGTCAGCAGCCGCGCCCGCGCTGGGCTCTGTCGTGCAGGTCAGGCGCGCAGGCGTTCCGTCAGGCAGCGTCCGCATAAATCCTTGGTGGCGCACGCGCACACGAGAGCCATCGGAACGGATCACGTCGTGCTCGAGGGCGAAGGCGCGCATCGTGGTGCGGTCTGAGCCGAAGGCAGCGCGCACCAAGTCTCGCTCCGCCGCCGGTGCGAAGCAGGCGTTCTCGACGATGTCGCGGTATGTGACGACCCGCCCCAGAATATGTTCGAGACGGTCTGCGCCAAAGAGGGCTTCGGTGGTGAAGTCCGCCTCCCACGTTGCGGATGCGCCTGCGGCGTGGGTCATGTTGAGCTGGCGCACGAGTTCAGCGTTCTCGTCGCGCATCCGCGCGTTGACATTGACAACATAAAGCGTGGCTGCCGTAGCAAACCCGATGCAAGCCAGGATGCCCAACGCGGATACAGGGGACCCCGACGATGCCGCGAATACAAACGCAAGAACGACGGAGGGCGCGATCGCTGGCAGCGCCTGGCGGAGCGTCGGTCCGGTGATCATGGTATGAACGGCGATCGCACCTAGCATCGCAACTGCCGTGGCGGTTCCCATTGGATGAGGCGCGAACCAAGCTAGGGCCGCGGAAGCAGCAACGCCCGACGCAACCGCCCCATCAAGCATCATCCTGACGTTGCGTTCGGAGATTTTGTTGGAAAGAGCTTTGCGTAGCTCTTCACCCAAGAGCGCCAGACCAAGCCAAACGGCCGCCAAGGGCGCGCCTGCTGTGCTCGTCACCCCCCCGGCCAGGAGCGCCATCAGGACATGACGCGCGCGCGGCCCATGCAGCGCGGCGGCGGCAATGCGCGCAATTCCAGCATGGTTGACGAAATCTTGCACGGCCCGCCCCAATGGCTAACGTGTCTTAGCCTAATCGAATTAGAGTAAAGCAAGCGTTGTGGCGTCTGCGCGTATTGGGCGGATCTAGGATATATTGTACAAACAGGGCAGAGGTAAATTGCTGTGAAATTTCGTTCCGACAATACAGCGCCGGTCGCGCCGGAAATCATGGCCGCACTCGCGCGGGTCAATTCTGGGGACGCCCCCGCCTACGGGGCCGATGAGGCGTCGCAGAAGCTGGATCAAGTTTTCAGCAAGGTGTTTGAGCGCGAAGTTAAGGTGTTCACAGTAGCAAGCGGAACCGCGGCGAACTCGATCGCGTTAGCGAGCCTAGTGCGGCCGTGGGGCGCGATCCTTTGTCATAGCGAGGCGCACATCGAATGCGATGAGGGCGGTGCGCCGACCTTTTATGCAGGCGGCGCCAAGCTGGTCCTGATGGATGGGGAAGCCGCGAAAGTTACCGCTGCCGCTGTAGAAGAGGCTGTGGCGCGAAACGCACGCGGTATTCACTCTGTCGTCCCGCAAGCCGTCTCCATTACGCAGGCGACAGAGCGTGGCGCGGTGTATCGCCCTGATGAGGTGGCCGCTCTTGGCGAAGTCGCGCGGCGCGTGGGGTTGGCGCTGCACATGGATGGGGCGCGGTTCGCCAACGCGATTGCCGCGCTGGGTTGCGCCCCGGCGGATGTGACGTGGCGCGCGGGTGTGGATGTGTTGTCCTTCGGCGCCACCAAGAACGGCGCGATGGCTGCGGAGGCGGTTGTCTGTTTTGACCCTGAGCTGGCTGGGGAGATCGAGCGCTGCCGTAAGCGTGGCGGACACTTGTTCTCGAAGGGGCGTTATGTTGCGGCGCAATTTCTCGCGTACCTGAACGATGATTTGTGGCTTCGACTCGCGAGTCGCGCCAATGTGCTTGCACGCAGATTGGGCGACGCGTCGGCGCGCCATCGGTCGCACCCCGTTGAGACAAACCAAGTGTTCATCAAACCGGGCGCGGCCGCGTTGCAGCGCCTGCGTGATCAAGGCGCGGAGTTTTACGACTGGGGCGCCGAAGGCTCGGGCGAGGCTCGGTTGGTCGTGTCGTGGAACCAGGCGGATGAGGAGGTTGATGCGATGTGTGCATTGCTTGCCTCGCTGCGCTGACGCGCCTTCAAAGCGCGCGTGTTACCGCACGGATCGTCGCGATACGCCATGGGCTGTTTTTGACCAAAAATGCGGGCGCAACAGTAATTCAAATGCCGCTCGCACCGCCGCGATCGACTGCAAGGGCCAGTAGAGCGGCATGGTCAGCGCCGCGCGCGCATGGCTGAGACTGCCTGTGAGCGCGCTAGCGGTGAGCGCGGTGAACATAGCCACGCAATAGCCCAAGAGCGCTAGTGTGAAATCGGCTGGACCAAGAATATTATAGGGCGAAACCGCTGCTATGAAAACCACGCAGGCGATCGGGCCGTGTACGAAAGCTGCAAGCACGCCGCCGCCCAACACGAGATGCATGGATGCGAATGCGCCGATCCCCATCTCCGTTGCCGTTCGGATCGGATTGCGCATCAGCACGAGCCAGGTTTGCATGTGACCTTTGATCCAACGCGCGCGTTGGCCGAGCCACGCACCGAATGTTGCGGGCGCCTCCTCCCAAGTCGGAGGTGAAATCACATCAGCGCGCCAGCCGTCGCGCGCGAGGCGATAGCCAAGGTCAGCATCTTCGGTGACGTTATTCGGGTCCCAGCCGCCCGAGGCGCGCAAGGCCTCGGTACGGAAATGATTGCTTGAGCCGCCTAGAGGCAGTGGCAAACCCAGGCGTGCGAGCAGGGGCAGTATTTCGCGAAACTGGATCGCGTATTCCGCAGCGAATTGACGCGAGATCCAGGACGCATTGGCGTTGTCGATCTCAAGCGGCGCCTGAACGCACGCTAAGGAGGCGCCGCCATCCTCGAACGCGGCGAGCGCGGCGCGCAATTGTTGCGGGTGTGGGCGGTCTTCGGCGTCGTACACCACGACATAGTCTCCGCGCGCGCGCTCCAGGCCGGCGTTCAACGCCTTCGGCTTTGTACGCGGCGTCGCGGCGGGCACGACGATGACCTCGACATGAGGCTTTTCCACCACCATGGCGATCGCCGCCGCGATGGTGTCTATGTCGTCGCCTTCGACCAATAACTTGATGTCGAGGGATTGCTTGGGATAATCCAAACGCTCTAGCGCGGCGATCAAATCGGGTGTGACATTGGCCTCGCGATAGAGCGGACATAGGATTGTGTAGGTCGGCCAGATGTGCGGTTCAGCGAGGCGCGACAAGAGCGGTGTGAGGCTCGCCGCGGCGATCAAGCGCCATAGGATCATCGCCGCGAAAAGCATCCAAGAGACTACGTGGGTCGCCGTGAGGGTGGTCTCAGGGGCGCTACGCAACGCAAACACAAGCGCGACAACAAAGAGCGCGATTGCCGCGACTTGCGTATAGTGAAAGACTCGTTTCGAGGACCTACGCGGGTAGGCAGAGTGAAAACCAAAACGCGCCCGATCGAGCGCCGCAGCGTCGAGAGTCATTGAGGCGCCATGCGGCCCTTCGGAGTCTGTGTCGGCCATGGCTTACACGGAAGCGGATGAAGTCCAGCGACCTACTATAGATTGTTGTGCGCAACCTTGGGAAGTGGGAGTCTGATATCAGGAGAATCGGAGCGGTTGAACAATGCGAACCGAGGGCGGGCGGCAAACTTTCCTACCGGGCGAGGGAGGCGATGTGAGCCTTAGCGAAGCCGTGCACCTGGTGCGCAAAGGTACCTGGCCTCGCGCGGGGTTTTCAGTTCTGATGGCGCTCGCCGCCACAAGCATCCTACCTCTCGATATCTGTCTCTCATGGGCGGCGGCAATTGTAGCGTGGGAATGTTGGGTTCGGCGCTCTTGCGAAGACGCGTTGGCGCGCTCCGCTCGCGACCCGGAGATCGGGTTTCGCTGGCTTGCCGCGATCAATTTTTTCGGCGCGATCTTATTCGCGGCCTTTGCGGTCGCGACGTGGTCGACCGGCGATCCCGTCGGCCTGGTGCTTGCGACCGCATGGGTGGCGAGTACGGCCAACCACCTGTTCGTGTACTTCATGAGCCACCGTTTGCTCATGATCGCGGCGCTTGCGCCTTTAGTGACCTGTGCGCTTGCCACGCCTTTCCTCGTCGGCGGCGTTACGGTGCTGTCAGCGCTCGGCGCTGTTGCGCTTCTGTGTCTGGTTATTGCTGCGGGCGTATTCGGCTTCGACCGCCAAATTTTATTGCGCGCGCGCGCCGAGCAAGCGGCGGCGCGCATACGCGCCGAGGAAGCCAGCCGGGCGAAGTCAAGTTTCTTGTCGACAATGAGCGGCGAGCTCAGAGGGCCGTTGAATGAAATCATCGGTTATGCGGAGTTGATTGAGGAGGAGGCTGCGGGAGCGACATCGCAAGACGCGGCGCGCATCAAGCTCTCGGCGCAGAATCTACTCAGATTACTGAACATCGTCGCGGATGTCGCCAAGCTCGAAAGCGGCGTTGCCGAACTCAACCGCGATCTCGTTCCAGTGCAGGCTATTTTGAGAAGTGTGCGCGACGCTGCATCCCCGCTCGCGGCGGCGACCGGGGTGTCTCTCAGCATCGACGAAGCCGCCAGCCTTGGCGATGCCGACCTCGATCATTTGCGTCTGCACCATGCACTCCTGCAAATCGTGAGCGCGGCTCTGCACAATGCCAGTGGCGGCGCGGTGGAGGTGCGCGCGGCGCGCAAGATCAAGGATGGCGGCGACGTGCTTGAGTTTGAGGTGATCGACACCGGCCCTGCTCTCGATTTGGAGAAGGCTGCGCGTCTCTTCCAACCGTTTGCGGGTGCGGCCAGCGATGTCCAGGGCATTGGGCTTGGCTTCTCGCGCGATATCGTGCGCCTAATGGGCGGCGATGTTGCGTACAATGCCCAACCCGGGCGCCGTCCGAGTTTCTTCCTCTCGATTCCGACCGTGCAGCAGGCTTAGCGCTGCGGCATCTCAGACCGCAACGCCTCGATAGCCGCGATCACGCCGTCCGCACGTGACCGCATGTCATCAGCAATGTGGGCGTGGGTGGGAATATAGAACAGGCCGAGATCCATGCCTTTGAGAGCGATCGCCGCGCATTGTTCGGGCATAAGAAAGTTAAGCCCCGGCGGAATCTGCGACGCGTCGGCGGTGCCGCGTGATACCAACGGCGTGAAAACGGGGCCAGGCAGGAGAACATGGATGTCGATGTTCGCGGCCTCGTCGCGCAGCCACTCGGCGGCGGCAAGCAATGCGTGCTTGCTCGCCGCATATGCGCCTAGGCCGAAACCGCGAACGCCGGCGGGAACGCTGAGCGAGTTCTCCGAAGCGGTAAACATGATCCGGCCGCGCGCGCCTTCGCCAAGTGCCGCTGCATAGGCTTGAGCTAACTTCACGCCGGCGCTGAAATTGACCGCGAACACACGCGCCATCTCAGCGTCAGACTCCTTGAGTAGACGTTTAGATCGTCCGATTCCGGCATTGGAGCATAGCAGGTGAATCGACCCGTTTTTCGTTGCTGCTGCAATCAGGCGAGTAGGTGCATCAATCTCGGCCAGATCAATCGTTATTGCATCGGCGCCGATCGATGTCGCGAATGCCTCGATCGGTGCGGCATCGATATCGGCGAGAACGAGTTTCGCGCCGCGCGCTGCTAACGCTTGCGCCAAAGCCTTGCCGATGCCCGAAGCCGCGCCAGTAACGAGGACGCGGGCGCCTGCGTGATCGATCATGGCGGCCTCAGGTTTCCATGATGGTGCGCTGGAGTTCGGCGGCGTAGACCTTGACGCTCGCACCGTGGATCTTGACTGCGCCGAGCGCTGCGTTGAAGGCCGCCATGTGCGGCGCGGCAAAGTGCGCCGTCAGGGCGGCTTCGTCGGCCCAGCGTTCGACAATGCGGAGCAGTCCGGGTTCGGCGATGTCGGCGGCGAAGGCGTAGTCAAGACAGCCCGGCTCTTGACGCGTCGCCGCCACCATTGCTTGCCCGGCCGCCGAGAGCTTTGCCACATCGTCCGGCGCTATGCGAACCCAACCCTCAACAATCAACTCACTTGCCTCGGTTCTAAGCGCCAGCCGCGACCGACGTGTCTTTCGGCGCCAGCAACAGATACATCGCCGGCGTCACGATTCGCGCGATCAAGGTTGAACTAATCAAGCCCCCGATCAAGACCATGGCGATCGGCGAAAAAAGAGGTGAATTCTCGAGTAGGAGCGGCGTCATCCCGCCAATGGCCGTGGCGCTTGTGAGAAGCACGGGCAGGAAGCGTACTTCGCCTGCTTGCTCGATGGCGTCATGCAAGGTCGCGCCGCGGTCGCGCGCTTGGTTCGCGAACTCCACGAGCAAGATCGAGTTTTTGATCTCGATGCCGATGAGCGCCACGAAACCGATGATGGCTGTGTAGGAGAGGGACTCCCCGCCGATGAACAGCGCGATTAAGCCGCCCATGATCCCGAAGGGAATCACGAACGCCACCACGCCTGTCACGGCGAAGCTGCCGAATTCCAAAAGCAACACGGCGAGGATGCCGAAAATTGCGATCAAGATCGCGGGGCCTAGGCCGCTAAAGCTGCGCGCCTGGGCTTCCGCTTGGCCGCCGAACGTGACCGAGTAGCCGGGCGGCAGACGCAGCGCTTCCAAGCGCTGCGCGACATCGGCGGTGACATCTGTGATCAAAAATCCAGGTTCGGAATAGGCTTCGACGGTAGCGGTGCGTTCGCGTTGCACGCGGTCGATCGACGCGGGGCCGCTTTCGAGTTGCGGCCGCGCCAGTTCGTTGAGGGGGGTGGCGCCGCCTTGCCCGTTCCAAATGTAAAGCCGATCGAGCGCCGATACTGGCAGCGCTTCCTCGCGCGGCGCACGTAAGACGACTGGAAAGGCGTCGCCCGCCGGATCGCGGAATTGCGCAACCGGCTGCCCCGCGACCGCGATGCGCAAGCTTTGATCGATGGCGCCGGCCGGAACGCCGCGCAGCGCGGCCGCAGCCTCGTCGATGTTGAGGTTGATGTCGATCAGCTGCTCGGCCATCGGGTTGGACACATCCCGCACGCCGGGTGTTTCACGAACGATGCGCTCGACTTCCGCCGCCAGCTCGCTCAATGCCGCGAGGTCGCTGCCGGTGATGCGCACTGCGATCGGCGCCTCGATGGGCGGACCGTTCGTGAAACGCCGCAGATTGATGCGTGCGCCGGGATAGGCTTCGAGTTTGGCGCGAATGTCCGCGACCAAACGCGCGCCCTCTTCGGGGTGCCATTCGTCAAAACGACCGTAAACTTGGCCGACATTCGAAAGCTGCTCGGGTGGAATTTCATTGTAGTAGATCTGAGGATTGCCGCGACCGGTGTTCGCAAAGCGCCACTGCACCTGCGGATACTCCGCGAGCACGCTTTCAACGAATTGCACAGCGCGATCGGTTTCCGTAATTGCTGTGCCCTGGGGCGCCTCGACGTCGACGAGGAAGTAAGGGCTGTCATTCTCGGGGAAGAGGCTGAACCCTAGCGCCGGAATAAGCCCGAGGGAAAGCACAAACGCGGCGATCCCTGCCGTGACGGTCTTGCGGGGATGAGCCAGCGCCACGTGCAGCGCCGGGCGGTACAGCGCATGAATCGCGCCCATGACGCTGTCGAGGAGCACGTTCGACTTGCCAACCTCGGAGCGTGGCAAGAGCCGGCTGGCGAGGAACGGGATGATGGTGAGCGCCACAACCAACGAGGCGGTGATGGTCATGACTACCGCCATGGGCAGCGAACGGGTAAAGGCGCCCGCGCCTTCCGGCAGATTCAGGAGTGGCAGGAACGCCAACAGCAGCGTCGCGGTGCAGCCAAGCACGGCGACATTGATCTCGCTCACGCCGGCGACCGCCGCCTCTCGCGGCGCCATGCCTTGGCGCAGGTGACGCGCGATATTCTCAGTCACAACGATGGAATCGTCGACCAGCAAGCCCAAAGCCAGCACGAAGCCAGCAATCGACAGCTGATTGAGTGAGTAGCCCATCAGCTCAAGCGCCACGACGCCAATCGCCAAGGATAATGGGATCGACACCATGACCACGACGGACGCACGGAATCCGAGCGGCAGGAGCGTGAGCATCACCAGCAGCAATGCGATGCTAAAGTCTCGCGCCAATAGGGTCAGGCGATGGCTTACGGTTTCCGATTGATCGAAGCCGCGATGTAACGTGATATTGTCGGGAAGGGAGGTCTCGAAGGCGTCAACGCGATCGCGTACGCCACCTATAATGTCGAAGATAGATTCGCCCAGTCTCCCGCGCGCGCTGACGAACACCGCCCTCTGGCCGTTGAAGCGCGTTATGTGCGTACGCTCATCATTTGCCCACTTGACGTCAGCGACATCGCCAACGGTCAGCACTGTGCCGTCCGAGGCGCGCAACGCCACACGACGAATCTCATCCAGGTTGTTGTAGGAACCCGATCCCTGCAGATTGAACCGCCGCCCATCTGCTTCAACCGCGCCGATCGGCGTGTCGAGACCTTCACGCTGTAAAGCATCGGCGACGGCGGCGAGCGGCAATCGGTAGGCGGCCAACTTATCCAAATCCGCCGCGATGCGCACTTCCGCCGGCGGCGCGCCCCAGATGTCGGCCTCTTGCACGCCGGGCGCGCGCTCGATTGAGTCACGAAGCGCTTTTGCATACGCCTCAAGCTGTCGGAAGGGCGCATCGGGGCTGGTCAGCGCCATCTGCACGATAGCGGCTTGCGCGGGATTGAAGCGTCGCGTGCGGATATCGACAATGCCGTCAGGTAGGCGCGGTCGCACGACATTAAGCTCGCGTACAACCTCGCCAAATTTTTCCTGAGCGTCCGCGCCCCACTCGAACTCGGCGACGACGACAGCTACGCCCGCGCGCGAGGACGAACGAATTTCGCGCACATCCTCAATCGTGTTGAGCGCATCCTCCACTGGGATTGCGACGAGGCGCTCCATTTGCTCGGCGTCCGCCCCCGGAAGCACGATGGCGATTGAGACCCCCGGGAATTCAACGATTGGGTCTTCAGATTTCGGAATCGAGATGACGGCGGCGACGCCCAAAGCGGCCAGCAAGAAGAACAGAACGGCGCTGAACTGCCAGCGATCGACGAAGAAGCGGGTGATCGCCTGCATTAGCTGGCCGCCGCGATGCGCACGGCTTCCCCGTCTCGAACGTAAGCCGCGCCCGCCGACACGACGCGCTCACCGGCGGCCAGTCCTTCGACAATCATGACGCCGGCCTCGGTGACGCCAGCTGTGCGCACCGCGCGCCGATGAGCGACGCTCTGCGCATCGATCACATAGACAGAGCCTTGATCGGCGCGCGCATCGAGCAGGGCGAGCGCGGGGACAAGAATAATGTTGCCGAGATTGGCGGCTGCTGCTGCGTCGATTTCGACTTCCCCCACCATGCCGCTGCGTAGGCCCTCAACGCCGGTGATCTCGACCTCGACCTCAAAGGCGCCGGTGCCGTCCGCGCCCTTGGCGCCGACACGCGTCACGCGGCCTTGACGCGGGTCGCCAGCGAGTTCCGACACGCGCACTGTCGCCGTATCGCCAACGCGGATCCGCGTTGCGTCCGCCGACGCCACTGATGCGCGCACGATCAAGCCGGAACCTGTTTCACCGAAGATCAGAATAGGCGTTCCCGCCGCGACCGTTTGCGCTGGTTCGGCGGCGCGACGCAGAATGACGCCATTCGCGGGCGCTGCGAGCACCGAGGCGCCACGTGAACGCTCAACAGCCAGACGCGCATCCTCAAGCCTAGCTTCCGATACAAAACCAGCGTCGAAGAGCGCTTGTGTGCGCGCGAGATCGCGCTCGGCGTTCGCTTGCGCAAGCGCGGCTTCGTCAGCGTTGGCGCCGACGCTGATGCGACGGATAGCGGCAAGGCGCTGTCCGCGGCGAACCGTATCGCCCGCATCGACAAAAATCTGGCTGACGACGCCAGGCGCCGCGAACGAGAGAGATGGCTCACGCCGGTAGCCGACCAAGCCACTGGCGCGCACGGCGCCGGCGGCGCCCGCAGGTGCGGCCTCGATGACTTGTACAAGCGGCCCCTGGGAAACGGCGACTTCTTCCTGCCCGCCCGCGCCGCAAGCGGCCACAATCAGGGTAAAGATCAAAATAAGGCTTCTGCCTCGCACGGAACTGCTCCTCTGCCTGACACTGTCTAGAAATCGCTTGACACTGTCAAGTGACGGCGAGATGACAATACCCATGCGGCCTGCCGAGGATCTACGCGCTAAACTGCTTGAATCGAGCCTCGATCTCATCGCCAAAGAGGGGATCGAGGGGTTTTCCATGCGCGAAGTGGCCCGCCGCGCCGGCGTCAGCCATCAGGCCCCCTACCACTATTTCCAGGATCGCGAGGCAATCCTGGCCGAGATCGTAACCGAGGGCTTCGCGCGCCTGCGCGATGACATGATCGCGGCCCTGGGCGCATTCGAGGACCCTCATGCCCGGCTGACCGCCATCGGCAAGGCTTACCTGCGCTTCGCGCTGGAGCATCCGGCGCACTTCAAACTGATGTTCCGCTCTGAACTGGTTCAGCAGGAACGTCATGTCGAGGCCAAGGCGTGCGCGCAGGCCGCGTTCGATGTGTTGGTGTCAGTGGTTGGCGATGTCGCCAGCAAGGGCGGCAAGCCCGCTGACCTGACCCTCGTGATCGCAGCGTGGTCGACCGTGCATGGCCTTGCCACTTTGATGTTGGAAGGCAAGCTTGATCGGCACTACGGCGATAGCCGCCGCGCTCAACTTGCGGCCGCTGATGAGGTGCTTCGGATATTTGAGAACATGGCCCGTTAGGCTGACTCGCACGGGAGGAGAGCATGAACACGTTTGTTTGGGCTTTGGCCGGGTTCGTCGTGTTGCACATCGGCGTCTCGGCCACCGGCCTGCGCGCGCGTCTCGTCGGCGCTACGGGAGAAGGCGCGTATCGCGGCGTATTTTCGTTAGCTTCGCTCGGTTTGCTTGCGTGGATGATGCACGGTTATGGGACCATGCGGGCTGATCCCTTCGACGCCTTGAACGGCGCGATTTGGACGCCGCCGGATTGGCTACGTTGGCCCTCCATCATTCTCTCGGGGCTCGGTGTGACGCTGGCGTTTACTGGCCTTTTGACCCCAGGGCCGACCCTTGCCGGCTATGAGAAAATTGGTCTCGCCAAGGACGAGCCTGCCCAAGGCGTGCTGCGGATCACGCGTCACCCCTTCTTGTGGGGCGTGGCTTTGTGGGCGGCGGGGCATCTCTTAGCGAACGGCGAGCGGTTCGCGGTGATGTTGTTTGGCGCACTGGGTTTGATGGTGATCCTGGGCGCGCGTTCTATTGATCGGAAAGGCGCCGCGCGCGCGCCCGTGGCTTGGGCGCGCTTTGCGGATGTGACCTCCAATGTGCCCTTCATTGCGATCACGCAGGGGCGCAATCGCTTGGCGTTGGGCGAGATCGGCTGGCGGGGGCTGGTTGGCCTCGCCATCGCTATCGGCATTGTACTCGCGCATGAATGGGTCTTCGGCGTCAGCGCGATTGCAACCAGCCCTTAAGCCCGATGCGCTAGGGTAGGGCATGTTCCCCGTCTTCGATCAGGCGCACTTTGACCATATGACCGCCGGCGACCGCGCCCTGCAGGCGGAGGTGGCCGCGTTGTTTCGTGCGCAGGCCGACGCCTTGCGCACAGCCTGTGCGGGTGAAGATTGGCGAACCACCGTGCACACGCTGAAAGGCTCAGCGCGCGGTATCGGGCTGATGGCCTTGGCGCATGCTTGCGAGGAGGCTGAGGCGGCGGGCGATGAAGCGGCGCGTGAGCGCGTGACAGCCGCGCTTTGTGAAGCACTTTCGGCGCTCGTCACTGCGTAGCAATTGAGTTGGCCCGCGACAGCGCCTAGCCTGGCGTTTCATGCCCGCAGAAATCTTCTCTCAACGCTTCGCGATCGCGCCCGCCGACATCGACGAACTCGGCCACGTCAACAACATCGTCTATCTTCGCTGGGCGCAAGAGATGGCGACCGCGCATTGGCGCCTGCGCGCGACGCCCGAGATGGTTTCCGCTTTTGTGTGGGTGGTGACGCGCCACGAGGCCGATTATCGCGCTTCGCTGGTGATGGGCGATGAAGTGGAGGCGCGCACCTGGGTTGAAGACAGCGCGCGCGGGGCGATCTGGCCGCGCTATGTTGAGATCGGCGCTGTCGGCGCGAGCAAACCCGCTGTACAGATCAAGTCGTATTGGTGCTTGCTTGACGCGGCAAGCCGCAAACCCAAACGTGTGCCGCCGGAGATCGCGACGCGCTTCTTGATTTAGAAATCGGGATGATTGGGGTCGGGCGCCGACCAGACCAAGCGATCGCGGATTTCGCCTAAGCGGTCGTAGGCGAGGAAGGCGAGCATGAATAATTCGCAGATGAAACGCCAATAGACGAAGCCGACAGCGCCGACAGCCGGTGAGGCGATCAATTGCATGGCGCCGCCGCCGATATTGCCGTTGAAGATCGAAATGAGCCCAGCGAGCACGCCTAGCCCGGTGGCGCCGATGATGAAGGCCGCGCCCACATAATACACGATCTTCACGAGCACGGGGCCAAGCAGGCGGTCAAAGCCGAGGAAACGCTGCAAAATGGATGGCATGGCCGGCTCCTTGGCGAATCGCGTTCGCCGCGCCGATCATAGCGCCTGTATGTCATCCACGACGAGGGTGGCGCCTGTCAGCGTGTGCTTATCCGACAAGAGAAAGGGCGCCATGCCCGTGACGTTATACCCAGGACAACGCGCGACCGGCGACGCGCTGTTGGCGAGAGTCTCGAGCGTTGCGTGATCAAATCGGGTGACCGCGACCGCATTGCGCCACGCCGGGGCGTCCGCACCGCCAACGACGACGGCGTTCACGCGAACTTTGTTGGCCGCGCCTTCACCGGCCGCCGCACGCAAGACCTGCAGCACGTGCGCTTTCATCGCGGCTTGTGCTCCAAGAACCAATGCCGCGGCTCCCCCCTGCACATTGTTGCGTTGCAAGCGCCCGAGCGATCGCAGTGCGAGCTGCGCCGCGTCCAGATCAGCGAGACCAGTTTCTCCGCCGCGCGCATCCAAGGGCGGGGGGACGACCAAGACCCAATCGAGCCGGCCATAGTGGGCGGCGATGAAGCTGGTCCCGCGTTTCCACTCCTCCGGCGCGCGCGGATCGAAGGCCAATGTCGAGACGCGTTCCGGCGGTTTGGTCAGCGCATCGGCGGTAAAGTCGAGCGCGGCCTCGTCGCTATCGACAAGGATCAATCCGCCCTCGGCGCGTCGTGAGATCGCCTGGGCGCACAAGGTCCCAAGACCGCTCGCCGCGCCGCACACAAGCGCGACTGGGTTTATGCGCTCCAATTCCATACCAGCGTTTAGGCCATGCGCGGCTGTCTCTATCAACCACTCTCTTTCAATGTCGCGCGCGAGCGCGCTATATGCCGGACCGAATGACCCGGTTCGCCCTGCAATTCGGCCAGACCCAAGCTGGCCTCACCTACCTTGAGCGCATGAGCGCGTACGGCATTTGTCCGCGTGGCGAGGCGATGATCGCCTTGGTGCAAATCGGCAAGCGCGCGCCATTTGAATTCGATTTGCCGGGCGGCGGCATCGAGGCGGATGAGGATGAAGCCGCGGCCCTCATGCGTGAGTTTCAGGAGGAAACGGGGCTCACGGTTTGGCCGACACGCGTCATCGGTCGCGCCGGGCAGTTCTGGATCAACAAAGGCGAACCTAGAAACTCACTGGCCACCTTCTATGAGGTGGAGCTCTCAGCTGATGATAGTGAGCCCACAGAGCCTGATCATGCACTTGTGTGGACGCAGCCCGGTGAGGCGCTGAACAAAGTGCGTCACGAAGCCCATGCTTGGGCGATCATGCACTGGATGCGCGGCCGCAGAACGATCGGCTAATAGCCTTCTTCGTCGCGCCGGAGCGGATTGAGGGAAGCCAGGCGCTCGATGAAGGTCGGGTCGCGCAGGTCCGGTTCTTCATAGACTGGTATCTCAAGCAACACAGGCTCAGGCTGCACTGGAAGCGGCGCCACCCGAAAGGCGCGCGCGCGGAAGGGAATGGTCTCGTCCATCGAGGCCGGCTCAACCGCAAACAAGGGGCCGCCGACCGCGATCTCAGAGATTTCGTTTGTCGCGGCCATTTGCTCTGGCGCGGCGGCAATCCCGGGTTCATTTGCCCTAAGAAACAGGGCGCCCGTGACCGCTGCCGCACTCATGAGGCCCATGGCAACGGCGGCACGCATCTGTGCAGGTTTGGGCGGCTCCATCGCGCGCGAAACCGAACGCAATCGATCGTTCAAGGTGTTCCACGCGCGCCCGCCGCGTTCACCGCGCCACGCCGAAAAGTCAATCGGGTGCGCGCGCCGGTCGGACAGCGGCGCCCCCGGTGCGCGCGCGATCTCGACAAGTCGCGATGGATCAATGCCGCGCGCCCATTCGAGCATGTAATGCTGCCCCGGCGCTTCATAGGACCAGATCAAGAGCACCGCGTCGCGCTCGGCGACGGCCTCTTCGAGCGCGCTGATGCTCGTGCGCCCATAGGTCAGGCGCACCTGGTGCTCCTCCGCTGCGAGCAGGCGCATCAGCGTCTCGGCGAAGCCGACCGCATCGTGGGTGCAGACTATGCGAATATCGATCATGGGAGGGTCGGACCGTGTGGACGCTAGTGCTAGCACGCGCGCTTCGCGACGCCATTCCCTACATTCAAGCTGGTTGTGCATAAGTCGCCTTGCGCACGGAAGTGCGACACGAATACACCCGCACAAACACGGAACGTTAGTGCGTCACAAGCGAAGCGCGGCGTTAGCGTGCGCGCCAATGGCGAGGTTTTGTTACGGCGCTGCAATCTTGATTGTGAATTCGCGCTCTGGGCCTAAGCTCGCGGCGCTACGCGATCTTCAGCTCCTCCTTGGGGCGTGTGGGGCGTAGGGAAGGGGAGAACACACATGGATATGGCGACATTTATGCCGCTGATCGTTCAAGCACTCGGCGGCGCGATTGGCGGCAACGTCCTGGGCGGCATCACCCGCGGCGGCGGTGGTTTGATGGGACGCACAATCATCGGCGCATTGGGCGGGCTGGCCGCTGGCTATGCAGGCGGCAACGTCGAGGCAGTCGGCAACATCACCTCGATTTGGTCGGGCCTGATCGAAGGTGAAAATGGCGCGCACCTGGCGAACCTGATTACAGGCGCTGGCGGCGGCGGCATTCTTGGTCTGATCAGCGGTCTGTTGATCCGCCCGCGCGACTGAAACCTAAAAGTTTTCGTGGCGAGTGAAGCGCGCGTTTTGCGCGCTTCACAAACCTTGCCACACCAAGCGCAGGAATTCGGCGTCCGACCAGTTCGCGCGTGCGCCAGGCTCAGCTTGACGCACAATGACCAAACCCATTGATTGCGACAGATAGAGCCGTTGGCCGCCGTCGCCCGCCGCCATCGCCAAATCGACGGGCGCTGGCGATTGGCCGCGCCACAGATCGCTGTCGAGTTCAGGCGGCTGACGCGATCCGTTCGACGGCGCCGCAAGCCATAGCCCGAAGCCCGCGCGAGATTCCGCAAATGAGCCGCGTAGAGCTTCCCGCAAGGTGGAATCATCCGCCAATTGTTGGGCGCGCCACACGCCCTCGCGGCGAAAAAGTTCGCCCGCTTGCGCCCAGCCGCGCGCGCTGACAGCTGCGCCATCATCGAAGCGCGGCGCGCCGTCGGGCATGCGCGTCCAACCAATCGGCACGCAGCCAATAGGCAGCAAAGTGCGCTCGGTGAGGTAGCGCGCGGGATCGCTGCCGCGGCCGGCGGCTTCAAGTTTGCGCCGCGCGATTTCCGCAAACAGCACATACGGCGCGGCATCATCGTGAAACCGCACGCCGGGCGGGTCGGAGGGCTCAAGCGCCAGCGCTGTGGCAAGATCGCGGGGGCCGCGCCGCTCGAAGGCGATGCCGCTCGCGCCGCTCAGCAAGGATCGGATCGACATCGTGCTTTTGAGCGGATGAAGACCCCAATCGCCCAAGGTCATCGCCACTGGCTCATCTAGGCTCAGCAACCGATCCTCAGCCAGCGACGCCGCCAGCAAGGGTGCGAACATGCGCGTGCCGGTTCCGATCGGCCACCGCGCTTGCGCCATCGCGACGTGATATTCTTCGCCCATGATGACGCCGTGGCGGGCGACCAGGAAGGTCGCTCCGCCGCGATCGGCGCTGTAGCGAATGGCGTCGCTGAAACGCGAAAGGGTCTGCGCACGTGCTCGCCCGGCTGAGGCGGTGACGACGCTGCATGCGGCGGCGGTACTGAGAAAACCCCGGCGATCCATCGACTTTATCCCCGCGCCATTGTCGCCAACTTGATCCGATGCGACAAGGAGGGCGTAGCAGCCACATGCGTCATTATCTGTTTCTCGCCGCCCTTGTGTTAACCGCCGCCTGCGCCAGCCAGCCGGCGAACCGGGTCGCGTCGACGCCGCTCCCGGTCGCGGCGATCGAAACGCAGCCCTATCTCGGCCTATGGCACGAAGCGGCGCGCCTGCCGAATGGCTTTCAGCGCGACTGCGCACATTCGACCGCCGAATACGCCCTGCGCCAGGACGGCATGCTCTCGGTGCATAATGTTTGTTACCGCGCCGACGGCCGCACGCGCGACGTGATGGGGCGCGCTCGCCGCGTCGACGCCGAGGAGGGGCGGCTGAAGGTCAGCTTCTTCGGGCCGTTCTGGGCCGATTATTGGGTGCTTGAACGCGCGCCTGATTATTCCTGGTCGATCGTCGGCGAGCCGAGCGGGCGGTATTTGTGGGTGTTAACGCGGGCCGAGCACATCACGCCGGAAGACCGCGCGGCGTTTGAGGCGCGTTTGCGCGCGCTGGGGTACGATACTTCCCCATTGGTCTGGAGTGCGCGGTCGTCCCGAGCATGACCATGTGGACAAACAGCGCC
This sequence comes from Hyphomonadaceae bacterium, assembly GCA_022843225.1. Taxonomy (GTDB): domain Bacteria; phylum Pseudomonadota; class Alphaproteobacteria; order Caulobacterales; family Aquidulcibacteraceae; genus Vitreimonas. The sequence goes on from JALHOC010000022.1 coordinate 19,872, forward strand.
TGTGCGCACGATGCTACCTGCTTAACTCCCGCATCGCGCCGTCCAAGCCCTGGATCGTCAACGGGAACATGCGGTCTTGGCCGATGATTTCGCGCACGAGTTGGATGCTGGGCGTGTGATCCCAATGCGCGCGCGGCGTCGGATTGAGCCACACCAGGCGCTCATAGATTTGCGCCACGCGTTGCAGCCAGACCGCGCCGGGCTCTTCATTCCAGTGTTCGACTGAGCCGCCGGGGTACGTGACTTCATACGGGCTCATGGTGGCGTCGCCAACGAACACGATGCGATAATCGTGCGGGAAACGATGCAGCACGTCCCAAGTCAGCGTCTTTTCGTCATGGCGGCGGCGATTGTCCTTCCACACGCTCTCATAGAGGCAATTGTGGAAGTAGAAGAATTCCATGTGTTTGAATTCGGTGCGCGCGGCGGAGAATAATTCCTCGCAGAGCTTGATGTGTGAATCCATCGAGCCGCCGATATCGAAGAAGAGCAGCACCTTCACCGCATTGCGGCGCTCAGGGCGCAACACGATATCAAGGTAACCCTCGCGCGCGCTCTTCTTGATCGTCCCGTCGAGATCGAGTTCATCGGGCGAGCCTGTGCGCGCGAACTTGCGCAGGCGGCGCAACGCCACCTTGATATTGCGTACGCCCAGCTCGACGCCGTCGTCGAGATTCTTGTACTCGCGCTTGTCCCACACTTTGACGGCGCGACCCTGGCCTTTCTTGTCGCCGCCGCCAATGCGCACGCCTTCGGGGTTATAGCCGCCGTTGCCGTACGGGCTCGTGCCGCCGGTGCCGATCCATTTATTGCCGCCCTCGTGGCGTTCTTTCTGTTCTTCGAGCCGCTGCTTCAGCGTCTCCATCAATTTGTCCCAACCGCCGAGCGCCTCGATCTGGGCTTTCTCTTCGTCGGTGAGGAACTTCTCGGTGAGCAGTTTCAGCCATTCGGCCGGGATTTCGGCGTTAACGGCGTCGACAGTGTTTTCAAGCCCTTTGAAGACATGGCCGAACACGCGGTCGAATTTATCGAGGTGACGCTCATCCTTCACCAGAGCCGCGCGCGAGAGGTAGTAGAAATCCTCCACATTGGGCGCGATGGCGTCTTTCTCCAGCGCCTCCACCAGCACAAGGTATTCCTTGAGGCTGACGGGCACGCTCGCGGCGCGCAATTCGGTGAAGAAGCGTTGGAACACGGGGCGATGATATGGGCGGTGTGCGCCGAGCGCTAGCTTTTCCGCAACGTCACGGGATCGGGTTGGCCATCACGTCCGCCAAGGCGGTGCGCCACATCAGGCTTGAGGTCAGTTCGCCCTGGCGCGCTGCCTCGTCGTCGGGCGCGAGCAGGGTGTAGCGCATCTTGATCGTCCAGCCGCTGATTATGGCCACAGCAGCGCGGGAATACATGCGTGCGCCGTCCTCGCGCCGCGCCACGATAAACTCGACGGTGCGGAACGGCGGCGCGGCGCCATTGACGGCTAGAGTTGGCGTATAGGGTTGTGCGTTGGGATAGCGCGTGCGCAGCGCTTGTTCGGCGCCGGCGATTTGCTCGTCCAGCGTCGTGGTGCGAGGATAGCGGGTCGCGTAGAGGGCGACGCTCTCGCGCCCATCATTGGCGTCGCACGCCACATCCTCGCCGCGCGGCAGCCCGCGAAACAGTACGATGCGACCGCCTGCGCCGTCGCGTGCGAAATGGCACACCAAGCCGCTGCGGATGTGGCGCACGCTGACCTGGCCGTTGTGGACGATGTCGAAGATGCCCTCAGCATCGGCCGTTTCGATCATGCCAATGGCGATCGAACCCGGCGCGGCAGTGGGCTCTTCCTCTTGCGCACCGGCTGGCGCCGCCATCGCCAAGAAAAGCGCAAGCGCCCCCGCGACCCGCCTCAGCATGCGTCCTCCAACCACCATGACCGGGAGTTTAAGCGGGCGACCGGGGGCTGTCGATGGTGGGATTCAGCTGTCTGCAGTTGTGCTGATCATTGTCCCCCTCGGCTCTCCCGCCGCGCGAGGAACGCCAGGCGCTCGAACAGCATCACGTCGGCCTCATTCTTCAACAGCGCGCCGTGCATGGGCGGGATGAGCTTCGAGGGATCGCGCTGCTTCAGCGTTTCCGGATCGATGTCATCGGTGAGCAAGAGCTTCAACCAATCCAGCAACTCGCTCGTGCTCGGCTTCTTCTTCAAACCCGGCACCTGGCGCATGTCGTAGAAAATCCGCAACGCTTCGTTGACCAAGCGCTGCTTCACATCCGGGAAGTGGCTATCGACGATCGCGCGCATCGTCGCTTCGTCGGGGAAGCGGATATAATGAAAGAAGCAGCGGCGCAGGAAAGCGTCGGGCAATTCCTTTTCATTGTTGGAGGTGATCATCACGATTGGGCGCACTTTCGCCTTCACGGTGCGATTGAGCTCATAGACATAGAATTCCATCCGATCGAGCTCCTGCAGGAGGTCGTTTGGGAACTCGATGTCGGCTTTATCGACTTCGTCGATCAGCAAGACAGGGCGCTGAGGGCTTTCGAAGGCTTCCCACAATTTGCCGCGTTTGATGTAATTGGCGATGTCGCTGGCCCGGTCGTCGCCCAATTGGCTGTCGCGCAGGCGCATCACGGCATCGTATTCGTATAGGCCCTGCACCGCCTTGGTGGTCGACTTGATGTGCCACTCGATCAACGGTGCGCCGAGGGACTTGGCGACCTCGATCGCGAGCATGGTCTTGCCAGTGCCGGGCTCGCCCTTGACCAGCAGCGGGCGCTCGAGCGTGATCGCGGCGTTGACGGCGACTTTCAGATCTTCCGTAGCGACATAGTCTTTCGTGCCCTCGAACCGCATTTCCGCTCCTGCCTGTTTCGACAAAGCAATAAGGCGGCTTCGCCAGCGCGCGCAACCACTCGTTAACCGCAAACAGAGAAGGTTAACGACGTTGGACTCCCAGAATCGGGAGGAGAGGGCTCATGCCGCTGAAACTGTCCCTGCGCCCGGGCGAAAGATTTGTCGTCAATGGCGCGGTCGTCCAGAACGGAGATCGTCGCGCCGCTTTGGTTCTGCAGAACAAGGCCTCGGTGCTGCGCGAAAAAGACATCATGCAGCAGGACGAGGCGGACACGCCGGCCAAGCGCATCTATTTCCCGATCATGCTCATGTACCTCGACGATTCCGGGCGCGACAAAGCCTATACCGAGTTCGCCCAGCGGCTGAACGAGTTCATGGGCGTTGTGCGCGACCCCGTCGTGTTGGCCGAATGCATCGGCGTTTCCAAAGAAGTAATGGCCGGCGAATACTACAGAGCGCTGATGCGCTGTCGGAAGCTCATGTCTTACGAAGCCGAGCGCTTGGGGTTAAGGAATGTCGATCAAAGCCTACCAGCGCGTGGCCACGCAGGCTGAGACGCCCCGGGATCTCGAATATCGGGCTTTTGGCCAAGTGACCGCAGGCCTCGTGCGCCTCAAGGAGGAGAATGTGGGCCTAAGCGGCGTCGCGGAAGCGCTCGACGCCAATCGCCGGCTCTGGAATTTGTTGAGCGCCGATTGCTCGCTGCCAGAAAACCAATTGCCGCTGCAATTGCGCGCGCAGATTATTTCGCTCGCGTTGTGGGTCGCGCGCTACTCAAGCGAGGTCCTGCGCAACGGCGCCGACATCGAGCCGCTCGTCGAAGTCAACAAGTCGATGATGGAAGGCCTCGCGGCCCGTTAGGTTCGGCATCGCAATCAACGCCAGATTAACCTATTTCGCTTACGAACAGGTTCAGGAGCGGGGAACTGCGTAAAACGCGGTCAATCGCGCCGTTTCGAATAGGGCAAACGCCCAACCGGCCAAAACGACCGGGAACAAGATGTCCAGAAGGGGCTTCGTGAATGACCAGCGTTAATACAAATTACAGCGCCCTCGTTGCGCTGCAAAACCTCACCAAAACCAACACGGAACTGAGCCAAGTTCAGAACCGCATCAACACCGGCCTCAAGGTCTCGTCGGCCCGCGACAACGGCGCGGTGTTCGCCATGGCCGAAGGCCAACGCACCCGCGTGTCCGCGCTCGGCGCCGTTCGTGACGGCATCGATCGCGCCAACTCGGTGATCGACGTCGGTCTCTCTTCGGGTGAAGCCATCGGCGACATCCTGAAGCAGATGAAGGAAAAGGCCGTCGCCGCGCAAGCCAGCGATTTGTCGACCGACCAGCGCGCCGCGCTGCAGGCCGACTTCACGGCCCTGCGTACGTCGATCAACCAAATCGCCAACTCGGCCACCTTCAACGGCATCAATCTGGTGGCGTCGGGCGGTTCGAACCTGTCAGTGATCACATCGGACCTGCAAAACTCGACGCAGGGTCGCCAAGTTCAATCGACGACGATTGCCGGCACGGCGCCTGGCCTGTCCGCTTATGTGGTTGGCAATGGCTCTGTCACGGCTTCTGACGATTCCACGTTCAACCTGAACGGCGTGGCGATCGGCACCGTCGACGTCACGTCAACGATGACTGTCGCGCAGTATCTGTCAGCAGTCTCGAGCGCCACTGGCGGTCGCGTCAGCGCCAGCTACAACCAAAGCACCGGCCAGTTCACGTATGTGGCGCCGGAAGCTGTCTCTGGCACCAACGAACTGAGCATCACCACGGCCGGCACGGCCCGTTCTTGGCTCGGCCAAGGCGTGGCGGCTGGTGCGGTCAGCTCGGCGCCGCTCACGGCCACGGTCAACGACCTCGACTTCACCGTCGATGGCTCGGGCGCTTTGTCGTCAGTGACTTCGTCGCTCGACCTCAACAACAGCACCAATGCCGGCACGGCATCGGCCGCGATCACGACCGCGATCGACACGCTGAACCGCCAATTGGCGACGCTCGGCTCGCAAGCCAAGGCGCTAGACACCCAAAAGACCTTCCTCGGCAAGCTGTCCGATGCGGTCGAAAAGGGTATCGGCTCCCTGGTCGACGCCGACCTCGCCAAGGAATCGGCGCGTCTGCAATCGCTGCAAGTCAAGCAACAGCTTGGCGCGCAAGCTCTGTCGATCGCCAACTCGGCGCCGCAGATCGTGCTCTCGTTCTTCCGCTAAACGCGAAGATAACGAACAGGCGGCGGGAGACTTCGGCCTCCCGCCGTTTTCGTTGCCGCTTGTCGGCGGTTAACGAGGTGTGAATTTATTCGTTTCGGACTCGTTAGTGTTAATGTTTCGTTAACACATTTGCTGTTGGTTCCCGCGTGCGGCGAAGCGCGCCGCGCGTTCTCACCTGCGTGGGGCGCGCGATCCGAAGGAGCGGGCAGCATGGTCTCGACGATTGGTCCAAATTCAGCGCCGGGCGCGAGCGCGCTGGGCGTCGATCCGCGTTTTCAACGTCTAGGCCCGACCTCCACGGAGCATCGGCAGGACGCTACGCCACAAACGGACAGCGTTGAGATCAGCGCCGCGTCTCTTGCTGCCGCGCGCGAAAGCGTACGCGGCGGGCTCGATCAAGTGAATCAAGCGCTGGCGCTGGGGCGTGAAGCGCAGGCGTTTCTCGTGAACATCCAGGCTTTGGCCCGCGATGGCGCAGCGCAGGCTGACCTGGACGCCGCCTTGAAGGATTTCGCGCAACGGGTTGAGAGCGCTGTTCAGCGTGGCGCGCGGCTGGTGACAGGCGAAGATGTGGCCATCCACGCCGAGCCGGGCGCCGCGCCAGTGACCGCGCCGGGCGTGGACCTCCGCTTGAAGCAGCCGCCGCGCGCCAGCGATGTGCTTCAGGTCGGCGCCGACGCCAAGATCGAAGACGCGAGCTTGCCGCAAGCCGCTCAAAAATCTCTCGAAGCCCTGCAGACGGCGATGGGCCGCTTGCTTGACGCCGCCCGCGCGCTTGAAGCGCACCAGGGCTTCATTGGCGCGGCGGAAAGCGCCGTCGCGGCGAATGTACGCCGTGACCTCGACACCGAAGGCGCGCGCTTATTGGCGTTGCAAGTGCGTCAAGGCCTGGAGGCGGTGGGGGCGCGCGCGATTGCCAACGCTGAGCCGCAAGCTGTGTTGGCGCTCTTCCGGAGTTAAAGCGGTCGCCACGAGGCGCTACGGATGTCGATGAGGTCGTCATCGCCTTCGTCGCGCAATTTCAGCCAAACCCGGCGTCCCGCCTGGTAGGCGTGGAATCCGAGGATCGCGAGCAATCCCATCAATGCCGCCGCCGCTACCGCGACCGCGATCGTGAGTTCACGTGTAAAGGTGAGCTGGCCGCGCGCCGCCTCCATCAAGTTGCCGTCGCGCTGCAATCGCTTGGCGGCTACCGAAGCCCGCGCGCCGGCGGCCTGGGCGACCAGTCTGAGCTTGGCGATATCGCGCATTTCGGTGGCGTGCGTGAGTAGCGCGACCGCCCCGCCATGGGTTGTCGCCTCGCTCATGGCGCCGATCTCCGCGAGTACGCCCGCCAGGCGCCGCGCCGCGTCGCGATCAACGGCAGCGCGAAAGGCGGCGGAGGCGTTGGCGTAACTGGAAAGGTCGCCATTCTGCGATCCCGCGATGGCGGCCTGGCGAAACGCCTCGATCGGGATCGCTGCTGACGCCAAAGCGCTGATCTCGGCGGCGAGGCCCTGCGGGTAGTCGTCACGGCGGCTGACATCCAGGAGCGCGGCGGCGCCTTTGGAGACTTGCGGAGAGACATCTCCAGCAAGGCCGAGGCTAAAGCCCGCCAAGATAAACTGGAGGGCATCCGTTGAAGGCTCAGCGAGAAGCGCGCGCGCCATCAATTCAAAGTCGCGCGGATCTATCAAACTGGTCTGCGCTACGCGCTCGGCGACGGCCGCAGAGGCGCGACGCGACAATAGCGGCACCATGGATTCGTAGCGCGCGCGTGTGCCAGGCGTCAGCATGTCAAGCGCGACCAACTCGATCTGGGCGTCATCGGCGCCGGCGGGCAGGCGCCGCTCCAACTGGTTGCGCGCGCTTTGTGGCAGCATGCCGCGCGCCGACAACAGGAAACCGCGCGCGGCCTCGACGTCGCCGTCCATCAATTCCATGGCGACAAGGTCATCCCATTGGCGCTGACGGTCGAAATCGAGCTGGATCAGTTCGCCATTGAGCAGTTCGACGCGGTCGCTGATGGCGCGCGCGCCAGCCTCGGAATACGCGTAGGCATAGAGTTGATCGCGCGCGATAATGATGAACGCTGCGGCGCTCGCGAGCGGCAGCAACAGCAAACACACATTGAACGCCAGCGCCGTCATGGCGCCGAGCGATGATTGTCCGCCGCGCTGGGCCCGTACCGGACGCCATGCGCCTGACACTTTAGCGTGCCTCAAAATCCTCACCTCGAACGACCGATAAAGCCGGCGAAGCCGGGGTCTCGCAAGATGAATTACAGGAAAGGCGAAATCATCGCCTGAGCGGCGTTTATGACCCGTCCGTCTACGCGCTGCGGTCGATCAAAGCGGGTCTTGGGCCTGATGCCGCCGCTACCCCGCCGCCGGCCCCGTATTGGGGCGCGCCGCCGCGTTGACGATTAACCTCTTCGGCCATGGCCTGCACCAGGCCTTCGCTCACCGTCTTCAGTGCGCCGAGCGCCAATTCATGCGCGGACAATTCGGCTTGCAAGGCGGTCGCGCCTTCGCGCAGCGCGCGCAGGGCCGGTTCGGGGGCGCCTTGCAGCAGGAGGGGGTCCTGCTTGATGCGGGCCAATTCCAGCCGATAAGCATTAGCGAGGCGGTTTTTCTCATCTGCGTCCGCGCCGGCGAGCGGCGGCTTGCGCGCCTCCAACAGGCGTGTTTCCTCACGGATCAACGCCGTCAGCCGTTCGGTGACGATGAGCAATTGCTCGGCCCGATCCTGGGCGTTGTCAGCCAGCAGCGCCATCGGCGGCCTCCTGCGCGGCGCTCTGCATACGCAGCATTTCGCGCACGACGCTGTCGGCGATGCCCACGCCGCCGGCTTTGGACAACGCCTCCGCATAGCGTTCGATCAACAAGGGGCGGAACATCTCTTCGCCCATGCCGCCGCCGCCCAAGCCGTCGGTTTTGATGCCGTCGAACATTGGCGCAAGCATTTGCGCGATGAAGATGGCTTCAAACTCCTCGGCCACCCGGCGCACTTCATCGGGCGCTTGTTGCTGTTGTTGCGTCGGTCGCGCGCCGCTCTGCGCCAGCGGGAGCGGTGCGCCGCGCAACGGGATGGGCGCGATAGCGTCGTTGGGCATTACATCACTTCGATTTCAGCTTGAATGGCGCCTGCCGCCTTCAGGGCTTGCAGGATCGAGATCATGTCGCGCGGGCTGACGCCAAGCGCATTCAACCCGTTCACCAATTGGCGCAGCGGCACGCCGCCCGGCACCACGACCAGGCCGCCTTCTTCTTCCGCCACATCGACGCCGGAGGACGGAACGACGACCGTCTCGCCCCCGCGATTGAACGGCGCCGGTTGGCTGACGAAAGGATCTTCCTGGATCGAGATGGTCAGATTGCCTTGCGCGATGGCGACCGTGGACACTTTTACGTTCTCGCCCATGACGACGATGCCGGAGCTTTCATCGATGACGATGCGCGCGGGGGTGTCGACTTCCACTTCAAGATTTTCGATACGCCCTACGAGCGAGACCATATCGCCGACATAGCCCTCGGGCCGGCGCAACACGATCGCGCCAGGATTTGTGGCGCGCGCGGCCTCGCCGCCAACAGCAGTGTTGATCACGGTCGCGATGCGCTGCGCGGTGGTGAAATCGGGATTGCGCAGCGAAAGCCGCAATTCGGGTTGTGCGGCGATGTCGAAGCGCAATTCGCGCTCTACCAAGGCGCCGGAAGCAATGCGGCCGGCTGTGGGCACGCCGCGCGTTACGGAAGATCCCGAGGCGCCGGAGGCCGCAAAGCCGCCGATCGCCAGCGGCCCTTGCGCAACCGCGTAAACTTGTTGGTCCGCGCCCATTAGCGGCGTGACCAGCAATTGGCCGCCCGCGAGGCTGCGTGAATCGCCTAGCGCCGACACCGTAACGTCGATGCGCGAGCCTTGGGCGGCGAAGGGCGGCAAGTTTGCCGTCACCATCACCGCCGCGACGTTGCGCGTATTCAGATTGCCGTCAGTGGCGTTGACGCCCAGGCGCTCCAGCATCGACGCAAGGCTTTGGCGCGTGAACGGCGAATTGCGCAGGCTGTCGCCGGTGCCGGCGAGGCCGACGACCAAGCCATACCCGACGAGTTGGTTTTCCCGTACGCCCTCGAAGTCGGCGACATCCTTGATGCGGGGCCCTGCCCAAGCCGGCGCGGCGCTGAGTGGCGCGGTCGCCGCCGTCAGCGAGGCAAGGGCGAGCAGGGCAGTGCGGGCTGCGCCCGTTGGGAGCTTCATAATTCCCACTACGAAACTGGTTTGGTTAACGGACGTTCAATCTAATCGTTAAGAGATCGGAAATCCGCAGCAGCGAATGCTGTGCTCATGAAGATCGAAGGGCCACGTCCACCTACGCTCGCTGGCGGCGCGCGTCGCGGCAGCGGCGCCGCAGCGCCGGGCTTTGCGCCAAGCGTCGATGCCCCGCAGCGCGCGTCTCCAACGACGGGCGTTAGCGGCGTGACCTCGCTCGACTCGATCCTGGCGCTGCAGGGGGACGAGCCGCCGGCGCAGCGGCGCGCGCGCCAAGCTCGGCGCGGTCGAGACGCGCTCGATGTGCTGGAGAAGTTGGAGCGCGGCTTGCTGCTGGGCCGTGCCCCAGGCTCCTTGCGCGCCGATATGGAAAGCCTTCAGCGCGCCTCCCAAGCCACGGGCGATGCGGGCCTCGACGACCTCCTTCGCGAAATTGACACACGATTGGCTGTGGAAGTCGCCAAGTTGGATCAGCTTCGGAACATCCGAGGCGTAGCTTAACCTCAAGATAATTAAGTCAATTTGGCGCCGTCCTTGCTCCATGGACGAGGCCCAAGCTGGGGGCTATAAGGCGCCACCTCGCGAGGGTGGACGGAGTGCGGACATGGCTACGAAAACGGTCGCGAAAGAATATCGCCCGAGCGACGACGAGCCGTTCATGAATGAGCGGCAGCGCGAGTATTTCCGCCAGAAGCTCAATGCTTGGAAAGAAGAGATCCTCGAGGAATCGCGCTCAACGATCGCTTCCTTACAGCAAGACACCGTGGCCGAGCCCGATCTCGCCGATCGCGCCACCAGCGAAGCCGACCGTGCGTTGGAACTGCGCACACGCGATCGCCAACGCAAACTGATCTCTAAAATCGACGAAGCGCTGCGGCGCATCGAAGATGGCTCCTACGGCTATTGCGAGGAAACCGGCGAGCCGATCTCGCTCTCGCGCCTGGAAGCCCGCCCGATCGCGACGTTGTCACTGGAAGCCCAAGAGCGCCATGAGCGCCGCGAGCGCGTCCACCGCGACAGCTGACGCGAAGCGCGCGCCAGCGTTGGATAAGAGTCAATGCACAGTCGATTGAAGCTCGACATCGGCTGGCGCGATTTGATCTGGACGGCGGCGGGGGCGCCGTCATCGAAGCAGGACGCGGAGGATGCCATTGCGGCCATTCGCGCCACATTCGCATCAGGCCATGTTGTCGTGGGATTGTCCGTTCGAACGCTGTTCGATGCGTTGCTCGCCGAAATGGCGACACCGGCAGGTGCGCCGGTCTTGATGTCAGGCGTCAACATCCAGAACATGGCCGATATCGTGCGCGCGCAAAGTTTGCGTGTTTTGGCGGTTGATGTGACGGGGGACACTCTCGCGCCCGCGCCCGGTGCATTGGCGGCCGGGCAGGAGGCGTCCGGCGCCAAGATATGTGTCGTGACGCAATTGTTTGGCGCGGCCAATTTCTTTGAAGATCTGTCGCTGTTGCGGCAGCGCGGCGTGTTTGTGATTGAGGACGCCGCGCAAGCCTTCGCGGACGGCTCTCACATCGGGTTGCGGGAGGTCGATGTCTCGCTCTTTAGCTTCGGCCCCATCAAGCGCAGGACGGCTTTGGGCGGCGCGGTGGCGGTGTTCCGAGACGCGGAACTCGCGCGCCGCGTTGAAGAGCGGCTGCGGACTTATCCAGTCTTGCCGGAGGCTTGGCATCGCAAGCGCGCGGCGAAATACGTTGTCCTGAAAGCGTTGAGCGCGCCATGGGTGTATGGCCTGCTGGTGCGCGCCATTGCCTTAAGCGGCAAAGATCCGGACGCGGTGATTGGCGCCGCGGCGCGGGGCTTCAGCGGCAAAGCCATGCTGCAAGCCATCAAAAACCAACCGCCGCGGCGCATGGTGGTTTTGATGGCGCGCCAGATCGCCAATGCGCCCTCGGCGCAGACGCGTCGGCGGATTTGCGATGAATTCGTCGGGGCGCTTCCCGAAACGGCGCGCGTCGGCTCGGCGGCCAGGGATAACGCATATTGGCTCATGCCGGTCAGGGCAAACAGCCCACAGAGTTTTGTGTCGCGTCTGCGCGCCGAGGGCTTTGATGCGTCGCGCGGCGCCACGAGCCTGCGCGCGCTTGACCCTGAGCGCACAGAAGGTGCTCGGATGCTCATGGACGGCGTGGTCTATGTGCCCAATCCCGCCGACTTGACGTCGCGCGCGCGTAGCAAACTGCAAGGGGCCGTCCTAGAGGCGCTCACGGATCATGGCTGAGCGCTTGCGCCAGGGCTGAGCGCGCATTGACGGCGTCCTCGCGCATTTGCTGTTTCAGTAGATCGACGCTCTCGAACTTGGCCTCATCGCGCAGGAAGGCGACTAGCTCGACCTCAATCAGCTTGCCGTACAGGTCGCCGCTGAAATCCAAGAGGTGTGCTTCCAGCACGGGCTCTAGCAGCGCGCCTACGGTGGGATTGACGCCCACGCTGGCTACGCCGGGCAGCAGCACCCCATCGCCAAGATCGACCCGTACGGCGTAAACGCCCAAGCGCGGGCGCACATAATCACCGAGATTCACATTCGCGGTCGGGAAGCCGAACTCGCGCCCACGTTGGAATCCGCGCTGCACCGCGCCCTCGATCGCCCAGGGCCGCGTCAGCCCGCCTGTGGCGCGTTGCATATCGCCTGCGGCAATGGCTTCGCGGATGTTGCTGGAGGATATCCGTGCGCCCTCGTGCGCAAGCGGGCTCACCACGTCGACGGTGAAGCCAAGCTCGCGCCCGAAGGCTTGAAGCGCTGCCGCATCGCCCATGCGCCCACGCCCGAAACGGAAATTGGCGCCGACGCTGACATGGCGCACGCCGAGGCAATCGCGCAGCACGCGCGCGGCGAATTCACGATCTGAGGTTTGCGCCATGTCAGCGTCGAAGCCGATTTCGAACATCTCGACGATTCCGCAGGCGGCTAGCGCGCGCGCGCGCTGCCTCGCGGATTGGAGGCGAAAGGGCGGCGCATCGGGTTGAAAGAACCGGCGCGGATGCGGCTCGAACATGGCTGCCCCCAGGGCCGCGCCGTCGGCATGCGCTTGGGCTGACGCGATCACGGCCTGGTGGCCAGCATGGACGCCGTCGAAATTGCCGAGCGCAATCGAAGCGCCGCGCGCATCGCCGGGAATGGAGGGGCCTAGGCTGGGGCTCATGGAATTTCGCGTCGAGGTTTGGTTTGTCGTGGTTGCTAAAGCGTTTCCGCGACTTTGGCGCCGCATTTTTCGTTCATACGCGATTAAGCCCGCTTTTACCGAAAATTCTTGTCCGTTTGCTATGAGTAGCCTCACAACGCGGCGCAATAATCAGCCGAAAACGTCACGCCGCCGGGCCGTCGCACCCCGGCCTGGCGGCGCGTCGTTTCCATCATAACAGCGCTGGCGTGGGTAGAGCGGGAGAAACGACCCATGGCTGTGTCCATGACAATGCCGATTCTGATCGTGGACGATTACAACACCATGATCCGGATTCTACGCAATCTCCTACGCCAACTCGGCTTCACCAATATCGACGAAGCCTGCGACGGCGGCGCCGCGCTGGCGAAGCTGCGCGCGAAAGACTATGCGCTGGTGATCTCCGACACCAACATGGCGCCGATGAGCGGCGTCGAATTGCTGCAGCGCGTGCGCGCCGATGACCGTACTAAGGCCACGCCTTTTGTGATGATCGCCAACGATCCCAGCGAAGGCGCCGATGCGCAGACCCGCGCGGGCGCCTCGAACTACATTCTCAAGCCGTTCACGGCGCAATCTCTGAAAGCCAAACTCGAGCCGGTGATTGGCTCGTTCTAGGCCTTAAATCGCGGTCTGGCCGCCGTCGATCACGAACGTCTGGCCGGTTGTGAACGCGCCCGCTTTTGACGCGAGAAACACCGCCATGCCGGCGATCTCATCCGGCTGGCCGATGCGCTTCAGGCACGAATGGGCGGTATAGGTCTTCAAGATATCGGGGTTGTCCCAAAGCGCCTTGGCGAAATCGGTCTGCACCAGGCCTGGCGCAATGGTGTTGACGCGTACATTGTCGGGGCCGAACTCAACTGCGAGATTGCGCGCGAGCTGCATGTCGGCGGCTTTGGAGATATTGTAAGCGCCGATCACTGGGGTGCCTTTCAGGCCGCCAATCGATGAGATGATCACCACCGATCCGTCCTGGCGCGCGCGCATCTCGGGGGCGACCATCTGGATGATCCAATGGTTCGACACGATGTTGTTTTGCAGGATTTTGCTGAATTGATCGTCGCTCATGCCGCCCATCGGTCCGAAATAGGGGTTGGACGCGGCGTTGCAGACGAGGATATCGATCTGGCCGAAACTGCGGCGGGTTTCATCCACGAGGTTCTGCAGCGCCGCCTTATCGGCGATGTTCGCTGGGATCGAGATCGCCGCCTTGCGCCCAACAGCAGCATTGATCTCGGCGACCGCCGCTTCGCAGGCGTCAGCCTTGCGCGAGGAGACCACGACACTCGCGCCATGGTCGGCCAGCCGGTGCGCGATGGCCTTGCCGATGCCCTTGGAGGAACCGGTGACAATGGCGGTCTTGCCCGAGAGATCGAAGAGATTGGCCATGGGGTCGCTCCTTGCTAGGAGGGTCTTCTAAGCGTGCGGACCTGCCCTGGTCCAGACTGACGCTAGGAGGGGACAATGAAGCGCGGACATTGGCTGCTGGGTGCGAGTCTTGCCTGTGTGCTCGTGGCCTGCGAGGAGCCCGATCCTTTGGCCGGTGTGCGCGCGGCGTGCGCTAATGCCGAGAGCGAGGCCGAAGCGCGCATCGAAGCCTGCGGCACTCTGATTGCGTCCGGCACGCTCAGTGAGGCTGATCGCGCTGCCGCGCTCGCGCACCGGGGAAGCGCGCTCTACGAAGCCGGAGACGCCGAAGGCGCCAATGCCGATTTTCGCGCCGCTTTGGCGGTCGATGAAGCGAATACGGACGCCATGCTTGGCCGCGCTTTGGTGTTGGTCGATTCCGGCCAGCTCGACGCCGCCGAGCCGTTGGCGCAGCGCCTGATTGAAGCGGGCGCGCATTTAAGCCCAGCGCATCTGATCGTCGGCGATATCGCGTTACGGCGCGGCGACATTGGCGCGGCGACTGAAGCGTTCGACCGCGCGATTGAAGCTGACGCCCGCAACGCCGAAGCCTTCGCGCAGCGCGCGCGCACCAAGATCGGCAACGAGGACCCCGTGGGCGCGCTCGCCGACTATGACGCCGCGATCCGTATCAATCCGCAATTGTCGCCAGCTTATGCAGGGCGCTGCTGGGTGCGTGTGCTGCAGGAGGATGGCGATCTCGCCGCCGCGCGCCGCGACGCTGACGAAGCCGCATCACTCGACCCGCGCAATGTGCAGGGGCAATTGTGCCGTGGCTTGCTGCAATTGCGCGCTGAGGAATGGGATTCCGCGCGCGACAGTTATAACGCCGCGCTTGAGGTCGAACCCGGCAATCCGCAGGCTTTATTCGGGCGCGGCGTCGCGCGCCGTCGCGGCGGCGATCGTGCGGGCACCGAAGACATGAACCTCGCGCGCGATTTCGATCGCCATGTCGGCGAATGGTTCGATGAGCGCGGCGTGCGGACGTTTTAGGCGAGCGCCGCCATGACATAGCTGGCTCGTGCGCCTTCGCTCGCGAGCGCGGAGTCCGCCTTGGCGGGATCGAGTGCGCCATTCGTCTTGAGCGCTTCGCCGTGCATGCCGGAGGCGATGAACAGGCAATCGAGGCCGGCGGCGTTGGCGCCGAGAACATCGGTGCCGACGCCATCGCCGATGCACAGAATCCGGCTCTTATCGATGGGCTTACTTGTCAGCGTCTCAAGCTCGTGAAAAGCGAGATCGTAGATCGGCTTGTGCGGCTTGCCCGCCATCACCACGCGTCCGCCGAGCGCGGCATAGTCACGCGCGATTGCGCCCGCGCACCAAATCAGATCATTGCCCACGCGCACGACGATGTCTGGATTGGCGCAGAGCAGCTCGAGATCGCGTGCGCGTGCTTGGCGGAGGAGATCAGCGTAATCCTCTGGCGTTTCGCGATCGTCGTTCAAACCAGAAATGCCGATGAAGCGCGCGTCCTCGATGGACGCGAGCTCAAGTCCCAAGCCCTCCCACAACGATTTGTCATAAGGCGGGCCGATCTTGTGCATCGGCCCCGGCGCGCGGGCGCTGAGCTCTGCGCGGATCGCATCGCCCGAGGTGACGATGTAATCGTAAGCCTCGCGTGGGAAACCTAAGCGATCGAGTTGCGCTGGGATCGGCCCGCGCGGCTTCGGCACATTGGTAAGCAAAACCACGATCTTGCCCGCCGCGCGCCATTGCGAGAGCGCCGCCGCTGCGTCCGCAAACACGTGGCGGCCATTATGGATCACGCCCCACACGTCGCAGAAGACAGCATCGTAGTCGGCGGTGAGGGAAGAAAGGGAATTCAAGCTTTGCATTGGCTCACGTTGAAGCGAGAGCTGCGATGCGTTCAGCATCGCGCTCCGCGCTCTCGGGGTTGTCTTCGAAGGTGGAGTGCAACACGATCGTCGCGTGCGCGCGCTGCGGTACGACATGCGCCTCGTGCATCGGGCGCACGTTTGCGAAGAATTGCGTGAGCACGCTGCGCGGGCTGCGGCCGCGCGCCTCCACGTCGCGGATCATACGCCGCCCGAGGCGCAACGCATCGTCGGCCTCGATAAATATTTTCAGATCGAACAGCGCGCGCAAGTCGGGCGGCACGAGTAGGTGAATGCCTTCAACAATCAAAGCGGGCGT
>JALHOC010000023.1 GCA_022843225.1 Hyphomonadaceae bacterium
GGGCATCACCGATCCGAACAACACCGCTACAGGTGGCGCGTTGACCGGGCCGGTCTCGATCACATGGCAAATGCAGGATGGCGAGACAGGTTTGTGGTCCGACATCATGGTGTTGGGCGGTGCGAACGGCAATGAAGGGCCGGTGCCGGCAACAGGCCTGACGTTCACGCCTGGTCAGGATCAGGCGGGCGCGGCTATTCGCGTGCGCGTCAACTACATCGATCAGAACGGCGTGCTCGAAACGGTGTTCTCGGCGCCGACAAATCCGGTCACGCCGACGAATGACGCGCCGGTTGGGGCTTTGGTCATCAGCGACCCGACGCCAACGCAGGGCGACACGCTCACCGCTAACATCGCCTTCGCGGACCCGGATGGAAACCACGGCGCGGTGTTCGCGTTCCAGTGGCAGTCGTCCAGCGATGGCGGCGCGACTTGGACCGACATTGCCGGCGCGACGACGCAACAATTCGTTCCCGACGGCGCGCATGTTAACCTGCGTCTGCGTGCGGTTGTCACCTACACCGACGACGCGGGCTTCGATGAGGTCGTTCGGTCGGTTATGACAGACCCTGTCGGCATCTTCATCAACGGTGCCGGCACTGGCCAAACATCGACGGGCACGGCGTTCGCGGATCGTATTCTCGGCAACGCCGGCAATGACACGCTGAACGGGCTTGGCGGCGCTGACCTCCTAGACGGCGGGGCAAACAACGACACGCTCAATGGTGGCGCTGGCAACGATATCCTGTTGGGCGGCGCCGGTACCGACACGTTGAACGGGGATGCCGACAACGACACTCTGACGGGCGGTGCGGCTAACGACACCATCAATGGCGGCGCCGGCAACGACACCATTATCTACAATTTCGGCGACGGCGCCGACACGATGAATGGCGGGGCCGACACCGACACGCTGAGCGTCAACGGCACCGCCAGTGCCGATACGCTTGACGTTGTGTTCAACGGCACGCGCATCACCACGCTGGAAGGCGGCGCGATCAGCAACATCGAAGCGATAAACGCCAACCTTCAGGCTGGCGATGACACGCTGAGCTATGCCGCCACGGCGGCTGCGGTCAGCGTTGCTGTGAACCTCTCCACCGCGACGGCCTCCGGCTTCAACACGCTGTTGAACATCGAGAACGTGATCGGCGGTCTCGGCAGCGATAGCATCACCGGAAGCGGCGGCGCCAACGTTCTGACGGGTCTCAACGGCGCGGACACCGTCAACGGCGCGGCGGGTGACGACTTTATTAGAGCGACGCTGACCGACGGCAACGATACCTATATCGGTGGCGACGGGTTCGACATCTACGATCTCTCCGCGACCAATGCGGCGGCGACCGTGAACCTGGCTCTGGGAACATCCACGAGCACTGCTACGGGCAACGACACGCTTTCAACCATCGAAGGCGTGATTGGCTCGGCGGCCGCTGATGTGATCACCGGCAATGGCGTCGGGAACTTCATCGACGGGGGCGCCGGCGGCGACACGCTGAACGGCGGCGGCGGCAACGACACGCTGATCGGTGGCGATGGCAATGATACCATCAATGGCGATGCTGGCGATGATACGATCATCTATACGTTCGGTGATGGGGCAGACATCATGTTTAATGGCGGCGCCGACAACGACACACTGCGCATCAACGGCACGGCCGGCGTCAACACGCTGACCACACAATGGAATGGCACGGCGCTCGCAAGCTTCAATGGCATTGCATTGCAGAACATTGAGTCCGTGCGGGCGGATTTGGCCGATGGGACAGACCGGCTCAACTACACGGGGACGTTGGCGGCGTTTGGCGTCACCGTGAACCTGGCCACAGGCAATGCCACGGGGTTCACGTCTATCGCCAATATCGAGAACGTTACTGGCGGCGCCGGCGCCGACACGATCACGGGCAATGCCGGTGTCAATGACCTGCAAGGCGGCCTCGGCGCAGACACTCTTGACGGCGCTGGCGGTAACGACACGCTCGACGGCGGCGGCGGCGCCGATGTGCTGATCGGCGGCCTCGGCAACGACACGTTGGATGGCGGCGGCGCCAACGACCGCTTTGTGTTCAGCGGCCTGTTTGGCAACGACACGATCGTGGGCGGCTTCGATGAAAACCCGACTGGCGGTCAAGACCTTCTGGACATCAGGACGCTTGGGGTCACAGCGGCGACCTTCGCCAGCAGCGTCCTGATCCAGCAAGTGGGGACGAGCGTGGTGATCACCATTAACGGCCAGACCATCACGATCGAGAACGAACTGATCGGCGGGATTGATCAGACGGACTTCCTCTTGGCGCCATAAACCAAAGAGAAACCGGCAGCATTGCGCGGCGTACGTTAACACAGCGTGCGCCGCGCTTTGTTTGGCGCTTGCGCATGGCGCGGTTGGGGAAAGCCCTGTTCGGCTCTCGTGGGATCGTGAGATTGAAACCGTGGGTGCGCGATTACCGCGCAGCGGGACGAGTGGCTGGCTGACGCAATGGGTTTCTTTCGCCTCCCATTCAAGAAGCAAAACAAAAACGAGCGGCCGGCGGCGCTGCCGCCAACGCCCGTGGACGAGCCGCGCGCTGAGCCCCTCGGCGCGCGCTTGTCTGGGCTCGCGGAGCGCATAGCGGAATGGGGTCCGTTGCGCGGTTTGCGGCGCCTTTTGGAGGGCGGCTCAGCGCCGGCGGAAGCGCCCGTTGCCGCGCTCCAACCCGGCGACATTTTTCGTCAAGGGCGGCTCAGCCTCCAGACGCACTTGGGTCTGATCTTCTTGTTCAGCGCGGCGATTAATCTGCTTTACCTTGCGCCATCGCTTTACATGCTGCAGGTCTATGATCGCGTCCTGCCGACCAGCGGCGTGTTGACCCTGATGCTGCTGAGCGTCGTGCTGGTCGCGAGTCTCGCCGTACTCGCGATGCTTGACGGCTTGCGCACCCGTTTGCTGGCGCGCGCGGCGCTACGCGTGGAGCGCATCAGCGCCGACGCCGTGATCGAAGCTAACATGAAGGCGCGGCGTGCTGGGCAGCAGCCAATTGCCACAGCGCGCGATCTGGACGCTCTACGCCAAGGCATCACCAGCCCAGCCGCTGTCGGTCTGCTCGACATACCTTGGACGCCACTGTTCATCGGCGTGTGCTTCGTGATCCACTTCTGGATCGGCATGTTGGCGCTCGCGGGCGCCGTGGTTATTTTTACGTTGGCGCTGATCAACGAGCGCGCATCGCGCGATGCGCTGACCAAGCTGTCCGCCAAGGTGACGCGGTTTTATGTCGGGCACGACACCGACCTGAATGCGGCGGAGACCATCCACGCCTTGGGCGCTACGTCACGCCTACGCCACCGCCGCGCGCGGGCGCGCGCTGAACTGGTAGGCGTGCAAACCGAAGCGGCGTTCCAGGGCGCGGGATATTCGGCAGCGACCAAAGCGATGCGAATGTTTTTGCAATCGGCGGCATTGGGCCTGGGCGCTTACTTGGCGGTTGAGCGCCAGATCTCTCCGGGCGCGATCATCGCAGCGACGATTTTGACTGCGCGGGCGTTTGCGCCAGTTGAGCAAATCGTCGGCGGCTGGCGCCAAGTCGGGATGGCATTCGCGTCCTTTAACTCGCTCAAGCGTTTGTTTGCGGAGATGAAGCCGCACCAAGAGCGCACCCCCTTGCCGGCGCCTGAAGGCCGGGTGCAGGTCGAGCAGGTCGTCGCTGCGGCGCCGGATGGGCGCGCCATCGTGCTTCAGGGCGTCGCCTTCGCTGCTGGGCCCGGCGAACTGATCGGAATCATTGGCCCATCGGGCGCGGGCAAGACAACGCTCGCGCGCGTGCTGGCGAATGCGGCGGTTCCGAGAGGCGGCACTGTGCGCCTTGACGGCGCGCGCTATGCCGATTGGGAAGACGAGGCGCTTGCGCGCCACATCGGCTATTTGCCGCAGCGTATTGAATTGTTCGACGGCACGGTAGCGGAAAATATCTCGACCTTCGCGCCCGCAATCGACGAACGCGGCGAAGCTGTTGGCCCAAAGATCGTTGAAGCGGCGATGCAGGCGGGCGCCCATGACCTGATCCTCCGTTTACCAAACGGGTATGAGACAGAGCTGGGGCCAAGCGGGGCAGGCATCTCCCCGGGGCAGGCTCAGCGCATCGCTTTGGCGCGTGCCTTGTTTGGCGCACCGAGAGTCGTTGTGCTCGACGAGCCGAACTCGCACTTGGATCAAGAAGGCGAGACAGCGTTGCTGGGAGCGTTGCTTGCAGTGCGGGCGCGCGGCGGCGTTGGCTTCGTGGTGGCGCACCGGGCTGGCGTGCTGGCTATTGTCGACAAAATTCTCGTCATTAAGGATGGGCGCGTCGCGGATTTCGGCCCCCGTGCTGCGATTATGGCCAAGTTCGCGCAGCAGAAGCCGGAGACGGCGTCAGTCACGTCCCTCGGAGGGACACGGCCATGATGGTTCAACCCCCTCCGACCGACTACCAAGAAGTGCTGAATGACAATCCCTGGCGCGAGGGGCGCTCGGGCGCGATAGTCATCGCGCTGTTCTTCGGCGTGTTTGGCGCCTGGGCTGCACTCGCACCGCTCGATGCCGGCGTTGTCGCGAACGGCGAGGTGAAAGTCGCGGGCAACCGTCAGGTGGTGCAGCATCGTGAGGGTGGCGTGATCTCGCGTATAGCTGTTCGCGAAGGCGCTCATGTCCAAGCGAACCAAATCCTGATCGAGCTTTCGGCTGTGGAGCTAGCTGCGCAAGAACGCGCGCTCGCAGGACAAGCCATTGAGCTTGAGGCCTCGCGCGAGCGTCTGTTGGCGGAAGCCGCGCGGAGCAACACGATTGAGCGTCCGCCGAGCTGGGACTCACTGCCGCCCGAATATGTCGAACTGGCTGATGGGGTGTTGGCGCGCCAGCAGGAGGAATTGCAGGCGCGGCGCTCCGCCGTTTCGGCGCAGACCGGCGTCCAGGGGCAGCGCCAATCGCAGCTCAGCGCGCGCATATCTGGCTACGAGGAGCAGATCGCCAGCATCGATCAGCAGATCATTTTGGTGAACGACGAATTGCGCGGTTTGCGGGCTTTGGCGCAGGAGGGTTTCGCGGCGGAGACGCGTGTGCGGGGCGCTGAGCGCACCGCGGCGGAACTGGCGGGGCGTCGCGCTGAATTGCTTGGCTTGATCGAACAATCCCGCGAAGGAATCGGTGAAGCGCGGATGCAGTCTTTGTCGATCCGCGAGGATCGGTCTCAATTGATCGCGCAGGAATTGCGAACGACCGAAACGCAGATCGCCGAAACCCTCCCGCGACTACAAGCCGTCCGTATTCAGCTTGAGAACTCGCGGGTGCGTGCGCCATCGGCAGGCGTTGTCGTCGGGCTTGCCTTCTTCAATGAAGGTGCGGTCATCGGTCCCGGAGAGCGAATTCTCGAGATCGTGCCCGACGAGCAAGACTTGATTATGCAAGTTAACATTCGTCCGATGGACGCTGACAATGTCGTCGTCGGGCAAACCACGAATGTCCGCCTCGCCGCGTTCGAGGGGCGCCAAATGCCTTACGTGCACGGGGAGGTGACGCGAATTTCAGCGGACCGATTTGAGGACCCGAGAAGCGGCAACTTCTACTTTGTCGCTGAGGTGCGCGTCGCCCGCGACGAACTTGCGCGTGTGGCGGCCGCCAATGGCGGGGTAGATGTGGCGCTCTCGGCGGGGTTGCCGGTTGAGGTGTTCATCCCTCTCCGTAAGAGAACGGCGCTGCAATATCTGCTTGAACCGTTGGGCCAGACAGTGTGGCGTTCGTTCCGTGAAAACTGAGAGTAAACTGATGATGCGCCTTGTTCCGTGCGCCTTGGTTGCCTTCGCGGTCTCGGCCCCGGCCTTTGCGCAGGATTTCGAAACCGAGGTCATGGTGGCCGTGGCCTCGAATCCGAGCCTGGCCGCCGAACGCGCGCGCTTGCTGGCTGTGCGCCAAGCTTTGCCAACCGCCTGGGCGGAAGCGCTGCCGCAGATTAATGCCGACGCGCTTGTGGTGGCGCAGGATCGCACCGAGGATCGCTTCGATCTGAGTATTCGTGGTCAGCCAGAATACTGGATTGCCTCCGTGCGCGTATCGACATTGCTGTTCGGTGGCGGCCGCATCTGGGCATCGACGCGACAAGCGCGGGCGCAGATCGCTTCGTCAGTCGCGCTCTACCAGGACGCTGTACAGAATCTAGCGCTCGAATTCACGCAAGCATACGGGCAAGCGCGCTTTACGCGTGAGCGCCTAGCCGCGCAGGAAGAATCGCTCGCCAATCTCGAAGAGCAATTGCGCTTCGCGCGTGCCAATCTGCGCGAAGGCTTCATGACCCGCACCGACGTCGCTCAGGCGGAGGCGCGCGTGGCCCAAGCGCGCGCTGATCTCGCCCGGGCGCAGGCAGACGTAATAGAGGCGAGTGAGTTCTATGCCCGCGTAGCCGGCCATCCGCCCGCCCAATTGGCGCCGGCGCCGGCGATCGAGGGCCTTCCGGCAAACCTCGACGCCGCGCTGATGGTCGCGGGCGACGAGCACCCGGCATTGGTCGCGGCGGCGGCCAATGTTATGGCGGCGAACGCGGCGGTAGACCTTGCAGCCGCGAACGGGCGCATGCGCGTGTTCCTAGAATCGACCAACACCACCTATGACAGCGTCGACGCGGAGGATGATCCCATCGAGTACTCGCAGCAATTCGAGCGGAACATCTCGGTGCGCGCCGCCATTCCATTGTTTACGGGCGGAGCCGTGCGTGCACGCGAGCGCCAACAACGCCATCTTCGCAACGCGGCGCGCTACGAACTCACCGATATTCAGCGTCGCGTCGATGAACGCGTAGCCGTGACTTGGGCTTCGCGGGACGCGGCGCGCGCCCGTCTTGAGGCGTCGCGCCTGCGGCTTGAAGCGGCGGAGCTCGCGAGCCGAGGCGTCCGCCGTGAGCAGCAATTCGGACAACGCTCCATGATCGATGTGCTTAACCAGGAGCAGGAGCGCCTGAGCGCGCGAGTCGGTGTCGCCGAGGCCCAGCGTGACCTTATGATCGCCGAGCGCGCCCTAGCGGCGTCGGTGGGAATGATCGCGGAAGTTCTTGGCCTTGAGGCGATGGAGGCGCCGCGCCGGAGAAGCGCCGATCGCGCGACATCGGCGGACCCAGACGAGAGATAACGTGCAAAAGCGCGTTCTTCTCGCAGCAGGCGCTGCGTTACTCGCGGGTGCTGGTGCGCTCCTGTGGTCAAGGCGCGATGCTTCCCTCGAGAATGATCTGGCGCGATTGGGCCGCGACATTGATGACGTAACGCTCACAACCCATTTTGGAGCGCGTATTGCCTGGCGCGCACTGAAGGGACAGCCGCGCGCGGTCTTTTTCGGTTTCACACACTGCCCAGTGATTTGTCCGGTGACGATCTATGAGTTGACCGCTGCGCTCGATCGTATTGGCGTAGCGCCGGATGCGGTCGGCGTGCACTTCATATCGGTTGATCCGGAGCGCGATACGCCGGAGCGGTTACGAGCATATTTCGAGGGCTTCGGACCGCGCGTTACAGGTTTCACAGGCGCGGCAGATGAGATGGACCGCATCGCGCAATCGTTCCGCGTGGTATCGACCCGAACAGATACTGAAGACGGCGGCTATACAATCGACCACACTGCGACGGTATTCTTGCTCGACGCTAACGGTCGCGTGAAGGACGTCATCGCCTATGGATCGCCGCCCGACCTCGTGGACCAGCGACTGTCGAGCTTGCTGAGCGACGCTTAGCCTATAGACAGCGCGGCGAGAGCAGCGCTCACGCCGGATACAGCGCTCGTCCAGAAAAACAGGCAAAACGCCAGTGCCGCGAGCAGGCCGATCGCACGCACCGCAGTGTGCTGACCTTGTTTGCGCCCTTTTCGATTTGCGTCCGAGCGCGTTGCGATGGCGAGACGTGGCTTGATTGTATGTTGCGTTGCAGCAATTTTTGGCATGACTTTGTTGTCCCGCATGCAGGACGGCTCCCAATCGTAACTACGATAGGAACGGGACTTTATTCCCGGGTCGGTTGGGATCTCGGTGAGCTGCGCCCGCGCCAGCCCAGCTTGTCCACGGAGAATGCCGCAACGGCAGCACCAGATTGAGCGGTCACCTCGATTTCGACCGTGTAGAGCTGAACGTCGAAGGGCCCATATCCAGATCCGCCCAGCGTCGTTTGCGTTGGGCGCGTGATCGGCCGCGCGCGCCAAACGATTTGCCCGCCCTCGCCGTGTGGCAAAGCACCGCTTTCATTTGCCATCGGGTTTAGATCGCGTAGCAAGGCGAGCCCATCCTGGATCGCAACGGATTCAGCGTAGAGTGCCTGTTGGCGCACGGCGTCGCGTGTGACCTGCGTTTGAAGGTCCAACAACGGAACAAGAGCGACCGCGATGATGGCGACCGCGACGAGCGCTTCGAGAGCGCTAAACCCCGACGCAGATTGCTTGCGCTTCATGGCATCGCCCAAAGCCGGAACGCGGCGACCACACACAGCGCCGCCGAGAGACCAATGCCGAACGGTGCGCCGAGCGCGACAGAAGGCGCGGTTCGCGGTTTCACGAGCAGCGCGGCGATGGTGGCGCCGCCGGCGAAGACGACCGCCATCAACCCATAATAGGGCCCAAGGAATGCGCCGAGCGCCGCCGCGAACTTCACGTCACCCAGGCCTAGCGCATCTTCGCGCCCGGCCAAGCTAAAGCCGCCATGAACAACGTAAAACAATGCGCCGAGGAAAGCGCCGCCTAGCATTTGCGTTAAGCCGGGGTCGCCAAAGGGCGCTGAAAGGGCCAACAATGCTACGGCAAGGACCAACGTATCTGGAATGATATGGCTGCGCCGATCGATCTCGCCAACCAGCACACAGACGCCAATGAGCGCCGCCATCACCACAGCAGTGCTGACGTCCGCACCAAGGGCAACTAGCGATGCCGCGCATAAACTGGCGTAGAGCACGGCCGCCGAGATGGCTGCAAAGCGTGACATCGCTAGCTCGCGGCGCATGGCGGCAATAGCAAGCGCGGTCGCTCCGGAGGCGGTGGCAAGGGCGAGCAGGTCAGACGCTGAGAAGTCGGTGGTCATGGGATCAGCCGATGGATTCGTAAATGCCAGCGAGCGCCGAAACCAAACCCAAGACGATAGCGCCGATCATGGAGGCGACAAGTGCGATCGCCGCCGGCTCCAATATGAGCGTGAACCGCTTTAGCGCGTCGCGCATCTCTTCCTCGTTTCGATCCGCCACCGCGCGAAACATTTCGCCGAGCGCGCCCGAGCGCTGTCCGGCGCGGATCAGGCTAGCGTCCACCGCCGTGAGCGCATTCGACTTCAGAAAGGCTTCGTCAACGGGGCGTCCCGCCCGCAATGCCGGGATGGCGGCCATAGTGTCAGCCTTGAGTTTGCCATCAGGCAACGCGCTGGCGGCGAGCGTCGTGGCGTCGAGCACATCCACGCCGGCGTTGAGCCCCAGCGCCATAATTCGCGACCATGCCGTGCGCTGGCGAGTCAAGAGCAAGGTGCGTACGCCGGGCGTGGCGTGAGCCAGGGCGCTGAGTGCGGCGGCGCCCTCACGGGTGCGCGCAAAAGCCCATAGCGCAAAGACAGCGACACCAATCGTCAGCGCTACAAGCGCGGCATTGTTGTGAAAACCCATCCCCACCTCGATGACAAAACTCGAAAGTCCAGTCAGCTCGGCGCGCGCATTGCGCAACATCTCCGCGAAGCGGGGTACAACCGCATAGAAAATGAAAGCGACGCTCGTAACGCCGCTCGCCACTAAAAACCCAGGATATACCAGCGCGTTTTGGATGTCGCGCGCGACGCGCTGGTCGAACGCCATTTGCCGCGCGGCTTCATCGAGCACGAGTGGAAGGCGCCCGCTGGCTTCGCCTGCGCTGATCAGGGCGTAGACGTAAGGTGGATAGAAGGGCGCGGCGGCCTTCAGCGCGGCGGCAAGGCGCTCGCCCTGGCGCAATGCGGTCGCGGTCGCGCGTAGACTGGTCGCAACCGACCTATCAGCGAGTGCTGATGCGATGGTGTCAATGGCTTCGAGCAGGTCAACGCGCGCGCGCGTCATCACTGCGATCTGCTTCAACACCAAAACGGCGTCGTCGGCGCGAACGCCGGACGCGGTCACACCGGCATCGCGAGCAGCGGGGCGCAACTCGAGCACGATCGCGCCGTCACGCATGAGCCGACGTAAGGCGTCGCCGCGCGTGGCGGCCGTGATGGTGCTTGTCGTGGCGACGCCGTTGGCGACAATGCGGTAAACAAAGGCTCGTGCGCTCATGGAGCCGGGCCGCCAAAGACGCGCAGGGCCTCAACGAATGTCGTCTCGCCGGCGCGCGCTTTTGCGACGCCGCTTTCCAACATGGTGGCAAAGCCGTGCCCGCGCGCAAGCGCGATGAGGTCGGCTTCAGAAGCGCCGGCGCGGATGGCTCCCGCCATGGCGCTGTCGACTCGCGCCGCTTCGAACACGCCAACGCGGCCCTTAAAACCAGTACCCGCACACGCTTTGCACCCTAACCCGTGACGCCAGCGCGCAGGCGATGCGTCTGCCGGCGCGAGGATGGCGTTGGCGCGTCCATCGCAGTCAGGATCGCTTTCGGGCGCCGCACAGGCCTCGCAGACGCGGCGAACCAAGCGTTGTCCCATGACGGCGCGTAGCACATCCGCCAGCAGAAACTTCTCGACGCCAAGGTCGATCATGCGCGCCACGGCGGCGAACGCGGAATTGGTGTGCAGCGTCGAGATGACGAGGTGCCCGGTTAAAGCGGCTTGAACAGCTGTGCGCGCAGTCTCGCTATCGCGAATTTCGCCGACGAAAATTACGTCAGGGTCTTGGCGTAACGTGGAGCGGAGTCCGGTCGCGAAATCCAGATCGATGTCGGGGCGAACATTCATCTGCAAGACGCCGGGCAATTGCAGCTCGACAGGGTCCTCGATGGTGACGATTTTTCGCACGCCGTCATTGAGATGTTGCAGCAATCGATACACGGTCGTCGTTTTGCCAGATCCCGTCGGGCCGGTGACGAGCGCCAAGCCGTGAGGCTGCGCGATTGTCGACATCAGCAACGCGCGCTGCGTGTTGTCGAGGCCAAGCTCTGCGAGTTCGGGTATGCGCCTGGTGTCGCCCAGGAGGCGAACGACGACGGACTCCCCCCACGTGGTCGGCAGCGATGACACACGCACATCGACCATGCGCCCAGCAACGCGTATGCTTTGGCGGCCGTCTTGAGGCAAACGCCGTTCGGCAATGTCCATACCGGAGAGCAGCTTGAGGCGTGACGATACCGCGTCGAACATTTCGCGTGTTGCGCTGCGACGTTGGGTCAATACGCCGTCTACCCTGAGCCGCACGACGATTTTGTCTTCGAACGGCTCGAAATGGATATCGCTGGCATTAAGCGCGATGGCTTCGGCGAACACGGAATTGACGAAGTCAACAACAGGCGCCTCCTCGGCCAATTCGAGCAAGCGCGAAGGGTCGCGGGTGTTGGCGGTGTATCGCGTCTGATCTCCGGAGAGCGCGATTAGGATCGGTTCAACGACCAGCGCCTTGGCGAGATAAGCGTGCGCGATGCGCTGCGGCCATTGGTCCATAGCTTCCTGAATGTCAGGCTCATGCAAACGCGGACCCGCTGCTTGGAGCGGCCCATTCGCCGGTGAGCGCCAGAGGATAACCTCGTTCTCGACGCACCAAGCGACGGGGATCGCCGCTGATGAAAGCGTCTCACGAACGGTCTCTAGGCTAGGCGCAGCGGCGGGGTCGAGGATCGCCAGGCCCACCTGTTCGGACAAAAGCGCAAGCAAATCGTCTTCCGAGACAGCGCCCATACGCAAGAGCGCGGAGACAACATTGCCGCCGGCCTCGCGGCGCACGGCGTCAGCATGTTCTAGGTCCTGGTCGCTGACCAAGCCGCGTCGCACCAGAAGGTCGCCAAGCCCACGCATGAAGTTCACCTCGCTGAACGCTAGTGCGGCGAACTCGAGGTCGCCAACGTCGTCACTCTAGAGGCGATGTTTTCGCGTTCCACGCGGATCAAGGTGCATGTGCCCTGTGCTGGGTGAGAAGTGTTGGTGGCCGCGGCGTGCGGCGCGATAGAGAATGCTGTGTTGAAATTGTTTCGTCTCTTTGCGCAACGTAAACGCGCTTCCCGGCGCATGGAGCGGGGGTACAGCCTGCTTGAAGTGCTGATCGTGTTAACGATCATCGCGCTGATCGCAGCCTTGGTGGGCCCACGCCTTATGGCGCAGCTTGACCGCTCCAAGGTGACGGCGGCGCGCGTGCAGATGCGCGCTTTGGCGTCAGCTCTTGAGACTATGCGCATCGATATCGGTCGTTACCCCTCGGCGTCCGAGGGATTGTCTCTGCTTTCACAGCCGCCGCGCGGACGCGAGTCCGAGACGTGGCAAGGTCCTTATCTAGATGGTTCTGTGCCGGCTGACCCGTGGGGCGGCGTTTATGTGTACGAGCCGCCGACACGTGATTTTGCTACGCCTCGCATCGTCAGCCTTGGCGCGGATGGCGAGGAGGGCGGTAGCGGTCTCGACGCCGACATCGCCACCGGCGATGCGCCGTGATCGAATGCGCGCCGGCGAGCGCGGACTTAGCCTGATCGAGGCGCTCATCATCGTGACTATAACGGCGATGTTGGCGCTTCTGCTGTTGCCGCTAGCCTCACGTGCCGCCGGGCGAAGTTTCGCCCTTGCCGATCGCGCGCTGGATGTGGCCGGGGCCGCGAATGCGGAAGCGCAGTTTCGCGCTTTAGCGGGCGCGAACACGGTGCGTGATGGCATTATTGGGCGCCCCGACGCTATCGTGCTCTCGCCAAGCATCGCAACGGATGTGGCCTGCGCTCGCGCAGGGGGCCCGCAGCGTGTCCGGTTAAGCATCGAAACGGGACGGCTTGTGTGCGAAGGCGAGAGCGGTCGCCACGTGCTGACGCAGTGGCGTGAGGGGCAAGCGCGCTTTTCCTTCAGCGCCGATGGCCGCGCATGGACAGACCAGCACCGGGGCGCACCGGGCTATGTTCGATTTGAGCTGGTGCGACGCGGACGCAGCGAGATCGCTTGGGTCGGTTTGCTCGGCCCCGCGCCTGCAGAGGCGCCGCCATGAGGGCTGAGCGGGGCTATGTGATGTTTCTCGCCGCGCTGGTTGTTGCGGTCTTGGCGTTGGTGCTGCTGACGGCAGCGCGTGTGGGCGCGGATGCCCTGCCGACGCTGCGAGGCGCGCGCGAGGATGCGCGCCAACAGGTCGCTGCGGAGTCGGCATTTGCGCGAGTCGCATTCATGATGCTCACTGAACCGATCGGACCCCGGTCGGTCGTCGTGGGCGGTGATCGAGAGCGCGACGCCGAGACGTCGCGCGGGCGCGAGGTTCGCCTTGATGGCCGCTTCTACCGTCTGGGCGAGGGCGTGTTTGTGTCTGTGCAAGATGAATCGGGTCTGGTTAACCTGAATTCACCGGACGAAGCGCTCCTGGCGGGACTTTTAACCCAGTTTGAGGTTCAAGGCAGCCGAGCGGTGTCATTGGCGGCGGCGCTCGCCGACTACGTGGATGAGGACGAACTTGTACGTCTCTCTGGCGCCGAAGCGCCGGTCTATACGCGTTTCGGTCTGCCAGTACCGACAAACCAAGCGCTTGAAACACGCTGGCAAGCGCTAGAGGCGTTGGGGTGGCGCGGGGAGCTTAACGCTGACCAGCGCATGCGTCTGTGGGCGACGACGACCACCGCTGAACCGCAAGAGAATCTTAACCTTAACAGCGCGCCCGCTGCCGTCTTGTACGCTCTGGTACGCAATCGTCGGGCCGCCGCAGCCTTGCTCGCGCGCCGTGAGCAAGGCGACCTCCGCGACCTTCAAGAGATCGAGGCGTTAACGGGTGGGCAAGCGCGCGCCTCTGGCGTGAATTTTGCTACCCAGGCGGGGACGAAGTTCCGTGTGGCGGTTGTCATCGAAGGTCGCGTGGCGCGCCAATTCTTCGAACGGCGTTTGTCGTTCGGGGACGAGGATTCCGAGCGGCCGATATGGCAGCGAGACGAGCGAAGTGGTCGCGGCAGCGCTGGATTAGGCCAAAGTGGTGAATCAGGATCGCTTCCCATCGGTGTGGCTTCCTATGCTCCTTGAGGACGGGACATTCGAAGGGGGCGAGGGCGCGCATCGCACGCGCGTTGTTTTGAGTCGCGCCTTGTGCCGATTTAAGCTTTTCCGTGCGGGCGCGGGATTAACGGCGTCTCAGTTCGCGCGCGCTGCACGAACCTTTGCCGAAGCGGAAGCGCCGTTTGCTGATACGGGCTCGCTGGTGCTGAAGACGCCTGCAGGAGCTGCGATTTGGTATTGGGACCGCGCGCGGCTAGCGGCGTTGGGCGTTCATGGCGCGCGTGAGGTTTCTCCAGAGAGCGTTTGGAAACCCTCAGGCGAGGGCTGGCGTTTGGTGGCGTGTGCTAGGGGGTTCGAGGCGCAGTACTGGCAGGACGGCGCTCTGATCGCGTCGAGCTGGCGGCGAGGACCCTTTGCCAAGGCGCAGTGGACGGCCTTTGCGCTCAGCGTAGATGGCGCGACGCTGGACGCGCCCGAAGAGCCGCCTACGGCCATGTTGCTTGACAACAGCGACGCCAATTGGCGGCGTAACCAGATCAAGCCGCCGCTTGGGTGGCGCGATGTCGAGCGCGGCGCGGCGACATTGGCGCTATGCGGAGCGGCCTTGGCGGCTTTTTTTGTGGGGCAAGCGCTCAATCATGATCGTGTCGCCACTGAAGAACGTAGCGCCGCCGCGCAAATCGAAGCGCGACTGCGGGCCGACCCTGACATTGCGCGGGTGCGCGAGCGCCTGGCGCTGGTGCGCGCATATAGCGACGTCATGAGCGATACGTACGCGTTGAGCAGTACGGCTGACGCGTTCGAGGTCTTCCATCGCCTTGAACTGGACGTGACGGGGTGGAGCGCCGACGGTGCGCAATTTCGCGCAATCGTGGCCGCGCCGCAGCGCCCGGTCCGCGAGATTGTTGCAGCACTGGAGGCAACACCCACCCTATGCGGCGTTACGCCAGAAATTGGCGGCGCAGACGGCAGCGTTGAGTTCAGCGCACGCATCATGAATGACGCTGCCGCCACATGCGAGCCCGCCTTGCGAGGGCGTCAGTCATGATCGAGAAGACTTGGCGCGCCATTCGAACGAGATTTGCGCAAGCTACGCCGCGAGAGCGCGCGGGCATTGCCGCGACAGCAGCCGTGTTTGCGCTGGCCATGGCGCTCGGCGCATTCGACTGGGTCATGCAGGCTGCGGCGCGCGAGCAGGCCGCTGTCGATACACGCGCCGAAGCCGAGGCCATGTTGCGGCGTGACGGCAACGGCGCGTTCCAGGTCGCGCTGGGCGACACTGCGAACAAGGTTTGGCGATGGTCGATCGTGGCGCAATCAGAGGGCGTTGCGCGCGCCGAAGCGGTGGGGTTGGTCGAGGAGATCGCCCTTCAGGCGGGCTTGACGGATGTTGAAGTCGCCGTCGGCGAGTCCGAAGACGATACCGGTGAAATCGGCGTGGTCGCGGTGCGTCTGTCGGCTTCTTTTGACTGGGCAAGCCTCCAGTCCTTGCTCGGTGCGCTCGAAACGTCCGATACGAGTTTCAGCGTGAACGCGATAGACGTTGCGCCGTCTGGCGATGGGTCATCGACCCTAACCATGACTCTGGCCGCGCCCTACATCGCGGAGGCGCCGCCGTGAAGCGCGCTGTGATTTTCCTCGCTGGCGCGTTGGTCGGCGGCTTTGGCCTTGGCTGGATATCCGCGCCGCGCGCCGAGGCGCCGGACGAAGCGCGCGCGTATATCCTGCCCGCGCTGTCCCACGGCGGGGCGGATGCGGAGGCCGCGCGCACGCGTTTGAGCGCTCTGGGATTTACCGTCGCGACGGCGCCCGATGAGACCTTTGAAGCCCCGCCGCCGCCAGACATTGCACTTCTCTTCCGCCGCGACCT
Source organism: Hyphomonadaceae bacterium (assembly GCA_022843225.1). GTDB lineage: Bacteria > Pseudomonadota > Alphaproteobacteria > Caulobacterales > Aquidulcibacteraceae > Vitreimonas. The sequence continues at coordinate 15,940 of JALHOC010000023.1, forward strand.
CACGGCGATCGATCTCAGCGCGGCGCGACCGCGCGTTTGGATCGTGGATTTTACCCAGAGCTTTGGGCGTCGCGCCCTGGCTGTTGGTGATGTTTACCAAGATGGATGGCGGGTCGGCGCCATCGCGCCGCAAAGCATTGAGCTACGCCGCCGTCGCGAAACAAGGCGCGTGGCTGTCTTCGATCTGCCGCCCCAGAGCGAACAATGACCAGCATGAATCTTGCAGTGTCCCATGGTCCAGGAGTGAGTGACGTGGTGAAGGCGAATGCACATCGAAGCACGATTGCGGCAAGCCTGCGCCTGTCTGTAAGCGTGTTAGCGTTATTCACGCTGTCAGCGTGTGCCTCCTATCCTCAGCTTCAGGCGCGACCGTCCTTGCCAGATCGCGGCCAGACCGCCGCGCCGCCGAGCGAGGTCACCCCCCCGGCCGACAATATCGAGGTCCTGCAAACGCAATCGGGGGACATGCAGGCAAACTCCGCCCGGCCTCTGGCGTTGGCTACGCCGGAGCAGATCGCCGCCTTGCTGACGCCCGGCGATGTGCAGGTGTCGTTGCCGCCGCAACCCCTGCCGCAATTCATAGACACGGTGTTTGGCGAAATCTTACGCGTACCCTACGCAACCGGACCAGGCGTGGCGCAGCGGCGCGACATCATTGCCTTGCGCGGCCCTAACACAATGTCGAACACGCGCCTTTTCTCGATGGCGCAAATGGCGTTGGCGCAATATGGGCTTGGCGTCGTCATCGACGAAGGCGGCGTGCGTATCGTTCAGGACACCGTGCTCAGTGGCCAGGCACCGACCTTTATCCGAGCGCGCACATCGCCGGAAACCCCCTCATCCTCGCGGCCGGTGATGCAGTTTTTCGCAGTGAGCTCGCTCGATGTCGAGGCTGTGTTGCCCTTATTGGAACAAACCTATCCGAACCGGGGCTCCGTGCGCTTTACGGCGCAACCAGACACGAACACGCTTTTAATCAGCGGCGGCGCGCGCGATGTGGCGTCGGCGACGTCGGTGTTGCGCGACCTTGATCAGCCGCATTTCGCCAACGGCCAAATTGCGCGTATCGAACCGATCTTCATGTCTCCAGAGCAGTTGGCGGAGACAGTAACGCGTACGCTCTCGACCGAAGGCTATCGGATCAACAGCCCGGTCGAAGGTCGCCGCGGGGCAATCAATATCCTGCCGTTAGAGCACGCCAATCAGATGCTGATTTTCGCGAGCGATCAACGGCTGTTCGAGCGTGCGCTTTATTGGGTGCGCCAACTTGATCGCGCCGCCGCGATCGGCAATGGCCAAGGCGTATTCGTTTACACGGCGCAGAATGCGAGCGCGGAGGAATTGGGGGCGCTTGTCGCTCAGACGACTTCTGGAGATAGTGCGGGTCCGACGCAGAATCCTCCGGAAGTGGCGGTGCGCCGAAACGCCAGCGGCGTGCGTGTCGGCAGCCAGCTCGACGCAAGCGCCGGTGCGGTGATCAATCTTGGCGGCGTCACCGTCGATCCTGCTGGCAATCGCATTTTGTTTCGCGGCTCGGCCAGCGAGTTCGAACGCTTGCGTAATCTGCTCGTGCAGCTTGATACGCCCGCGCAGCAGGTTCTGATCGAACTCACGATCGCGGAAGTGACCTTAACCGACGAGACCCGATTCGGGGTGGAGTGGTTCCTTGAGCAGACCATCACCGACGGCACGTTGACCGCGTCCACGCGTGGCGGCTCTACCCGTCAGCCGGGCGGGCTGGGCGCAGTGGCGACGCACGTTTTCTCGCGTGGAACGGTCCAGGCGGCGCTCAATGCTTTCGCGTCGAACCGCAATCTCAACATTCTCTCGACGCCGCGCGTGTTTACGCGTTCAGGGCGAGAGGCGGAAATCCTGATCGGCACCGATGTGCCCATCATCACCTCGCAGCGCGCGTCGGACAGCCAGTCTGGCGGCGACACTGACGTACTGCAAACGGTGCAATATCGGCAGACCGGCGTGATTTTGAACGTGCGCCCCGTTGTGTATGGCGATGGGCGCATCGACATTTCGCTCTATCAAGAGGTGTCGAGCCAGCAACCGAACAACAGCGCGGCGATTAATAGTCCGCTGATTCTAAACCGGAGCGTTGCAACGCAAATCTCACTTGAAGAGGGCATGACTGCCGTGATCGGCGGGATCATCCAAGACAATTATCAGCGTGAGCAACGCGGCATTCCCGCGTTGAAGGATTTGCCCTTCATCGGTGCGGCGTTCCGCAGTGAGGAGATCACGGGCGACAAGGTCGAGCTTGTCATCCTCGTGACGCCCTACATTGTGCGGGACGGCGAGGATATGGCGGCTATCACGGACACGATGACGGAGTCCGTGAACCGCTCGCTGCGCCGCCGCGGCGCTCAAGTGTACACGCTCTATCCGTGGCGCGTTCCGTTCACGTCGGCGCGGACGCATGCGCTGCAATTGCCGCGAGCCGCGGAACCCGCTGCTCTGGACGAAGCGCGACCCGCAACCCCTTCACTCGTGCCTCCAGAAGCGCCAGTGTCGTCGCCGCCGGAGCCGGGTCCGCAGAGCATCACGCCGCCGGAAACACCGATAGCGCCAGCGTCCTAGTCGCGCAACGCCCCCCAGCCGTAGATGGGGTCGCGACCGGGCGCACCGAGATCCTCAGCGCCCGCTTGCAGAGAGGCGACGATCCGCGCCGCGTGGCGCGGTGACGGCGCGCGCAATTCCGCTGCGATCCGCGCCGCAACAACGGGTGCTGCGAACGATGTTCCCGACACGATCACCTGCTCATCGCCGCTCATGACGTCGACATCGACGCCCCGCGCGGCAAAATCGATATAGGCGCCGCGATTGGCGCGCAGATAGGGGCGCCCGTTATCGTCGATCGCTGTGACAGCCAGCACGCCATCGAAGGCCGCTGGAAAGGCCGGGCGCGCCATTGGGCCTTCGTTGCCAGCTGCGGCGACCACAACGTGCCCACGCTCAGCGGCGCGCCGCACCAATTGCGCGATGATCGGATTGTCTGGGCCTTGAATGCTGATGTTGATCACCGCGACATCGTGGGCGATCATCCAGTCCAGTGCGGCGGCGATGTTCTCCGCTGACGCGGCGAGCCGGCCGTCAGTGCTTTGTCCGAAGACATCGGCGACATGCACGCGCGCGCCATGCTCTGTTGCTATCGCGGCTACCGTTGAGCCATGCTCGTGCGCGACCGGACGCGGGCCAGCAAAGGCCACATGGTTGACCAGCGCGGTGGACTGCATGTTCTGCGCATAGACGCCGGTATCGATAATGCCCATCGCCGTGGTGAAGTGACCGCTGGGCAACGGAGTGCGGCGCGGCGCGGGGCGTGCGGTGGTGCTGTCAACAAGAGACTGAGCGCCGCGATAGATGCTGTTGACTGAGACCAGCGCGCTGGGTGTGAGCGTACGCAAACGCGCTATGCTCTCGTGCGCGCTCACCCCAGAAGGAAGCCTCAGGCGTACGAGGCGCATATCAACCGTAGCAAGGCGTTGCTCGCCTATAATTTCGAACCCGGCGCTCCGGGCGCGGCGGATATCTTGCGCGTTTCCCGCCAGTAGCAGTTCGCGACTGACATATTCCTGGCCGAAATCGTCAACCTCTATCATATAGACATTGTGGTGGTCAGCCGCGCTGAGAGCGCCTTCGCCGGCGTCGGCTCGGCGCGAAGCGTCAGATCCAGAACCGCTTGAGCCATCGCGGCTTCCCGAGCGATCATCATGACTGCCGCTACGACCTGAGCCGCTATTGTCTCGACCGCCTGAGCGATCGTCGTTGTCGCCCCCATCGCCAGAGCCGCTGTTGTCGCCGCGATCATCGTCGTTATCGTCGTCGAGGTCGTCATCGCGGTGACCGCTGTTGTCTTCCCAGTCGTCGTTGTCGCCGCGATCATCGTCGTTATCGTCGTCGAGGTCGTCATCGCGGTGAGCGCTGTTGTCGTCCCAATCGTCGTCGTTGCCGCCGCCTGGACCCTCATGATCGTCATCATGATCGCTAACGTCGAAATCGTCATCGCCGCCGCCCGACCCAGAGCCGGGACTAGCGTGCGCGAGGCTCAGGGAGGCCGCGATCAGCGCGCCCCCAAGAAGCGAAAGCAGGAGATTTCGTTTTCCGGCCACGCTTAAGCTTAACATGTGGTATCCAGAGGTAAATCCTCGAATACGAGGGAATAAGCGCGCGCAATGCGCGTAGTAGGCGTGGGGAGATGTCGAGAGACAGCGACAGTTTCAGGCGTGACTTGGTGGCGCTGCTTCCGCGGCTTCGCCGCTTCGCTCTGGCTTTGTCGGGGCGGCGGGAGACGGCGGAAGATTTGCTTCAATCCGCCATCGAGCGAGCGCTCCTGAAGTGGACATCTTTTGAGAGGGGTAGGCGGCTCGATTCCTGGATGTTCAAGATCATGCAGAACCTTTGGTTCGACATGAGGCGATCGTCCGCTGCTGAGAACTGGGTGTCGGACGAGGGCGTCGATGTTGTGGGGGAAGATGGTCAGAACGTCGTCGAGTCCCGAGACGAATTGCGCCGCATCAAAGAAGCGTTCGCAAACCTGCCCGAGGATCAGCGCGCCGTGATGGCTTTGGTTGTGCTGGAAGGGTTTTCCTACGCCGATGCGGCAAGCGCGCTGGACGTGCCGATCGGGACGGTTATGAGCAGATTGTCGCGCGCGCGGGCGACCTTGGCGATGAGTACGGGCGCTCCGCGGGCGCTCACGCAGTTCAGGAACGAAGGCTAATGCTCAACGACGAACTGATTGGCGCTTATCTGGACGGCGAACTCGACGCCGAAAAGCGGGCGTTGGTCGAGCATTGGCTGGCGTCGGACAAAGGCGCGGCGCGCCGGCTCGCGCGGATGCGGAGCGCCGACGACATGGTTCGCTTGGCGGTGCCCCGGGTCGCCACGCCGGAGGCCGATCCGCTGGCTGCGATGATCCTCGCCCCTGAGGTATCGACGCAGCCAAAGCGCCAGATTTGGGTGCGACAGGCCGCGGCGCTCGCCGCAGCTTGTGTTTTTGGCGTTCTTTTGGGGCGCGCGACGCTCAGCCGCGATGGGGATCAGAGCTTGTGGGCGATGACGCCCGCGCTCAGCGACGTTTTAGATGTTTTGCCAAGCGGTCAGAGCACAAGCATCGGCGACAATCAGATCGAGATCGCGCTTAGTCTTCGTTCCGAGGCTGGCGATGTTTGCCGCCAGTATCGCGCGACATCTGACAATGAAGCGGTAGATAGTCTCGCTTGCAGGCGTGACGGTGCGTGGCGTGTGGTAGCGCAAGCTGCCGACGCGCCAGACAGCAGTGAGATGTATCGAACCGCTGGTTCAGCGACGGTAATCGATGCCGCCATCGCTCAACTTGGCGCTGTCGAAGCGCTCGATGCGTCGCAGGAAGCAGCGTTTGTACAAAGCGGATGGCGCGCGCGCCATTGATTCAGATTTACTGCTAGACCGCGCGATCTTTTCGCAGCGGCAGCGCGCGATGAAGTTGCTGCTACGATTTATTTCCCCCAGTTGGGGAATGACGTTCGCTTCATGTTGGTTTATTCCAAAATGGCCCTCTCGCGATTTGGGTGCGCGAGAAGAGGGGCGGGCAATGCAAAAAATCGCGAGTGGGTGGCAATCCACGCGTAAACTGCGGGCTGTTTGGGTCGCGGGGATAGTGTCTGTTCTGGCGTTCGGCGTATCGACGCCGACCCTAGCGCAGGAAGACGATGTCGGGCCGAAGTACGACATCCCGACCGGCGCCCCGCCGAGCCCCTTGTTCGGCGCCCAGCCGTTCACCCAACCGATGATGTTGTTCGAGGAATTCGGCACGCAGCCGATACCAACGTCGAATTGCACCAATTGCGCGCCGCTGCCGCCGCCTTCGTCGTGCTCGGGCACGCCGAACAGCGCGGCGTTAGACTCATTCCTGCGCCAACCGCTGTCGCCATTGCCGACACGGGAAGCGAACGTCAGTTTACCGAGCTATTGGGCCACAGCAGTCGGCAATTGTGTTCGCCCGCTTGCCAGCAGCGCGGTTGAAGGCAGGCCGCCCGGAGAATGGTTCGCGCACCAACGCTGGGAAGAATTCTTCCCTCGCGTCTATTTACAAACTGCCGTGGCTGGGGCGCGTACAAACACGGGATTGCGAGATTCCGCGCAACGGCATCGCTATGCAGTAGGCGAATTTCGTCGCAGCGGCGGCTTGTACTATCGCAACGGCACCACCCGTGGCATGCAAGTCCGGTTCCATCCGAACTTCCCAGTGCAAGACACCAATTCGGTGTGGACTTTCGACGGAACGGTGCCGCCGAAATTGCTCCAGGCCCGTTACGGCGAGCCAATTCTCTTCCGCAACCACAATGCGCTGCCGGTTGATTTCTCCGCCAACAACGGGTTCGGCGCACACACGCTGAGCACCCACTTGCATAACGGCCACAATCCAGCAGAAAGCGATGGGTTCGCCGGCGCGTTCTTCTTCCCTGGTCAATTCTACGATTACCGCTGGCCGATGGCGCTCGCTGGCCACGACACGATCAACACCGACGCGACCAATCCGCGCGCAGGCGCTCCCGATGGCGCAGGCGGCGTAACGCGCGTTCGCGGCGATTGGCGCGAGACGCAAAGCACGCTCTGGTTCCATGACCACATGCTCGATTACACGGCCCAGAACGTGTACAAAGGCAACGCGGCGATGATGAACATCTACAGCGCCGTTGATCGCGGACGCGAGGGATTGCGCTGCAATTACAGCAACCCAAACAACGCCAATCTCTGCCTGCCAAGCGGCACGGCGCTCGATTGGGGCAATCGTGATTACGACGTGAATTTGCTGATTGCCGACAAGGCGTGGGATTCCAACGGCCAATTGTTCTTCAATATCTTCAATCTCGACGGCTTCCTTGGCGACCAGGTGCTGGTGAATTTCACTTGGCGTCCGTTCTTGGACGTGCGTGCGCGCCGCTATCGCTTGCGCATTCTGAATGGTGCGGTTTCTCGTAACTTCCAACTCGCGCTCGTGACGCAAACAGGGCAGCGTGTGCCGTTTCACATGGTCGCCAACGACGGCAACATCATGGAGCACGCTATCCCGTTCCCGAACGCGCAGTCCCAAGACCTGCCGGAGATAGCGATTGCGGAGCGCTATGACATTGTTGTCGATTTTTCGCGGTTCGCGCCGGGCACGCGGCTCTATTTGGTGAACCGCCTCGAACATCGCGATGGCCGCGGCCCGAAAGAGACCATACCGCTCGCGGAGGTCCTCAGCGGTGAGTACGACGGCGATCCGGCCGTCGGCCGCATTATGGAATTCCGTGTGCAATCCTATGGCGGCGTCGATCGCAGCATGAATCCTGTCATGTACGAACCCGGCGGTCGCACTATGGTGCCGCTGCCGGCGGTGCCAGCGAACGTGCTGCAAACCGCTGTGCGCCGTGACTTCGAGTTCGCGCGCTCGGGCAATACCGATTCCATGCCCTGGACGATCCGCACCGACGGCGGCAATGGAATGGGTGCAGACATGAGCGTGGTTAGCGCAGCGCCGACTCTTAATCGTTGGGAGATATGGCGGTTGCATTCCGGCGGCGGCTGGCAACACCCCGTCCATATTCACTTTGAGGAGGGACGCATCTTGACTCGCGATGGCGCGCCGCCGCCGCTCTGGGAGCAGGGTGCGCGAAAGGACGTGTTTCGGGTTGGCGACGATCCCACGGGCCATAGCAGCGGCGAAGTGGAAGTCCTCCTGCGCTTTAGGGAGTTTGCCGGGACGTTTGTCGAGCACTGCCACAACACGCAACACGAAGACCATGCCATGTTGCTGCGTTGGGACGCGCGTAGGCCAGGCCAAGTCGTGGCAGTGCCCGCGCCGATACCGGACTGGGAGGGCGTCTATTACGAACCGTCCGTCGATCTGCCGACTGCCGTTCGGAACTGAGACTGATTGTCGGCGGGGATGCATTGATGTCTTGGGATAGAGCAGTGAGGCGTGTCGGGTACGCGCTGGCCGCCGTCGTGGCGGCGATGGCGGGGCAGTCGGAGTCGGCGTCGTCACAAGAGGTGCGCTGGGGGCGCAGCTATTTCCCCAATGTCGTGCTGCAGGATCAGCACGGTCGCTCTCTGCGCTTCTATGACGACATCATTCGCGGCAAGGTCGTGTCGATCAATTTCGTCTACACGACCTGCACTGACATCTGCCCACTCGACACCGCTCAGCTAAGGCAGGTTCAGCAAATCCTGGGTGATCGCGTTGGTCGCGACGTGCACATGTACACGATCTCAATCAACCCAGAGCGCGATCGCCCGGAAGATTTACGCCGCTTTATGCGTACCTATGACATTGCGCCAGGGTGGACGTTCCTTACAGGCGCGCGCGCCGACATCGATTTGCTTCAACAGCGGCTGGGTTTGCGCCCCGTTGATGAGCGAAATCTGCGTGAACACGAAACCAGCATCGTCGTTGGCAACGAGGCCACTGGGCGATGGATCAAACGCTCGGCTTACGAAAGCCCGCAATTGCTCGCTGATCTCCTCGGGCGCGTGCTGCACAATTATGGCCCGCCTGTCACGTCGACTCGCGAAACCTATGCCGTCGCCGGAGAAGTCACCGATCGTTCGCGCGGGTTTTATCTCTTCAGGACGCGGTGCCGGTCGTGCCACACGATCGGTGAGGGCGATCGGCTCGGGCCAGACCTGCGTGGCGTGGCGAGCGCGCGCTCGCACGCGTGGCTGTCGCGCTGGATCCGCGAACCGGACGTGATGATAGCCGAACGTGATCCTACGGCGATGGCTTTGTTGGCGCGTTATCGCAATCTGCCGATGCCGAACCTCGGCCTGAACGAGGCGGAGGCAAACCAGATCATCGATTATTTGCGGCGCGAAGATAGCGCCGCAACATCGACGCAGCCGTAAAAAAACCGCCGCCCGAAGGCGGCGGTTTTCACGCTGTCGCTGCCGTTCAGCTTACATGCGCCACGAGAGGCGCACGCCCGAAGAATAATCAGCGCTTGCATCTGAAAGACCGCCGCTGGCGGTCAACGATACGCGCACCCGGTCGGTAAGCCGATGCGAAACGTACACGCCAGCGCTCGCGGGATCCTCGTTGCCGTCAATCGACGCCCTACGCCACGATGCGAAGGCGCCGACCCGGGTGCGGTCGCCTGCGGGCAGCCAACCGCCCACGCCGGCCTGTGCTCCATCTTGGCGTTCATCGACATCGTTGTCGCCGAGGAAGCGATAGCCGAACGAGACGTAGGCGCCGCCATTGCGGCTCGACACGCCAATCTCGCTTGCGGCGATATAGTCTGTCGCGCCAACGCCAAGTCCCTTGGTGTCGTCGCCTGTAGGCAACCTGACCCGAGCAGCCAACTCCACATAGACATCGCTGCCGCCGATCTCTCGAAAGCTGCGCTCAACCGAAACGGTGGTGTCGCCGAAGCCGCGCTCTTCGCCGTCGCGCATGATGACGCCTGAGCTGCCTCCATCGCCATCGTTGTCGGCGATGTTAGCTGGACCATCGACCTTCAAATATGCGCTGGACACTCGAAACGCCCAGTCGCCGACACTCAGTCTGGCGCTGAGCGGAACCGCGATGACCTCGGTGTCTTCCTCCCCGCCATAGTCTCCGCTCGAATAGTCCAGGCCAGTTGAGATGGTAAACTGGGTCTCAGCGGAGGCGATCCCCACCGTGGACATAAACGAAGCAACGACGAGGCCAGCACATCTGCTTGCCCACGTGCTCATACTCTCCCCCTTGTTGCGTATAAGGAGTGCGAGTCTGGGCTTTGAATATGCCCTGTTCACGTACTTTCCCTGAGCGCGCGACACAGAAGGGCGTGTTTCGCAATTTGGAGGCGGTATCGCGTTGACAAACGTTACGCGAGAACGGCTATCGGTGCTTCACCATGTTTCAACGTACACTGATATCCTTAATGGCGCTTGTCGCGCTGGCAGCCTGTGAGCAGGGCGCAAAAGCGCGCAACCAGGCGATAGCGGCGGAAGTGCTGACAAGGACCGGCGCGCCCGATTTCGTCGACGCGAGCACGGCCGAGCGCGCCGCCGTTCGGCATACGCCAAGCGGTTTGATCTGCGTTATGCCCTTCGACGGCACGTTGGATATGGGCGTATTCCCGGCGAGTTCGGCTAATGCTGGCGCGCACTGCACGATTGCGCGCGGCCAGATTGCCTCGACGTTAGTTGCGGTGCGGTTCAGTGGCCGAACAACGCTCGATCAGATTTTCAATGAAGCGGTCGCTTCAACGGTGCGCGCGCCGACGGCCACGCGATGGAGCGGCCGCGCCAGCGCTGCCGATCAAGCCGATGCGACGGGCCTCCCGAACCATCGTGTAGGGCGCTTCGAGATTATGGTGAACGAGACGCCATCCTATGTCCGGGTCGCCGCAGGCGAGTCGCGCGGCTGGTATTTGCAGCAGGTCGTGAGCGCGCCCCTGACCGAAGCGGAGCAAGCCGAAACCCTAGCCGGCGCCGAGTGGCGGGCGGCGCTGCAAGCTTTCGGCGACGCAAGCAATCCTTAACGTTCAGGCCGCCTGCAATTGCTCCAGCGCGCCGCGGTTGCGCAGCACGACATGGCGTGATGTCGGCAGGTCGATGGCTTGGTCACGCTCCATTTGAGTAAATGCGCGGGAAACCGTCTCGATGGTTAACGCGAGGTAGTCGGCGATGTCGGCCCGAGACATCGGCAGATCAATGTCGGGGCGGACCCGGTCCGCGAGCTGCAACAGGAAGGCGGCGACGCGCTCGCCCGCGCCTTTTCTGCCGAGTACCAAGACGTGCTCTTGGCTCTGGGTGAGGTGAGAGGTCACCAAGCGCAGCAAGCCTTGTGCTGCCAGTGGGTCACGCGCGGCGGCGGTCTCAATCATGGAGCGACGGACCACGGCGACGGAGGCGTCTGTTACCGCCTCGGCCGCGTAGCCATGGCGGGGGCCAGCTTCAAGCCCAAACACATCGCCTGGAAAGTGGAAGGCGAGGATCTGGCGGCGACCGTCGCATGAAAACCGGATGGTTCGCACCACACCGGCCACGACGCGGTAGAGGTGATCGGCAGCCTCGCCCTCGCCGAAAACTTCCTCATTGCGGACGAAACGCCTACGTGTGCCCTGGAGCGCCACGCCCGGCGCGAGGACGATGGCGTCAGAAACAGGCAGCTGGATGGGGTCTGTGCGGTGCGTGGTCATGTTTAAGGCTCCCTCATATGAGAAGCTATGCGCGTCGCCGTAGGCGGGATATTCGGGGCGAGCGCTTAAGGGGAAACCCGTAGTCCCTGGGCTTGGCCGTTGGGCCAACGCACTTTAGGGACAGAGCTTCCGATCATGGCGCCAACCTCGCTCACCTCTCAACTGAGGCGTCTCTTGCGCCGCCACTCGCGGTTCGCGCCGTTCGTCGCGGTGATCGCGGCGTCTTTGGCGACGGCCATGCTTGGTTTGGCGCTGCGCGCCATCGGCGGTGAAACCCACATGCTGTTGCTGTTCGCGCCGATCGTGTGCGTGTCGAGCATTTTGGCGGGGGCTGGGCCTGCTGCGCTGGCGCTCGCGTTGGGGCTCGCGTTCGACATTCTGTTCGGACCGGCCGATGCCGCTGCTGCTCTCGTTTTTGCCTCACTCGGTGCGGCGGCATTGCTCGGTGGCGGTTATGTTCGCCGCGCCCTGATCGGTGACTCAGACGCGCTCGCCGAACGCGAGGCGCATTTGCGGTCCATCTACGACACCGCGCCGGACGCGCTGATCGTGATCGACGAACACAGCGTCATCAAGTCTTTCAGCGCCGCAGCGGAACGCATGTTTGGCTGGAGCGCCAGCGAGACGCTGGGCCGCAATGTGAGCATGCTCATGCCAGAGCCATTTCACGCCGAGCATGATGGCTACCTGGCGCGCTACAAGGATACGGGGGAGCGCCGGATTATCGGCATAGGCCGCATCGTAGTTGCGCAGCGTAAGGACGGAGCGACGTTTCCTATCGAGCTGGCTGTCGGCGAAGTGCGTTCGGACAAGGCGCGCTTCTTCACCGGGTTTATCCGCGATTTGACGGAGCGCCAGGCGACCGAGACGCGCTTGCAGGAGCTGCAAGGCGAGTTGGTGCATATCTCGCGACTCACCGCTATGGGCGAGATGGCGTCGGCCTTGGCGCACGAACTCAACCAGCCACTGAGCGCGATCGCCAATTATCTTGGCGGCGCACGCCGTTTGCTAGGACAAACCGGCGACGCCCGCGCGCTCGACGCTTTGGAGAAGGCCAATGAGCAGGCGTTGCGCGCTGGCGAGGTCATTCGGCGACTAAGAGATTTCCTCGCGCGCGGCGAGGATGAGCGCCGCGTGGAATCTCTTGCAAAGCTCACGCGTGAAGCGTGCGCGCTTGCGCTGGTCGGCGCCAAGGATCAGGGCGTGCGCGTGACTTACGATTTCGATGCAGGCGCTGATCGCGTCCTGGTCGATCGCGTGCCCGTGCAGCAAGTCGTGCTTAATCTCGTGCGCAATGCGATTGATGCGATGGAAGGGCAAGCGCGCAAGGAAATCGCGGTGCGCTCCTCTGGGCTTGGCGACGGCACAGTGCGGCTCAGCGTCGCCGATAGCGGGCCGGGTGTGGATGGCGCCGCCGCCGCCCGCTTGTTTCAGCCTTTTGTGACCACAAAGCCGAGCGGCATGGGGGTCGGGCTTTCAATCTCGCGAACGATCATCGAAGCGCATGGCGGCCGGATTTGGACAGATCCCAATCCCGGCGGTGGCGCGGTATTCAACTTTACACTGCGCACCGAGCCAAACGGGAATGCTGATGTCGGGTGATCTGATCGTGCATGTCGTCGATGATGATGATGCGTTGCGCGATTCCATCGCGTTCCTGCTCTCATCGGCGGACTTAGCGGCGCGAACCTACGCCTCGGCGCAGGCGCTGCTCGACTGTGTGGCGGACATCGAGCCTGGCTGCATCATTACCGACATTCGCATGCCGGGCATGAACGGGCTCGAGCTGGTTGAGGAATTGAAGCGTAGGGGCGTGGGGCTGCCGGCGATCGTGCTCACCGGACATGCTGACGTGGGACTCGCCGTGGCGGCAATGAAAGCTGGCGTCGCCGACTTTCTCGAGAAGCCGATCAATGACGAGGCTCTGCTGCGGAGCGTACAGCGGGCGCTCGAAATTGGCGCCGAACGCCTACACACCCAGAAACAACGCGAGGAGGTCGGCAAGCGGATCGAACAGCTGACCCCGCGCGAGTATGAGGTGTTCGAAGCCGTGGTCAAAGGGCTCTCGAATAAGGAGGCCGCGTTGCAGCTGGGGATAAGTCCCCGTACGGTCGAGATCTATCGCGGCAACGTCATGGACAAGATGCAGGCGCGCACGCTCTCGGACCTCGTGCGTATGTCCCTTCTGCGCCGCGATTGAGGCAAGTCAAGGCGCGTTGCCGGCCATGGCGCCAAGTGTTGGACGGAGTGCATTTGGGGCGGAGTATGGTCGCTCAGTCGAGCAGCGAAGCGGGCGGCGATGTGCTGGCGCTGGTCGATGACGATACAGCCCTGCTGCATGCGATGGCATTTTCGTTCGAGACGCAGGGCTTTAGGGTGGATGCGTTCGCGGACGCGGAATCCGCCTTAAGCGCGCGGGGCATGGCGTTGTGGCGTTGCTTGGTTCTCGATTACCGCCTGCCCGGCATGTCCGGGTTGGATTTGCTGGAGCGTTTGAGCGAACGTCGCTTACGCCCGCCCGCCTTGTTGATTACCTCGACCCCCTCGCGCGTGACGCGTGCGCGCGCGGCCCGTGTCGACGTCGAGATCGTCGAAAAGCCGTTATTGGACGATGTCCTGGTCGGACGCGTTCGGGAATTGTGGCGAGTGGCGGGCTGAGAGGCTTCAGGCGGCCAGCGCCCGCGCGACGTTCATGAAAACCCAAATCAAGCTAGCCCAAACCAGCGCCGAAAAGCCCAGCGCGAGGAGGAGGCCCAAAGCGCGATGACGGCGCTCACCGAAATCCCTCTCGATGTGGACGCCGCGCGGCGCCGACTCGAAGCGCTCGGGTCTAGGCGGGTTAAGACGTTCTCGGCGCGATGCAGCTTGGTTCGCCACAGATGTGTGTCCCGCGCCGGACGCGCCGGCTGTCGGTGACGAGCGTTAGGCGCCAATCGTTCCCGAGCCGTTAACGTGAGCGCGCGGCGGCGTGTCGTTTCAGGACACGCGTAACAGGGCGTGCTTCTTCTTGCCGAGCGACAGTTTGATGGCGCCATCGCGCACATCCGCCGATGTGAGCGATGCAGATTCGTCCGATACCGACTCGTCGTTCACCCGCAAGGCGCCGGCGGCAATGTGGCGCTTGGCTTCGCCGTTGGAGGCGACCAGTTCGGCGCGCACGAATGCTGCGGCGACCCGGAGACCTTGTTGGAGTTCTGCAGTCGACACTGAGAATGTCGGCAATCCAGCTGACAGTGTGCCGGTGAAGGTGCTGCTCCCCTTGAAGCTCCCTTTGATGAAGACGGCGCCGGCCGCAGCACGCGCAAGATTTGCCGCTTCGCGCCCATGCAGAAGGGCAGTCGCTTCGGTTGCAAGTTTATCTTTGGCATCGTTAATCTCGGCGCCTTGCAAAGCCTCCAGCCGCGCAATTTCATCGAGCGGAAGGTCCGTGAAGATTTTCAGGAAGCGGCCAACATCGGCGTCCTCGGCATTACGCCAGTATTGCCAATAGTCGAACGGGCTAAGCATGTCGGCGTTGAGCCAAACAGCGCCTTGCGCGGTCTTGCCCATCTTGGCTCCGGAGGCGGTGGTGATAAGCGGCTGCGTCAGCCCGTACAACTCCACGCCGTCCATGCGCCGGCCTAGTTCGACGCCATTGACGATATTGCCCCATTGATCCGAGCCGCCCATCTGCAGCGTGCATCCGTACCGACGATGCAGCTCAACGAAATCGTAGGCTTGCAGGATCATGTAGTTGAATTCGATGAAACTCATCGGCTGCTCGCGCTCGAGACGCAGCTTCACGGAATCCATCGTCAACATGCGGTTGACGCTCATGTGGCGACCGACATCGCGTAGGAAGTCGATGTAGTTGAGCTTCAGCAGCCATTCGGCGTTGTCGACCATGATGGCGTCGGAGGGGCCGTCGCCGAACGTCAGGAATTTCTCGAAGCAGCCGCGAATGGAGGCCGCGTTCTTGGCGATTTGCTCTTCGGAGAGCATTTGTCGCGTCTCTTCCTTGCCGGACGGGTCGCCGACGCGCGTCGTGCCGCCGCCGAGCAAAACGATGGGCTTGCCGCCCGCCTGCTGCAACCGGCGCAGGAACATGATCTGCGTCAGGCTGCCGACATGCAGCGAGGGCGCGGTCATGTCGAAACCTATGTAGCCGGCGACGCCCTTCGCCGCGGCCTCATCGAGGCCTTCAAGGTCCGTACATTGATGGAACTGCCCGCGCGCCATGATGGTGCGGAGGAAGGGAGAAGTCGGGGAAGTCATTGCGTCGGGCCGATAGCACGGCCCGAGCGCGTTGTCGAAATCGTCTAGCGCGGCGCGCGTTTGGCCAGAATACGCTGCAAGGTGCGCCGGTGCATGTTCAGCCGCCGCGCGGTTTCGCTGACATTGTGGCCGCAAAGCTCATAAACGCGCTGGATGTGTTCCCAGCGAATGCGGTCCGCGCTCATCGGATTGTCGGGTGGCTCCGGGCGATCGTCGCGCGACGCCAGCAGCGCTTTGACAATGTCCTCTGGATCGGCGGGTTTGGCGAGATAATCGATCGCGCCGGCCTTCACGGCGGCGACGGCGGTGGCGATCGCCCCGTAACCCGTCAGCATCACGACGCGGCAATCGGCGCGATTCTTTGACAGTGCTTCCACCACGGAAAGCCCCGAGCCGTCCTCCAAACGCAAATCCAGAACGGCATAAGCCGGGGGCGTTTTCGCGGCGACATCGCTAGCTTCCGCAACACTGCCCACGGCAGTCACGTCAAAACCTCGTCCTTCAAGCGCGCGCGCCAAGCGCGTTCGAAACGCCGAATCGTCGTCGAGGATCATGAGAGACTTGTCGCCGTCGGCGGGGGCCGCTGCGGTCATGGCTGTTATGCTCCGAGTTCCCTCTATCTAGGGATTTTTCGCGTCGCGTCAAAGTGTTGCGGCGTCTATCGATACGCGCGTCCAGCGTGCTCGGACCAGTGCGCCGTGCGCGGGTGGTTTCAGGTTCTTGGCTTCGAGCTTGGCGCCGGTTCGCTCAAGAAGCGTTTTCGAGATGAAGAAGCCCAAACCGAGCCCGCCGGCCGCGCCTTCCTGATCTCGCTCGGTCACGTAGGGCTCTCCGATGCGCTCCAGTACGCCGGGCGCGAAGCCTGGACCGTCGTCGCGGATCAAAATCTCGATCGTTTCCGACGTCCAGCGCGCGCTGAACTCAACACGCGATCGCGCAAAGCCGACGGCGTTTTCCAAGATGCCGCCCAGGGCATGAATGATCTCCGGCATGCGCCGTACCTCCAGCGGGCCGTCGCCGTTTGTTTCGATGATGATTTCAGCGCCGAGGCCTTCGTGGGGGGCGGCGATTTCCTCCATAATCGCGCGGATCGGCGCGCGCAGAAGGATGGCGTCGCCCTGTTCGGTGCGCGCGGAGAGCTGGCTCAGGATGGCGCGGCAGCGCTCGCTTTGCGACACCAGCAACTGAACATCCTCGGCGCGCGCATCGTTGGGAGGCAGGTCGCGCGCCATTTCCTTGGCGACGAGATGAATGGTCGCGAGCGGCGTGCCGAGTTCATGCGCGGCGGCTGCGGCCAATCCGCCCAACGCGGACAAGGTCTGTTCGCGCGCGAGCACAGCCTGCACGGCGGTGAGCGCGATGCTGAGCCGTTCTTCTTCGGCGGCTACTCGCCAGGCATAGACGCTAGTGAAGCCAAGGCCGATCAACACCGCTGCCGCGACGCCGAACTCGTACAATTGCGGAATCTCGAATGATGCGCCTTCGATCCATGGCAGCGGCAAACGCCAAACCGAAATCAACCCAACGCAGGCGAAGGTCAGCGCAGCCAAAAGCGCTGTGAGCGCTGGCCGCAGGATTGTCGCCGACACCGCGACGGGCGCGACGAACAAGAACACGAACGGATTCTGCAACCCGCCGGTGAGCGCAAGCAGCACCGCCAATTGCACCACGTCATAAGCCAGTTGCAGCGCCGCTTCCCATTCGCGCGCCAATTCTCGTGAGCGTCCCCGCAGGCTCAACACGATGTTGAGCGCGACTGAGACGCCAATTGCGCCTAGCGCCCAGAACACCGGGAATTCCATGTCGAGCCCGTAGCGGACAAACAACACAGCCGAAGATTGCCCAAGTATTGCGAGCCAGCGTAGCAACAGCAATGTGCGCACGCGCACCCGGCTTTGGGCTTGCCAGAAGCCGGGCAAAGGCGCTTCGAGGCTTGGATCGCGCTGAGTCATCGATGCGTCACATGCGCCTGTTTCATGGCGTAGCTCAAGGTGCGCGCTCGCGCCGCGTTGATCGGAGGTGGGCATGGGGCCTAGCTCACTGACGATGCCAAGCTCAGAAGAGACGCCCCGCCGCCGCCTGACAGGCGCTGTTGTTCCGGCTGTGGCGGCCGCTGCCGTAGCGGCTGTTGCGACATTGGCGTTTATTGGGCTCAATGAGCGCGGCGAAATTGCTGAAGCGCCGCCGGAAAACTGCATCATCGAAGGTGCGGATGAAGTCGGCGGACCTATTGAACTCGTTGATTCAAATGGGCGGATCATCACCCAAGCGGATTTCGCAGGCGAGCCTGCCGTCATCTATTTTGGCTTCACGCACTGCCCAGACATTTGCCCGACCACCATGTACACTTTGGCCGAGGCGTTGAATTTGCCCGGCGCGCCTGATGTGCGAACGGGGCTGATTTCAGTCGATCCAGCGCGCGATACGCTAGACGTGATGGGCGCCTATGCGGCGACAGAAGGCTTTCCGCCTGGGCTTTTGGGGCTAACAGGATCCGTTGCTCAGATCGACGCCGCCAAACAATCGTTTCGGGTCTATGCTGCGCAAGCCCCGATCGTGGGCGCGGCGCCAGACGTCTACAATGTGGACCATTCGTCCCTCGCTTATGTTATGGATGGACAATGGCGGACGCGCTCGATCGTCCGCACGACGGGCGCAACGCCGGAGCAGTTTGCCCGCTGCATTGCAGTAGGGCTTGACGCTGCGGAAGCCCCCTGAGCGACTGGAATAGGCAGTCTGCGCGACATTGCCCCGGCGGATCGTTAACGATATTCCCGCGATGGGTTGGGGATCGGAGCCGGCGAAGTTCCCGTTTCAGGCACCTTAGCTTGTTGGAAACGAGCGGGCGCGCACTATCTCCCTAGGGATTGCTGCGTTGCAGCAAGAAGGGCGCTGATGCTCTATTCATTGTATGAACTTGGCCACCTCTCCGTGGCGCCATTACGGATCGCGGCGATGATGCAGGCGAGCGTCCTGCGCTCGCCGCTCAACCCGATCTCGACAAGCGATCTGGCCCGAACTGCGGCGGCGGCTTCCGACTTGTTCGAGACGGTCACACGCCGCTACCAGAAGCCGGCCTGGAACCTCCCCACGACCCGCATAGGTGCGAGCGACATATCGGTGACGCCGCGCACTGCGTGGGCCTCGCCCTGGGCGCGGATGCTGCATTTTGAGCGCGACGCACAAGCGCTGAAGGCCGCGCGAGGCGACCGCACCGACCCCACCGTGCTGATCGTCGCGCCAATGTCAGGCCATTACGCAACGCTTCTGCGCGGAACCGTCGAAGCGTTCCTGCCCGAGCATGAGGTTTACATCACCGATTGGGCGGACGCGCGTATGGTGCCGGTGATTGCTGGCCGTTTCGATCTCAACGACTACATCGACCATGTCATGGGGATGGTGCGCGCGCTGGGGCCTGATACACATGTCGTGGCGGTGTGTCAGCCAGGGCCGCTGGTTCTCGCGGCGGTGTCCTTGATGGCGGCGGAGAACGATCCGTGCACGCCCGCGACTTTGACCATTATGGGATCGCCGATCGACGCGCGCAAATCGCCGACCGCGCCGAACAAACTCGCCGAGCAACGCGACATCGACTGGTTCAAGCAGAACATGATTTACACGGTGCCGGCGATCTATCCTGGTGCGTTCCG
>JALHOC010000024.1 GCA_022843225.1 Hyphomonadaceae bacterium
TAGGAAAAAATCTATCCTACACCTCCGCGAGTGGGCTTAATGTCCTTTTCCTCAGCAGAAACTCCCAGGGAGGATTTTGGAGGATGTGGGAAGAAGACGAGCGGGAGGCTGACGCCGCCGCAGCCCTGTTGGCCGCGAGCGTTGCCGGCTTTGCCTTGGGGGTTGCGGCCGACGATATCGCCAGTCGGGAGCGAGGGTCGGCCGATGTGGCGTTCGCCCGGCAGGTCGCGATGTATCTGTGCCATGTAGGCTTCGAACTGAGCTTAGCGCGCGTGGCGCTGGCGTTCCGCCGCGACCGATCCACCGTGGCGCATGCATGTCACGCGATGGAAGATCGGCGCGACGATCAAAAATTCGACCTTTGGATCGCCTCGCTTGAAGCGATGCTCCGGCGCGCGCCGCCACAGCGCATGGTCGGCACATGATCGACGAGATACGCTCGCTCACCAGGCTTGCAAGCGCCGGCGCCTGCTTGCTCCCGCAGCGCAGGGGCAGCGACTACGCCGTGTTCGCCAAGGGAGATCGCCGCCGCCGCCCACTCGCCAAGCTCGGCAAGACAGACGTGCGGCGGCTTGAGTCCGAAGGCGTGATCGAGGCGCGCGCGGAGGGCTTTGTCCTAAGTCGTGCTGGGCGGGCCCGGCTCAAGCGCGCGATTGCGGCGCCCGGAGAGGCGTACGCGGCTCAGCAGGGTTCGCTGGTGGATCGCGCCGTGGTGACGCGCGGCGGCGCCATGCGTAGCGCGCGGGGCTACGACTCGAACGCGACGCTGCGGCGGCTTTCGAAATTGACGGACACGGACGGCTCGCCGTGGCTGAGCGCGGACGAACTTGGCGCGGCAACGCGTTTGCGCGACGATTGGGAGTTCGGCGAGATCGGCCTCATGCGTGGCTCGGATTGGACAGCGCCACCTCTGGGCTCAAGCGCGCGCGGGGGCAATGCGCGCGAGAATTTGATCACCGCGCAATGCGATGCGCGACGCCGCGCGGCGGAGGCGCTGGATCAACTCGCTCCGGCGCTGCGGCGCGTCGTGGAGCGCGTCTGCCTTTACGATGAAGGTTTGGAGGCGCTGGAACGCGCCAATAATTGGCCGGCGCGCTCGGCGAAACTCGCGCTCAAGCTGGGTCTCGCCCAGATCGCGCTGAACCGATCAGCCCGGTAGAGCCGCGCGCGCTTCGCCTTGGATGCGGCTCATCATCGCGAACAGGCCGTTCGAGCGCTGCATGGTCAGCGCATCCTTGAGGCCGAGGCGCGCAAACACGTCCTTGGGGTCGATAGAGAGGATGTCCGCTGGCGTGCGGCCTGAGAAAATCCGCAGCAGCATGGCGATTTCACCGCGCACCAGATGTGCGTCGGATTCCCCACGAAAGAACAGCTTTTCAGGGGCGTCGGAGCGACGTTCCGACACCAGCCAGACCTGGCTTACGCAGCCCCTCACGCGCGTCGCCTCACTGCGCTCTTCAGGCGCTAAGGGCTCCAAGGCGCGCGCCATCTCGATGACGTGCGCAATGCGCTCTTCCCAATCGGGGAGGAGGCTCATCTCGTCAGCGAGTTCAGCAATAGCTTCCTGGATGCTGCTCATGCCAAGCACATGCTGTCGCCCACGTCGCTTGGCAAGGCAGCGCTTAGTCGCGTCCGCCGCGCGCCGCTGTTGGGATCGGCGACATCGCGGTCGCGTCGGGCTGAGCTACGGCGCCGATGCAGGTGCCGATATCGCGCAGCCCGTGTTGGCCGAGACAGAACGCGTTCTCGTAACGGAAGCGCGCTGCTGACATGCATTGATAGAGCTGCAATTGCGCCATCTCGAAGCAATCGCGCGAGCGCGGATCGCTGATCAGGCGGGTCACGGCGCTTTGGTTGGTGTCGACGGCGTCTAGCGCCTGCAGTGCGGCGACGGCGGCCATGCGATCGAGCGCTTCGCCGCGCGTGGCGTTGACGCGCCATTGATAGGTCACCGGCGCGGACGCCACCTCAACGACCTGACTCCCGCCGCGTACCGCGTCCCAGAAGCGTTGTCCGCCAAGCGTGGTTGGGTCGGAGGATGGCGAATGGCTGAGTGTAGCCATAGTCAGGCGTGGCGAAACGTCGGAGGGAACCGCCGTAGCCGGCGCACCTGTGACACCGAGCGAGCGAATGCGCTGCACGCGCGCGGCCTGTTGCGGCGCAACCGTGTTGGCCCAACGCTGACGTTGGATCGAGTATGCGAGTTCTTGGTAGCGCTCGGCGACATTCACGATGCGCGCGGAATCCGCATTCGCGGACTCGAGCAGCATGCGGGTGACTTCCGGGCCGCCGCGCAGGCCACGCGCGTAGGACGGATCGACACTGACTGCCCAAATCACGGCGTCGCGGCCATAATAGGCGGCGGCGTCGCGGACGCCCTGGACGAAGGCCGGCGATTGAGCCGCGGTGCTCGCGCCATACGCCACCCAGCCGCGTGTCAGTTGATCGCGATTGTGGCGGGCGACACGATCGAGCGCGCCCTCCAATTCATTGGCGTTTCGAATAGACGACGAGCGCAGTTCCGAGACATCGCTCTGATAGGCAGCGTAAGCCGACATGGCCGACTGGATTTCGTTGCCGGCGGCTGCTGGCTCGCTGGCCGGGGCGGGCGTCTGGGCGCTGGCGACTCCGCTGAGAAGGGCGACGGCGGCCGTAGTGGTCCAAACGGCAAGACTCCGCATCGGCTCAACTCCTGAATCTGGTTGGGCGAGTTCGCTTCCTGAGGCGACTCTAAGGGGGCACGATGCACCCCATCGCGTTAAGAAGTCTTTTACTCGCGGACGACGTTCAGGTGTCAACACAACAGGCCGTAACGCCAGGGGCAAAAGCAGTAGCCGCCTCAGCCCGCTTGGCGCGGGCGCTCTGGATATGGGTGGCTGGGGTCACGGTCGCTGCCTTTGGGGCTGCTCTGGCGGGGGCAGACGCGGCCTCCGTCGCGGGCGGCTTGGCGTTGGCGGTTTCCCCGGCCCTGGCGAGTTTCATCCTTCTGCCGGACGCCGGGTCCCGATGGGGCGCTGCGGGGATGCTTGCCGCTTGGCTTGCGGCCGCGACCGGACTGGCGGCAGGCGGGGGCGGTTGGGCTTCGCCGATGGTTCTGGTGCTGGCGGTTGTCCCGGGCTTGGCGATGTCGTTGCGCCCGAGTTGGGGGCTTGGCGCGGGAGGCACCGCCCTGGTGGGCTACGCGCTGGCGGGGTTCATCGGCGTAGGCCAGGAGGCGGCGCTGCTCGGGGTGTTTCCGACAGTGGTGGGCGGCGTCGCTTTGGTGTTCGCGGCGTTCGTGATTGTCGCGGATGATCGGGTCGGCGGCGGTCACGAGCGCGCCATCGGCCAGCGCGTCGCGGAGGTCTCCCACGAATTGCGCACGCCGCTGACCCATATTCTGGGCTTCT
The DNA here is from genome assembly GCA_022843225.1 of Hyphomonadaceae bacterium. Lineage (GTDB taxonomy): Bacteria > Pseudomonadota > Alphaproteobacteria > Caulobacterales > Aquidulcibacteraceae > Vitreimonas. Next base: position 3,390 of record JALHOC010000024.1, read on the forward strand.
CGGAAATGATCGAGCGGCAATTGTTCGGCGCTTTGAACGAGCGCTATGTCGAATATGCCGGCCTCATCCGGCGCAGCGGCGCGCATTTGCTTGAGCTGGTGAACGATCTCTTGGATCTCTCACGGATCGAGTCCGGCAAGTATGATTTGGAGCTCCAGAGCTTCGATGCGCGCGACGTCGTGGCCGATGTGGTACGCATGAATATCGATCTTGCCGCGAAGAAATCGATCCATGTTGGCATGATCACGCCCGAGACGCCGCTCATGGTGCACGCCGACGATCGCGCGGTGCGACGCATCCTGATCAATATCGTGGGCAATGCAGTGAAGTTCACGCCGGAAGGCGGGCGCGTGATGGTGTCGGTTGTCGCGCATGACGGTCAATTGCGGATCGACACGATCGACACGGGCCTCGGTATTCCGGAATCCGAACGCGCTAAGCTTGGGAATGCTTACGAACGCGGCGCGGCGGGGGCGTCCGCGGAAGGCACAGGCCTCGGGCTGTCTTTGGTCCGCGCACTCGCGCAGCTGCATGGCGGCGTGTTGAGTTTCCACGATGCGCCCGGCGGCGGCGCACTCGTGCGCGTGGATTTACCAGTGCTGACGAGGCTTTAGCGGCGAATAACGAGGAAGGCGCGCGCGGCGGCGATGTCGCCGACTTCAATCAGCAAACGATGATTGGTGCGCCCGTTTTGCACGCGAATTTCGACGCTCTCGCGTGGATCGAGCTGAAGCAGATCGCGGAAAGCGGCGTCGGGGAACACAAACACGGTTTGCGCTTGCCCGCCCCAGGGGCGTTCGACTGCGCGTGTGCCGGCATAAGTTTTCGCTTGCATGGCGCTCGGCGCGCCAGCCGCGAGCCCGAGCGCGATCCGTTGATTGAGGCTGACCTCGGTAGCGCGCGCGCTCGCGGGATCGCGCAGCACGAGCGTCGCCGAGGCGGGCTGCATGGTTCTGGTGAGCGGGATCGTGAGGCTCAGGTGTTGCGCGGCGTTGCGATCGCGGACGCCGAACGTCGCCGCCAGCGGCGCATCAATACTTTGGCTAATCCGCCAGCCATCGGCGCGGTTGGTGCGCCGCGCGGTCCAGGCACGGTCCCAGCCTGGAAACTCCATCGTGCCGGCATTGGCCCAAGCGGCAAAGCCGCGCCGCGCCGCATCGGCGTCGCTGATCGTGCGTTCATCCGTGCACGCGCGCGCCCGCGCGGCTGAGATCGCGGCGCGCTCCAACTCTTGCACCTGGCTGCTTGACCAGCCGGCCCGCAGCAAAGCGCCGCGCGCCTGTGTCGAGCCCACCAGCAGCGCATCGCGCACGCTGGGTGTAAAAAGCCGGCAGGCGACATCCGCTTCAAGCAGACCCCGGCGTTCGACGAAGGCGGCGCGTGGGTCGCGGCCGTCCTCGGCGGCGGCCACAGGCGCGAGCGCCAGCAAAACGAGGGACAAAAAGGGGACGCGCATGGGAGCGGTAAACGCTAGACTAATCGTGTTGCTGTCCGGTGAACGAGGGCCATGGCCGAGCTGAAAACCGATTTTTGGGCGAGCGCGCTCATCCGCCGCGCCGAAATCGCGGGCGCGTTCGCGGGCGTCGTGCGCAAGGGCGATTCCGACGCAGGCGCGGTTTTGGTGAAGGTAGCGACGCTCGACGGTCGCGCGCGGCTCTATGCGCCGGCGCGGCGGGGGGAGGAGGGTGCGCGGGTGTGGGTTGATCTATCCGCCGGGTCGTTGGGCGACGAGGAGCGCGCGGTCGACGCTTATGCGCGCCGCCAGGCTGAGTTCGATCCCGACATCTGGGTGGTGGAGATTGAAGATAAAAAGGGCCGGCATTTTTTAGAAGAACCGGTGGATGGGTAAGTAACGCCCTCGCAAGTCAGCCACTGGGGGGCGCAATGAAAGAGCGGGTGAAACTCGCCGATTAGGGACTTTCCTGAAAACATTGCGGGCTTGCGATGCGTTTTCGACGCGCTACACGCTTCCACACAGTTCGATGAACTGCCCCGACTGAAATCTCGCTCCCAGCAGGTGATCGTCATCCCATGCGGCGGCGTACACCAGTTCAGTCGTTACAACTCCGCCCAGCCTCATCACGGTGACAGACTGCAGCGATACCTGGGCCCAAACTTGATCGGGCGTCTGGATAAGAGGCTTCGTTGAATCTTTTGCGGACGGGTCATCCGCCGCAGCTGCTTCGGCGTAGGGTGCATGGTGCTCAAAGAGCGCCTGCTGGATCAATGGCCGCCAGGCGGCCAACGAAGGAGCGATCTGGCGTGCTGTCGCCAAGGCTTCGGCGTCAGGCTCGCGATTTGATCCGAATAGAGTCAAGGGCGTTCGCGTCGCGTCGCTAATCGTCAATGTGCCCCGCCAGAGCCCACCCGAGCGCTCCAGCCGACCAAGGACGGAATCGTGAAAGGCTGGGTTTTTGAAAAGGCCTGCCATGAATCCACTCTCGCCGCTCAAAGCCACCGGCACTCTGGCGAAGTTCGCCCAACTCGGCCAGAGGCGCGCCTAGAGGGCAGCCGCAGATGGCGCGCAAACGGCGAGGTGGGCCATTAATGCTTGAACGCCGGTCTGGGCCTTCCCTTACGAACGGCGACCACGACCCATTCGTGACATTGATCGCAAACCACCGGCTTCGGCACAATTCGCCGGAAACCGACTCTAAGGCCGACCTTGCGGGAAACGTTCAAGCGCCGTTGGGATCATCACCCACTGGTGCCTGCTTTGCTCCCAAACGGACCTTATCGGCGCCATCGCGTGATCGTCTGAGATTGCTCCGATGGCGACCCCTGTCACGCCGACGTTCTTTGAGCCGCGAAAGAAAACCGTCGATCCGCAATTTGGGCAAAAGAAGCTCTCGAAATCGCCGCCAAGCGCGGTCTTTCGGACATAACGCTTAGAGACGCCCTCAGCGAGAATCTGATCGTCGGGGTAGTAAGCCGCGACGCCGAACGGCGAGCCGGTTCGGCGCTGACAAGCCACGCAATGGCAGGCCACGACAGCGGACGTGGGCTCTGGCAAACGCACCTTCAGCTGACCGCATTGGCAAGTCGCTTCCATAAAATCCTCTATGAGGCCGCCTTGACTCGGGAACGCGCGGTGCGCGCTGTTTTCAACGATGCCGCGAGCTTCAACAGAACCACACCGCCCAGTAACGTCAGCGCCGGGATCGCGAGCCAAGGCTTGTCTTCGACTCGACCGAGATACGACACGGCAAAAATCACTGCGATCGTGAGCGCGCCTAACGTGTGTAGCAGCTTCCAATTCCGGGAGCCGAGCGCACGCATAGACCAGTTGTTTGAGGTGAGCGCCATCAAAGCCACGAACACGTAGCCAGCGCCGCCCCCGTACACGGTCTTCGCACTCGCTTGCGATCCAAATAGAAGCACTGCAATGAGCAGTGCCGCCAAATGCACGAAATGCGCAGCGGCAAAGCCAAGGCCGATCGCGCGGCGGCGGCGTAACATCACTGCGCGCCACCCGCCTGGCCGCAGCGTCGCTAACGCTCCTGCCGACCACGCCGCCAGAAACCAAAGAAAGGAAAACCGCGCCGTGTAGCGCGCAGCAGCGCCCGCTGAGTCCGCGTTCCAGCCCGAGAACTCGACGTAACCAAAAGCCGCCACTGCCAGCGCGGCCAACGTCGCTAAGCAAACTACGGCGGCAGTGGAAATCGAATGAGCCCTTGTCATACCGCCGGTATGATCATCATACTCGGAGTATGAAGTCAATCGGAAACCGGGCGCGCTTGGTCGCGGCGGCGCGGGACCTATTCGCGGCGCGTGGCTATGCAGACGTCTCAGTAGACGAGATCGCCGCCTCTGCAGGAGTTACTAAAGGCGCGGTCTATTATCAGTTCGCAGACAAAACCGATCTCTTCCGAGCGGCATGCGAGAGCGTGCTCGATGACGTCATGGCCGCTGTCTCCAGACAAACGATGAGCCATGTCGCGCATGCGACGGATGAAATCGTGACCGGGGCGGACATCTTGTTCGACGCCTATGAAAGCAAACAGGCGCGCCGCCTGTTGCTTATGGACGGCCCTGCGGTCCTCGGCCACACGCAATGGACAGCGATGCAAGAAAAACTGCGTATCGGACTAGGTGAGCACGCGCTGGGACACCTGGCCGACGCCGGCATGATCCCCAAGCACATGATCCCAATGCTGGCGCACCTGCTGTTCGGCGCCTTCACACAGGGAGCGTTGCAGATAGCCACAGCCGACAACCCTACTGTCGCCAGCAAGCAGGCGCGGGCCGCTTACAAGCGGTTGGCGCAGGGACTGTTAGCGAAGCCTTCGCTATGACGCGCTTGCACCCTTACGAACGACGTGATCGAATCTAATCTGGCCATCGCTAGGCAAGCTGCGGAGCGGCTCGGTATCGCCGTTAGCCATCGTAAAAGTACCTAACCTCATAGCCCAGTTGTTCGGTCAGGCGCGCCGAGAGTCTTCGTCCTTCATCCACGAAAAACTCTTCTTCGATCACGGACGAGAACCCGCTATTTGTTGGATCGTCTTTATTGAGCGTAGCGTCGTATCTCGATGCCCAGGCCTGTAACGCGTCCATTAGGTCTGAGGAAATTTGCAGCTCACGGGGATCAATGTTTCCAACTTCGTTGGGCTCATCCAACCAGAGCGGAAAGCACTGGTAATCGGGCATCAACCTGACGCGCATTGCGTGGTCCTGTTCTTACCTTCATCATGCCTCTACCTGAGACGAGCGGCAAGATTGGGCCAAACCACGCCCCATCGAAAATCCTGACGAACGTCGGGTTTCGTGGCTCTAGCGGCCGGCGCCAGTCACCGCCCATGGTTGTCACCAGCGCGAACGCAGCGTAAACGCCCGCACCCATGCCCTCCACCCCCGCCATCGAAGCCCAGCGTCGCCGCACGTTCGCGATCATTTCGCACCCCGACGCCGGCAAGACGACTTTGACCGAGAGCCTGCTGCTCGCCGGCGGCGCCATCCATTTGGCGGGCGTGGTGGCGGCGCGAGGGGCCGCGCGGCGCACCAAGTCCGACTGGATGAAGATCGAGCGCGAGCGCGGCATTTCGGTATCGGCGTCGGTGATGACGTTTGAGCACCAGGATTTGGTGTTCAATCTGCTCGACACGCCGGGCCACGAGGACTTCTCGGAAGACACCTATCGCACGCTGACAGCAGCGGATTCCGCCGTCATGGTGCTCGATGCTGCGAAGGGCATTGAGCCGCAGACTTTGAAGTTGTTCGAAGTGTGCCGCCTGCGCGACATCCCGATCACGACCTTCATCAACAAGATGGATCGCGAGGCGCAGGACCCGTTCGCGCTGTTGGACGAAATCCACCAGAAGCTCGCGATGGATACCGCGCCGATGTATTGGCCGGCGGCCTCGGGCCAACGCTTCGCTGGCATGCTCGATCTGCAGCGCGACGAGTTCGTGCCCTATCACCGCCTCGAAGCCGGCGAGCAGGGCTTTGCGAGCGAGGAGCGTCAAAAGCGCGGCGCCGCTGATTTTCTCCTCGGGGTTCGCGACGATGTGCGCGCGGAATTGGAGGAGACCGCCGAGCTTGCGCGTGAAGGCTTGCCCAAATTTGATCTAGGCGCGTTTCGCGAAGGGCATTTGACGCCGGTGTATTTCGGCTCGGCGCTGCGCCGCTTCGGCGTCTTGGAATTGCTGGCGGGGCTCGCTGCGCACGCGCCGGCGCCAAGTGAGCAGCGCGCGATGGTCAAGGGCAATGCGACCGATGTCGCTCCGGCGCGTGAGGACGTCACCGGCTTCATCTTCAAAATTCAAGCCAATATGGACCCTAAGCACCGCGACCGTGTCGGCTTCTTTCGTATCTGCTCGGGGCGGTTTCAGCGCGGCATGACGTTGAAGACCGCCGCAGGCAAAGGCTTCAACGTCCACAACCCGCTGATGTTCATGGCGCAGGAGCGTGAGATCGCGGATGAAGCCTTTCCAGGCGATGTGATCGGCATCCCGAGTCATGGCGGCTTACGCGTCGGCGATTCATTGTCGGAAGGCGGCGATGTGGTGTTCCAAGGCATCCCCAATTTCGCGCCGGAAATACTGAAGCGCGTGCGCGTGCGCGATCCGCTGAAACAGAAGCATTTGCGCAAGGCACTCGAAGCCTTGGGCGAAGAGGGCGTGACGCAAGTGTTCAAACCGATCCAAGGCGGCGATCTTGTCGTCGGCGCCGTCGGCGCGCTGCAATTCGACGTGCTCGATGAGCGGATCAAAGCCGAGTATGGCCTGGAAGTGGTCTTTGAGACCTCGCCCTACCAAGCCGCGCGCTGGATCAGCGCTGAGAAGCGCGCCGATGTCGACGCCTTCATCGAGAAGTCAGGCGGGCAAATGGCCGAAGATGTCGATGGTGCGCCGGTTTATCTGGGCAAGTCAGCCTGGGAAATTGGCTACGTCCAGGACAAAAACCCCGCCGTGCGGTTCAGCGCCTCGAAGGAACGCGCGGCATAAGTGGTCTCAGGCGGCGTTGCTCTCTTGGCCTGCTGTCTTGCGAACCTTGAAGAACCGCATGGCGCGCTGTGCGGCTTCGACCGGCACCGCATTGTACATTCTGCCGAATTCCTCAGCGCGCGACATGGCGTCATCGCCGCCGCACACCAACACGGCAAGGGTGACGAACAGCGGGCGTTCAATGTCGGCGGCCCGACAGATCATCGCCAAGCCATCGAGGTCGCGACGGGCGAGCAACTCCGACACCGCGTCATGATCCAAGTGGGTCATCTCGGCGAGGCCGTACAGGAAGTATGTGTGTTTGCCCTCGCGATAGAGCGACACCAACAAGCGCGCATTGAGTTCGCCGCTGGCGCGCTTCGCCATGACGAAAGCCTGCGCCTGACGCGTCTCCATGGTGAGGTCGCGCGCAACCTTCTTTATACGCCGACGCGACCTCGCCAAGGCGGCGTCCAACGTTGCGGGATCGACGCTGGCGTTGCGCGTCATGATTTGGTCGCGCAGGCGGGTTTCGACTACGAAATACATTTCATTCAACAGATCGAGCGGTAGGTCGCCGCGCTTGACGACGCCTTCATGCAACATGGCGTTGCGCTGCGCGCGATCGACGGCCGTCTCCATGCCATTTCGCGACAGGCGCGCTCCTTCGTTGCGGATCAGCGCATCGAGAGCATGATCGTCGCCGTGCTCGACGATAGCGTCCGACAGCGCCTCGCTTACCGTGTCGCGCTGAGCCACGGCCTTGATGTGGCGTTGGCTCTGGTAGCGAACGACGTTGAGCAAAGTTTGTTCATCCAAAGCCAGGCTGCGGCGCAGCACCGGGCCCGCCACATCGAAGGACCGGCTGGCGAGGTCACGCATCAGCCCGGCTGGCGCATTGCTGGCGCCCGCGAAGGTCTCGGAAAGTTCCGCAAGCACGCTATCTTGCATGTCGGCGGCGACGAGTTGCAGCACTTCGTCGAAGAGGGCGGATTCTCGCTGGCTCTGCGCGCCCGATGTTTCGAAAAACATGTCGGTGACCTCGCGCAATAGGTCGCGGCGCCGCGCGCTGTCTTGCGTTTGCGCTAGGTCAATCAGTTTGGCGAACCTAGAGGTCGACATGGCCATCCTTGAGCGGAATCAAGGAGCAAACGCTATCAGGCGCCCGTTAACAATTGTTTCAGCCTGCAGCTTCAAGTCGAGCGGATTGCGGTTAACAAACGCTTACTGGAAGATTTCAGGTAGCACCGGAAAGTTATCAGGATCACCGAACGCATCCGCGAGTTCATCGAAAAAGCTCGCCGTCTCGACTTGGCGCGGCGTGTAGCTGGGTTGCTCGATGCCGGGCAAGGGATGTTTTTCCATGTCGCGATGGGCTGCCCGCATCGTATCCGCCCAGATTTGCGCTGGCAGCGTGCCGCCCGTCGTTCTTCCCATGGAGGTGAAGTCGTCATGGCCGACCCAAACGCCGGCGGTGAAGTCTGCGGTGTAGCCGACGAACCAGGCGTCGCGCCAATCTGAGCTCGTGCCGGTCTTGCCGGCTACATCACGATCAAGGCGCGCCGCCGTCCCGGTGCCACGGATAACCACCGCGCCCATCATGGATGTCATGCGTCGCGCCACTTCTTGGTCAAGCACTCGCTGGGGATCGGCGGCGGGGCGAACATAGAGCTCTTGGCCTGCAGCGTTCGTGACCCGGCGCACCATGTATGCGTCGACGCGAAGGCCGTCATTCATGTAAGCGGCGAAGGCGGAGGTCATGTCCCAGAGATTGGTTTCGATCGAACCAAGCGCGATCGACGGGGGTACGAATTCATTTCGCTCCGGCATCGAGCGAACGCCAAGCCTGCGCGCGACATCTGCGACCCGCCGGGGTCCGACTTCGTTCGCCACTTCCGCCGCCACGGTGTTGATCGAACGCGCGAACGCCGTACGCAGCGTCACCGCACCCTCGTACCCCTCATCGTAGTTGCGCGGCCGCCAGCCATCGATGACGATCGGCTCGTCATAGCGTACGTCCTCGGTGTCGAGGCCGGACTCAATCGCCGCCGTGTACACGAAGGTCTTGAACGTCGAGCCCGGCTGCCGTTGGGCTTGGGTAACTCGGTTGAACTTGGATGTCTGGTAATCGGTGCCGCCGACGAGCGCACGGATGCCGCCTTCGCGGTCAACGGCCATGAGCGAGGCTTGCAAAGGGCGTCGTCCAAAGGCGCGGTTGCCAAGCCGCCGCCGCACCGAACTCGACGCCGCTTCCTGCACCGCGCGATCAACCGTCATCTCGATGACGAGGTCGGGCGCGCCTTCGCCGACGACGTCGCGCGCTTGCTCGACCGCGAGATCGAAGGCGTAGCCCATGGTGCGCTCGACGCTGGGCGGGCGCGCGATACGGATGCGCTCGGCGCGGGCTTCGTCGCGTTGTTCCGCGGTGATGAAGCCGGCGTCGACCATGGCGTCCAGCACCACAAGCTGGCGCTCAATCGCGCGCTCGAGATGGCGCGTGGGCGCATAATCGGACGGCGCCTTGGGAAGTCCCGCCAGCAGAGCTGCTTCCGCGAGCGTCAGTTCTGTCGCGGGCTTGCCAAAGAAGCGACGCGCGGCGGCGTCCACGCCGTAAGCCTGATCGCCCAGATAGACCCGATTCAAATAGAGTTCGAGTATCTCGTCCTTGGAGAGCCGGCGCTCAATGCGTGAGGCGAGCACCATTTCGCGGAGCTTGCGGTTCACCGTCTGCGTTCGGGTCAGAAAGAGATTGCGTGCGAGCTGCTGGGAGATCGTCGAGCCGCCCTGCACGGTTTCGCCCGCTTCGAGGTTCGCGAGAACGGCGCGCAAGACTGCCATCCGGTCAACGCCTTCATGCTGATAAAAGCGTCGGTCTTCGATGGCGAGGAAAGCTTGCGGCACATATTCAGGCAGATCGGCCAGAAGCGCGCGCCGGCCATAATACGCGCCCCGCACGCCAAGGATGTCGCCGCTGCGATCGACGAACATAATCGAAGGCTGGCGATTGAGCGCCCACAACGCTTCGGCGTCCGGCACGCGCGGCAGGCCCCAATAAATCCAGACCCAGACCGAGAACACTGCAAGCAACACAAGACCGGCGGTAATGCTTGCCGCGCGTTGCCACGTGAGGCGCGCGCGCTGACGCAGGATCTGCGACAGCTGCTCCTGTGCTGCAGCAGCGCGCAGCTTGGCCCAATCGACGCCACGCTGAAAATTCGGCCGGTTGTCTGACAAAGGTCTCTCCGAGAGGTCTGTCCAATAGCGGTGTGGCCGAATTCTGACCAGCGGAAAGGGGGATAGAGCACACCTCTATCCATGCCGAAAATCACCAAAGCCCTTGAGTCGCTTGAGCTCTGCAAAAATCAATCCGACCGAGACGGACCGGGCGTATGCTCCAGGCACGGTCGAGAAATCAGCTTGAACAAGGAGCAGGGGCGCTGACTCGCATCGAAACAATCAAAGCGGCGCTGGAAGATCAGATGTGCGGCTTCAGCGCGGCGAAGTTTAAGGAAAGCCCAGACCGTGTGGACGCTTTGGTCTGGGCGTTGACGGACTCGCGCATGGGCGGCGCGCAGCCGCCCATGCGGATACTTTAGCGGAAAGATTTCATGCTGGATTGGTTGCGAAACCTCGGCGCCTGGCGCGCCGAGCGAAAACTCATGGCTTGGTACACGCCCGGGCGCCCGGTTTGGTCGCAACGCGACCCCGCCGTGTTCGCGCGCGAAGGCTACGCCAAGAACGCGGTCGCGTATCGGTGTGTGCGAATGATCGCCGAAGCCGCTGCCAGCGCGCCGCTTCGGGTCGGGCCAGACGATCACCCGCTGGCGCGTTTGCTGGCGCGGCCAAACCCGGAGCAGACCGGCATCGAATTGCTGGAAGCCTTCTTCGGACACCTGCACGTCGCGGGCAACGCGTTCTTGGAAGCGGCGCAGTTCGATGACGCGCCGCCGTCCGAACTCTACGTGCTGCGCCCCGACCGGATGAGCGTCATTCCCGGCGCTGACGGCTGGCCCGTGGGATGGGAGCATCGCGTGGGCGCGCAGGTGCGTCGGTTCGATCGCGATCCAGTCAGCGGCGAAGCGCCCATTCTTCATCTCAAGCTCTTCAACCCGAGCGACGATTGGTACGGGCTATCGCCGATGGAAGCGGCGGCGTTTTCCATCGACATCCACAATGCCGGCGGCGCGTGGAACAAGGCTTTGATCGACAATGCCGCTCGGCCCTCGGGCGCGCTGGTGTTCACAGGCGCGGGCGGCGCCGATCGTTTGAGCGAGGAGCGATTCCGTAGACTCAAGCAGGAATTGGAAGACATGCATGTCGGTGCCGCCAATGCGGGGCGCCCGATGTTGCTGGAGGGCGGTTTGGAATGGCGGCCGATGTCGCTGTCGCCGTCCGATATGGATTTCATAGAAGCGCGTTATTCAGCGGCGCGCGACATCGCGCTGGCGTTCGGCGTGCCGCCGATGTTGCTCGGTATACCGGGCGACAACACTTATTCGAATTATCGCGAAGCCAACCTCGCGTTCTGGCGGCAAACCGCGCTGCCGCTGGGGCAGAAAGCCGCGCGCTGCATCGAGGCATGGCTCGGCGATCGCTGGAAAGACGTCGGCCCGGCCGCAGTCAGTGTTGACATGGATGCCGTGCCCGCGCTCGCGGTTGAGCGGGAAGCGCTGTGGGCGCGCGTCGCCGCAGCGGACTTTCTAAGCGAGGATGAAAAGCGACGCATGGCGGGTGTCGATGCGCCCGAGCGTGCCGATCCATGAAGTTCGATCCGCGCGTGACCTATGCGCTGATCCTGGCGCTGTTGCTGCAAGCGGCGGGCGGGCTCCTGTGGGCAGGGCGCGCCGCAGCGCGCCTTGATGAACTCGAACGCGCCGTCGCCACGCAGCCCGAAGTGGCGGAACGTTTGGCGCGTCTTGAGGAGCAGTTGGGCGAGGCGCGCCGTTCGCTCGCGCGCGTCGAGGCGCGACTGGATCGATGATCATCCAAGGCTACGCCGCACTGTTCGGCTTGGCGGATCAAATGGGCGACGTGGTGCGCGCGGGCGCGTTCGGCGCAAGCCTGAAGCGCCGTGCCGAGCTTTTGCCGATGTTGGTGGAGCATGAGCGCCGCTTGATTGCCGGCGCGTGGAGCGACGCGATTGAGGATGCGCGCGGTCTGTTCTTACGTGGCGAGATCCGCGCCGATCAGCCCGGCGCAGCCCGCGCCAAGAGGCTCATCGCGCGCGGAATTGATGGGCTGTCGATTGGGTTCGTCCCGGTCGTAACGCGCCGAACGCCAAGCGGGCGGGTGCTTGAAGAGATCGACCTTCTGGAAGTGTCCATCGTGACGCATCCGATGCAGCCGCAAGCGCGGCTGACCCTTGCGCGAGAGGTCATCCGCGCTGTTGCCTGAGGAGAAAAGTGTGAAGAATGGGAGATCGTGCAGGCGCGCGAGTGCACTTTAGTTGGGCCTAACGAGTACGAGCTGTCTGGATTTCTGCGCGGTCGTCTCGGGTCAGCGCATGCGATGCGTGCGCCGCATCCTGTTGGCGCGCGGATCGTCAAGCTCGACGAGCGCTTGGCGCGCATGACGATCAATGTGCACCACTGGCAGGAGCCGCTCCCGGTTGCCGTGCCGCCCGCCAATGCACCCATGACGGACGCGCGCGCTGCGTTTGCCAGTATCATACTGCCGCGCGCCCACGCGCGGCAGTGGGCGCCCGCGCACCTGCAAGCTAAGCGCCAGCCCAACGGCGATGTCGCCATCAGCTGGGTGCGCTGCGCGCGAAGCGGCGGCGATTCCTGGGGACCCGGCGAGCCGCCGATCGGGGCGCCGAGCGAAGCTTACCAACTCGACATCCTCGACGCTGCAGGCGCTTTAAAACGCACGGCCACTCTCAACAGCCCCAGCTTCACCTATACTTCGGCGCTTCAAAGCGCGGATTTCGGTGCGTTGCCCGCTTCGTTGCGGTTCCAGGTCGCTCAAATCGGGGCTAACGGCGCCACAGGGTTGAACAGCGCGTTAACTATAACATTATAGGCTTGTGGGGAGATGAGATCGTTAGCCCTCGCCTGATTCTGGGAATCGGGCGCATCTGCCCGGGCCGGAGCACAGCTTGAGTTGGGATCCCTATACCGCCCTCGGCGTAAGCCGATCCGCCACCGCCGACGATATTCGTCGCGCGTACCGGACGCTTGCCAAGGAATTGCATCCCGATGTGCGCCCCGGCGACAAGGGCTCCGAAGATCGCTTCAAGCGCGCTACCGCAGCGTTTAATCTCCTTTCTGACCCTGTCACCAAAGGCCGCTTCGATCGCGGCGAGATCGACGCCGACGGCAATGAGCGCGCGGCGTTCGCGGGCGCACGGCCAAGACAACGCGCCCATGCCGGCGCTGGCGCGGGGCCTAGCGGCGGCTTTGGGCCGCAAGCCGAGCCGTTCGACCTGGGCGATATCTTCTCGGATTTGTTCGGCAGCGGCGTTGGCGGCGGTCGCACCTATTCGCGCATGCGCGGGCGCGATATTCGCTTCACGCTTGAGGTCGATTTCCTCGATGCGATCAACGGCGCCAAGCGCAGAATCTCGATTTCAGAAGGGCGCACGCTCGATGTTGCGATCCCGCCGGGGGTTGAGAGCGGGCAGGTGTTGCGGCTCAAGAACCAAGGCGGCGCGGGCGTTCAAGGCGGGCCAGCCGGCGATGCGCTGGTGGAGCTCAAGGTGCGGCCGCATCCGTTCTTTCGTCGTGAGGGCCAGGACATTCACGTCGATATCAATGTCTCGCTGACCGAGGCCGTCGATGGCGCGCGCATCCAGGCCCCCACGCCGAGCGGCCCGGTGACGCTCACCATTCCAGCGGGCTCGAACACGGGCAAGGTGCTACGGCTAAAGGGCAAGGGTGTAGGCGGGACGGGCGACCAATTCGTTCGCCTGCTCGTTGTATTGCCTGAGACCGCCGACGAAGACCTGCGAAAGTTCGTGAAGAAATGGCCCAAGCGGGACTATGTTCCGCCCCGACCGGCTGGGTAACGAGTGGCTGGGCGCGCCGTTCAGCGCCTATTCAGAGCGTTCCCCGTACACGGGAATTGTCATGCGGGTCAAAACCCTCCTCCTCGCCACTTTGGCAGCCTTCGGGGTTTTCACCCCGCTCGCAAGCGCGCGTCCGCCGCTCGCGATAGAGCCCGGCTGGATCATGCCTGTCCAGGACGACCGCGAACGGCAGCAATTGCGTCCGCTGCGCGAGGCGATCGACATGCTACGCGCTCAGTATGGCGGGGAGTACGTCAGCCATCGCCTTGAGGACGGCCCCAGGCCTGTTTATGTCATCCGCTGGCGAATGCCTGATGGCGTGACCACCCGGGATTTCCGTGTGGACGCCACACGTTAGGGATAGACAATTGTATGCGGGTGCTGGTGGTCGAGGACGACAAGAACCTGCGTGAGCAGTTGGCTTCGGCGCTGATCGACGCCGGGTACACTGTGGACACCGCCGACAACGGAGAGGACGGGCAATTCCTGGGCGAGACCGAACCTTACGATCTCGCCATCCTCGATCTGGGCTTGCCCAAGGTGGACGGGCTCTCCGTGCTGAAGGCATGGCGCAAGGAGGGCAAGGCGCTGCCCGTGCTGATCCTGTCGGCGCGCGACCGCTGGAGCGAGAAGGTCGAGGGGCTCGACCTCGGCGCCAATGATTACGTCACCAAGCCCTTCCACATGGCGGAATTGCTGGCGCGCGTGCGCGCCAATGTGCGCCGGCAAACCGACCACACCTCCTCGGTGCTTGAGGTTGGCGATCTACGCCTTAACTCCGCCACTGGGCAGGTGACGGTCAATGGCGTGCCGGTGAAGCTCACCGCCTATCAGTACAAAGTGCTCGACTATTTGATGCACCATGCGGGGCGGATCGTGTCGCGCATGGAGTTGACCGAAAAAATCTACAGCCAGGATCATGAGCGCGATTCCAACACGATCGAAGTGTTCATCGGAATCCTGCGCCGCAAGATCGGCACCGATCGCATCATCACCGAGAAGGGTCTCGGCTATCGCTTGGTCAATCCAGCGGAGCAGCAGTGACGCACGCGCCCCTCGGCGTGCTTGATCCCATTTTCAGCCTGTGGCGGCGTTCGCTCGCGGCGCGCTTGCTCGGCATCGCCGTCGTCTCCATCCTTGGCTTGGTGCTGATGGGGTGGCTCGCCTTCGCGCAATTCAATGCGCGGATGACCAGCCTGCTGATCGACCCTGAAATCGAGAGCGTCGCCGATGATCTGATCGGCAGCGCCATGCGTGGAGCGGATGGCAAACTCGCGCTGCGCGAGGTGCCCGCCGATCAGCGCTATATGCAGCCCTTAAGCGGACGCTATTTCCAGATCGCGCATATCGAGGGCGAGACCGCGCGTCCTGTGGTGGTTTCGCAATCTCTGTTCGACGTTGCGCTTGAGCTATCGCCGGAGCAGGCAAGTCAATTCACTACGCCCACAGCGCCCAGCCAAGCCGTTTTCCTGAACGTCGAGGATGGGCCCGATCGCGAGCCATTGCGCGTGGTGGCGCGCGTGGCGAGTATTCCCGAGCTAGAGGGGCGCTATCTCTTCCTTGTCGGGGTGGCGCCACGCGAGATTATCGCGCCTGCGGGCAATCTGGTCGGCTGGGCGTTCGCGGCGTTTGTCACCTTCTGCGCCGCGATGGTGGCGGCGGCCTCGGCGTTGCAGGTTCGTATGGGGCTGCAACCCTTGACGGAATTGCGCGGTGATATCGCCAACGTCCGGCGCGGCCAGAGCGAGCGCTTGACCGGCGCGTATCCCGCTGAACTGAAGCCCGTCGCCGAGGAGCTGAACGCGCTGATTGATCACAATCGCGAAGTTGTCGAGCGCGCGCGCCGCCATGTCGGCAATTTGGCGCATGCGTTGAAGACACCGATCGCCGTGCTCAAGAACGCCGCCGCCGAGGGCAAGGGCGACGACAATCTGCTCAAGCAATCGGTCGAGGAAATGGAAGGCTATGTGGAGCGGCAATTGCGCCGCGCCCGAGTCGCCGCCCGCGCCGAGTCGCGCGCCGGCGCCACCATCGCCTATCGCACGCCGGTGCGGCAAAACCTCGAAGACCTCGTCTTCATGATGGAGCAGAAGTACGACCATCAGAAAGCCATCGACATTTCCTTCGAAGCTGAGAACGACGCCACATTCCGCGGCGAGCGCGAGGATTTGCTCGAGATGGTCGCTAACCTGGTCGATAACGCCTGCAAGTACGGACGCAGCCAAGTCGTGGTTCGGCTCGAAACGCCCCCAGATCGAAAAGGGGCGCTCGACATCGTGGTGGAGGATGACGGGGCGGGGCTCTCCGAAGACGAACTCGCACGCGCCATGGCGCGTGGGGCGCGCCTGGACGAAGCAGCGCCTGGCCAAGGTTTGGGGCTTTCGATCCTGAAAGAGACCGTCGATCTCTATGCGGGCGAGTTATCGTTCGAACACGGCGCCTTAGGGGGATTGAAGGCGCGGCTGCGCTTGCCCGCGACGGACTGACGCCTTCGCGCTTTGGGGTTTTCTTTTCAACCTTGGGCGGGTTAGGCACGCGTCGTGGTCATCGCGTTGGCAGTCCTCTTGGTCGCGGCGGTATTGTGCGCGCTCAGCGCCTATTGGGTGCTGCGCGCCTATCGGCGCGCGGGCGGTGGTTCGAGCTCGCCCGTGCCTGCGCTGTTGGGCTGCGGTATGGTCGCCTTGGCGGCGTTGACAACGTATCTGTTGATCGGGCGGCCTGAACTCGCGGACGCTGCCTACGCGCCACGTCTTGAAGCGCTGAAGCAGCGCGACCCGACCACCTATTCCGTTGACGAAGCGCTAGCGATTTTGTCGGAAGCAGCGCGTGACAATCCCACCGATCCGCTGCCGCATTTCTATTCGGGCCAATTGCTGCTCGACCAAGGTCGCGCCCAGGAGGCGGTGCGCGCGTATGACATGGCGCTGCGCCGCGCACCTGAGAACGTCGAGGCCATGCTGGGGCTCGGACGCGCCATGGTGCAGATGGAGGATGGGCGCGTCGGCCCTGATGCGCTGGCGGTGTTCCAACAAGCCGCGCAACTCAGCAACGATCCCGCACCATGGATATACCAAGCCATGGCGGCGATGGAGCAAGGCAACGACGCTGAGACGCGCCGGCTGTGGGGCGAAGCGCTGCAACGCATGGCGCCTGACGATCCCCGCCGCGAGATGGCGCGCGCGATGATGGCGGGAGGCTGAGCCATGCGGCGCAGGGATCAACGCCTGATGATGATCGGCGCCGCCGCCGCAGTGCTCGTGCTGGCGATGACGCTGACCGTAACGGGGCTTCGCGACTCCGCCGTGTTCTTCGTCGCGCCCTCAGAGCTCTCGGAGAAGGCCGAGCCTGGCCGGCGTGTGCGCTTGGGCGGGCTGGTGGTCGAGGGAACCGTGAGTCGCGATACCGATGGCGCGGTGCGCTTCGCCGTCACCGATGGCGCAACCCAGGTGCAAGTGCGTTACGAGGGCTTACTGCCGGACTTGTTCCGCGAGGGCCAAGGCATTGTCGCCGAGGGCAGCTGGCGCCCAGGCGAAGCATTCGAGGCTGAGCGCGTTCTGGCGAAGCACGATGAAACCTACATGCCGCGTGAGGTTGCCGAGGCTCTGAAAGAGCGCGGCGAGTGGAAGGGCGGCGCAACGCCATGATCGTGGAAGTCGGCGCGTTCGCGGCGGTGCTCGCCTTGATGCTCAGTTTGGCGCAAGGCGTGTTGGGGCTGTTTGGAGCGAAGCGCGAGTCGCGCGCTGACGCCGCGAAGGCGACGGCGCAGGCGGCGGCGGCGCTTAGCGTGCTGGCCTTCGGATGTTTGGTGTGGGCGTTTGCGGTCTCCGATTTCTCGGTCTCGACCGTGGCCGCGAACTCACACACTGACAAACCTTTTGTGTACAAAATTGCCGGAACCTGGGGTAATCACGAAGGCTCGATGCTGCTCTGGTGTCTGGTGTCTGCGATGTTCGGCGCGATCATGGCGTCGGTGCGCGGTGCGCAGAGCCTGGGGCTTTGGTCGCGCGCTCTCGCTGTGCAAGGCTTCGTGACCGCTGGCGCCTTCATCTACACGCTGCTGCTCTCCAATCCCTTCGCCCGCCTCGATCCCGCGCCGATGCAAGGTGCTGGGCTTAACCCGCTCTTGCAGGACCCCGCGCTCGCGGCGCATCCTCCCATGTTGTACTTGGGCTATGTCGGCATGAGCGTGCCGTTCTCGTTGGCGTTGGCGGCGTTGTTGGAGGGCAAGGCCGATCAGGCTTGGGCGCGCGCCTTGCGGCCCTGGACGCTGGCGGCTTGGACCTGTCTCACGCTCGGCATCGCGCTTGGCTCTTATTGGGCCTATTACGAGTTGGGCTGGGGCGGCTGGTGGTTCTGGGACCCCGTCGAAAACGCGAGCTTCATGCCGTGGCTGATCGCGTGCGCTTTGGTGCATTCCGCCATCGTCACCGAGCGGCGCGGTTCGCTCGCGACCTGGACGATACTACTCTCCATCCTCGGCTTCGGCATGGCGCTTCTCGGTACGTTCCTGGTGCGGTCGGGCGTGCTGACCTCCGTGCATGCCTTCGCGGTTGATCCTCAACGCGGCATCGCGGTTTTGGTGTTGCTCGCGGTCGCGCTCGGCATCGGCTTCACACTTTATGCGTGGCGTGCGCCGAAACTGGCGCAGCCCTCTGGTTTCGCGGCCGTGAGCCGCGAAAGCATGCTGGTGTGGAACAATTACGGGCTCGCGGTTGCGACGGGGATCGTGCTCATAGGCACGCTCTATCCGCTTCTGGTTGAAGCGCTCGGCGGCGGGCTCATCTCCGTCGGTCCGCCCTTCTTCAACATGACGGTTGCGCCCATTCTCGCTGCGTTGTTCCTGCTCTTGCCGTTCGGCCCGATGATGACTTGGCGCGTCGGCGATTTCGGCGGCGCTGCAAAGCGCCTGGCGCCCGCAATCGTCCTTGGGCTGATCACATTGATCGCCACGCTGACGCTCACGCAGGGGCGAGGTTGGCCTGCACTGGGACTCTCGATCGGCGTGTGGCTGGTCGCGGGCGGGCTCATCTATCTGTGGAACCGCATCCAGCGCGGCGAAGGAAACACTTTGCGCAAACTGGCGGTGTTGCCGCTGGCGGTGTGGTCGATGAGCGCGGCCCATCTCGGCGCCGGCGTGCTCACCATTGGCGCGGTGGCCGAGACGGGTTTTCGCACCGAGCAAGCGTTCGCGCTCAAACCAGGCGAAGGCGTCGTGTTTGCTGGGCGTCAGGTCACGCTGCTTGAAGTGGGCGACGTCGACGGACCGAACTATGCCGCAACCCGCGCGAACTTCCGCGTCGATGGCCTGCGCGATGCGCAGGTCGTGTCAGCGGAGCGGCGCTTCTACCCAACCTCGCCAATGCCGACGACGGAAGTTGGCATCCTGCCAAGTTGGGATGGCGATCTCTATATCGCGCTGGGCGAGGAAATACGCGGTGGCGACGGTGCTTGGACCGTACGCTTCTATCACAATCCGCTGGTGCAGCTGATCTTCTTGGGAGCGTTGATGATGGGTGTCGGTGGCGTGCTGAGCCTCATTTCGATTGCTCGGCGGCCCCGCACATGAGCATCGCGGCCATCCTCGTCGCCGCCGTCGCGCCGGCCTTGCTCGCCGATCCGCGTCAGGAAGCGCGCGCCCTGGAGCTCGATCGCGAAATCCGCTGCGTGCAGTGCCAGAACGAGCCGATCGCGCAGTCCACCGCTGATATCGCTGGCGACATGCGCGTGTTGGTGCGCGAGCGGATTGCGGCCGGAGACAGTGACGCCGAAATCCGGGCTTTCTTCCGCGAGCGCTATGGCGACTTCGTTTTGTTCCGACCGCCCCTGGACGGGCGCACCCTGGTCCTGTGGGTAACGCCCGCGCTTCTTCTCGGCGGCGGCCTCTTGGCGGTCCTAAGTTCGCGACGCCGAAAGGGCGAATCTGGGGCAGCCCTGGGTCCCGAGGAGAGCGAAAGGTAATCGTCGCGCTAACCCCGCCGCTTGTCGATTGGGCAAGGCGGAAGCTGTATCATGCCGCAATTGATCGCAACTTCGCCCAAAACGGCTCTTACGGGACTGGGAGCGCCGCCTATCTAGGGCTTGAAACCTGGGAGGCTTGGCTTCCTATTGCCGTGTCTCCGTGAGAGGGGTCTTTATGTCTGACGCCGTAACCGTGAAGTTCTTCCGCCGCACCTTGATCGCGAGCGGTGCAGCCTTGGCTTTGTTCGCCGGGTTCGCGGCTGTTCCGGCCCTGATGTCGCGCCCCGCCGGTGCGCAAGAGATCCAGCCGTCTGCGGTCGCCCCGCCCAATGGCGCGCCGATGAGCTTCGCCGATTTGATCGATCGTGTAAGGCCAGCAGTGGTGTCGATCACCGCCCGCCAGAGCCCGAACGCAGCGCAAGCCGAGGCCCCCGAGGGACTGCCGCCCGGGTTTGAGGAGTTCTTCCGGGGGCGCCCCGGACGTCCAGGGGCGGCGCCAGCCGTGTCTTTGGGATCGGGCTTCTTCATCAATGAGAGCGGCTTGGTCGTCACCAACCACCATGTGATTGAGGGCGCCGAGGAGATCACCATCCGCACCAGCGATGGGCGCGACCTGCCAGCCGATCTTGTGGGCTCTGACCAGGCAACCGACCTTGCTCTACTCCGCGTACGTGGTGGCGGGCGCTTTCCGTTCGTGACTTTTGATGCGTCGCGCCATGTGCGCGTTGGCGACTGGGTGGTCGCCGTCGGCAATCCGTTCGGCCTCGACGGCACCGCGACCGCAGGCATCGTCTCCGCCATCGGCCGTCGCGACGCTGGCTCGTCGGCCTATGTGGATTATTTGCAGATCGACGCCCCGATCAATCGCGGCAATTCCGGTGGGCCGACCTTCGATCTCAACGGCAACGTCATTGGCGTGAACAGCGCGATCTTCTCTCCGACCGGCGGCAGCGTCGGCATCGGCTTCGCCATTCCGTCGGAAACCGCCAACGCCATCGTCAACCAATTGCAGCAATCGGGGCGCGTTACGCGAGGTTGGATCGGCGTGTCCATTCAAGGGCTCGACGAAGACCTCGCCCGCAGTCTCGGGCTCGACGGCCCGCAAGGCGCGCTAATTGGCAACGTCGTCTCGGATGGCCCCGCCGCGCGCGCGGGCCTGCAGCAGGGCGATGTGATCTTGGCGCTCGATGGCCAGCGCATCGAAGACAGCCGCGACCTCACCCAGCGCGTGGGCGCGATCGCTGTTGGCCGCGCCGCTCGCGTTGAAGTTATGCGCAATGGTCAGCGTCGCACATTGCAGCTGCGTGTTGCGGAACGCCCATCTGAGCAGGTCTTGGCGAGCACAACGCCGCGTCCGAACGCGACGCCGGAGCCGGACAACAATCAAGGCGGGGTTGCGCAAAGCTCTCTTGGTCTGTCGGTGCGCCCGCTCGCCGCCGAGGATCGCGCTCGTTATCAACTGGCGGCCAGCGAGACAGGCTTGGTGATCACCTCCGTAGAGCCCGCCAGCGACGCCGCTGAAAAGGGCATTCGCGCGGGCGACGTGATCCTGCAAGCCGGCGGGCGCACCGTGCGCACGCCGCAGGAACTTGGCACAGCCGCCGACGCCGCGCGCCGCGCAGGCCGGCCGTTGCTACTGCAAATCGAGGGCCGGGGGGGCCGCCGCTTCGTCGCTACCGACGTAAGCGAATAAGCGAGGCTTTAATGCGGGTGCTTGTGGTCGAAGACGACGCCGAGATGGCGGAGACGCTCAAGACGTCATTGGTCGCGGATTCTCATGACGTCGAATGGGCGGCGGACGGCGACGCCGGATACGATATGGCGCTGAACGGCGCTTATGATGTGATCGTGCTGGATCGCATGTTGCCCAAGAAACTCGGCGTGTCGGTGGTGCGGGAACTGCGCGAGAAAGGCGTTTCAACGCCGGTGCTGATCCTCTCGGCTTTGCATGACGAGGATCATCGCGTCGAAGGGCTCAACGCCGGCGCCAACGACTATCTCGGCAAGCCGTTCTCAACGCGCGAGCTGTTGGCGCGTGTGCGGTCGCTGTGGCACGGGCGCGGCCGCGAACCGCAGACAAGACTCCAGGTCGGCGATCTTGAAATGGATTTGCTCGCCCGCACCGTAAGGCGCGGCGGCAAGAAGCTCGATCTGCAGCCGCGTGAGTTCCGCTTACTTGAATATCTCATGCGCAATGCCGGGCAGACCGTCACCCGAAAGATGCTGCTCGAGAACGTCTGGGATTATCATTTCGACCCCCAAACGAACGTGATTGATGTGCACATTTCGCGCCTGCGGTCGAAAATCGATCGTGATTTCGCGCAATCTCTTTTGCATACGGTCAGAGGCTCAGGCTATCGACTGGAGGTATGAGGCCAAGCCTCGCGCTTCTCCGCACCACCACGTTCCGCCTGGCGCTTGTGCAGGCGGGCGTGGTGCTTGCGTTTGTGTTGGCTCTGCTGGGCTACATCTATATCGCAACCATCGGGCAGTTAACGCGCGACGCCGACGTTCTCCTTGATCAAGAATACGCGACCTTGGAACGCGCCTATGCCGAAGGCGGCATCCGTAGGCTTGAGCAGGAAGTTGGTGAGCGCGCAGCACGCGATGGCCCGCTGCTCTACGTCCTGGCGGAAAGCAATGGCGCGGTTCTAGCGGGTGACTTCACCACGCTGCCCGCCATCGTGCGCAATGCGCCCACACATATCGATCTCAATTTGCCGCAAGGCGCCGGCGAAGGCGGCGAGGCGCGCGGTCTGATCGGCCGTCTGATCGGCGGCCCCATTCTTTTGGTCGCGCGCGATCTTGGCGACAGCGCCGTGATCTCGGACCGCATCCGGCGGGTGTTGTGGACCGTGCTGGTGCTAGGCGTGTTGGTGTCGGTCGCGAGCGGTTTGATGGGGTCCTGGCTGGCCAACCGACGCGCGGAGGATTTGTCCAATACCGCCCGCGAGGTCATGGCCGGTGATCTCACGCGGCGCGCGCCCGTGCGTGGCGTCGGCGATGAATTCGACACATTGGCGGAGGCGCTCAACGCCATGCTCGATCGGCTTGAGCAATTGATGCAAACCACGCGCACGGCTGGTGACGCCATAGCCCATGATCTGCGCTCGCCGTTGACGCGGTTTCGCCAGAAGCTCGAATCCGCCCTCGATGCGCCGCCGAATACGGAAGCCGACCGTGTCGCGCTACGCAAGGCGGTGGAGGAAGCCGATCGCTTGCTCGACATGTTTGCCGGCGTGTTGCGTCTCGCGCGGGTCGAGGCGTCTAACAATTGGCGCTTTGAGCTTGTCGCCGCGACAGATATCTTGCGCGAACTCGCCGAATTCTACGAGCCCGCAGCCGAGGAAGAAGGCCTGACATTCGAAAGCGCGGTCGAGGAGGATTTGCGTGTGATGGGCGATGTCGGGCTGTTCACGCAAGCCGTGTCAAATCTTATCGAGAACTCGATGAAGTACACGCCGTCGGGCGGTCGCGTTGAGGTGCGTGCGGTCAAACGCCAGGACGGGCGCGTGGAGATCGCGATTTCCGACAACGGTCCGGGCGTCGCACCTGGAGATCGCGAGCGAGTGCTTGAACGCTTCGTGCGCATGGAAAGCGCGCGCACGACACAAGGCGCGGGGCTAGGTTTAAGTCTCGTAGCCGCGGTCGCGCGGCTCCATCGCGGCGGCATTCATTTGCGCGACGGGCTGGACAATAGCGCTGGCGGCAAGGGTTTGTGCGCCGCCCTTGTGTTGCCGGCCGCGCCGTAATGAACGCCATCGCCAAAGCGCTCGCGCTTGGCGCGCCGCCCGCGCCGTTTCGCGACACGCCCTGGGCGGAGGCCGCGGCCGCTGCGTGCGCGCACGCACCTTATCTCAAGCGCTTGATCGCCCGCCAGGAAGACATCTGCTTCGACATCGACGAAACCTGGCCGGAGCGCACCCTCGCGCATGCGTTGGCAACGACGCAGCACGTGGCTGCCGCGCCGCCGCCGCTTGACGAAAGCATGCTTCTATTGCGGCGCGCGAAGGACGCCGTGCATCTCGCGACGGCGTTGGCCGATCTCGCAGGTGCGTGGCCGCTCGCGCGCGTCACCGGTGCGATTACCGATTTCGCGGATGCGGCTCTGCGCGCTGCGGTTTCGCTGGGCGCGACCGAAAGCGCGCGGCGTGGCGACCTCGTCTTGCGCGAGTTCGCGCACCCCGACGGACCCGTGCCCGGGATGGCCTTCATCGCCATGGGCAAGATGGGCGCTGGTGAACTGAACTATTCCAGCGACATCGATTTTTCGGTGTTCTTCGACGCGCAGGCGTTGTCGGAAGCCGGCGCGCGCGAGCCGCGCGTGGCGGCTGTGCGGCTGGTAGCGCCAATGGTGCGCGTGCTGGAGGAGATCACGCCCGATGGCTACGTGTTTCGCACAGATCTGCGCCTGCGGCCCGATCCCGGCTCGACGCCTGTGGCGGTCTCAATTGCGTCCGCAGAGCATTATTATCAGAGTCTCGGGCAGAACTGGGAGCGGTGCGCCTTCATCAAGGCGCGCGCAGCAGCAGGCGATCGCGCGTGCGGGCGCGACTTCCTCACTTCCCTTGAGCCTTTCATCTGGCGTAGACACCTCGACTTCGCCGCCGTCGAGGACGTGCATTCGATCAAGCGGCAAATTCTCTCCGCCCACAAAAGCGCGGAGCTTGGCGATCCGGTGTTCGATGTAAAGCTGGGCCGAGGCGGCATTCGCGATATCGAATTGTTCGCTCAAACCCAGCAGCTCATTTTGGGCGGCCGCAACAAAAAGCTACGCGCGCCCGGCACACTTGCTGCGCTGGATGCGCTGACCGACGCCGGCGCCATTGCGCCATCGGCGCGTGACGCCTTGCATGAGGCTTATGTGTTCTACCGGCATGTCGAGCATCGCATTCAGATGCTTGAGGATGAACAAACGCACCGCCTACCCGCCGACCGGGAAACGCGCGCGCGGGTGGCCGCGCTGGCGGGCTTCGAATCCTTGCAGGCCTTTGACGCCGCCTTGGTTGAGCGGCGGAGTATTGTCTCCGAGATCGATCATCAATTGTTTGGGCGCGGCGAGAGTCTTGCCGACCCAATGGGCAGCTTGATCTTCACCGGCGTCGAGGATCACCAAGACACGCTCGACACGATCGCCAAGCTGGGCTTCTCGAAGCCGGCGATTGTAAGCCAGACCATACGCGGCTGGCACCATGGCCGCATCCGCGCCATGCGCGCCGAACGCGCGCGCGAACTGTTGACACGGCTCACGCCCAGACTCCTGCGCGCGCTTTCGGGCGCCGGCGATCCGGACCAGGCCTTCGCGCGTTTCACCGTGTTCTTCTCTGGCCTCGTGGCTGGGGTTCAGGTGCTGTCATTGCTGGACGCACGCCCGGCGCTGCTCGATTTGCTTGCGCGCCTCTTCACGGTCGCGCCGCGGCTCGCAGAGACGTTGTCGCGGCGGCCCGCTTTATTGGACGCTCTGATCGAACCACGGTTCGCGACGCCCTTGTCGGCCGATGAGCCCGGCGCGCGTGCACGCGAAGTGCAGGTGCGCCTGGGCGATAGCGCCGACTTTGAAGCGCAGTTGAACACCGCACGGCGCTTTCATCGCGAAGAGGGGTTCCGGATTGATGCGCAGGTGCTCGAAGGCGCCGCTGACGCCGAAATGGCGGGCGCCGCGCACACCGATTTGGCTGAGGCCTGCGTGCAGGGGATGGTGCAAGCCGCTTTGGCGGAGATGGAGCGGGTTCATGGGAGCCAGCCTGGTGTTTTCACGGTGCTCGCGTTTGGAAAATTTGGCGGACGCGAACTGGCGCAAGGCTCTGACCTCGACCTCATGCTGGTATACGACGCGGCCGCCCAAACCGGCGCCGGCGATTACTACGCACGTCTGACGCAGCGCCTGATTAGCGCGCTGTCGGCGCCCACCGAGGAAGGCGTGCTGTACGAGGTGGATACGAAATTGCGCCCGTCGGGTTCGAAAGGGCCAGTCGCCGTGCGGTTTTCCTCGCTGGAGCGGTATTATGCGGAGGACGCCTGGGCGTGGGAAATTTTGGCGCTGACGCGACTCCGCGCAGTGGCGGGGGATGCCGCGCTGGGCGCGCGGGTGATGGAGATCGCACACGCTACGCTCGCCGCACCGCGCGACCAGGAGAAGACGCTAGCGGATGTCGCCGAGATGCGCGCGCGCATGGCCAAGGATCGCCCAGCGGGTAGTCATTGGGACCTCAAACTCGCGCCAGGCGGCCTAGTGGACATCGAGTTCATCGCTCAGGCGCTGCAGATTACGCAGAGCAGCCAAAAGGTGCTCGCCCCCCACACCGGCGCGGCGTTGGCGCGCTTGCAGGCGGGAGGGGCGATCGCGCCCGCATGCGCTGAGCGCTTGATCGAGGCCTGGCGGCTGTACACTCGTCTCACCCAGGTGCTGCGTGTTTGCTTGGACCGCGACCTAAACCCTTCGGAAGCGCCGCCGCCCCTGCTAGCGCGTCTGGCCGCGCTCACGGGTCAGCCGAGCTTTGAGGCGCTGGAGGCGCATCTGCGCGCCGTGCAAACCGCCGTGCGGGCTGATTTCGTCAGGTTGATCGGCCCGGTCGGCGACGGAACCGGCGTGCTGTCGCGTTAGTTGCGGGAACACGGAGGTTCTAATGAAAACGATTGTTTGGATAACGGCCGCGCTTTGCTTGGCGGCGAGCCCGGCCATGGCGCAACAGCGCGGCGGCGGTGGACTTGATCGATTGCTGGCGTGGGATGCCAACGGCGATGGCGCGATCACGCGCGCCGAAGCCGAAGCCGGGCGGCTCGCCATGTTCGCGCGTCTGGACGCCGACGACGACGGCTATCTTTCAGAGGCTGAACGCGCCGCCATGCGCCAGGGTCAACGCCAAGGCGGGCGGGATCGCTCCGCCGCCGCCGATACCGATCGCGATGGCCGCATCAGCCGCGCCGAAATGAATGCGAGCCCCATTCGGGGCTTCGAACGGATCGACGCTAACCGCGATGGCGTGGCGTCGGCGGACGAAATTCAGGCCGTTCGCAGCCGCATGAATGCCGGGTAAGACCAATGGCGGCGCCGGCTGCGGCGCAGGGAGGGCTTGGAACGCATGATCGATCCGGACGCCGATCTCGTCCGGAGCGCGGGGGCTGGCGACGCTCGGGCTGCGGAGGCCTTGGTGCGCCGGCATTTGCCGCGCATGGTCAGTCTTGCGCGGCGCATGCTCAGCGACGCCGCCGAAGCCGAGGACGTGGCGCAGGAGGTTTTCCTGCGTGTCTGGCGAGAGGCGCCGCGCTGGAAGCCCGGCGCGGCCAAGTTCGAGACGTGGATGCATCGGGTGGCGCTGAACCTGTGCTATGATCGATTGCGCCGTAAACGCGAGAAAACCGATCCGGACGCGGGGCTGTTCGTGGCCGATACCGCTCCGCTCGCCAGCGAGGCGTGGTTGACGCAACAGCGCGCTCAAAGGGTGAATGCGGCCTTGGCGCTATTGCCCGAGCGCCAGCGCGCTGCGATCGCCTTGGTGCATTATCAAGACATGACAAATATTGCTGCGGCGGAAATGCTCGACGTGAGCGTTGAAGCATTGGAATCGTTGCTGGCGCGCGGTAGGCGCGCGCTCAAGGCGGCTCTCGCGGACGTGGCGCAGGATTTGTTGGGCGACGCCGACGGCGCCGCACGTTTCTGATGGGAAGAGTGTGATGGATCGCGCGAGGTTCGAGGCTCTGCTGGACGCATACGGCGCCGATCTCCGCCGCTGGCCGGCGGATGAGCGCGCGGCGGCTGCCGCCTTTAAACTGCAGTATGGGCCTGAACTCGGCGCCGAGATCGATGCCGAACGCAGGCTCGATGAAGCGCTCGCAAGCGTGTGGAGCGCTGATGCGGCGTCAGATGCGCTCGCCGCACGCATATTGGCCGCGCGGCCGCAACCGAACGCCGACGACGGCGGCTTTGATCGGCGCGCCCTGTTCGCGCTCGCGGCGTGCGCAGTGTTTGGCGTCTTGCTGGGCTTTGGCGGCGGCAGCTTAGCACCCGGTGCGAACGACGATGGCGTGGAAGATTACATCGCCATGGCCTTCGATGGGCCATTGACTGAGTTTGGAGACGAGGGATGAGCGACCAGAAACGGTTTCCCTGGCGCACGCTGCTGTTTGTTTCGCTGGGCGTGAACCTTCTGCTGATCGGTGGCGCTATTGGCGCCTTCGGCGCGGGGGCCAGGCTTGAGCGGCCAAGCGCGCAACCTGCGCCATCGGTGGATCGATTGCCGGGTCAACGCGCCTTCGTCGAGGCGTTGCCGCCGCAAGCGCGCGCGCAATTGCGGCAGGACATGGTTCAAGGCGTCGTGCAATCGCGGGAGCTGAGACAGGCGGCTGCTCAAAGACGGCGCGAGGTGCTCGATGCGGCGGGTGAGCCTTACGATGCCGCGCGCGTTAAGCAGGCGTTTGAGCGGATGCGCGCAGCCGATCAAGCGGTGGTGGGCGTATTCCATGATCGCATCGCCGACACGCTCGCGACCCTGACCCCGGAAGAACGGCGCGCCGCGCTCGAAACTTTGCGCCGTGCGCCGCCCAGGCGAGAGCGCATGGAAGAGCGCCGACGCGCCTGGCGCGAGCGGCTTGAGCAGCGTCGCTCAGGCGGCGGCTGAAGTTTCCTGGGGTTCGCGACGTCCGCCGAAAGTGAGCGGTAATACGACGGTCACGATCGTTCCGCGCCCGACCTCGCTCTGAATCGAGAGCTTGCCGCCGTGCATCTCGGCCAGGGACTTGGTCAACGCCAAGCCCAAGCCGGTGCCCGAATTGTTGCGCGTGAGCTCTTGCTCCACTTGCTCGAACGGACGCGCCAAGCGCGGCAAATGCTCTGGGGGAATGCCGCAGCCGGTATCGACGACGCGCAGCGTGAGCCCGCCGGCATTGGCGCGCGCATGCACCATGATCGCACCTTGATCGGTGAATTTCACGGCGTTGGACAAGAGATTGAGCAGGATCTGCTTGATGGCGCGGTGATCGGCTTCGATCTCCGGCAGGTTCTCTGCGTCGACGACAACGGAGAGGCCCTTTTCTTCCGCCTTCCGCTTGGTGAGGCGCACGGCTTGTTCGATGGCCACCATCGGATCGAGCGGACGCGGGGAGAGGGTCAGCTTGCCCGCCTCGATCTTGGCCATGTCGAGAATGTCGTTGATCAATTCGAGCAGGTGGTTGCCGCTGTCGAAGATGTCGCCCGAATACTGCTTGTACTGATCGTTGCCGATCGGGCCGAACAATTCCTTCGACATGATCTCGGAGAAGCCGATCACGGCGTTGAGAGGCGTCCGCAATTCGTGGCTCATATTGGCCAGGAACGTTGATTTCGCGCGGCTTGCTTCTTCGGCCTTTTGGCGCTCGTCATGCGCCTCGCGCGCTAGCGCCTTTATCCTGTATTCCTGGTTCTCAGCGCGACTCAACGCGTCCGAGAGCCGTTTTTCATTGCGGGCGAGCTCTTCTTCCTTCTTCTTCAGCGACGTGATGTCGACGCCCACCGTGATGACGCCGCCATCGGACGCGCGCCGCTCGACGATATGCAGCCATTCGCCGCCCGCGAGTTCGACAACGCGGACATCCGGATCGGTCGGATCGTGCTTCTCGCGGCGGATGCTCGGTGCGGCGGCGGCGTTGATCGCTTCGTAGGACGCCCGCTGGCGCAGAATTTCGGGACCTAGCTGGAAGCTTTCGGCGAAACTACGGTTCCAGAGCAGCAAGCGGCGGCGTGAGTCCCACAGCGCAAACGGACCCGTGAAATTGTCAATCGCGGCGCGCAATTGGCGCTCCAGCCGCGAGGCGAGCGCCTCCGCTTCATGACGTTCGGTGGCGTCGATGACGGTGCCGAACACGCGCGTCTCGGAACGCCCGCTGATATCTTCCACCGCCGCGCCGCGCACCTCAATGAGCGCTAGGCCGCTGCCGCGCATCACCCGAAAGCGAGCATCCAGCATGCCGGAATGGCGCGCGCGGCGGAACTCCTCCTCGACGCCGAAGCGATCCTCTTGGCTTATGAGGTCGAGAAACTCGCGCAAGCTCAGGCTGTCCTTGGGCGCGCCAATGAGCCGGGCTGCTTGCTCCGACATCTGGACTTCGTCAGCGGTGGGGCGCCATTCCAGCACGCCGACCTTCGCGCCATCGGCGGCAATGCGGAAATGCGTTTCCGCGCGCGCGGCTTCAGCCTCGGCCATACGCGCGCGCTGCGCGTTTTGGCGCATCAGCAAGTACAGCACGCCCATCGCCGCCAGCGGCGCCGCAGCCATAAAGGCGTAGCGCAACAGCGCGGCGATCCACAGCATGGTCTCGCTGGGCGCATGCACGGCCGCGATGAGCTTGAAACCGCCGACCTGTACGTCGGCGGGCGCGGCCACCCAGGTGCGGTCTTGACCATCGACAATGAAGTCGCCTTCCGGCGCTGCCGCAAGCGCCAGCATTTGTTGTTGCACGCGCGCGCCAGCGGCTTGCAGCGCTGGCGACGCATAAACGAGATCGCTCGTGGTGGTCACGATCAGCACGCGTGCGTCAGCGTCCAGATCGGGCAGGAGCCTGTCTGGCGCGACAATCGAGACTATCGCGCGCTGGCCCGCGCGGCGCACGATGACGGGCGCGGTGGGGAGTTCGCCCATGTCGGGCGCGCCGACCCAAACCGGAGCGGTTCCTGCGGCGTTTGTCGCGGCAGCGGCGATGGCCGCGTCGTCCTGGTTTGTGATCGTTTGCAGTGTCCCATCGGCGAAGACGGCCGCGCTCCGCGTCGGGCCGACAGCGGCGGCGCGCGCGATCGAAGTGGTGTCGACGCCGCTGGTGCGCGCAGCCTCCACCGCGCCCGCGCCCGCGCCGATAGCGAGCGCGAGATTGGCGTTGACGCGCTCGGCGATGATGCCGGCCGCTGAGGTTTGCGCAGCCACCAAGGTTGCCGCCGCCTGGTCGCGATGGCTTTTGATTTGAGCAATGGTCGCCACCGCGAACGCCGCAATGAACATGAAGACGAGCGCCATGAAAGGGCTGTTCGCCTTGTCGGCCGGCTGCGTCGCCGGCGCATCGTGAGGTGTTGTCGTATCCGACACAAAAGTTTCCCGGCGGCGCCCCGAATCGCCGTTCTGCGATCCTCAAGATCGGAAATCGTAACCGCCAGGTAAACGCCAAGTCGGCCCTGGACGCGGAACAGTCCCCAACTCGTCTGAATTGTAACCCGAAAGCCTCAGTATAAGGTGCGTTCGACCATCTCGCGGGTGTTTTTGGAAAGGGCGGCCAAGGCCGCGAGGCTCTCTAGCGCCGCTCGCGCGTGCGCCTGCCGCGCCGCGTCGAATCGTTTCCATGATTCGAACGGCGTCAAGAGCCGGGCCGCGAGCGCTGGATTGATGGCGTCAATTTCCTGCGCGACGTCGGCGAGCAAGCGGTAGCCGCCGCCGTCGCCTTGGTGGAAAGCGCGCGGATTGCGCATCGCGAACGCGGCGACGAGCGCGCGCACGCGGTTCGGGTTGCGCGTGTTGAAG